>JANOQX010000189.1:0-8811 GCA_031415035.1 Cyanobacteria bacterium VAR_4_metabat_243
TTTGCCAACCTGGATCAATTGCGCCTCGCCGTCCGCGAGATTCTCAGTTACATGACACCCGAATGGATTGCTTCAATGACTCAATATCCTTTCATTATGAACGCTTTATCTGATGCATCAATTGTTTGATTTGGTATTAGACTATTTTATTCGATTACTTAGGGTACGCTGCGCGAAGGTTATGGAGACGGCAAGCCCCCCAACAAGATCGTCGAGGAAACGGCGGATATGTGGGCTTTTGCCGCTCGCTGGATGGGGATGGGGGTGAAGTAGGCGAAACGATCGATGGATTAGGTAAAGTGATCCCTTAAGACTAAACAGAAATGACAAAAACTTTTTATGTTATTTTAGCTAACTCACTGGTTGCTGCGACAACCAATACATTTGTATGGTTTGCGGTGACGTTTTGGGTGTATCTCCAAACTCAATCAGTCCTTGCGACATCAGTAATGGCAGGGGTGTATCTCATTACAGTTGCATGTTCAGGATTTTTTCTCGGTTCACTGGTGGATCGGTATAAGAAGCAAACCGCTATGATGCTTTCAAGCGTCTGTTCGCTTTTTCTATACCTGCTTGCTTACGTCCTATTTATTTTGACTCCAACTTCTGTATTGACTAATCCTAGTAGTGTCCAGCTTTGGGCATTTGTGCTGCTGACACTGGTGGGCGCAATTGGAGGCAACATCCGCCCGATCGCGCTACCAACGCTCGTAACTATTCTGATCGCTGAAGCAAAACGCGATCGGGCAAACGGTTTAGTCGGTACGACCAACGGCGTCTCAATGGTGGTGGCTTCAACTTTTAGCGGATTGGCGATCGGGTTCCTGGGATCAATTGGATGCTAATTTTGCGATCGTCCTTACGGCTTTAACGGTACTTCATCTCGCAACACTCTCAATTCCTGAAACACGAGTCAGTTCCACTGAAGCGCAAACAAACCAGATTGATATTCGCGGCACGATTCGCGCGATTCATCTTGTGCCTGGACTCTTTGGGTTGATTTTCTTTAATTGCTTCAATAATTTTCTGGGCGGCGTTTTCATGGCTTTGATGGATGCCTATGGCTTGTCTTTAGTATCGGTTCAGGTTTGGGGCACACTGTGGGGGTTTCTCAGCTTAGGTTTTATTATTGGTGGATTGATTGTGGCGCGGAACGGCTTAGGGAAAAGCCCACTGCGAACGTTGTTTCTCGCAAATATTCTGATGTGGAGCATTACTACTGTCTTTACGATTCAAGCGTCGATCGGGTTACTGGCGATCGGGATGTTTATTTACTTATGCCTCGTCCCAGTGGTGGAAGCCTCAGAACAAACCATCTTACAAACGGTGATTCCATTAGAACGCCAAGGACGAGTCTTTGGTTTTGCTCAAAGCATTGAGCAAGCGGCATCACCGATCACCGCGTTTATGATTGGCCCGATCGCGCAATTTCTGTTCATTCCCTTTATGACTACAGGTGCAGGGAGCGAACTGTTTGGCAGTTGGTTTGGAATTGGAGCCGATCGAGGGATTGCGCTTTTATTTACTGTCACTGGGTTAATTGGACTGACGGTAACACTACTGGCGATGCGGTCGCGATCGTATCGAAAATTATCAGCGACTTATCAACAACATTAATCAATCGACTATCCTACTTTTATAGTATATTTTCCTCACGATATCCTCACAAACTTAGTTTAGGATGGTAATTATGCATTGATTTTTAACCAACAATATAAATTCAAAAGGAAAGACTATGGCACGCCAAATCTTTGTCAATCTTCCAGTAAAAGACCTCAACAAATCTGTGGAGTTCTTCACTAAACTCGATTTCACTTTCAATCCACAGTTTACTAATGAAGATGCTAGTTGCATGATTGTGGATGAAAATATCTTCGTCATGTTGCTGGTAGAGAAGTTTTTCCAGACCTTCACCCCCAAGGCAATTTGTGACGCATCTAAAAATACAGAGGTACTGGTGTCGTTAGCTTGTGAGAGTCGAGCCGCAGTTGATGTAATGGTTGCCAAAGCGATCGCGGCGGGTGGAACGACCTACAAAGAACCAAGCGATATGGGTTTTATGTACCAACATGGATTCCAAGATCTAGATGGTCATCTGTGGGAAATCTTTTTTATGGATGAGAGTGCAATTGAGCAAACAACATAATTCCCCGCTTTAATGTGTTAGGTACCACATCCGCCCCATCCATTAGGAGAATTCAATGTTTGATCATATTGGTTTCGGTGTCACTGACTACACTACGAGCAAAACCTTTTTCCTCAATGCTCTCCAGCCGCTGGGAGTCGGAATAGTGATGGAGAGTGAGCACGGCATCGGGATCGGGCCGATAGGAAAGCCGTCGCTCTGGCTGTTCCAAACATCCGAGAAACCTGCCCCGTTACACCTCGCTTTTACAGCCCAGAATCGTCAACAGGTTCAAGACTTCTATCGCGCGGCGCTTGAAGCCGGTGGCAAAGACAACGGTGCACCGGGTCTTCGTCCGCACTATCATCCCAACTACTATGCCGCTTTTGTCATTGGGCCAGACGGTCACAACGTCGAAGCAGTCTGTCATCAAGCTGAATCCTAAAGAACCTCTAGGGGCAGATAGAATCTAAAAGGGTGTGATCGGTATGGAATCGCTCAATGAGTTAGCATATGCCTACCCACTCATGCGGGGCGGGGGTGTCGGCGGACGATCGTGGATGCTGATCGTCGCTGATTGCTGGTTTGCATTGCCAATGCGTCGATCGAGTTGTTCTTCCCCAGGATCGGCTACCGTTTGCTTTGGGTGACAGACGGGCTGCTGAAGATCGGATTCGGCAGTTGGATGTTGCTGCTGACGTATCGCGGCCCAATGGTTACGGCTGGTAACTCAGCGCTTAACTGGCGGATCTTGAGTGGTGAAATCTGGCGTCATCTTGCAGACTAGTATCAAATGCAGGAGAACACGATGAAATCTAATACCTATCTCTTTTTCAACGGTCAATGTGAGGCGGCATTCAAGTTTTATGAGCAGTGTCTAAGTGGCAAAATTACTTCAATGATGACCTACGGCGATTCGCCAATGGCAAAGCAAGTGTCCTCTGAATCGCGTACTC
Organism: Cyanobacteria bacterium VAR_4_metabat_243; assembly: GCA_031415035.1. Lineage (GTDB taxonomy): Bacteria > Cyanobacteriota > Cyanobacteriia > Leptolyngbyales > Leptolyngbyaceae > Romeriopsis. The sequence goes on from JANOQX010000189.1 coordinate 3,082, forward strand.
AAATCATGAACGTCACCTTAACCGTGGGCGACGTTGTATTGATGGGTTCTGACACTATGCCTGAGAACTTTGATAAACCACAAGGTTTTGATGTAAATCTCGAATTTGACAATGTGGCAGACGGAGAGCGCGTATTTAATGCATTGGCAGAAAACGGCACGGTCAAAATGCCATTACAGAAAACTTTTTGGACAGAACGCTGGGGAATGCTGGTCGATAAATTTGGCATTCCCTGGATGATTAACTGCGGCCAAACAACGTAACCTTTCGCTGTGCAAAATCAAGGCTAGATGGAAGGCAGAGATCGCTTAACAGGCGGCGATCTCAGCGTACTTAACCAAAGGATCTACATAAATCCAAAGGAGATTTGAAATGTCACAACAAACAATCGAGACTAAAACCAGTCTTCCGATCGGCCCCATACCTAGTGATGAACACAAGCAATTGGGCGTATGGGTGGGCAAGTGGAATGCTGAAGGACAGTCTTATGCCGAAGGACATTCTAATGAGAGCTTGCAAATCTCATCTGTCAAAATGACATCAGTGGAAACCTTCGAGTGGCTATTGGACGGTTTCTTTCTTATTCACCACTGGGATGGACATGTCGGCGACGCCGCGTTCAAGGGGATGGAAGTCATCGGCCATGATGCTTCGAGCCAGACATATTGTTCGCGCTTTTTCGATAATGCAGGCAATGCTCCGACTTACCAAGTGACTGTCCGCGACAATGTTTGGACGTACATCGGAGAATTGCAACGCGCCACATTCGAGTTTAGTGATGACGGCAATACGATCACGACCCATTGGGATTGGAAAAAAAATGACAGCGAGAATTGGTTGCCCTTGTGTGATTTGACGGTTACTAAGGAGACGTAAGAAGCGTAGGACACTCGCTTAACAGATACGGCGATTCTCTTGTATGAGAGGCTACGCCAAGGCACCACATCTAACTAAAACAATCACTTAAACCTAGAAGAATTGAAATGAGAAGATTAAAATTGCAAATGCAAATAACCATTGACGGTTTCGTGGCAGGACCGAACGGCGAATCGGACTGGATGAAGTCGGATGATTGGGACGATGAGTTGAAAAACTGCGAAAACGACTTAATTGATTCAGCCGACACTATCTTAATGGGTAGAAAAATGACCGATGGTTTTGTCGAATACTGGACAAAAGTGGTTGAAAATTCTGACAGTCCCGATTATGCTTTCGCCAAAAAAATGGTTGATACCCCGAAAGTTGTTTTTACAAAAACACTGAACGAATCTCCTTGGGCAAATACGGTGCTGGCAAAAGGCGATATTATAGAAGAAGTGAATTGCCTCAAAAATCAGATAGGTAAAGAAATTCTCGTCTATGGCGGTGCGGGCTTTGTGTCGTCTTTGATCAAGGAAAATCTGATTGACGAATACAATTTTTTCATCCACCCGACGGCGATCGGTCGCGGAATGACGCTATTCGGCAAATTGGAAGATAAAAGTTTAAGTTTGAAACTAACCCGATCGCAATCCTACAACTGCGGGATTGTGGTCAACACATATTTGAAATAATTGATAGACGGCGATCGATTAACGGATGCGGCGAGTCTCTTGCATGAGAGGCTACGCCAACGCAATACGCTTGGTTAAAGCATCAACTTGAACATAGGAGCAATTATGACAACTGAAAGTAGTAAAGTAACTGATGAAGCCCAAATCCGGCAACTATTGGATGATTGGGCAAAGGCACTCTGCGCTAAGGACGTTGATGGGGTGAAGTCCAACTACGCGCCAGAAATCGTGTCGTTCGACATCGCGCCGCCGCTACGGCAGCGTGTTGGAGCAGATGAATATGGAAAAGGCTTAGAAGAATGGTTTTCCACCTTTCAAGATTCGATTGGTTATGAGATACGCGAGTTGGAAATTGCCGTTGGCGGCGATTTAGCTCTCGCTCACAGCATCCACCATCTGAGCGGAAAAAGGAAAACCAGCGAAGACAGTGATATCACTGTGCGTTCGGGTGAAGACACCGACGTTTGGATGCGCTCGACAATTGGTCTTCGCAAGATTGATGGCAAGTGGCTGATCGCGCACGAACACACATCAGTGCCGATGTATATGGATGGTAGCGACAAAGCGGCGATTGACCTCAAGCCATAAAATTTCGTGAACCGTTAATGAAACACCAAACGGCGGCGATCGCTTAACAGATGCGGCGATCCTTAGTTAAAGCATCAACCTGAATATACGAGGAATAGATATGCCGATAATTAACGAAAATCAATTCTTTACACCGATTATTGAATTTGATGTCGCCCCGGAAAACCAGCAGGCATTAATTGATGGCATCGCCGATGAAGTCGAGCGTTATTTCAAAAGTTACATGGGATTCGTTTCAGCGAGTTTTCATGCCAGCGAGGACGGGCGGCGGGTACTTAACTACGCTCAATGGCGTTCAAAAGAAGATTGGGTTGCATCGGGTCGTGTTAACAACGACGACGAAGCAACGGTAGCTATTCTTAAAGTGCTTGAACGATACGGAGCCATGCAGCGCGGGAAAGTCGATTTTTTTCGTGTCGCACGGGTGATTACCAATGAGGAAAACTAAATCATGATTAAGATCGGCATTATTATCGGCAGCACACGACCAGGGCGGGTTGGCGAATCCGTTAGTCGCTGGGTTCTTCAAGTGGCACAGGAGCGCAAAGATGCAGAGTTTGAACTGGTAGATATTCAAGATTTCAATTTACCTTTGCTAGACGAACCTTTTCCTGCCTCAATGGAACAGTATTCAAAACCACACACGAAGATTTGGTCGGCCAAGATCGATTCCTTCGACGGCTATGTCTTTGTCACGCCAGAATACAATCACGCGACATCAGCCGCACTCAAAAACGCGATCGATTTTCTCTACCGCGAATGGAATAACAAAGCCGCTGGTTTCGTGGGCTACGGCGGATTAGGCGGAACAAGAGCGGTTGAGAGCCTGCGATCGATCGTGGGCGAGTTGGAAATTGCCGACGTTCGCAGTCAGGTGGCACTTTCGCTCAAAACCGACTTCGAGGATTTTACCGTATTCAAACCTGCGGCTCATCAAGCGCAGTCGGTGAACAAGATGCTCGACCAAGTGATTGATTGGAGCGGCGCGTTGAAAAATTTGCGGGAGGCTAAAATTAAGAATAATGAAAATTAATGAACAGGACAAACAACAAATTGAATCCGCGATCGCAACCCAACTAACCCAAATGGAAATCAACTCATGCAAAAGACGTACAAAGGTAGCTGTCACTGCGGCAAAGTTGTTTTTGAAGCTGACATCGATCTGAGTGAAGGCACAGGTAAATGCAATTGTTCAATCTGTACCAAGACAAGATGGTGGAGCGCAAGTGTGAAACCGAACGCCTTTCGTCTTCTCTCTGGAGAATCCGAGCTGACCGACTATCAATTTGGAACGAAAAGTGCTCACAAATTTTTCTGCAAACATTGCGGGGTGCGATCGTTCGAGCGGGGATATTTAGAGGTGATTGGTGGGGACTATGCATCCATCAATCTGGCGTGCCTCGATAACGTCAGTCCAGAAGAACTAATCAACGCACCGATTAGATATGCCGACGGACGCAACAACAACTGGCAATCGACCCCAACTGAGACTCGGCATCTGTAAACTTACTTCGCAGAAGGTTGTTTCATACAACGAAAGTTCAGCCCTTCGATGGCTTTCATTAGATTACAAAGAGGAGATATTTATGGAAAATTTTGTTTTAGTTCCAGGTTATTGGCTCGGCGGTTGGGCTTGGAAAGCTGTTACTGACGTTTTGCGTGAAAAAGGACATGCGGTTTATCCCGTAACCTTAACGGGTTTAGGCGATCGCGTCCATCTCGGCAGCGCACAGACGAATCTTGACACCCATGTTGCCGATGTCGTCAATCTCATCAAATACGAAGAACTCGACGATGTTTATCTCGTCGGGCACAGTTACAGCGGAGTCGTCATCACCCAAGTTGCCGATCGAATTCCCGAATGCATTGCCAAATTAATTTACGTTGACTCTGCACCTTTACCTGACGGAGCAGCGCACGTTGACTTTTATCCCCCTGAACAACTTGCTGAGTTTGAAAAAGCGATCGCCGAACAGGGTGACGGTTGGAAATTACCGCTTCCATCTTGGCAAGAAATGGATCGAGGCGGCGCTTTGAAAGATTTAACTGACAAAGATAAAAAATGGATTGAAAAACTGGCAACAGCACAACCGTTCAATGCTTCACGCCAGAAAATTAGTCTGAAAAATTCCGCCCGTCGAGAGTTACTGAAAGTCGTCATCTTAACGACTTCTACTGCTGCGCAAGCTAGAGAAATGATTGATAGTGGAACACCACTTTTCCAAGAACTCGCCGACCCAAATCTAACTTTTGTCGAATTGCCGACCGGGCATTATCCGATGCTTTCGCGACCGATCGAGTTAACTGAAGTTTTACTCGAAATATTGTCAACATAAGGAAATTTGAATTATGAAACATTGGATAGGTCGCTGGCTGATGGGTGTTGCAATCATCCATATTTCGATCGCGGTCGTCGTGCATAACCGAGTTCTCTTTTTGATTATGGAGCGCGGAGTGTTCAATACGGTAGCGGGCGATGCGGTGGTCGGAGCCATCGTCTGGTCAATATTTTTTGGTGTCGTAGCTTTTATTGGCGGACTTACCGTGAACGCGCTTGAAAAGTTGCATGCTATCTTACCAAAGTCGCTCGGATGGAGTTTGCTCGCACTCGCAACGATAGGCATTATATTAGTGCCTATCTCTGGTTTTTGGCTGATCTTCCCGCCATCTATTGGTATTTTAGTAAAGAAATCGAATGTTCATACACCCTAAAGAGATTTTGCGGTGAGACTTAACCAGAGGATTCTATGAAAATCACAGGCAACGAAATTCTCATCACGGGTGGAGCTACAGGTATAGGCTTTGCCTTGGCAGATGCTTTTTTAACGGCGGGAAACCAGGTTGTTATTTGTGGTAGAGACATGGACAAGCTCAATGAAGCAAGTGCCTGTTTGCCAGGGGTAAAAGCAATTCAGGCTGATGTATCGACGCCAGCAGGTCGATCGGCACTTATCACCGATGCTCTGGCTCATTTTCCCAACTTGAACATATTAATTAATAATGCCGCAATCTCGCAGCGTATTAATTTGAACGATCCTCATGTAGATGAGCTAGAAGAAATGCTGTGTAGTGAAATTGAGGTCGATTGTATCGCCCCAATTCTTTTGGCGACTCAACTTCTGGAACACCTGAAACAACAACCAGCAGCAGCAATTGTAAATGTGACCACTGCTTTAGTGTTTGCACCGAACGCAGCCTTTCCATTTTATGTCGTTGCCAAAGCAGGATTACGTGCGTTTACCCAGTCTTTACGGTTTCAGCTTAAAGATTCTCACATCAAAGTTTTTGAAATGATTCCGCCAATGGTTGATACTGCATTGAACAAAAGTGTTGGTGCAAAGATTACACCTCAGCAAGTTGCGGTTGAAACCTTGAAAGGAATAGAGCGCGATCGGTTTGAGATTCAGGTTGGGAGAAGTAAAAGTTTAGCTTTACTCTCACGGATCGCCAGGGTAAGCGCATCTAAAAATGTAACTCATCACACAGACAAATAAGCCAAGCCATGGGTGTGAAGTCGGGAATTGAGGATTTAGATGACAATTGGGCGAGCGCTGGGCGATGATCTTAATTCTCCTAATGTGATTGAGCA
>JANOQX010000190.1:0-15148 GCA_031415035.1 Cyanobacteria bacterium VAR_4_metabat_243
CTTGCGAATTCGAGGTCAGGCCTCTAGCGACTGTTCGAGTTACTGGCAGTGGGCACTCCGCATGGCGATTAATGGCGACTGAACGGTGTCTGGCACCCGATGGGCAAGCAATCGACCATGCGCTTTTTTTAGCTTATCAATCCCTTGCTACTGAACGGTGTCGAGCACCGAGGGTGGGACGGGTTGTGACCTCCTAAACATACAAGGGTGGGCACTGCCCACCGCTGGCCCACCGCCCAATACGTTTAACCATCGGAAATGCTGTGGACATTGCGTTTAACCATCGGAAATGCCGTGGGCAGTGCCCACCCTACGATTAACCAAACCGATATTAAAACCGAAAAAGCGGGCCTGATCAATTGATCAAGCCCGCCCTTCAAGTCAATCAAGCCAACCGACAAACTAGTCGTAAGCCTGCTTGTCGCTGAACTTGTAGCTCGATGGGTTCGGGTTCGAACCAATATTACGAGCGACGCTGCCCACGGCCACGCGGCCTTCGTTCACCTTCTCAGGGAACACACCGTCAGCGGGGTGCAGGTACTGCACTTCGCCGTTCGGGAAGACACGGTAGACTTTGTAGTCCACGATTTTGAATTTGGTCTTGAGTTGGGTACCCAAGGCGAGGCATTGCTCTTTGCGGGCCAAGTACAACAGGTTTTCACCTTCGTTCATGGTCGCTGCGCCGCCTGTGGGCATTTCAAACACTTGAGCTGATTTGCCAGTCCAAGTGATTGCATATTTCTCTTCCACCAATGCTTTGGTCAACAGGCCGCCCGTGCTGCCCGGAAACAAAGGCGCTTTTCCAGTCAGAGTTTCTGCCATGGTTATCGCTCTAGAACGTTTAATGGAGATTTTACCCCGACCAAAAACCCGAATCGCCGAAACTGGGTGAACTGTAACAGTTGTTAACGCTTCACGCGTTTGCGCTTGGCCACAACTGTTGCACTCACGCCGATCGCCGGAATTGTGAAGTGAAACTGGCTGCCCTGATCCTTCCCGCCGGAGGTGGCCCAGATCCGCCCGCCCCAGTTATTCACGATCTGGCGACAGATCGCGAGGCCCAGTCCCGTTCCGCCTGCACTCCGCCGCAACGCCCCTTCCTCTTGGTAAAACCGATCGAATACCGTTTCCAGCCGATTGGCTTCGATCCCGCGTCCGGTGTCCGCGACAATCACTTCAAGCATTTGATCCGTGGTGGCGGGCTGGGCCTGAATCCGAATTTCGCCGTCAGGGGCGGTGAACTTACAGGCATTGTCCAGAAGTTTGGCCAGGGCTTCGACCAGCCATTCGCCATCGGCTTGGACGGCGGGCAGGTCAGCGGGAAAGGCGATCGTCACCTGGGGCAATTGCGGCCCATAGCGGGTGTGCAGACTACTCATGGCGAGATCGACGGATTCCTGGAGTGACATCGACTCCGCCTGCCAAGTGATCCGGCCACTTTCTAATCGGGAAAGCGTGAGAAAATCCTGGATCAATTTACGCATCCGTTCGGCGTCGGTCAGGGCCGAATTGAGCATCACCTGGCGCAGTTCGGGAGACATATCGGCGTCATTGGCCAAACTTTCGAGGCAGATTTGGATCGTCGAAAGCGGCGTGCGCAGTTCGTGGCCAGTGATGGCGATTAGGTTGCTGCGGGTACGATCGAGGGCGGCGAGTTGTTGGTTCAGATCTTCGAGGTTGGCGTAGGCTTCGGCTTGGATCAGGGCGATGCCCACCTGGCCCGCTACGGCTTCGACGAGTTCCCGATCGTGGCTGACGACCAACTCCGGATCAGGCTGCCCAAAATGCAATTCCAGCATCCCGACCAGGTGATCTTGATGCAACAGCGGCACCATCAACCAAGCGCCAATGTGATGCTTGGCGACCAACGCCCGGAAGGTGGCATTTTGGCTGAAGGGCTGGGCGGTGCGGGTGTCGGGGAGGTAGACGGGTTCGAGGGTTTGGGCGGCGGTTTGGAAGACGGGGTTGTGGTCGAGATCCCAGGGTTTGCCGACGAGGGCGGGGAGTTTGGTGGGGGTCGCCGCATCGCGGAATTCGTGGGTGAGGGTCACCGCGTCGGTGTGCGCCTTACAGCGATAAATCAGACAGCGGCCCGCCTGGACGGCTTGGCCCAGTTCTTGGGCCGCGACTTGGAGAATCGCGTCGGGGTCGAGGGATTGCCGCACGGCGGTGGTGATCAGATTGATCAGGCGTTCGTGGCGCTCCTTTTGGGCGATCGCGCGATAGGCCTTGGACAACTTGTATTGGCCTGCCTGGAGATAGGTGACGAGGCGTTCGGCGAAGGGTTCGGGATTGACGTGGTTGATCGTGTCGATAAATTCGGCCTGGGAGATGCGCGCCATGCCCTGGACGATTTTTGCCGTCAGTTCGGGTCGATACTGGATAATGCGCTGCACCATCAGCTCGGCGGCTTGAAATACCACCTGCCGATCGAAGGTCCAGATTCCTTCAAATCGCCGCGACTGATCGACATGCAGCGCCGTTGTCGGCAGGCCCTCCTTCTCTTTACAGATCAGACAGGAAGCGTAGTTTTTGCCGAGGACGATCAGGTGCCATTCGGCGCATAGGCCATCGCCTGGATGAAAGGCGATCGTCTCGTAAGCTTCGGACAAATCGGTGAAATCGGCTTCCGGTGCGGCTAAGACGTAAACTTGGTCGGTTTTGTCGGCGATGCGGACATAGCGATGCGCCTCCTGCCGATAAAACCGCTCCCGCTGAAAACTGGCAATGACGATCGGGGCGTCATCCCCCGCTAACACCTGATCTTCCATGGCATGGGACAGGGCGGTAAGCGATGACTTGAAATACATTTGGCGACGAATGTGGGGTATCGCCGCGCTTAATTGTTCCAGAACTGAAGCGGGAATGATCATGCATCAATGCCATCGCCAAGGGGAATGAACGAGGACGGACAATGCGACCAGCTTAACGCGTCCGTTCCAGAGACGACCAACGATCGAGCGAAACCTCACCGATCGTTACAGAGATTCGTTGCAATTCGCAATCGATCGTCATTACTAACCGCTGGGCGCAGCACAGATTATTTATCCTTAAAATTAAAATGTGTTAATCTACGAGAAATGAATATTCTGCCCGGATTAAGCCGCCGATTTGACCAGTTGAGGCGGCGGGGCGGGGGTTAGGCGATCGCTAAACTTTTCTTTTACGCCGTTATTTTTGGCGTATCCGGAAGTTCACGGAAAGTAAATTCGGATGTAAAGAGTCCATGGTGAACTTGGGAAGATCTTCCTTGCGGTAGATTTACGGACGTATTGTTAGTCATGTGCACCAACACAGCTCACTTGAGCCAAGCGACTTCAGTTTTCCCAACTGGGATGGCGCGGCCCTTGATGAGGTTTTTGGTTCAGTTACGCTTATGGACCGAACTTAGACCTAACCTGATATACGTTACTGGCGAGGATCAAAGACAACGATCGTGGTTCCCTGATTCATTCAGCCTTGAAACCCGATTCAACCTGGTCCTCGCAACCTATTTTTAAGCCGCACTGCGGCCAACCGAATCAAATCTTGCAATCAACCAGTCCTGACTTACAGCGCTGGTTTTTTTGTTTATTTCTCCAACAGGATCACCGCATAGGCGGCAATCCCCGCTTCCTGGCCGACGGCATCGAGTTGCTCATTGGTCGTGGCTTTGATCCCGATTTGGTCGGGTTCGAGCTGGAGGACGGCGGCAATCCGTTGTTTCATCGTGGCGATGTGGGGCTTCAGCTTGGGCCGCTCGGCCACGACCACGGAATCGATATTGCCGATCGTCCAGCCCCGATCGCGCAGCAACCCATGCACCTGTGCCAGCAATTTCAGGCTGTCCGCGCCTTTCCACTGCGGGTCGGTGGGCGGAAAATAGAGACCAATGTCCCCGAGGCTCAAGGCCCCCAGCATCGCATCCATGATCGCGTGGGTCAGCACATCGGCATCGCTATGACCGACCAGGCCCAGTTCATGTTCAATTTTCACGCCACCGAGGATTAAGTCTCGATCGGGGCCGAGTTGGTGGATGTCGTAGCCGTTGCCAATGCGAAATGCCATAGGATTGAGTCGAGATGATGCGATGCTTAATTGTAGCGTTTTGGTGGTGTGGTTTTGCAGCAGTCCGTTGGGGTGCCGATTCAGCAGGATTTGGTTTTGATTGGGGGTGGGCATAGCCACGCGATCGTCCTGCGGCTGTGGGCGATGCATCCGTTGCCCGGCGTGCGGCTGGTGCTGATTAGCGATGGGGCGGATACGCCCTATTCGGGGATGTTGCCGGGGCATGTGGCGGGGTTTTATGACCATGGCGAATGCCATATTGATTTGCGATCGCTCTGTCAGGCGGCGGGGGCGGTGTTTTATCACGATCTGGCCGTGGGCTTGGATTTGGTGAATCAGTGGGTGATTTGTGCGACCCGGCCACCCGTGGGGTTCGATTATCTGTCGATCGACATTGGCAGTACCCCGCAAGTTGAACTGACCAACTCTGATTTACTGGGCGTCAATGCGATTCCGGCCAAACCCGTGCCGCAGTTTTTGGCTTGGTGGGCGGATTTGTGTGGGCGGTTGCAGCCGACGGATACGCTCAAGCTGGCGATCGTCGGGGGCGGTGTGGGCGGCGTTGAACTCGCGTTGAATATGCAGCCGCGTTTGCGATCGCTGATCGGCGAGAACTTGGCACTGCATCTAGTTAGCCGATCGGCGACAGTCTTGCCCCAGCAGAATGTCTCAGTGCAGCGATCATTGGCCCAATTGCTGCGCGATCGGGGGGTGCAGTTGCATCGCGGCGCGGCGGTGACGGATTGGGACGGAGCGGTGTTGCGGCTGGAATCGGGGGTGGAATTGGTTTGTGATGTGACGGTGTGGGTGACGGGCGCGATCGCGCCCGATTGGCTCCGGGCTTCGGGATTATCCGTGGACGATCGGGGGTTTGTGGCGGTGGATGAAGGACTGCGATCGGTGTCCCATCCGCAGGTGTTTGCGGCGGGGGACATTGCGGCGATGGTGGTGCAGCCGCGACCGAAGGCCGGGGTGTTTGCGGTGCGGCAGGGGAAGCCATTGTACGAAAACCTTTGTCGGGCCTTGCGAGGTGAGGACTTGCAGCCATTTGTGCCGCAAAAACGGTATTTGAGTTTGATCGGGACAGGCGATCGGCAGGCGATCGCGGTTTGGTCGGGATTGGGGGCGCGATCGTCGGGGTTCTGGAAATTGAAGGATTGGATCGATCGGCGATTTATGCACAAGTTCCGTTTGTTTCATCAATTTGAATCGATCGGGCCATTTAACCATCTTCCTGACGATCGGACGCCAATGCAATGTTCGGGTTGTGGGGCCAAGGTTGGGGCGGTGGTGCTCGATCGGGCCTTGGCCCGCATCCGATCGACGCCATCCACCCATGTCCTGCTCGGCTTGGATCAACCTGATGATGCTGCTGTTCTGACCGTCCCCCCCGGACAGGTATTGGTGCAAACCGTCGATTATTTCCCGGCCTTGGTGGATGATCCATTCCTCTTTGGCCAAATCGCGGCGAATCACAGTCTGAGCGATCTGTTCGCCATGGGTGCGACGGCTTCCAGTGCGCTGGCGATCGTCGCTATCCCCTATGCCACCGAAGCCAAACAGGAAGAAATCCTGTTCCAACTGCTCTCTGGCGCATTGCAAATCCTGGGCCAGACCCAAACGCAATTGGTCGGCGGCCACACGATCGCGGCGGAAAAACTGATGTTCGGCCTGACTTGTAATGGTTTTGCGTACCCCGATCGGCTGCTGAAAAAATCGGGAATGCAGCCAGGGGATTGTCTAATTCTGACCAAACCCTTGGGTACTGGCGCATTGTTTGCCGCTCAGATGCGCGGTCGGGCTGAACCCGCTTGGATCGATGGCGCGATCGACCTAATGTTGCAATCCAATGCCGCTGCTTCCCAGATCTTCCTCACCCATGGCGCAACGGCCTGTACCGATGTCACCGGATTCGGCCTACTTGGGCATCTGGTCGAAATGGTGCGGGCTTCGCAGGTGGGCGTGACGTTGCAAATGGGCGCAATCCCTTTCCTGCCGGGAGCGGTTGAAACCACGCGCATCGGCATTGTCAGTTCGCTCTATCCCCAAAACCAACGCGCCCAAAACTGGATCGAGAATTTAGCCACGATCGCGCCTCACCCGCACTTCCCTCTGCTCTTCGATCCACAAACTTCCGGGGGACTATTGGCCAGCCTGCCGGCCGATCGGGCGAAAACTTGCCTCACGGCCCTCTGTGCCGCTGGCTACAGCAGTGTGATCATTGGCCAGATCCAGCCCGGATTGGCGAACGCCGCATTACCGATTACGATCGAGCCATAGCCGTTGATCAGCCCTTCGATCGCGCCCGCCCCATTTGCCGAAATTCCATGCCAACTCTGCTTGACCCCACAGCATTCCTCCAAGGCACCGCCATTCTCCTCGACACCCGCAGCCCCGGCGAATTCGCCGCAGGCCATATTCCTGGGGCGATCAGTTTCCCGCTGTTCACCGACGACGAACGCGCCCAAGTCGGCACCTGCTACAAACAAGTCGGCCCCGAAGCCGCGATCGAGCTGGGTCTGGAATTAATCGGCCCGAAAATGGTGGGCTTCGTTCGCCAAGCCAAGCAGTTGGCTCCGGAGCGCCATGTGCGGCTTCACTGCTGGCGGGGCGGGATGCGGAGTTCCAGCATGGCCTGGTTACTCGAAACGGCGGGACTCCAAGTGGATCGGCTCGAAGGCGGCTACAAAGCCTTTCGCCGTTGGTGCCGCAGCAGCCTCGCCACGCCCAAACCAATCGTTACCCTCGGCGGCATGACGGGCACGGGCAAAACCAACCTGCTCTACGAACTGGCGGCAAAAGGCGAACAAATCCTCGATCTCGAAGGCATCGCCAGTCATCGGGGCAGTAGCTACGGTGCCCTCGGACTGCCGCCCCAACCGAGTCAAGAACAGTTTGACAACGACTTGGCGATCGCCTGGAATGCCCTCGCCCCCGATCGGCGGATCTGGATCGAAGCCGAAAGTCGCCGCATTGGCCTGTGCCGGATGCCCGACGAACTCTTCCTACCGATGCAAGCCGCCCCAGTGATCCAAGTCGAACGATCGATCGCCGAACGGGTGGCGATTCTCGAAGCCGTTTATGGCGATCTTGATCCCGCTAGCCTGATCGATGCCACCGAACGCATCACCAAACGCCTCGGTGGACAACAGGCAAAACTCGCGATCGACAGCATCCAGTCCGGCGACCTCAAACCCGCAATCGCGATCGCCCTCGACTACTACGACAAAACCTACCTTTACGATCTGCAACGGCGAAATGTGCCGATTATCCTGATCGCGGCCACCGGACTCAGCGACCCAATGATCGCCGATCGGCTGATGGGGATCGCCCAGCAAATAGGCGATCCCCAGTTTATGTAACAATCCCGCAATCAAAATCTTCGGCGAAAAATTGATTTGGGGGCGATTTTGGGGGTTTGGCTCGATCGGAAAATCCTTAGGTATATAATGCGATCAAGGTCGATCAGATACAAATGATCCCAACGTATAAATACTCAGCCAACGCCCCAAAAAATCGCGCACTCTGTAAACTTTGTTGTGATCGCCTTGCGTGATCCCCGACACATTCCATATACTAAAAACCTACTGTACCGAATCTTTTACAACTTCTCAGCCGGGATTATCACAAATCAAATCTTGGGAAGTTGAGTTAAGTAGGGCTTGTCACTAGATCAGATAAACACACTACTCTTTTGGGAGGATGGGTTATGGCGTTAGCACGTGGTCAGTACGCTGGTGGATTGTCGTTTCTATCAACGGTTAAAAACATTCTGATTTGGTCTTTCGTGCTCGCTGTCTGCATGATCGTTGTGGGTTTCCCGATCGTGATTTTGGTGGTGGCGGTGGGTTCACTGATGGCCTTTGCGCTCCATGCGTTTATGCCGTTGACGGCTATTTTGTATACGGTCGTGGCCTTTGTGGGCGCGCACATTCTGGGCATTCTCGCGGTTTCCACTTTCCTCACGTTGAAAGGTGTCTATCCCCAAGAAATTGATTGGATGAACTGGTTGCGTGGTCAAGAAAACCCCATGAATACTGCGGTTTACGCTTCCTGTCCCTTGACTTGTGACATCGAAAGCTCCGCCGCTTAGATCAATGGGTCGCAAGTTGGCTTGATTGTCAGTGAATTGCATCATGCCGTTGCCCAGCGAACCCCTCGCTGGGTTTTTTATGGCCGGACGGGAAAAGCGGGTACGATAAATTGAGCGTGTATCGTATCTGTGCGATGGGCGCTCGATCGGCTTATATCGTCCCTTTTACCGTTTACTTTCCTATGTCTCAATCTATGTCTCAGTCGATTGATCAGCCGCCGATTCCGGTTGTCTTGGTTGCGGGTACCCGGCCCGAAGCGATCAAAATGGCTCCCGTGATCCAAGCCTTCCAACGATCACCCCAGTTCAAACCCTATGTGATCCTGACGGGGCAACACCGCGAAATGGTCGATCAGGTGATGGAATTTTTCCAACTGACGGCGGACTACGACCTGAAGATCATGCAGCCCAACCAAACCCTGACGGACATTACCAGTCTCGCCCTGCGCGGTTTGGAAGACCTGTTCAAACAGCTCAAACCCGCAATGGTCTTGGTACAGGGCGATACGACGACCGCCTTTGCGGCGGCCTTGGCGGCCTTTTATCAGCAGATTCCCGTGGGCCATGTGGAAGCGGGCTTGCGCACCTCGGATATCTACAATCCGTTTCCCGAAGAAGCGAATCGCCGCTTGATTTCGCAGATTGCCCATCTCCACTTCGCCCCCACATCGCTCTCCGCCGCGAACGTCCAAAAATCCGGCGTCGTCGGCGAAATCCATCAAACCGGGAACACCGTGATTGATGCCTTGCTCACCGTCGCCGCCAGCAATCCGCCCTGTGGCGTGCCCGGACTCGACTGGAATCAGCATCGCGTCATCCTTTCCACCGTCCATCGGCGCGAAAACTGGGGTGCGCCCCTACGCGACATCGCCACCGGATTCCGGAAAATCTTGGATCAACATGAAGATACCGCATTGCTCCTACCGATGCACCGCAATCCCACGGTACGCGAACCCCTGAACGAAATCTTGGGTGACCACCCCCGCGTCTTCTTGGTGGAGCCGCTGGATTACATGTCGCTGATCGGCGCAATGCAGCGCTGCCACTTGATCATGACCGACTCCGGCGGCATCCAAGAAGAAGCCCCCTCCCTCGGCAAACCCGTCCTGGTCTTACGCGAGACCACCGAGCGCCCCGAAGCGATGATGGCAGGCACCGCCAAATTAATCGGCACCCTGAGCGATCGGATGTTCGCAGAAGCCGATCGGCTCCTCACCGACCCCGCCGCCTACGCATCTATGGCCAACGCCGCCAGCCCATTTGGTGACGGGAAAGCCTCCGATCGGATTGTTGATTTGGTGGAGAAATATCTGACTAAATAGCCCGCAAGGCGGCAATCATTTTCAGATGGGATTTTGGGAAGGGGTAATCGGACAACCGATCGACCCCGACCCATTTTTTTTGCACCGATGCATCAACGGTTTCACTCACCAGTTCGGCGCGGTAGAGGTGGAACGTGACCTTGAAGTGGGTGTAGATATGGGGAATCTGGATCAGCGCCCCTTGCAGTTGGAAATCAACGCCAAAGGTGACGGGAATCGCCGCCGCGATCGCATCCGTCATCGACTGCCCATCCAAAATCTCGATCGAAGGAAATTCCCACAGACCGCCAAGCAATCCCGGTTCAGGCCGCTGGTTAATCAAAATCTCGCCCAAACTGTTGCCGATCGCGACGACGGCGATCGTTTTGTGGGGCAATGGGGCTTTGCGTTCAGTGATCGGCAGTTCCGCTTGACGGCCTTGGGCAAAGGCGACGCAGGCCCGTTGCCAGGGACAGGTCAAGCAGTCGGGCTGTTTGGGGGTGCAAACCGTCGCGCCCAAATCCATGAAGGCTTGATTGAAGTCGCGGCCCCGATCGAGCGGCACGAGGTCGCTCGAAGCGGCCCACAATTGATTCAATGCTTTATTTGGCGAAACCTCTAGCCCCAGCAGCCGGGCCAATACCCGCTTCACATTGCCATCCATAATCGGCAACGGGTGATTAAACGCCGCACTGAGAATGCCGCCCGCCGTGGTGCGCCCGATTCCTGGTAGCTGGATCGCTTGGTCGTAGTCCGCTGGAAACTGGCCGTCAAATTCGGCGACGATCGTTTGCGCCGCCCGATGCAAATTTCTGGCCCGTGCGTAATAACCCAAGCCCTCCCAGGCCTTCAGCACCGTTTGCTGATCCGTGGCGGCGAGGACTTGCACCGTGGGAAATTGCTGCATCCACCGATCGTAGTAGGGCAACACCGTCTTCACCTGGGTCTGCTGGAGCATAATCTCCGAAATCCAGATGGCATAGGCATCCCGCGTCCGCCGCCAGGGCAAATGCCGGCCCGACTCGCCATACCAATCGAGCAAGGCTTGACTCAGTTCGATCGATTGCTCAACTGTGATCGGCCTAATCGACATCAGCTAGCAAAGATTGCTCGATCGCGAATCGCTGTTCGGCGTTGCGGAGAAAATATCCGTTCATCATGGCGGAGGCCAGGAGCTGTCCTAGGGCTTCGCGGTTTGTGGTGATGGTCACGTCGAAGGCGTCGTTCGGTAGGCCGCCGAGGAGGGACACGACGTTTTGCTCGATCGCCTGGATCACTTCCTGGGAGTTGGGCCGGGAGAGTTTGCTGGCGACTTCGGGTTGGAGTGCCTGGACGTATTGCAGCAAGTTCTGCGCCCCGATCGTGCCCGTGGTGGCGGGGTGGAAATAGTCGCTGGAGTGATTGGTGATGTTGTCGTTCACTTAGAGTGGCCCTCGCAAGGATTGATCTCAGACTTGTTACCACTATACTCGCCCGATCGGCGATGGTCAGTGGGCAGAACCGAACCAGTGACTTAGGGAACTTACGCTAAGCCAAACGGCGAAATTCGCCTAGCTCGCCGCAATATACCCCGCCATGCTGACCCGACGGCGGCGCAGCTTAGTCAGGGCCTCGCGTTCGATCTGGCGCACCCGCTCGCGGCTGACGTTCATTTGCTCGCCGATTTTGGAGAGTGTCATCGGTTGGCCGCTGGCTAGCCCAAACCGCAGGGTGAGGACTTGCTGCTGCTGCTGGTTGAGATCCGCCATCACGGTTTGGATGTCTTGCTGCATGGCGGTTTGGATCGTGTAATCCTCCGGCGAGAGGCCGTCGTCTTCCAGCAGATCGCCCAATTCGGTATCAAGATTGTCGCCCACGCGCAGATCGAGGGAGAGCGGCCCGCGCCCATGTTCGAGGAAGGTGCGGATTTGCTGCTGGGTCATTTCCAGCGCCTCGGCGAGTTCGGCGTGGTTGGGGGCGCGGCCCAGTTCTTGGCTGAGTTCGCGCTGGGTGCGTTTGATTTTGTTGAGTTTTTCGGTGATGTGGATCGGCAGGCGGATCGTCCGGCTCTTTTCGGCGATCGCGCGGGTGATGGCTTGGCGAATCCACCAGTAGGCATAGGTACTAAAGCGATAACCCTTGGTTGGGTCGAACTTCTCGACGCCCCGCTGCATCCCGATCGACCCCTCTTGGATCAGATCCATTAGATCGACATTGCGCTTCTGATATTTTTTGGCGACGGAGACGACCAGGCGGAGATTGGCTTCCACCATACGGCGTTTGGCCCGTTCCCCAGCGGCGATCGCCGTTTCGAGCTGGGTGGGGCTGAGGTTGGCCCGATCGGCCCATTCGGCGATCGTCGGATGGCGCTGGAGACCGACCATCATTGCGGCACTGAGTTCATTCAGCCAGGCCAACCGCTGTACCTGCTTGCCGTAAAGAATCTCTTCTTCATGGGTCAGCAGCGGCACGCGACCGATCTCGCGCAGGTATAGCCGGACGCTATCAACCAAATTTTCGGATTGTACGGTTTGCTTAACCATAGATGATGCTGGGGGAGACAACAAAAGGTTAGAATAATAGTACAAAACAACTATGTCAACTACTACCTATTTCCTCATTCAGTGACAACGCGCCTGATCCGCTTGAATTGACAAGTGAATTGGTTTTGCCACGGCTCGGAATGTTCGGTGGTGCGAGTGCGGTTGGTTGGATCAACCCACGTTTGACGATCGTAACGCGGAATTCCTGGGACTGCCAAAGGTTTATAAATTGGGTGATCCCAACGTTAAACCGTCGCTGAGAAACAAAGTGCATCGCAAAACACTAAATCCCGAACTTACGAATTAATCGCCTGACAAAGTATGTTTTTATACATGAATGAATTATTTCTCGATCGGGTGCATTTTGTCACCCCCTTGTAACAAAAAACTTATTTATCGGGTTTTTGCCATAAAATCGCGACTTTGTCCGGATAAAGTCGCGATTTTTAGAATTACTAGCGCGGCTTTCGCTGCCGCATGTTGCCGCCACTCGATGTATTGAATGTGGCTTAGGGTTTCGGTGGGAGGATGCGGACTTCGGAGCAGAACGCCACGACGTTCTTGCCGTCGGGGTATTCGATTTTGGTGTGGCGCAGGCGGACGTTCTCGCTTTCAAACCACACCCGTTCCGTCGTCACCCCATCCTTGTCGTCCATCCTCAGGATAAACTCGCCGCCATCGCCAAAGCTGTAGTTGCCGCCACTGGTCGCCGTGCCGAATTTCCCGATCGACCGCAGTAATTGGCCCTGGGTCGGCTGGCCGACAGCGACGATCAGCCCGGTATTGGTCTCCTGCTTCGTCGTGCCTTCCATCGTGCCTTCCCATTGCAGTTGGGCGGCGGCGGCGATCTGGCTGGGATCCTGGCCTTGTTTGGTGCAGAGATCAAGGACGGTGGGATCGGTGGGTTCGACTAAGGTCATGACGATCGTGGAGCGGCCACTTTGTTGCTGGGTGGTATCGACGTGGTGGTTGCTCTTGATCGACGACCACTTCCCCGCACTTTGTTGGAAAAACGCCACAATGTCCATTAATTGCTCATCCCTGGGCCAGCCGCTTGGTAAAGTTTTCCTATTGTATCGGATCGTGATCGACCATGACACAGCCCCTAAAATTTCTGATTGCTGGCAGTTTAATTGGCCTGGGTGTGGTGCTGAGTGGGTTGGCGCTGATGGCGCTCCTGTTGCCGGGGCAGACGGTGGATCAGCGCACCGGGGCGATCGGCACCCTGTTAATTTTTGGACTCCCGCCGATCGTCATGGGTGGGGCGTTGTGGTATTTGGCCCAGCAGGGGGCGCAAGCCCGCGAAGCCGCCCGCCAACGCAATGCCTTTTTCTATTTGGTGCAGCAGGGGAAGGGGCAGATTACGGTCTTAGATTTTGCGATCGCGGCGAAGTTGGATGGCGATCGGGCGAAGGCGTACCTCGACGATCGGGCCAGGGAATTCAATGCGGATTTTGATGTGAGTGCGGCGGGGGTGGTGCGGTATTGCTTTGATACGGCGTTGTCCGGGGCGATCGCTTTGCCGATTGGGCAGCCGCAGTATGACGTGATCTTGCAGGATTATCCCGGACGGCAGCGGCAGGCGGTGGAAACGGCGATTTTGCGGTTGACGGATTTGTCGGAGATGCGGGTGCGGGAAGTGATCCAGCAGTCCAAGAAGCGGCCTGTGGCGATCGCGAATGGCGTTAGTCAGGTGGCGGCGGAGGATCTGCGGGAGCGGTTGGAGGGTTTGGGGGCGACGGTTTTGGTGATTTTACAGTAATCGCAACTGTTGGGTGTCTTCGGGATGGGGTTCCATCAATTTAATCGGACGTTCGATCGGTTCATCGTCGATCGCCCCCACGGGCAATTCCAACCGAATTTGTCCGGCTTCGTCATGCATGAGTAATTGCGCGGCTTCTAACATCGGTGCGGCCAGATCGCCGAGGTCGTTGCGGTTATTGAGATAGGTTTGCAGGGCTTCGATCGGGTGAATATTGCTGTCTTTCAGTTCCGGTAATCGTGTCCGACTTTCCTGGGTGACGAGGGCCATTTGCAGGTTGTAGGTGTGGGCGATCGCCAGTGCTCCATGGATTTCGGGTTCGTCGATCCGATCGAGTTGGTCGGCCCGGAGGTCGTATTTCACGCGCACGACGGCATCCTGGATTTCGGCGGCGACGATCGCGCCCAAGAGCTTTTGTTGAGGGTCTTTGGCCTGGGTCAAATCCACGTTCAAGGTGCGAAAGGCCCGCACGGGAATCGGGCAATATTCCACGGTGGTCTGGCCTTTGGCGAGGTTGACTAGGACGTAGCCTTTTTCTTCCTTTTCTTCGGAGAAGTCCACTCGCTCGATGCTGCCGGGATAGATCACGTAGGGCTGTTCGCAGAGGATTTGGTGTTTGTGTACATGGCCCAAGGCCACGTAGTCAAAACAATCACGGGTCAGAAAAGTCACGGGGACGGTGAAGCCTTTCCCCACCGCCAACAGCCGTTCGGCCCCAAAACTCGCAGTATCGGCCATCAGATGCGCCAGCAAAATGGTGGGGAGGTCTGGATCAAGCTGCCGGATTTCGCCTTCCAATGCCACCCGCAATCGATCGAGCAATAACGCCCCGATTTCATTCATTGACAGATCTTCGGTTTCGAGTTTGGTCATCAGCGTGGTGCGATTCAGCCACGGCAAGGTAATTACCTGGACATCGCCTTGGGCCGTGGTGATCCGATGGGTTTCCAGCCGATCGCCGACGACGATCGACGGCACGCCCAATGTCCGATAGATGCAAAGACTCGCGCCGCCTGCGCCTTGGGTATGTTGGTCATGGTTGCCAACGAGCAGCACCGTGGGAATCGCCGCATCGATCAATCGCCGAAACTGCCCCGCAAAGGCTTGCTGAATGTACGGCGGCGGCGTGGCGTCGGGAAAGGCATCCCCGCCAAACAGGACTAAATCCACGGGTTCTGATAGTGCCCGATCGATGCACCGACTCAAACTCTGCACAAAATCCTCAAAGCGGGTATTCAAGCCCGTTTCCGGGTTGATTTTGCCGTGGGAGAAGCCACTGCCGAGGTGAATATCCGAGAGGTGGAGGATTTTGATCATGGGGAAGGGCGGGCGATCGGGTTTGGGTGGTTAGAAGATGTTTTAAAGGGCATCGACGGTTTGATTCGACAATTAGCGATCCCCCCTAGCCCCCCTTCAAAAGGGG
>JANOQX010000191.1:0-27703 GCA_031415035.1 Cyanobacteria bacterium VAR_4_metabat_243
AGGGAAGGCGCGATGATCTACATCACAAACTCGTTGAGTTTACGGTTGGGTCCTGCGTCTCTTCCCGGTTTCCCGCATCGGCGGCTCTCTTGAGCTTAGCGAAGATTTTCACCCCCGCTCACATACAAGGTTGGGTGCAGCAACGCGAAACCCAACAAATCCAGGGAGTGTTGGGTTACACTTCGTTTCACCCAACCTACGGTGGTTATTGAGTTCTCATGCCTAACCCAGCCGCAATTTCAATGCGGCCTGCGCCTGTTCCCGATCGTCGAAGTGAATCTTCTCCGTGCCCAAAATCTGATAATCCTCATGCCCTTTCCCGGCAATCAAGACGCCATCACCGGGTTTGGCTTCGAGGATGGCTTGGCGAATGGCGGCGGCCCGATCGGCGATCACTGTTGGTTTGATCCGATCGGGAATCCCGGCAACGACGTCGGCGAGGATCTGCTGCGGCTCTTCGGTGCGGGGATTGTCGGAGGTGACGACGGCCCGATCGGCCAGTTCGGCGGCAATCTTGCCCATCAGGGGGCGTTTCGTCCGATCGCGATCGCCGCCGCACCCAAAGACGCAAATCATCTTCCCCGCAATAAAGGGCCGTGAGGCTTTGAGTAAGTTCTCCAGGCTGTCGGGGGTATGGGCATAATCGACGATCACGCTGATGTCTTGGTCGGCTTGCACTTGCACGCGCTCCATCCGACCGGGGACGCCGATGAAGTCGGGCAAGGCGGCGACCATGGCATTGAGATCGAGACCCAGGCTCAATCCGGTGCCGATCGCGGCGAGCATATTCGCGAGGTTAAATTGTCCGACGAGGGGCGATCGGAATGGCACCGCCCCCATGGGGGTATGCAGTTGGCCACTGACGCCATTCCCACCATAAACCACGTCACTCAGCCAGAGATCCGACGACCTCTCGGTGCTGTAGCGCCAACACCGATCGCCGAGTTGGGCAATCAGCTTTTGGCCATAGGCGTCGTCTTGGTTAATAATCCCGCGTCCCCGGAGATAGGTTGGACTGAACAGCAACGCCTTGGCCGCGAAATACTCGGCCATATCATTGTGGTAATCCAGATGATCCTGGGTCAGGTTGGTGAAGACGGCGACATCGTACTCGCAGCCCAAGGCCCGCCCCTGCGCTAAAGCGTGGGAACTCACTTCCATAATTGCTTGCTGACAGCCCGCCGCGAGGCCCTGGGCCAATTGCCTTTGCAGATCCACGGGGAAGGGCGTTGTATGGGCCGCAACTTGGTTAAAGCCTTTCCAGCGGGTGTAGAGCGTCCCCATCATCATCGGCTGCTGGCCCGATCGTTCGAGCAAAAATTCGATTAGGTGGGTGGTGGTGGTTTTGCCGTTGGTGCCGGTGACGCCGACCATTTTTAGCTTGTGCGTGGGGGCGTGGTTGAATGCGACGGCGAGTTGGGCGCAGGTGGTGGCGACATCCTCGGCGACGATCAGCAATTGCTCGGGGTGGGGTTGGGCTTTCGCTGCTGCTGCCGGGGAAACCACTGCCGCGATCGCCCCTGCCGCCAATGCGCCGGGCCAAAAGTCACCGCCATCGACCCGCGTCCCCGGCATCCCAATGAACAATTCGCCCGGTTGCACGGCTTGGGAATTGGTCGTTAGATCCTTGACTGTGGCATTAAGCGCGGGGTGATCCGGCACGCTCAAACTGGTCATTAAATTGGGGACTTGGGCGAGTAGTTCCTTTAGCTGCATGGGCGTCACTCCTGAAGGTCAAAATCAAGCGCAAAGATCGGGCTTAGTGGCTGTCAGTATCGCCTATTTAGTCGTCGGATTCTAGCTGCCGCTGCAACAATTGGGCCAGGTGGGCCGAATTCACCCGAGGCGAAGGTCGGGGAATCGGGGTTTCTTGGCCGCTCGATCGCCGCCAAACTAAAACGGGGATTTCATATTGATATCGGGCGAACCAATCCGGCTGGGTCGTGATGTCACGGATCTCCAGGGCGATCGTCAACTGGTCGATCGCCTCGAGTTTTTCGATCAGGCCCTCACAGAGATGGCAGCCCGGCTTGGAGTACAGAATCAAGTCCATCGGTTGAGCGCGATATTCGGCGCGATGTTTGGGGCGATGTTTGCAGCTATGTTGGTGGAATATCTCAGTATCTTGCGTATTCCTGCGCAAAATCCCGCATTGCCTGGACAAAGATGCGGTAAATCACTGATTAATTCAAGTGAATTGGCATCTACTCTAGCATCGTCGGAATCTATCCCGATTCTTTACATTTTATTGCTCGTCAGGGTCATTACATCTGGAAATATTATGACAATGCATCACAGTGGTTTGCTGGGGCGATCGGTATCGTCCAAGGGTTTGGGTCAAACGGCTTTCTGGAGTGCGATGCTCTGCTTTGTGCCGATCGTCACCCAAGCCGGGACGGCCCAGGCGGCGACGCCCGTCACCCCAACTATTCCGGCCCCCAATCTGGCGGCCGCAATTCCGGCAACAGCGGCGGCGATACCGTCCGTTGCACCGGCGGCTCCAATTGTGGTAATCCCGGTGGAACCCGCGATCGTCGCGGCTGCGCCTTCCGTCCTGCCACCCGCCTTGGCGATCGCTGATGCTGCGCCACCCGTGGCCTCAACTCGCCTCGCGGAAACGGCATCCGCTGTTTCGATTCGATCGTTCTTGCGCGATCGGGCGGTGAATACCGGCACTGAGGCCCGCCAATTGCTCGAATCGGAGCAGCCCAGCGAACCCGTGGGGCCAAAGCCGATCACGATCGCTGAAACTCACGTCGATGAAGTTGGTAGCCTCGCCGATAGCGGCGCTGAATCCCTCCGCCGCAAATTGTTGATCAAACGCTTGGCGGTGGGCCGTAACGTGGCCTATGCACCGGGCACGACGGCGGGCGGCCCGACGGCCTTTGGGGCGGATTTTGGCGATGCTTATTCGGGATTGGCCTTCTCCAACCGACGACCCACGTCGGATACGGTGGATGCGGCATTTTCGACGGGATTTGGCTTGGGTGATGCCCGGCGCTATGCGGGCTTGGAAGTGAATGTCAGCTCGGGTAGCATTGCCAAGTTTGGCTCGAATGGCGATGTGGGGCTGAAGCTGCACCGCAATCTGCCAGGGAATGCCGCGATCGCCATTGGCTGGGACTCGGGAATTACTTGGGGCAAGGCGAATAACGATGTCGTGTCCACGGTGTATGGCGTCGCGACGAAGGTCTTCCAACTCAATCCCAAAAATTCCGTGAACAAAATGCCGTTGACGGTGTCGCTAGGCATCGGTGGTGGCCGCTTCCGTTCTTACAATACGCTCGATGTCAACGGCGGTAACTTGGGCATATTTGGCAGCTTAGGCTTGCAAGTGGCACCCCAAGCCTCGGTCGTTAGCACCTGGACGGGTCGGGACTTGAATCTGGGCATGTCGTTTGTCCCGGTGAAGAACTTGCCGATTTTTGTGACGGCGGCGGCGGCGAATGTGTTGGGCAATCATAACAACAACACATTATTCACACTGAGTGTCGGTGTGGGATACAACTATTCCAACGCATTCCGGTAGGATGCGTTGCACAAAGCGACAACACATCCGACGTTCCGATCGATTTACCTCACTCAACAGGACATCTACGATGAAACTCATTAATTCGGTGGCGGCAATCGCCCTTGGGGCAATGATCTGGCAAACTGGCACGATCGCCCAAGCCACCCCACGCGGCGAATCGGGTATGAGCTACGGTTCCGAAGTCAGCGGCAATCCCGATGATCACAATACGGCCACACCCAAAATCTCGGCCGCCGCACTGCGGAGTATCGCCGCGACCAAATCCGTCGTGACCGTCGTCGCGACGGCACTTGAACGGTTTGAATCGGGCAATGCCTATGCGATGCAAACACCCCAAGGGGCCTTGTCGATCGCCGTTACGGCTCCGACGATCGCGGCAACCCAGGGGATTAACGTCGAGAACCAATCGGCGATCGCCTTGGTCATGGGCGATGGCTCCAAGAATGCCCCCGTTCAGCGCCAATTTGAAATCGCCAATCCCAAAACCGCAGCGCGGGTTTCGGCCACATTAGTCGGCGTTTTGCAAGGGTTGCAGGGGTTGAATACCTCGGCAGCGCGGGTGGAGCAGGGCATTGCGATGACGACGAAGCTGGGGGCGATTCCCCAGTCTCAGGCGATCGTGCCGGAACAGTTGGCCAGTCGGATTGTGGTGCTGTTGTCGTTGGTGGATCAGTTGCCGCAGGATCAGGCGATTAAAGGGAACGATCGGGTGCTCTTGAGTGACGCGATCAATGCCTACAACGACTTAGTGAAAACTGCGAGTCCCGAGGTGGTGGTCGCTTTGGCCCAGCAACCCGAATTCCAATCCGTGGAATCGGAACTGCGCGGTCGGCGCGCCATGGCGGGTAAATAACCCGTTGTTCACACCGCACTAATATTTCCAACGTTTAAGGCAGTGCATTGGCGCTGCCTTTTTTCGATCAATTGACCGATCGGCGGTCGAAGGCCATCGGGCAAGTAACCGACGAAGTAAAATATGCTTGCTGTGATGGACGATCGGGTCGTGTTCTAAATCTGTGGTTGACCGACTTGGAATATTCAGCAGTCACTCGCGCGTTCGATCCAGATCCACAGGTCTAGCACACTACACCGAGTGACGGAAACGGAATTAACTGTTCTACGGGTGGTGAGTGGGCGGCAGAATTTGGCCGATTTATTTGGTGATAATTAGTCCGATGATACCCCCTCTGAATCGGCAGAGTGAGCGAGCCTATAGCCGATTCTTCCCCCAAGGCTCTATCCTAGAAAAGGTACATTTTACTGAGTTGGACTTTGACTATGACGCACCACACACCTGTCCATGTCTACTACATGAAGAACTCCGCCGCCTCGGTTCCGTCGTCATTGGCAAAGCCGATGAACATCAGGTGCCAGCAGGGGGCGCACTCGCCGTCGATCGGGAAATGTGGCAGAATTAGGGAAAGGAGGTAACTGGTTATTGATACGGATTTACGGCGATTACTGGAGCATCACACTGATGCCGAGGCTCTGGAGATCCAGCAGTATCTGGCTGAATGGGATCCTGGGACTTACGACAATGTCGCCCAGAGCGTCCTGAATCACGCCGATCGCAAAGGATTTACGCCCCTGCGGTATTTGCGAAAAGCACACAACTTCAATCGCAAAGGGGCAACTCGCGTTCCCCGATTGGGCTATCGTCAGGATGACTCAGCCGTTTATCGAAAAAGCAGTGAATTTCTGATTGTGCGTCCCGATGCCTTTGGTGTCGAGAAAATCGTGACCTATGGAATTAATGAGGACTAGTCGTATGCTCACATTTCCTAATCAAATCGGTAGTCAACAAGATCAAGTCGCGCATTTTCTCGATCGGTTAACCAAGCTATATCAAGAAGCAAAATCCGAACGCACCCAAGCCGCAGCCGATTCAGCCCCCGAAGCAGGATTTTCCATACTGGAAGAATTGGAAATGTTGACGGTTAGTATTAGTGGCTATGCGACGCAGATTCAAACCACTGGTAAAGTGAAAGATACCGAGAAGGCGATCGGGGATTTGCGGCAATTCAATGTATTTGAAAATACTGTCATCAACCAGTTCTATCAAGCCGCAGACAATGACTATCCCAAGCTACAAGCCTACATTCAACTTATAGACTATCTCCGCCTGCTGTCGCTGGAGTATCTTCAAACCGTTAGTCAGTTCTATTCTGTCCCGGCTTAGAATATACATCGCGACGGCCCGCCAGGAGATGTGGGGCAAATTTCCGAGGGAGTTGCCGGAATAATGTCGATCGGGCGACTGTCCCTGAAATGCCCGATCGGATTATTGCCGCCACTGCACTGCATTTGGGCTGTCCTCTGGTGACGCGCGATCGTAAAATCCAGGCATTCGACGGTATTACGAAAATCTCGTGAATATATGAAATTATTTCAACCCGCCTCATCAATCATTCTCTTCATCCTCATCCGTCATTAAGTACAAAGCCGCTTCCTCTCGAATATAAGCACGCTGATGAATTAAAGCTGCTTCTAGTATTGGTTGAACATCTTCCTCACAGACTAAATTTCGATACAAGAACTGATCGACAATTCGCATCGATATGTTCTGGATTGTCTCGTCCGGGTCGGCCAGAAATTCTGGTATCCAAGGCAAAATTCTCTTGTCGCCCACATACGGTAACAACTCTACGGCATAGATTCTTTCATAAGAATTCTTGGAAGTCTTGAAGATCTCATAACAATGCCTCATCCCTGACCATGGTCTGAGCCGCAATAACACCGACCTGGCTAATTCTGCTCCCGGCGATTCACTGATGTAATGATCGACCGCTTGCTCAAAAAACTCAGCCCAAGTAAATGCTCAATTACCTGAATCCCCAGATCACTTCCACCAATCTCGCTCTTACTGTCAATGAGCGTGCCCATTTCTCCGGCCAGTAAGCTCCAATCGACTTTCATAACAGCCCAAGTTGAATAGATCAAATTTATTATACCGCCAAAAACTCCATCGAGAATCGAGGCGCATCAATCATCCGATCGTGTTCCATATTCAAGCGCAACAGGTGGTTTTAGTCGAATGACGGTGGAGAAGTAGCTCATTAGAATGAGGGAGCCTATAGCCCATTCTTCCCCTAAGGCTCTATCCTAGAAAAGGCAAGTTTCCCTGGGTTGAACTTTTGACTATGACGCACCACACACCTGTCCATGTCATCGGCGGCGGCATCGCTGGCACCGAAGCCGCTTGGCAAATCGCCCAGGCAGGCGTCCCCGTCGTCCTCCACGAAATGCGCCCCTTCCAAACCAGCCCCGCCCACCATTCCGAACACCTCGCCGAACTCGTTTGCAGCAACTCCTTCGGTGCCCAAGCCCCCGATCGGGCCTCCGGTCTACTACATGAAGAACTCCGCCGCCTCGGTTCCGTCGTGATTGGCAAAGCCGATGAACATCAGGTGCCAGCAGGGGGCGCACTCGCCGTCGATCGGGGCCGATTCAGCGCCGACCTCACCACCACCCTCTCCCAGCATCCCCTGATCGAACTTCGCCGCGAAGAAATCCACCAAATACCCACCGAAGGCGTTGTGGTGCTAACAACTGGCCCACTCACCACCATGGCTCTCGCGGACGACTTGCAACGGTTCACGGGCCAGGAATACATGAGCTTCTTCGATGCCGCCAGCCCGATCGTCGTGGGTGACTCGATCGATCATGAAGTGGCCTTCCGCGCCTCCCGCTACGACAAAGGCGAAGCGGCTTACTTAAATTGCCCCATGAACAAGGAGCAATACATCCAGTTCTGGCAGGATCTCTGCGGGGCGGAACAGGCGGAACTGAAGGAATTTGAACGAGAGACGGCGAAGTTTTTTGAGGCTTGTTTACCGATCGAGGAAATGGCGCGCCGGGGTGAAGAAACCATGCGTTATGGGCCACTCAAACCGATCGGGCTATTCGATGCGCGATTAGGCGACTTCCGCGAACACAAAGACAAACGCCCCTACGCCGTCGTGCAATTGCGCCAAGAAGACAAAGCCGAACAACTCTGGAACATGGTCGGCTTCCAAACCAACCTCCGCTGGGGCGAACAAAAGCGCGTGTTCCAAACAATTCCAGGATTAGAAAACGCGGAATTTGTCCGGATGGGTGTCATGCACCGCAACACTTTTATTAATTCACCAGAATTGCTATTACCAACGCTACAGTTCAAAAACCGGGCCACGATGTTTGCCGCTGGACAGATTAGTGGAACGGAAGGTTATACTGCCGCGATCGCCGGTGGTTGGCTGGCCGGAACGAATGCCGCCAGAGTCGCATTGGGCCGTGAAACTGTGAGTTTGCCTGTGACCACAATGTTGGGCGCATTGATTGGCTTTATCAGCAGCGCCGATCCGAAGCATTTCCAGCCAATGTCACCGAACTTCGGAATTTTTCCCGCCCTGCCGCAGCGGGTCAAGAGCAAACAGGAACGCTATGGGGAATACCGCGATCGGGCTTTTGCGGATTTGGCGCAGTGGAGTCGGGAAGCGGGAGTGAAGTTGGTCGAGCGAGAACTGGCAATCAGCGCATAGAAATAGTACCTGCGACCTATGCCGCCGGACAGATTCACGAATTAAATCCATTGCGGTACGATTCGGACATATTCGTTCCGTTCCGACTAATGGCTAAAGTTCGTGCTGACCAAGATTCGCCTTGGAAACTCATTTTGCGGGCCTATTTCCCAGAAGCGATCGCCTTCTTCTACCCGCAAGTCGCCGCGATCGTCGATTGGACACAGCCGATCGAATTCCTGGACAGCGAATTCCAAAAGATTGCCCCCGATGCCGCGATCGGGAAACGCTACGCTGACCAATTGGTCAAACTTCAGAGCAAACACAGCAAACCCCTAATCTTACTGATTCACATCGAGATCCAAGCCGCACCCGAGAAAGGATTTCCCGAACGGATGTTCATCTATGCCGTCCGGATCTTCGAGTACTTCCACCAGCCACCAATTAGCTTGGCGATTTTGTGCGACGGCAAGACCGATTGGCGACCGAACCAGTATAGTTTTGCGACGGCGGCCAGTTCACTGCAATTCAACTTCACCAGCGTCAAGCTGCTCGACTATCAAGCCCAATAGGCACAGTTAGAGCAGAGCCAAAACCCCTTTGCCGTCGTGGTCATGGCTCACCTGAAGACCCAAGAAACCAAACGCAATGCCGACGATCGTAAAGCCTGGAAATTCACCCTGGTACGACAGTTGTATGAACGCGGCTACAGTCGTTCATACGTACTCAATCTGTTCAAATTCATCGATTGGATTATGATATTACCAGAGGCTTTGAAGCGGTCATTTTGGGAAGAACTGAAAACCTACGAAGAGGAGCGACAGATGCCTTACATCACCAGTGTTGAGCAGATCGGGATCGAGAAGGGGATTGAGAAGGGGGAACGATCGATGATTCTGGGTCAGCTGGAGTATAAGTTTGGCCCGTTGCCCGTTGCGATTCGCACCCAAATCAATCAGCGATCGACCCAGCAACTTGCATCTTTGGGTAAAGCCTTACTCGACTTTAGGGTGATTGGCGATCTGGAACATTGGTTGAATGACCATGATTAGCGGGACAAGGTAAGTTCGTCCGATCGACCCCGCAAGATCACCCGATCACCATACCCAATCCCCGTAATCATCGGAGCCAAAACCTCCACCAACGTCGGTGGCTGATGATGCCCGATCTTCGTCTCCGGGTGCGGATAATAAATCCAGCCCGCATAAGATTGATTTTGGAATTCAATGTCACAGTGGCAGAACGAGAACGTCTCCGGATCGAACCCCTCGATCCAGCGTAAATCCGGAAACGTGTAAGCGGGTTTCACCAATTCAAATTCTGCGGGCGCAATATTCACATTCAACGTGCCGGGATAGCAGTCGCTCAGGTCTAGCCCCAGCCGTTTGAAGTGCGGCATTTGCAGCGCCATCGTCCCTGCCGGATAAGGGCTATTGTCCGCCAATCCTGAAGCCACCCGATAACCGGGCTGGACTATGCCTGTAATCTGCTGCATCATTTCACCTCGTAGATTTGCGACGATCGGTTTGACCCATTAAAATTCACCCGACTACGCATCCTATCGCCCCGCGCGTCAACGGCAGGGCGGGCAAACAGCGTAGTCAATCAATGCCAGATGTTGGAGAATCCCCCCCCAAACCAGGTACCATAAAACCCATCCCAGCACGGTCATCCCTCATGGCGCAATCCTCCACCCCCAAATCCATCGTCACCTACCTGTTACTAGGCGCGATCGGCATCGCCATGCTCACCCCCATGCTGTGGCTGGTCAGCACCGCCTTCAAGGGGCCAACGGAAGACCTCTTCACCTTCCCGCCCCAGCTTATCCCCCAACAATTCACCTTCGATAACTTCCTCAACGTCTGGAAAAACCATCCCTTTGGCCGCTACTTCTTCAATAGCATCCTGGTGGCCAGTCTCACCGTCAGCCTGAATCTGCTGTTCTGCTCCCTCGCCGCCTATCCCCTCGCCCGGATGAACTTCGCCGGCCGTGACCTGATCTTTGCCGCCGTGGTCGCCACGATTCTGATCCCCTTCCAAATTGTGATGATCCCGCTGTTCATCCTGATCCGCAACCTGGGCCTGGTGAATACCTACCTCGGCATGATTTTCCCGTCGATCGCGTCGGCATTTGGCATCTTCCTGCTGCGCCAAGCCTTCCAAGGCGTGCCTAAGGAACTCGAAGAAGCGGCCCGAATCGATGGCTGCAACGAACTGGGCATCTGGTGGAATGTGATGATTCCCTCGGTGCGGCCCGCGCTGGTGACCCTGGCGATTTTCGTCTTCATTGGCGCTTGGAGTGATTTTCTCTGGCCATTGATTATCACCAATCGACCCGAAATGTATACCCTGCCCCTCGGCGTCTCGAAGCTGACGGGCACTTCGGATACGGATTGGCGGGTGATTGCCGCCGGATCGGTGCTGTCGATCGCGCCCATTCTGGCGTTTTTCGTCGCGCTCCAGCAGTACATTGTCCCCAGCGAAGCCAGCAGCGGCGTCAAAGGTTAGGCCCCGACCCCGCCTGCCACCCAAAAAACACCGTCACATCGGGTGATTTGCGGGCAAAATGGGACTACTTCTTATGCAGCATTCTCCCCCGTGGCTTACACCGTAACTGACCTTGGCTCCGAAATTTTATTGATCGAAGAATTGCTCGATCGGGATACCTGTCGCCATGTGATCGAGGTGGCCGAGCATTGCCATTTTGATGCGGCGGCGATTCTGGTGGATGCGGTCGATCCCGACGTGCGCAGCAGTGGCATTCTGGCCCTCAATCCCCGCAATCCCGTCCAGCAGTCCACCAATCAACTGCTGATGCAGTCGATTAAGGTCGTGCAGGAGTCGCTCTATCGCTGGTATGGCGTGCAGTTTCCCCAGGCCGAAACCTGCTCGGTGCTGCGCTACAATCCGGGCCAGCAGTACAAACGTCACGTCGATAATATCCTCCTGAGCAGCCGCTTCCAGGAAGTCGAGCAGGGGATTCCGACCCGTGATGTCAGCATTGTGGGGTATCTGAACGATGACTTTGAGGGGGGCGAAACCTTCTTCGATCGGCAAAATATCAAGGTCAGCCCAAAGTTGGGCAGTGTCATTGTCTTCCCGGCCTACTATACTCACCCCCACCAATCGCTCCCGGTGACGATCGGCAAAAAGTACGCTTGGACAACTTGGCTTTATCATTAGCTTTAAGATTAAAAGTGTTCCGACTTTTGCCTTACCCCCTCTCGCCACGCTCTGTGATCGATGCAACTCCAAGGACTCACCGCTCAAGAAGTCATCCAACGCCGCGCCAACGGCCAGGGCAATAATGCCAAGCTGCCGACCAGCCGCTCCTATTGGCAGATTTTTAGTGAAAATTTGTTGACGTTTATCAACTTTGTGTTCTTTACCTTGAGTTTGCTGATGTTCGGCCTCAAGCGGTATGGGGACGCTTTTTTGGTCGTGATCATTATTTCGACGGGGGTGATTATCGCGATCGTCCAGGAGATCTGGGCCAAGCGCAAACTCGACGCGATCGCCTTGCTCAGTCGGCCGAAGGCCGTCGTGGTGCGGGACGGCATCACCCAGGAAATCCTCCCCGAAGAGATTGTGCTCGGCGACCTGCTGCTGTTGCAGACCGGGGATCAGATTTTGGTCGATGGGCAGATGATTGGCGACGATCGGGTGGAGGTGGATGAATCCCTGCTCACGGGCGAATCGGATCTGGTGCCCAAGGGCCGGGGCGACACGGTGTATTCCGGGAGTAACTGCGTCAGTGGCACGGCCTACTTTGAAGCGACAAAAGTCGGCAGCGATACCGTGGCCTATAAGTTGGTGACGGGGGCGCGGACATTTCGGCAGATTCGGACGCCGTTGCAGCAGGAGATTAATCTGCTGATTCGGGCGTTGCTGATGTTGGCTTGTTTTCTTTTATTGCTGGTGGGGATCAGCTACTTCAGCCGATCGTACAGTTTTGCCGATATTGTGCAGCACGCAGCGGTGGTGGCGGGGATTGTGCCGACGGGATTGCTGATTGCAATTACGTTGGCCTATGGCACAGCGGCGGTGCGGATGCTGGGCGAAGATATTCTGATTCAGCAAACCAATGCGGTGGAGTCGCTGAGTAATGTCAATGTGCTCTGTCTGGATAAAACGGGGACGCTGACGACGAATCAAATCAACCTCGATTCGACTTACCCGATCGGGATTAGCGATACCGAACTGCGGCAGCATTTAGGCAACTACGCCGCGACGACCAAATCCCCGAACCGGACGATCGAAGCGTTGCAAAATAGTTGCGTTGGCGAATGCCTCACGATCAAAGCCGAAATCCCATTCAACTCCGCCCGCAAATGGAGCGCGATCGCCACCGATCGTGAAACCTATGTGTTCGGCGCACCGGAGATGCTGGGCCGATCGGTGGAGTTCACACCGGAAATGTCGGCTTGCATTGAGTCGGGGATTAATCAGGGATTGCGGGTGTTGTTATTTGCCCGGACGCCTGCGCACGATTGGTGTGACGTTGAGGCCAAACAACTGGTGCTGCCGGAGCTAGAACCCCTGGGCATCATCCACTTCAGCGACCAACTCCGCACCAACGTCGCCGAAACCTTAGCCTCCTTCGTCCAAGCCGGAATCGAGCTGAAAATCATCTCCGGTGACAATCCCGACACTGTGGCCGCGCTGGCGCGGCAAGCCGGACTGGAAAAAGTCGATGTGGTCTCTGGCATTGAACTCGCAGAAAAAGGCAACATGGACTTCGCCCAAGCGGCGGCGACGGCGACGGTATTTGGCCGGATTACCCCGGATCAGAAGGCACGACTCGTCAAAGTCCTGCGCCAACAGGGCAAGTACGTCGCGATGATCGGCGATGGGGTGAATGATGTGCTGTCGCTGAAGCAGGCCAACCTCGGCATTGCGATGGAAAGTGGGAGCAAAGCGACCCGCGCTGTCGCCGATATTATTTTGCTAAATGATTCCTTTGCCTCGTTGCCGAATGCGTTTCTGGAAGGCCAGCGGATTCGCAATGGGATTCGGGATTCATTAGCGCTGTTTCTCGTGCGGATTACGACGGTGACGCTGCTGATATTCGCGATCGCGATGGTCACGGAAAGCTTCCCGCTGATCAACAAGCACAGTGCGTTGCTGGCGTTATTCGGCGTTGGTTTACCCACGGGCGTATTCCCGCTTTGGGCGAAACCGGGGAAACAACGATCGACGATGAGTGTGATTCATTCGCTGTTGCACTTTGCAATTCCCGCCGCAGTGACGATGACGTTGGTTTCGCTGTTCGTCTATCTGTTGTATCTGGTGAAAGCCGTGCTAGAACTCCCCGGTGGGGACAATCTCGCGCAAATCGACTACACCCTGCCGCGCACGGCCCTGGTGACGATTCTGATTCTCTGTCACTTGGCGCTGCTGCCGTTCCTCAAACCGCCCCATCGCATGTGGGTCGGCGGCGAACCCTACAGCGGCGACTGGCGCTATACGATCGCGGCTGGCATTCTGACGATCGGTTTAATGCTGATTTTCGTGATTCCTCCGGTGCGGGAGTTCTACGAATTGGCCGCGTTGAGTGTGCGGGACATGGCGTTCTTGATTTTGGTGGCGATCGAATGGGCGTTGATTCTGCGCCTGACTTGGCGAATCAAATTCTTCGATCGCTTCCTCGGTGTTGATTTGCTGCGACGTTAAATTTACTTCCTGAGTGTGATGACGAACCCACCCATTCCCGCTGAACCCATGCCCGAAAGCCCGATCGACGATCCATCGGGCATCCCAAACGATCGGATTAAAAAACGCGAAATTCTCTTAGTTGGACTAGGGGGCGGGCTAATCATCGCCTTTGCACTGTACGAACTCGCCAACCAATTTTTCGGCAAACTCAAAAATCCCGCACAGGCTAGCGCGATCGTTGAGCAAGTCGTAGAATTCCAAATGCCGGGGGGTTCCCAAGGTCTAAAAAGCTTTAAAACCAACACCGAAGCCTTCGCCCTGGTTGGGAATCGCGCCAATCCGCCCAACTTACTCCTCCTCGTCAGCCAAGCCCCGATCGAAGCCACGCCCACCGGGGCCGCGCCCAATCTCGCGGAGGAATTGGATATTCCATCGGCGCTGGTGGGCAGTTGGCGATCGATGCAAACCACCACCGAGAATAAACGCTTTTGTGGTCAAACCGTTGCTGTCACGATTCGCCAAGGTACCTACCGCCTGCTCGAATCGCCCCAAAAACTCGTGAATATGCGCGAATATATGTTTGTCTATCCCAAAAAGACCGTGCAGACGAGCTTACAACTGTTCGCAATCGGGCCAGAAGCGGCCCAACAGCTTGATTCAGTGTTCCAATCATTCAAATGCCCCGCTGCGAAGTAGTAATCCTCATAACCATCATGACGACCCCCCAAAAATATATCCTCAGTCTGTCTTGTCCCGATCGGGTGGGCGTGGTTGCCGCCGTGAGTGGATTTATCGCGCAGCACGCAGGCTGGATCACCGAAGCACAGCACCATTCGGATGAATTGTCCGCCCGGTTTTTCATGCGGCAGGAGATTTTGGCGGAGTCGTTACAATTGTCGATCGAGCCGTTTCGGGCGGCATTTGAATCGATCGCGAACGAGTTCCAAATGGACTGGAAGATCACCGATTCTCACCAGAAAAAGCGCGTTGTATTGCTTGTTTCAAGATTAGAGCATTGTCTATATGATTTGCTTTCCCGTTGGCGCAGTGGCGAACTCGCGATCGACATTCCCTGTGTGATTTCCAATCATGAGGATTTTCGCAAACTCGTCGAATGGCACGAAATCCCTTTTCATCATGTCCCTGTGAGTGCCGACACGAAGGAATCAGCCTACGACCAAGTGATGCAAATCTACGATGATGCCCAAGCCGATACGATGGTGCTGGCCCGTTACATGCAAGTGCTATCACCAAAAATGTGCGATCGGTATCCGGGGCAGATCATCAATATCCACCACTCATTTCTCCCGTCTTTTGTGGGCGCAAAGCCCTACCACCAAGCCTATGCGCGGGGCGTCAAACTGATCGGTGCAACCTGCCATTACGTCACGGAGGAATTGGATGCGGGGCCAATTATTGATCAAGATGTGATTCGGATCGACCATTCGGATACGATCGATGACTTAATTCGCTACGGCAAGGATATTGAGAAAACGGTACTCGCCAGGGGACTACGCTATCATGTGGAAGACCGTGTGTTGCGGCATGGGAATAAAACTGTCGTGTTTCGGTGAGGTGATCCCCCTAACCCCCTTCAAAAGGGGGAACCAGAATATTTCAAAGTCCCCCTTTTTAAGGGGGATTTAGGGGGATCGTGGCGATCGCCAATCACCGATCGACCCGGCATCTTACGCTTTGAGGTTCTACCGATGGCTACTGCAATTCAACCGCTTCACTCAATCACCGCCGCCATCGACCTGCGCCAAATCCGCATTGACGAATTCCTTCAGGGAAAATGCCTCGCCCCCCTGAGCCAACGCGCCTATCGCCAAGATTTAGCGGCTTTTCTCAACTGGTGCGACACGCCTTGGGAATCCGTCACACCGCGCCAAGTCGTGCAATTCAAAACCGAACTCATGCGATCGCATCCCGCCACCCATAAGCGCGTTTTGAGCGATGCCACAGTTCGACGAATGCTCGGCACCTTACGCAATCTCTACAACTGGCTCCAACGGGTCGGCTACGTCACCCACAATCCAACGATCGCCATCGAATTGCCGAAGCTGCCCGAACCGCCGATGCAGCATCTCACCGATCCGCAAGTCGAGCAGATCTTTGAGGCGGCGATCGCCACCCAATTGCCGGAACGCAATCTCGCGCTGCTCTGGGTACTTCAGCACAACCTCCGCGCCAACGAAGTTTGCGGCTTGGATTTCGCTGACTATGATGGCCAACGGCTCCAGATCCGCCAAGCCAAAGCCCATAGCGTCGGGGTCGTGCCACTGAGCTTTGAAGCCCGCGCTTGGCTCGACACCTATCTAAAATGGCGCGAAGATCAAGGCGAAATCCTGACTCCAACTGCGCCATTATTTATTTCCTACTCACGACAGAACAGCGGCGATCGGCTGGGTTATGAGGGGTTACGCAAATTAATGGATAAACTCTCCGCAACCGTCGGCTTCAAATTCCACGCCCACCAATTCCGCCACACCTATGCCACCAATCTCATGCTCAAAGGCATGAATCCCCATCACATCATGACCCTAACCCGCCACAAATCACCCCAAAATTTCCGCCGCTACAGCAAAGCTGCCGAAAATATCGCCGCCGAACGGGCGTTCTATGAAGCGATCGGCGAAACGCCTTAACCCCAAATTATTCGCCATGCCCGGACTCACCTCATTCCAAATCAAATGCCTCGCTGCTGGCTTCATGGTGATCGATCATGCAGGGCGATTGCTATTTGATGATGCGCCGATCCTGCTGGCGATCGGGCGATTGAGTTTTCCATTATTTGCGTGGCTAGCGACCCAAGGTGAACAACATACCAGCAACTTTCGCAATTATCTCACCCGATTAATCCTCGCAGGCATCATCACCCAACCGATCTACCAATATTTCCTCACCCAGATCCGGGACGAGCCATTCACCTGGCAGATGATTCAGTGGAATATGCTATTCGCCTTAGCCTATGGCGTTTGGGTCGTGCGTTGGGCGAAGCAACAGCAAGATGGGGTGACCCAAATCGCGATCGTCATGCTATTCGCGATCGGTGCCCAATTGCTCCGGCTCGAAGGTGGCTTGATTACCACCGTTAGCATTTATGCGATGTCACTTTTAGGCAAACACCCGATGGTCTTCGACCGCCCAGAGGGCATCGGGGGATTGGGGTTATTCGCCGCCGTGCATTTGCTTTATCAGGTTGACAGTGAAGGTTTCAGTATCGAATTATTGGCAATCTTCGGGGCATTGATTTGTCTGTTGCATAATGGGGAGCAGGGAGCCAAGGCCAAATGGTTTTATAGTTTTTATCCACTGCATTTCGCGGCACTTTTGCTCATCAAATTGTATATTTTCCCAACTTGGTTCCCACAATTTTCGGCCCTCCCACTGCCATGAACTACCTCGCCCACCTATTTCTCGCCGATCCGACGCCCGAATTATTAATTGGCAATTTGCTGGGAGATTTTCGCACGGGTATCAGCCTCGATCGATATTCGCCGCTCATCCGTCAAGGCATCGAAACCCACCTCAAAATTGATGCCTTCACCGACAGTCACCCGATCGTCCGCGCCGACAAACAATTATTCTCCCCCACCCAACGCCGCTTTGCGGGCATAATCCTCGATGTGCTTTACGACCATTATTTAGCCAAGCATTGGCACGTTTACAGCCCGATCGCCCTCACCGATTTCAGTCGCAATGTCTATCACATTCTCCAAAGCCATCACCATATCCTCCCCGAGAAGCTCCAACGCGCCTTACCCGAGATGATTCAGCACAATTGGCTCTGCTCCTACGCCGAATTATCCACGATCGAATACGTCCTTGTTCGCATGGCTAAACGGTTTAAGCGACCCACACCGATCGCGGCCAGCTACAGTGAAATTCTTATCCACTACAATGCCTTTGAGCAGGGATTTATGGCATTTTTTCCCGATTTAATTGCGTATGTGAAAATCGCGCAGTTTGATCGTTAATCACAATCCCCACCCTCGACTGAAAGTCGGGGCTAATAGCAAAAGTGCATTGAAATGCACTCAGAAAACGGCAATTGCGAGGAATCCACCATCACTTCAGTCCACTTTGAGTGGACTTCCGCTCTCAGCCCCGACTTCCAGTCGAGGGGCTGACCCAGAACTACGCCACCTACACCACTGCCTCGATCGGCAATCCCAGCCAACCGATAAACTGCTGCTGTTGGTCGATCGTCGGTTGCTCGATCGGCACGACGAAATACTGCGTGGGTTTCGCGGCCTCCAACGTCACCACAACTTCGGATAAAACATCCTGATGGAAGATCGTTAATCGCACCGTATCTCCGGCAGCATAGTCCTTTAACTGAATCAAGAATTGCTCCGAGGTAATCCGCATTCCATCGATCGCCACCAATTGATCCCCGACATTAATCCCCGCCCGTTCCGCTGGCGAAGCCGCTGCCACAAACTTCACCGTCGCCTGATCCTTCACCGTCAACCCGATAAACGGCGGCAAATGCCCCTCATCGGCATTCGTCACCAAACGCAACCCAAAGTCCGCCAACGCCCGATCGAGCGGCAATTCATCCAATCCATGCACGTACCGATCGAAGAAATTCGTCAACTCAATTTCCGCCACGGACTCGATCACGCGCTTGAGATCCTCGGGCGTAAATCCCGTCTCCGATCGGCCAAATTCCGCCCACATCAACGGCAACACATCATCAAACGACTTCGCATTCTGATGCTTCACCCGAATCGCCAAATCCAATAAAAACGTCACCATCGCCCCTTTGAGGTAATAGGACATCTGGGAATTCGGCGAATTGGCATCGGGGCGATACAGCTTAATCCAAGCATCAAAGCTCGACTCACTCAACGGCTGCACCGACCGCCCCGGCGTCGTCAGATAGCGCGTAATTTCCTTACTAAGATTTTTCAAATAAGTCTTCGCGCCATAAATTCCGGCCCGATACGGAATCAGCAAGTCGTAATAACTCGTCGTCCCCTCACTAAACCACAGCGAAGGCGTATAGTTCTCCGCTTCGTAATCAAATACCTCCAACGCCTTCGGCCGAATCCGTTTGATATTCCACAGATGGAAAAATTCGTGCGCCACCAGTTGCAAGAAATCCTTGTACTTCTCCCGATCGGCGAAGCCCCGCCGACTAAAGATCAAACAACAGCCATCCCGATGTTCCAGCCCGCCATAGCCACTCGTCGGCAAATGCAAAATGAACTGATACCGATCGTAGGGCAATCCCCCAAACATTGCCGCTTCCGTAGCAATCATCTTTTGCGTATCGATGATTAACGCATCCACATCCAGATTGTGATTTCCGGCCTGAATTACATACTCATGGGGTTTGCCCAACACCTCAAACGGGTGCACCGTATGCTGTCCCATCTCAAACGGACTATCGACTAAAATATCGAAATTGGGTGCAATAAATGTGTTTTTCGTGTCCGGTGCAGGCGGCAACGGCGTCGCGATCGCCCAATCCGCCGGAGGCACGATCGTCACGGAAATTGGCTGATGCTGATAATCAGGAATGAAGAAAAACATCGCCGCCCCATTGAAATAACCGTGGGTGTGGTCGAGTTGATTCGTCCGCACCGTCAGCTCATTCGCGAAAATTTGATAACGCACCGTGATCGTCGATTGACCAGCCGTATCGAGTTGCCAATGGTTTTTCGCTTGTTTGGCCACCGCGATCGGATTGCCCTGATCATCGATCGCCCGCAAATTCTGCACATGCCGCGCATATTCCCGCACCAAATACGATCCCGGCGTCCACACCGGCATCTTCAGATCCAGCGTCGCCCCCGCCCAATCCGTCACTTGTAGCGTCACCTCAAACAAATGCGACGTCGGCTCCGGCATCGCCACCGTATACTGCAACCCAATCGCTGGCAACTCCATCATCATCCACCCAAACCCCAATCACGTATCTCCCATCATACTGCTACTTATTATTAATCTGATTCAGCAACGAACTCATCTGCGCCATATTCAAAATATGCATCACTTGCTGCGCCGAATTGATCTTGATCCAACCCTTCTCCACCAACTTCGACAAAATCTTCTTCGACTCATTCAACGAAATATCCGCCAAATCCGCCAAATCCTGGGCCGACAAATTCACCACATCAACGATTCCCGGCGAACCTTCAGTCCCATAGGCATCGGCCAGTCCGACGATCGTATGCACCAACTTCACCGCCGGAGCCTGATCGCGCAATTGGAACCGATAATTCGTCTGGCGCAATCGGCGCACCATCAACTGCAACATCCGGTGGTGCAATTGGGGATCTTTAAACAAAATTTTGACAAACTGTTGGGCCGCAATACTGAGCAACTTCACCTGGGTCAACGACACCACATCCGTCGATCGGGGTGACTCATCCAGCACTGCCATTTCCCCGAAGAAGTCGCCGCGTCCCAGGATCGCCAGCGCGGCGGCGTCATCTTCCGTCGCCCCATGCCGCCGCACCTTCACCCAACCCGTCACCACGAAGTAAATCGCATTGCCCCAAGCATCCTCCATCAACACCGCCCGACCCGCCGGATACTCATGCTCCACGGCCACGGACATGATCAACTCCAGCGTTTCGGCATTAGCCGTGGCCAGCAACGGAAATGAATGACTAATTGCTTCAGTCTGCATAGGAGAAAATTGCGGTAGAAGATGGGTCAGAATCAAGGAGCATCGAGCGATCGCATATCAAATATTATCGCATCGAAATCTAAACTGGAGTATGCCCCGATCGCCCCAACATATGCACGTCTACCATCAAATTCCTCTTCTACTCCGCCCCCATCGCCGCCGCCAAGCGGGGCCGCATGATGTCAATACAATGCTGCCAGCCAATGATCACGGGCGCTTTGTGGGCCAGGCTGGTCAAGTCGATCGCGTCTGGGGCATAGGATAAGGGCCGACCCTGCAAATCACAACAGGTCAACCCCGCCTGCAAGGCCAACGCCACGGGCGCAACCGTATCCCACAGCTTCACTCGCCCATTAAAGTAGACCAACATCCCCGCCTGCCCCAAAATCACCGACAAAATCTTCAAGCCAAAGCTCCCAGGCCTTTCCCACAGGTCGATCTCCGGCACCTTGAGCCGCAACACCTCAGCGTAATTCACCTGATCCTGAACGCCAATCATCACCCGATTAATCAACGTGGGTGGCTGCGGAAAACAGTCCTGCACCACATCCCCCACCTGCCGAAACAACCCCCAACCCACGCCACCAAAATACATCTCATCCGCCGCCGGGTCGAAGATCCAGCCCACCTTGGGTTGGCCGTTTTCCAGTAAGCCGACCATTACCGAATAATTCTTTTGGGTCTCAATAAAGTCGCGGGTGCCATCGATCGGGTCAATGCACCACAGCCGTCCCAGGGGATCGTATTGAAAGGCCTGACAGGATTCAGGATTCTCTTCCGTAATGATCCCATCACGCGGAAACAGCGCCGCAAACCCCTCGCCCAACTGCCGATCGAGCAAGCGATCGACATTCGTCACAAAATCCCCCGGCCCTTTTTGCGTCACATCGACGCCCTGCGCCACCATCTGTTTCGCCTGTAATCCACAATCCTGCACAATTCGACGAATCGCCGCTTCTCGCTCAAACACCTAATCATCGCCCCACTGAAATTACCATTCCCTCTTAAGCCTACAACAGAAAACGGGCTACCTGGAGGTAGCCCGTCAGCTTGGGAACGCGCAAAAGGCAGCAATTACTGGAGAACAAGCTTCACGTTGGCATTGTTCAAACCAGGGCGCTGGACTTCCGCGAGGGTCTTGGTGACGGCATATTTCTGGTTAATCGAGTTGATTAACTCAGTTTGATTATGCTTCTTCGCCACGCCCCAAAGATCCGCAATCAGATCGAAGGTACCATCGGCGTTTTGGGACCAGCCCAAGTCATACTCGCCTTCCAACTTCGCCACGATGTCAGCGCGCAAGCGCTGGCCCTGATAACCCCGGACATCCGCATTCGTCAGAACGTTGATACCAAGGTCACGCAGGGAACTTTGCAGAACCACCGCATCGGAGATCTTCGTACGCAGAGTGCTAAAGTGAGACATTAAAGTTTCCTCCGTGGAAATTATCAAACAACGACAACATTTGATGGTTTGTTTGGGTGAACCGCTAGTCCGATCGGGCCGAAACCCGTGCTTGGACTAACCTTTGCCCTCGGCTGGGAGACCGAGAGAAAGCTTGTTTAGAACTCCAACCGCTGATATTCAGCCGTTGCAGTTGCTGCCGGACGTGCCCGCTGCCGCGCCCAATCCCTCAGGGCGGATACTTGCTCGGTCATCGTCTTCGAGAGTGGCATGGTGGACTTGACTGAAGCGATAATGTCCAACTGCGTAAACTCTCGATCCTGGGCAAACGCTTCATACATCGCGGCGATGATCGCCTGT
This sequence comes from Cyanobacteria bacterium VAR_4_metabat_243, assembly GCA_031415035.1. GTDB lineage: Bacteria > Cyanobacteriota > Cyanobacteriia > Leptolyngbyales > Leptolyngbyaceae > Romeriopsis. The sequence continues at coordinate 22,097 of JANOQX010000191.1, forward strand.
TCGATCTCCGCACCGGAGAAGCCATCGCAGCTCCGGGCCAGCTGTTCGAGGTCGAACCGGGCGAGATCCCGCTGCCGCTTCGTCAGGTGGATGCGGAAGATATCCTGACGCTCTTCCACGCTGGGCAGATCGACGAAGAAGATTTCGTCAAAGCGACCTTTGCGGAGGAATTCTCCCGGCAGCTTCTCCACGCGGTTCGCCGTCGCCATCACAAACACTGGCGCGGTTTTCTCCTGCATCCAGGTGAGGAACGAGCCGAAGATCCGGCTGGAGGTGCCACCGTCGGAGTCGGCGGAACCCGAACTCCCGGCAAAGGCTTTATCCAGTTCATCAATGAACAGGATGGCGGGCGAAATCGACTCCGCCGTCTTCAAAGCCCCGCGCAGATTCGCCTCGGATTTGCCCACCGTCGAACCGTCGTACACCCGACCCAAGTCGAGTCGCAGTAAGGGCAGTCCCCAAAGCCGTGCCGTGGTTTTGGCAATCAGCGATTTACCACAACCCGGTACGCCAAGAATCAGCATCCCCTTTGGCTGGGGCAGGCCATATTCCCGCGCCCGCTCGGTGAAGGCATTCGATCGTTGGTGTAGCCAATGCTTCAGCTCATCCAAACCACCGACGGAATCGAGGGTTTCATCCTCTTCGATATATTCCAGAATGCCATTGCGCCGAATCAGTTGCTTCTTCTCCGATAGGACGATATCGACTTCCTGCTCGGTCAGTCGGCCAGCGGTGACAAAGGCTTTGCGGTAGACCTTCTGGGCTTCATCGCGGGTCAGTCCGAGGGCCGCCTTCAGCAATTTCTCCCGCGCTTCGGTCGAGAGCTTGTCGCTCTGGCCTTGCGCCAATTGGGCACTCAACACGTCATTAAGCTGGCCCATGGTTGGCAGGGCAAAGTCGAGGACGACGACTTCTTTTTCTAGCTCGATCGGCACCTCTTGCACCGGCGACATCAAAATGATCGTCTTATCACTGCCCTTAAAACTCGCAACCGCATCCCGCAGCCAACGCACAACTTCAGCACTGCCGCCTTCCTTCAGAAAGGGATGCAGATCCTTGAAGATGAAAATGCCCGGATCACGCTGCCGCATCGCAAATTCGATCGCGGGCTGCGGCGGGATCGTGCCCTGCTGCGGCGTACTGCCCGCAACGCCGTATTCCACCACGCCACGGGTCAATGTCCAGGAGAAAACCCGTCGCTGAAATCGCTCATGGGAAGCGATGGCCATAATTTCTTGCTCGGCCCGATCCTCTTCCGATGTGACCAGATAGATCAACGGATATTGGGACTGAATGAGAATACTTAGCTCTTCTTGCATCAGCGATCAACCCCACAATGAACGACGCAAACGTTTCAAACTTCGACCCGATCGTCAAGCGCATGAACTGATTGCCAGCCAATGCCGCCTTAACAGGGAATCAAGGCCGCCTCGCCCTGATCAGTGGCCGGATTCACCAAACATAGATCTTCCGCTCGCTCCGGTAGGATTGTGGGCTGTGCCCCCACGCCAACCAATGCGCCCGCCCGCAACACCACCGCCGTTTCGCAGGCAGGACAGTGATGAATCTGGTGGGTCTGACCGTGCACATCTTCGACTTGCTCCACCATTTCGGGGTGGGTCAGATAAAAGCCAATTGCTTTCTGGGCCAACGATGACATTGGCTCATCGGCAACAGCGGCTTGAATCTTGAGCTGCCGATGCAGGTCAGGCGGTAGATAAAGGGTGACTTTTTGCTTCTCTTGCATAGGACTTGTACTGATTTACCCGGGTTGAATACCAAGATAACAACTCCCTCCGATGCCGTCAAGCCGTCATGCCGTCATAACGGCAATATTGTTACATCTCGAAACATTAATCGGTATTTCGCAATGATTTTCCCGTGGGCGGGGCCGTGGGCGGGCCACCATCCGTAGGGCCACTCAAGTCGCCGATGCGGTCACCTCCGGGATTTGGGCATTTCCCATGAGCTGGGGGTCGGGCATCGGGGGGCAACCTGAAAACAAGCGTCGGTCTGTCGTGTGTGACCGCGCTGGCTTCTCGGCAGCCAGCCGCTTGGATGTGGCCCGATCGAGTGTATTTAGACGCCGATCGCGCCGCCACCAGGCGATTTGCCAACGAGCGGTGAATTGACTTGTTGAACTATTGGGCCTAAGGGTTGATTTCCTATGAAAATCGCATTTTCTACCAAGTTGCCCCTGATTGTGGGGGTATGTGTTACGGGCGGCATCACGCTATTGGGCGTCGGCATCGCCTTGCTGCGGCCCCCAGCCACGCCGAAGAACGCCAAGGTGACCGCCCAAGCGTCCCACTGCCAAACCGTGGCCACTGACCCACAACCGCCGCTGAATATCCGCGCGGTGCCAAGCGCGGCCACGAGCCAGAATATTGTCGGGACGGCGAACAATGGCACGGTTTTGAGTGTCGTTGCCGCTGAGTCGGAATGGCTGAAGATTTCGCAACCCGTGGCAGGCTGGGTGCACCAACCCCTCACCGCCACCCGCTGTGCTACGGGCACCGCCGCCGCACCGTCGGACAAAGAGATCGCGGCATTGCCCCATCCCACCATGCAGGTGATCGACAGCGCCTACGATCGATTTGAAGCGGGCCAATTGCCAGCGGCCTTGTCGCTGCTCCAATCCGTGCCCGCCAGCGATGCCACCTATCCCCAGGCCCAAGCCGCCTACCAAACCATGTCGGAGCAATGGCATCAAGGCCATGTGGCTTACCAATCGGCCCAACGGGCGATCGCCCAAGGTCAATGGCGCGTCGCATTGAATGGCGTCAAAGCCATACCCGATGTCCGCTACTGGCGCGAACAAATGGCTCCCCTCGTGAAGCAAGCGATCGTCAATCAAAACGCGATCGATTAATTCGACTCCGCTGTCAAACCGCCCGCGCGTCAACGGCAGGGCTAGTAAGGAAACCCCGCTCAAGCGGGCTGGGATTTTTCTTAGCCCGCTTCAGTGGGGTTTCGCGCATGGGCCGCTGTTGACGCGTGGGGAAATTGTGTGCAGCGCAGTCGGGGAATTTCTAAAGTCGCCAACAGCACTATAAAGTTTGGAACTTTTGGATAGGCGATGGTCAAGTTTGCACCCTCCTACTTTCAGTAGTTTTACTACGGCCCAAGCCACCTCACACAAAAGGGTGAGTTAAAAAATAAATGTTTGGGGTTACCTAAGTAAATAGGGTGGAATTTTGGCAAGTGCGGGTAATATTAATCACGCATAGGGTCATCTGCTCGAACTTCTACCCGGAACTCAAACTCCATGAACCAAAATGTGCTGCTCCAGCAAGCGAAACAAGGCAACTTGAAATCGATCGCTGTACTGATGAATCGCTCTCTGGAATCGAAAGGACTTCGCAGCACAATCGACTCCCCTGTATCGGGTCAGTTGGATATTACACTCGACGCTCCACAAGTACCGAACTTAGATGCCGCAGAGTATATCTTTCGTGGCTTACAAAAATTGCAACCTCAGACCATTTATGAAACGGTTGTATATGGTCGGCAACAGGGCAAGGTATTTGCCTCGTGGAGCCGTCGCTATATTCTTCAAGAGCGTCCCTCTGATTGGGTTCCAGAATATGACTCCGCTGCGGAAGCGCCAAATTCGTATCCTGTTGCCGTGCAGCTAGAAGATGGCAAAACTCTAAAACTCGATTTAGTCCGGTTGATGGGTTTCGGAGGCGTTATCTGCCTATTAATTGGATCATTTAGCCCGATCGTCAGCTTTGGCCCAATTTCCGTCACCTTTTTTCAGCAAGGGAGTTACGAAGGCATTTTGCTACTAATTCTAGCCGTTGCCTCAGCCATACTTCTGGCCAAGCAAAATTTTGTTTGGTTATGGGCAACTGCGGCAAATGCTGGTCTATTAGTCGCGCTGTCATTTCTTGGACGGCTCTACATGATTCAAGAGGCGAAAAGCAAATTAGAAACTGAAATGGCCGGAAATCCGTTCCGTGGCTTGGCCGATCTCGCAATGCAAAGCCTGCAACTACAGTGGGGTTGGATTTTCTTAATTGGTGGCGCAGCTTCGCTTCAGGTTGCATTGCTCATGCGATCGAAGCGTCCGCCCCGTGAAGCCTACATCGCGACATTAGTTGTCCTTGGCCTTGTCATCGCTTCTGTACTAGCAACACCAACGATGCAATCGGTGGCGGCGGGAAATACAGCGAATAAGGCAAAACAAAGCGAAGCGAAGCAGTATGTTGGCAGTCTAATGCGATCGCAGCAAGCACATTTTCTAGAACATGATCGGTTCACTAGTATACCAACTGACTTGAGCGGCAGAATTGCCTCCGACAGCAAGGACTATACCTACGCCATCGAAGCCCAGGGGAATACCGCAATTGCCAAAGCCAGTGCAAAACACGGCGGACTTAAAAGCTATACCAGCACAGTATTTGTGCTCAAGCCTGAAGGTTCAGACGAAGCCACGACCGAAGGCGTTATCTGCGAGTCAAAGGGCAACACTAAGTCAGCGCCAGATGCAGCAGAGTTAGTTGAAAACAAGCCGAAGTGCGCCAAGAACTCAGAAGCCGTTTAACCGTAATTATTCTCATACACCCACAATAGATTGTTATGACACAAGTAAATCAAGCTGGAGATATACTGCAACAGGCTCGCAGTGGCAACTTATCAGCCATCCGACAATTGATGATGCAAACCTTTCAAGATCAGGGAGTACGGGTTCAGATTAGCCAGAATGCCAATGAACTGAAGATTTTTCTGGAGGCGAAGAGCTTGCCCGATCAAGTTTCGACGACCGATATCCTCCAACGTGGGATACGGGATCTCAAATGCCCAACGATTGATATTTTGAAAATCCTCGCTCGTTCTCCTGAATCCCCGGAACAGCAATGGAACCAAGAAGTCTTCCTGAAAATTCAGGGCAATCAGAACTTGGCGCAGAAGCTGGTCAATCAGGAACAGGTCAGCAAGCTGATGGATGGCAGTTTGAGGAAAACACAGGAATTGGCTGAAACGTCGAAGGACGCCCTTCAGGCATTGCCAGTCAAACGAATTGCTCAAATTGCGGGCGGTGGAGCTTTAATTCTGGGCGTTGGCGCAGGTAGTATCTTCGGAGTAAAAACAGGGATTGCTTTTTGGCAGCATCGTCAAATTTTGGCACAGGCCGATCAGACAATTGCCGGATCCGGCAAACAAGATGCCTTAAGAAATTCCGAGGCGATCCAGTCAACGCAAAAGAGCCTCAACACGACCAAAGCTAAGCTGATTAAGCTATCGCCAGTTTCTGGTTCGACAGGAAAGGAAGCCAAGGCAAAACTCGCAAAAATTGAGCAACAGCTCGGCGCGCTCAACCAAAGACTTTCCCAGGAAAACAGTGGTTCAGACGTACTTTCAGTGGCAAGTCAAGTCATTACTGAGAATCATCAATTGCTAGAAACTCAGCCTCATCCGTTGGTGAAGTGGGAACGTGCTCAACAACAAATTGAACAAGTTGCTAAGGAATGAGGATTAAATAAAGTCCGTAAATCGGTCGTAGCATAGTAGACTGGAATTGCTGATCAACTGCGGCAATCCGATGAATCCATATCCATCCGCCATTGAGGCCCAAATGCAACGATTGTATTCATCGTTGAG
>JANOQX010000192.1:0-1675 GCA_031415035.1 Cyanobacteria bacterium VAR_4_metabat_243
GATGACGAACAAGGTCTTTGCCCAATCGTTACGACAATGGGCGGCACGAGTCAATCTGAAACGATTTCGTAAATCGAAACGCGGGCCAAAGAAAGCCACAACCAAAAAACCGTTCGACCCAAAGCATCCCCATGTCGCCACGGCTCGATTACTCAGCAACCAATAGTAGTACAAATACTCACCTTAACAGGGGTACCCACAGGAAGACAACTGGACAGGCGAAAACATCTACGAAGCCTTCGACATCCGCCAAAACCAGAACCAACGCAGCGAAGTCCAAATCTTCACAGGCAATCCTATTAAAGCCTTCGACCGATTCCCCAAGGGCAAATTCGTCAACTACACCAACGATCGGGGTGAAATCCTACAAGGGCTGGTAATGCCCGCTAGCTTTGACATCCAGGAAGTGTTGCGGGAAAAACCTGTGGTGTTTCGTGAGCCGCGCCAGGTCAAGGCATTTCTCACTGATGTGACGGCCAATTTGGGTTCAGTGAAAACGTTAGATGAATTGCTGACGGTGAAAACTCAAGCTGGGGCGAGATTCGGCGATCGGGATGCCAGTGGTTTCGTATTGCAAACAGTTAAGGCGGGCATCGGTCAGAAGTATTCGCAGGATGCCAACCTCATGGCCGCAGCGGGTGCGGAGTTTTATTCGGTGAGCGATCGGATGGAATGTATCGTTTCCGCTGATCGAATTGATGATGTCCTCAATATCATCATGGACGATAAACGCTGGACGTTGGCGGCATTTGATTTCAAAGACCAGGCGCGAGATTTTCTGGGGATGCAGTTGCCGGAATTTCAGGAAGTTGTAGCACCGGAGCCGATCGTGGAACCGCCCGGCGAAACAATTGCTGAACCAGCTACGGCACAGCCGATCGAGCATTACAACTACAGCACAGCCATCCAGGATTACTTAGATCTCAAGCAGCAAAATCCCGAAGCCTTGCTGCTCAAACGATCGGTTTCTCGCGAATTCTATGAAGCCTATTTTGCCGATGCGGAGACGATGGGGCGGGAACTCAATATGGTGCTCATGGAGAAGGATTCGGGGACAACGGCTCCGAAAGTGCCTGCCTTATCGCTGATTGCTCGACCTGGTGCAATTAACCGTATGGTGGGGCATTTGGAGGAAAAAGGATTTACAGTGATTCTGGATGAAGGGCCGCAATCCAAGCAGCAATCCAGCGACATCAAAGCGATCGCGGATCAAGTGCGCGATCGTGACCTCGAATCAGTGGCAAAACAACTGGGCCTGGAGCGTGACCCCCACGACAAACACAAGTGGCGCAATGACGATCACATTCTCAGTATCAATCACGGTAAATTCCACGATTGGATGCTGGCCAAAGGTGGCGGCGGCGCGATCGACCTGGTGATGCACGTCCAGCAAAGTGACTTCAAAGCGGCAGTGGAATGGCTATCGGGCCAACAATTACCAGAGCAACCCCCCAAGGTTCAAGAAGCGAAACCACTCCAACTACCCGAACCCAACGAACAAAACTGGGCAGCAGTCCAGCAATATCTCACTGAGACACGCGGATTACCGGAGAACTGGATTGAGCATTTGCATCAACGGGGCCTAATCTACGCCGACAAGCATCAAAATGCGGTCTTCGTTCGCCATGATGCAGACCAATGGGTGCGCGGTGATGTGACAGGTGCGAGTTTGCGC
>JANOQX010000193.1:0-7779 GCA_031415035.1 Cyanobacteria bacterium VAR_4_metabat_243
CCGTCAATTGGGCCATCATGAATACCTTTTGCATCACCTTGGCCAGACGCCAAGGATTCCGAACTGTCCCCCAAGCCCTCAGATCTTGGGCCAATTTACTTGATAAGGTATTTCATTTCTTTGTATGAAACCACCCTGCCCAACCCCCAATACTGGGGGAGCATGATGCAAGGTGTGATTTTCCGGTTCCCCCAGTATTGGGGGTTAGGGGGCCTGATATATCGGAACAAATCAATTAATTCAACCCTCACTCCGCCACGCGAAGTTCTTGGACATTCCAGGTAATGCCGCCGGATTCAGGATAACGCACACCCTCGATCGTGTTGCGCCCCACGGCCATAATCCGCTCCACCACCAACGGAATCCACGGCAACTGCTCCTGACCGAGCTGCTGGACTTTGCCATAAATTACCCGCCGTTTGGCTTCATCCAATTCAGAAGCGCCCTGGGTAAACAGCTTACCAATTTCGGCTTCCCAGTCAGCCAATTGCTGACCTTCAAACTTTTTGGTGCCACCATCGGCCCGCTGGTTGAACGCATGGGCACCGCCATCGGGCTGCCACACATGGGCCAACGCATTCGGCTCAGGGCTGCTACCAAAGGCCAACAGATAGCAGTCCCAATCTAAGGTGCCATCGAGTTTTTCGCCGAGGGTGTTGAAGTTGATCGGGTTGAGATTGACTTTCATCCCGATCGCCGACAAATCTTGCTTAATCTGAGCAATCAGCGACACCCGCAGCGTGTTCTCGGAATTGGTCATGATCGTGAATTCCACTGGATGACCCGCCGCATCGACTAACTGGTTGCCATTGTATTTAAACCCCGCTGCCGTCAGCAGTTGCTTCGCCTTCTCTGGAGCATGGTCGTACACCTTCAATCCCTGAGCGGGCGACAGGTAATAGGGACTGACGGGGCTAATAAACGTATTCAGCAATGTCCCCAAGCCGCGATAGGCGTTGGTATTCATTTTGTTGCGATCGATGGCGTAGGCGACGGCCTGCCGGAAGGCTTTGTTATTGAACCATTGGGATTTGATCGGGTCAACGAAGGGTTTGCCGTCGCGCCGTCCGGTGTTCAGATTGAAGGAAAGGAAGGTCGTCACGGGCCGTCCGCCGCCAACGTAGACCTTAAATTTGCCGCGCTTCTCTTCCGCCTTGAGCAACGGGAAATCCTCCGGTCGCAGTGGCTCAATGATGTCCGATTCGCCCGATCGGAATTTCACCAGGGTCGTGTCGCGGTTATCGACGAGGTTCCAGACGAGGCGTTCGACGTAGGGTTGGGACTTGCCTGCGGCGTCTTTGCGCCAATAGTGGGGATTGCGGCGGAAGATGACGCGCTGGCTGCTGGTGTAGCTCTCGATCGTGTACATCCCATTGGTGATGATATTCTTCGGGTCTTCCTTGGTACTCCACTTACTGAGGAATAGCGGTTTGCCCGCACTGTCCTTGGTGTTGACGGATTCCTTCAAGGCATGTTCGGGCAGAATGCCGAGTCCCGTATTCCGCAGGAACGGCGCAAAGGGTTCGGGGGTAGTGAATTTGACTTTACGATCGCCCACCTGCTCGACGGTGGGCAGCTTGCGTGCTTCACCGATGCGGAGGACGTCCTGGTAGTCGGTGGGGATGTCGGGGTTGAGGTAGATCGAGTTGAAGCTGAAGAGCACGTCACGCACGGTCAAAGGCTGACCGTCTGACCACTTGAGGTCGCCTTTTAGGGTGAAGACGATACTTTTTTTGTCCTTGGACATTTCCCAGGATTCGGCAAGGGCGGGTTCGATTTCGTTGGTGAATGGATTTTCGGTGATTAGTCCTTCGTAGGTGTAGCCGAAGACGTTGGGGGAGGAGTTGTTGAGGGCGTAGTTAAAGGTTTTGGGTTCACCGAGTTGGCTTTCGACGATTTGGGTCACTTGGCTGGCTTGGGTGCGGTAGGCACTGGGGCTACAGGCGGCGATCCCCAGAATCAGCAGCAAGCCCAGGCCGAATAGCGCCAAGTAGCGTCGCACTTTACCGAATGGCTGGCCCAGCGGTAGTTTCCCCAACAGCAGTTTGCCCGACGACAGCTTACCCAATAACATAGTCCCTACAGTTTGACTCAATGATTCCAGCATGATAGTCAATTCTGGGACGCTTGGGGCGAGAATCTCAGGATGCCGTTGGGGTTTTGCCGTTACATTGACCAATCTTCAATTGTCGAGATAAAAGCTGATGGCATCAAAGACTTGTGCCGCAGAGATCAGGCCGAACAGTCGAGTGGGAATGTCCTGCGGTAATGCGCCCGATCGCCAGAGTTCGACAATGTCGCGGACTGTGACCTGGGTGCCAGCAACGATCGGTTCTTTGAGTAAGGTTTCTTCGTCCCGGACGATGTAACGGGATGTGGTTGAGATTTGCGCCATGGGATTTCTGGTTGGGTGACAGCCAGTGGATAAGGCTATTGTAGCGCGATCAAACTGGCACAGGACAACAGCCGATCAATCCCAGCAATTCCAAATTCGACCATCCTGCCGCCGAAAACTCACCATCGGCCCGCATCCAGAATTTAATCGACTCCGGCCCCGCCCGCCCCGCGCGTCAAGGTTGGGCTAGAAAGGAAAGCCCCCTAAAGGGGCCTCAGAGCAAATCGGAGCAAGGTTTAGCCGGGTTTAGCCGGGTTGCCTTACTAGCCCTGCCGTTCACGCGCGGGGCGGGCAAATTGCGAAGTCAATCAATCTGAATTTGGAATTGCTGGATCAATCCCAGTTCACTTCCGCCGATTCCCAATCAGTGAGCGATTCCCTGGCCGATCGCCATTCCTCTGGCAGTCCAGCGTAACCGACCTTCAACGCGACAATCCCACCGACGATCGCGCAAGTCGTATCCCGATCGCCCAAGGCACTCACCGTCGCCCACATCGCCGCCTCAAAATCATTCAAATGCCGCGCCGCACACCACAACGCCAGCGGCACCGTATCTTGGGATGAAACCATCGTGCCATTGCCGACGATCGCGGCCACGGTCTCGACACTGTAATCAAACGGCAATTCGTAGGCTTTCTGAATCCCCGCCTTCGTCGCACAGTCCGGCAATAATTCCAGCACAAATTGCAGCATTGCCTTGCCATCGGGTTCAGCGATATCGCGATGCTGCCACGCCCAACTGGCCGCTGCCGCCACCGCGATCGTCCCGGCTTGTCCTTCCACATGGCTATGGGTCACTGCCGCCGACAACAGCGCTTGCTCCCGCAGCCGCACCAAATCATCGGCAAACAATGCTCTCTGGCCGATCATTGACAGCATCACGTCTTCTTTGCCAAAGAACATTTCCCCAAAGGCATCCCCAACGGCGTCCCCAACGGACAATCCCTCAAGGGCTAAAGCCGCACGTTCGATCAGTTTCATAATTCAGTCCAAATCTGCTTCGGTCAGTTCTGCATCCTTGAGAATACTTTTGAGGGTGCCGATCGGTAAATCGCGATTGCGATGGACTGGAATGACGGCCAGCCATTGGCTTCAACAATCTTGCAGAGTTGTTTACCCGAAATCGACTTCATAGCGACAATTCAACCAGTTGCTTCTCAGGTGCAACTGCTTCACGCTCACCCGCCACTTCCAACCACCCTTCAACCGCTTCTTTCAACATCTCCAGCAAATGCTCATGGCTATCGCCCCACGTGTGACATCCCGGCAACGCAGGCACCGAGCCACACCAGACATCATCTTCCTGCCAGATTACCGCTTTAATTTTCATGCTTGAGTCTCTTCTCCACAACGTTCCCCTGTGTGAATTGCTCAATCGATCGGGACAAGTGCGCCGCATTCGCCGGAGAATTCAGCAAATGCACCGTCTCGATCAAACTGTTGAACGACTCCAGCGATATCACCACTACATCCGGCTCATCCCGCCGCGTGATCACCGTATGGTCGACATCATCCACCACCCGATCGCAAACCAGCTTCAGATTTGTTCGGGCTTTGCTGAAGGAAACAATATTCATACGATCCAAACCGGTACTGCATCTTGGTACAAGTATAGCGCTACGATCAGAAAACGCCTGCGCTTCCCATTAGGAAAACACAGGCGCATCAGTGTGAGGATTAAATTGTGTGGGCGCAAACCCACTGTCGGGTTACTTCACTTTCAACTTGAACTTGAAGGAACCGTAGGACGTGTTCGGAGTGCCGACGCCCGTGGCATTCACCACGTCGCCGAGGTTCACCACCACCGCACCAGAACCGTTATCCGTGCCTTTGCAGGAAGCCGGGAAGGCCGCGCCCGGTGCGAGGTACTGGCCCGTCAGCGCTGCGCCACTGCCCAATGCCGCAGTCAAGGAAGCCGGAACAAACTCCGTATTCTTCGGCAGGTAGTCGCAGAGTTCGGCGGTCTTGGCAGGGCCGTTGCCCGTCGAGAGGAAGTAGCCCGTGTATTCGATCGTGCTACCGACTTTTAGACTGTTTTGCTGCGCCAAGACTTGCGAACCTTGGAATGCGCCCTTCAGATAAGGACTAATTCCAGCGGCGGGATCAACTGGCCCAGGCCAATTCGCGGCATTATCCTCATCGCGCCCAGCGGCAGGCGTGAAGTTGAACAAGCCCGTAATGGCGGTGCCATCAATCTCCGTAATCCGCTTCACCAAGCTCATTCCCGGACGGATGATGCTGGTACCCGTCACATTTAAGGCAGCGGTGATTTCGCGGACGTTGGTGCGACCTTCAGCGGTTTTGAGCGCCAGTGGCGGAATCGTGTTGGCATAAGCCTGGGCGGTCAAGGCCGTCACATCGACGGTAATCGTACAGATGCTACTCGGTACCATTGTGCCGCCGAGGAGCGTGACCCGATCGGCCCCCGCACCCGCCGCCACGGTTCCACCACAGGTATTGGTCACAGCGGGAATATCCGCCACCTGCATCCCCGCCGGGAAGACATCGGCCAATTCCACCGCTGTAATCGGCGTGACATTCGCGTTGACGACTTTGAGCGTCAGTTTGCTCGTGCCACCCGCCGCGATCGTTGCTGGGGTGAAGGTCTTACTCACCGTGGCGTTACCACGGGTCGTCAGGGTCACCACCGAAGGATCGGCGTTGGTGCCGCCCTGGGTGGATTTGATGTCCTTACTGGCGATGTTGAGGTCGCGGTTATCGGAGGTCAAACTGGTGATTTTGAAGACGAAGGTACAAGTACCGCCGGGAGCCAAGGTGACGCCACTAACGCCATACTTGGTATCTTCCGGAGCCGCCGTGATCACCGCGCCAGTGCAGGTACCCGGATCGATTTCCGGTACGCCATACACCAGCACAGCGGCTGGCAACACATTGAGGTAATTAATGTCGGTGACGGTAATGCCACTTTCATTGCTCAACGTAACGCGCAGTTCGGCGGGTTCGCCCCCCGTGATAATCGGCTTGCCGATATTCGGATCACCCGGCGTGACGTTCACCGTCTGTTGGTTGACCCGAATGTTCACAGGCACCAAATTCAAGCTGGCCTGAATTGGCGTTTTGTTACTTTGTCCGGCGGCATTGGTCAGCGAATCCGGTGGGACAACGTTGGTGATCGTGCCCGCTGGGCCACTGGCCAGGACTTCGTATTCGATTTCGCAGAAGCCGTCATCCGCGAGGCCCTGGGCACCGCCCGCCCCCGGAATCGTCGCGCCCGTCAAGTCGAAGACATCGGTACCCGCCGTCAAAGTGGCCGTCCCCGCACAGGTATTGGTGAGGAATCCACCCACCATTTTCAGGCCACCTGCCAGTCGGAAGTTTAGTCGCGTGCCAGCACTGGCCGCAGCGGCGGCGTTGGTCAGGCGCAGGCGCATTTTGGCTTTGTTGCCCGCTGCGGAAGCCGCGACTTCGGTGGGGATGAAGTACTGCTCGAAGTTAATCGCATCCAGCACTTGCAATTGCCCCGTGGCCAAGTCATTGGTGCGGTTCTCCGTCGAAACGAAGGACGCCGCCACCGCCGATGCGGTATAGGTTGCAGCGGCATCACTCACCACCGAAACCGATACCGTACAGTATCCCCGCCGATCGAGGCCCGCGCCCGACATCAGCACCGTATCCGTTCCTGCAACTGTGGCCACACCACCGGGACAATTCGTGGTGGGATTGGGGGTAGTGGCCAAGCGAACGCCCGCTGGCAGCTTCAGCCCCGCCGCCCCAAAACCGATGCCCGTGAGCGGAATCCCGGTGCCGTTGTAAATGCCGATCGTCATCCGGGCTTCGTTGCCCGCCGAAATCGCATTTGCGGGGTAGAACCCATTCATCCCACCCGCAAAGTTGATCCCAACCCCAATCCCCGTACCGCCGCCCGCTGTGATGTCCGTGACATTTAACGTGACGGCTGAAGCATTGAGGTTATTGCTGGCTTGGGCGTTGCTGATCGTGCCGATCGTGATGTTACTGGTATAGCTACCCGCCGCTGCGGCCTTGACGTTAACGCTGATTTCGCATTCGGTCAAAGCTGTGGCACTGGCTGCCGCCATCCCACCCGCTGCGAAGTTAAACGTCCCGGCGTCGGGCACCGCCGTCACGACCATGCCGGGGCAGGTGGAAGCGGTGATATTATCCGCAATCACCAAACCCGCTGGGAGCGCTTGGTTCAAGTTGAGGTTGGTCAGTGCGCCGCCCGCGTTCGACAGCTTCATCGTCAACTTCGCGGTTTCACCCGTAAAGATCTGAAGCGTCCCGCCTTCGCCCACGCCGTCCGGCCCCGCACTGGTACGCGAGAGACTTTGCTGCACGCGCAACCCTTGCTGCACCGTCAAGCTACTGCTGCCCGCACTGTTGGAAACGAATTGATCGGTTTCGACCAGACCATCGGCAAAGCTGTAGGTGAAGCTACTTTGGCTCGTGCCACCGGGCAGATCGCCTTCGATTTCCCAGCTAAATTCGCAACCACCAGCGGGAATCGTGCCGCCCGTCAGGCTAAAGCCCGTGGGCGGCGGCCCACCCGTCGGCGTCAATGCGCCGCCGCAGGTATTCGTGGCAAAGGTGGTGCCTTTGATTTTGAGTCCGGCGGGCAGGCCACTGAGGAAGTTTGCGCCCGTCAGTGCGATGCCGTTGGGGTTGTCAAACCGAATCGTCATCCGGGACGATCCGGGCAATGGAATCAACGTCGGCCCGAAGGTGACGATCGTGCCCATCTTCGCCAGTCCGTTGACCGCGAGGGTGGCCGTGGAGCCTTGGGTATTGGTGGCCCCGCCGCCCGCAATCGAGTTGGCCGCGATCGTCACGACTTGGTTGCCGCCGGACTTGGCGATTACTTCGAGGACGATCGTACATTCGCCATCGACCCCCGCTGCGAGGGCCGGGATGTTACCGCCGGAGAGCGAAAAGCTATTCGCCAAGGGCGCAGCCACGGGGGTACCGCCGCAACTGTTACTCACCACAGGCGTGGTCGAAAGCACCAATCCCGCAGGCAATGCGGTATTGGCGATCGTCATGCCCGTTACGGGTGTGAGGCTGTTGTTACCTAAGGTCAGGCTAAATTGCGCCTTAGTGCCCTGATTGGTATTCGCCGGATTGAAAATCGCACTGGGCGTAATCACGGCAAAAGCCGCTGGGGCTTGGAAGACGATCGCGCCGCCGATGATTAAGCCAGCCAAACGCGAATGCTTTTGCAAACGCGATGGTAATTGTCGCAATTCCTGAAGGGGCTTCATGGATATCCTCTTACGTCTGGATCGGAATTAAAAGTTGAGTTGAAATGACCAATACCAAATCATTGATTTGTTGCCACGTTTGCGATCCCCCTAAATCCCCCTTAAAAAGGGGGACTTTCAATCCGGTTCCCCCCTTTTGAAAAGGGG
>JANOQX010000194.1:0-7048 GCA_031415035.1 Cyanobacteria bacterium VAR_4_metabat_243
GACCCCGCCATGAAATAAATTTCAAGGCTCATAGCGCAAACCCGTTAAAACGGGTTGAAGCATCCAGCCTTTTGAGTTCAGTCCGTTTCAACGGACTTGCGCTATGAGCCTCGGATTTGAATCCGGGGCGGCTGGCAGGCGTAGTCTTTTGAATTTGGAATTACTGGTAAAACCACGGGTGCTTTGTGATCGAATCGAGCGTGTCTTGGCTAGTGACGGGAGGGACAGCATGACGATTCAAGAACTGCAAACTCAGTTGCTTTCGCTGATCCAAGACGAGAAATCAATCCTCATCCACTTCCTTGCCAACAGCCCCGAAGCGCCTTGGCGCGGGATTAACAAAACTCCTGGTGTCATGGGCGATGCCGTCTGTATTCGCGATACCCCTATTCCTGTCTGGCTGTAGGCATCTTAATCCTCTGTCGTAAAAAGCTTTGAGAGATCCTCTGACTGCGAGAATCCATAATTCTTCGCCAAATACTCGGTGATTTCCCCAATCTCTCGCAAGGCCGATTCAGTCAGCCGAAACTGTGGATTTATTGTTGTCCATCACCATAACGCGATCGCAAATCGGCCAAAAGCTGATTCATCGCCGTCGGCCCATCCACCACCGCTCCCCGCTGCGATTCTTCCCACCCAATCTGCGCCGCCCTTTGCAGTTCTGGAAGCCGTCCTTGGTAGATATCCGCTGCCGCTTCTTGCTGTTGCTGTTCTAAAAGCTGCATCCCAGCCAGCAGGGCTTCTTCGATCGAGCTATACTTCCCACTCTCAACTTGGCGCTGCACCAAAATTTCGACCTCAGGCGGCAAAGCAATCATCAGAACTCACTCCAGACTGTACAGTTACAAATCCCTTATCAAGTCTAGCTTACTCATCGCCAAACCGACCCGTCAAATCTCGCTAGACATCACCCCAAAAGCCCTCTACGCATCCCCCGTCACTAAATAAGCCGCATTCACCACCGTACCGACCAAGCACCAACCCATCAAGAAATTGGGAAGAGGCTTCAGGTCATTGTCCCACCAGGAAACTTTCTGAGTATGGTGGACGATCTTAATCCCAGCACTCATCCCAACTTCTCCCGTGGCCAAAATCCTCATCATCGAAGATGAAACCAACATCGCCGCCGCCATCCAACGCTGCATCGAAAGCGCTGGACACACCTGTCATATCGCAACCGACGGCAACACGGGACTCACCGCATTCCAGCAATACCAGCCGGATTTAGTCATCCTCGATCTGCGGCTCCCCGACATGGACGGACTCGAAGTCTGCACCAAGATTCGCCATTCCCGACTGGCCAAAGTCCCCTACATCCTGATGCTGACCGTCCAATCTGAGGAAATCGATTCTCTTCGAGACACTTCGTGAACGGATCATTGGCTACTCCACCGGAGCCGATGACTACATGGCCAAACCCTTCAGCCCCCAAGAACTGATCGTCCGAGTGCGCGCCTTACTGCGGCGCGACCAATGGCACCAAGAACTCGCCCCCGCCCAAGTGATTCAAAGACATACTGGCCCTCTCCAAAATCGAAGCAGGCTACCTGCCCCTGAACCGTCAACCGATCGTCATCCCCGCACTCCTCCAAACCATGCAACATGGCTGGGCAGAAACACCCGATGTCCAAATCAACTGGCAAATCCCCACAGATATGCCGCTGGTGTATGCCGATCGCGATCGCGTCCAACAGATTCTCGTCAACCTGATCAACAATGCCGTCAAATACACACCCCACGGCACAATCACCATTAGCACTTGGGTCGCTTCACCTTATATCTGGCTTTCCGTCACGGATACAGGCAGGGGTATCGCTGTTGAGGAATTATCCCAAATCTTCGATCGGTTCTGGCGCGGCAACGCATCGGACACTCTCTCAGCACCGCGTTCCATGCCGCGCTCCATCCAAGTGGTAACAATTTCCATGACTTGCTCCTGTTCGGCTAGAACCATTCTATCAATCTCTTCCTGAAAAATCGGCTCCTCCTGGGGATTCAACTTCAAATAGGTATCGACAAACCCCGAAATCAACTCCGTCCGTGCCGGATCCAGTTTTAGGGTTGCCAGTAGTCGGAGGCACTCGGCTTTGACCTTTGGTCGGTCTTTGCGGGCGATCCGCATTTTGGACATGAGGGCGGCGGCGACGGGGTTGTGCTGTTTGAGAAAATCCCGCCAGTGCAACTGATTGAGCTGGATGGTGGCAAAGTTGAACTCCAGTATCTTCCGATCGGGGAAGGCGACGATATGCTGATTGCTCTGGACTTTGAGCGGATAGTCAAAGGAGAACACGACGATTCTCTTTCAGAGAGGCTACGCCAACGGGTAAATCGGCAATAGAAACTTTTGATACAACCGCGTGAAATAGAACAGCATCCGCCGATCCAAGGTGTCTTGGTCGTAGGACTGGTTTTCGATGTGCATCAAGAATCCAGTATCCTGCCCGCGAAACTTGACCTTGGCCAGGATGTCGATCTTGCGCCGCTCACCCGTGGTCGTATCGGCAAAGTATTCCTGGCCGAGAAACTCAACACCGTCGGCATCCAGATATTCCGCTACTTCAGGCAGAAATAGCTCAATAAATTCCACGAAAAACGTCGTCAGTAGTTTTTTGAACAACTCGTCGTGGCGGCGGTTCTCCGCGAGTTGGGATTTCACGCGGCCCGGAAAACGATCCACAGTCGTCGAATGCGCGTTTGGGTGCGATCACCGGACGACCAGGACAACCTAGGCCAACCACCTCCACAATGGTTGGCCACTGCCGAAAGCCCTCCCACACAAGTCGTTGAACCGACTCAGGCCGACTTGGACAACCTCAATCAAATCGATCAAACCACCACAAATTCTCCGACACCGATCGTCAACCCACTCAATTTTAGTGAACCAGTTGTCCAGGTTGTCCAGGTCAGTCAAACCCAATCCAGCATCACTTCTGACAATGCCCAACCCCTAAAACCGAGGCTGCCCCGGTTGGCCAACTATCCCACCGAGCTGAATTAATTTACCGTCCACTCTCCCGGTATTCCCCATGAGCCAAGACCCAATCGCCATACTCCAACAAGCGATCGCCCTCATGAATTGATAAACACGATGCGGCCAAACTGGTCTGCAAACATTGGAAAACCCTCGATCGCTGGCGGGTTGGGCCGGACAGTACGTTACTTGATGGCATCCATTGGCAACATGACGGCGGTGAAGTGGTGTATCACGCCGATCTGCTCAAGGATTGGTATCGGCATCGCGGTGACCCGATCGCCCATCAACGCACGATCGCTCACTTCTTGGCGACGCTACCTTCTAACCAGGCGAAAAAACGAGGCCGAAAGGCTTGCTAACAAATTCTGCTTGGGATTTGGAGGAAGGCATTAGATTTTGGTAAGTTGCCGCATAATAGAGGAGATTATTTAGTGCTGACTAACTATTTGGTAGGGGAAGCCGATCGTGGATGACGAATCAATTGTGTTTTTCGTGGAACCGACGGTGCAACAGTCGGAACAGCCGTCGGGGGCGCGGGATAGTCGGGATATCGGGCCGCAGTTTGGGGATACGAAACAGGAATTGCTGGGACGATTGCAGGGGCGGGTGTCCGTGCCAGTGGAACGGTTGAAGCAGCAGGTGAATCAGCTGGTGGGGTTGGTGGGGCTGGTGTTTGATCCGGCGGAGCAGCAAGTGGAGCAGAAACGACCGGAGCGACGGTTGCAGTTGGAGGAGATTGAGTTGACGGTGGAGGTGAATGCGGAGGGGCAGTTGGGGATTTTGGGCAGTGGTGGTAAGGCGGGTGGTAAGGGTGGAATCAAGCTGAAATTTACACGGAAGTAGGGCGATGGGGCAGAACTGGGCGATCGTGGTGGGGATTAACAAGTACGACAACCTGCGGTGGCTGGATTATGCCGAGCGGGATGCGGCGTCCGTGCGCGATCTTTTCGGGGAGATGGGTTTTGAGAAAGTTGAATTTTTTGCGCAAGATGCTCCGGCTATTGTTGCTAATAATGGTGTAGAAGCCTCAGCGGAGCCGACATTTGGACGATTAAGCAATTTTTTGCGGCGGTGGTTGGCGTCCAAACCTTTGACGGCTGGGGATACACTATGGTTTTTCTTTGCGGGGCATGGGAAGCGGGAGGGGGAACGAGATTATTTGATGCCGATCGATGCCGATCCAGGAAACGTCGCAGGAACTGGTTTGGCCGTGCGAGATTTGACGGAGCAGTTGCGCGGGAGTGGTGCAGGGAATGTGATTTTGTTGATCGATGCCTGTCGGAATGATGGCAGTCGCGATGGTGTGGGGATTGGGTTGGAACAACAGCAAGGCGTGATTACACTGTTTTCCTGTGCGCCGGAGCAGCAATCCTATGAGGTGGATGAATTACAGGCAGGGGCATTTACCTATGCGTTGTTGCAAGGGTTGCGGATTCAGGGTGAGGGAAATTGTGCGACAGTAGCCCGGTTGGCGGAGCATGTGCGGGTGCAGGTGCCGTATTTGACGCAGCGTTATCGCAAAGGGCCGCAGAATCCCTATTTGGTCGTGGAGCCTGTGAGTAAGCAGAATTTGATTTTATTGCCCAATCAGTCAAGTCCAGCGGATTTGATGGCGTTGAAGTATGCGGCGTTGCAGGCGGAGAATCAGGGCGATCGGGATTTGGCACGAGATTTTTGGTGGCGGGTATCAGCGATTTCCAATAGTCGTGATATGGAAGCGCGACAGGCGATCGAGCGTTTGGCCGCAGGGAATTCAGCGCGTCGGGGTGTTGGGAATGCTGGGGGTAGCCGATCGGCTAGGTCAGGTTCAGACATTCAAATCGTTTCAATAATTCAAAACAAGCTGTCATCTGTTGTTGCTGGGGTGAGTCTCGTTGTTGCTGGGGTGGGTCTCGTTAGTGGAATCGTGGCACTACTCATCCCATATTTGACTGCGGGGCAAAGCAAACAGCCAAACCCTCAACCATTATCGGACAGTCCAATTCAATCAGCAGCGCAACCATCCTCTGACAATCAAGTTCCACCGGAACCACCCAGGGCAAAACCGTCTCAAAATGAAATATCCAAACTAAAAACGACAGAGAAGAAGCCTGCTGACAGCAGAGATGCACCTACAGTTGGTGGTACCCCAATTGCAAAGCTTTCCCTGAACAGTAGAGTGGGAGGCGTAACTCTGGAAGTAATCTCCAGTCGCCGGAAAGGAGACGCAACGCTATTGGACATGACGATCAAGAATGATAGTCCCAAGCCCGTCCAGTTTCGCTACACCTTCTTGACCGTGAGCGATGACCAAGGTCGGATCGTTGCGGCGGAGACGATCGGGTTGCCATCCGAAATCCCCAGCAATGGTGAAATCTTATCCGGTTCGGTCAAGTTGCCCACCAATAGTCTCAAGGATGTCAAGACCGTGACGCTTCAAATACCTGACTATCCTGAGCACAAATTACAGTTTCGCTTGGACAATATCCCAGTCAATTAACTAATTTGATCGCATTGTCCTGTAATCCAACTCAAAAATCCAAGCTGTTACCGCAGTTTTTACAGATCGAACCCTACCCACGCGGCATGATGTCCTCAAGCGTAAAGTGAAGATCGGGAAATAGGGGAGCAAGGATCGCGCGTACACCAGGGAGTCCAGCCCCAATTCCGGTGAGGCAGGCGACTCCCTCCAAATATCACCCCGAACTAGCCAGCTTGGCAGGGCTTGGCGCGAAACGTTGCCTAGTTCATTCCAGGATCATGCGGTATAAACCCGCTTCAGCATAATCCCATTCAATCCGCTCATTCTCCAAAATCAATCCTGACGGACTCACTTGCAAATCCCGATAATCCGCTTCTGTTGCCGTCGCCAATGCCGCAAACCGTGATGTCGGAATCGCACCCACCGTCCCATCCTTAAACTCAATATGGAATTGCCCCGCTTCATAGTAAGCCGCGACAATATCCCAATGGTCATCGGTACGAGGCAATAAGTTGACTTCAAATGAATTTAATGTGGTCATGGCACTTAACCGTGAATTTCCTTCCATTTTCCCCAAGCCTCGGCACGTCTAGGTTCTAGGTATTCTAATAGTTCATTAATTTGTGATACTTTAACCTTACCTCTGACGATCGTTGTATCACCAAACTGCTTCCCATAATTATCAGCACTACCGTCTAATTCATTTCCCAGATAGACAATAACCTCCCATTCTGGTTTGGCTTGAGCCGGTCGAACATGGATATGCGCCGGGTCATGATCCTCAGACCATAAGCGATATTCAATTCCATTATATCGAAAAATTACTGGCATCGTAGCAGCTCCATTTAGTCGCTTTCTGGGAATGATCGGTAATTGGCTGGATATCCTGTCTAATCTTCCGATACCGTTTGGTCAAATCCTTCAACCGTCGGAGAAAAGGCACGGAAAACTGAACCTGAACAATCCGTTAATCACTCATAAACGCGATCCCAAAGCTCCGAAACCGGGAACGTCTCCCCCGCTTTGGTCGATCGCACCGCTTCGGTCAAATCGGCTAAGACTTTCGCCTTTGGTTCATCCTCATCGATCGGATGCAAACCACTTTCCATCACATGCCAAGTCGCTAACACCTGCGCCCACACCGCTGATGGCACCAAGACGGCGGTCGGCTCACCATCGGCATCAACAACATAATCGACTAACTTTTGCAATTCGGTCAGCGTCATATAAGCGCCTCATAACTTGACCAGTTTCCCCAAGTCTAGCAACGATCGCCCATCAACGCACGATCGCGCAATTCCTAGCAGCACTACCCTCCAACCAAGCCAAGAAACGGGGTCGTAAGGCTTCCTAGTCATTTTCCTGTCTCCATGATTGAACTGACAGCCAGGGAATAACTAGCACTGTTATGCCCCTTCACCCGTTTGCAACGGTCAGAGGATTGGCACACGACAATGTGACGGTTACACCCAAAAACAGTATCACCCCCGTTTCGTTTATTTCGTTTTTGGGTAATATGGAATTTGAGGATGTTCGCGCTATTGCAGGATGGTATTTCTATGGCGGTGCTTGATGGGCGAAATTACACGGCCCCAACTGAAGAAGAAATGTCG
>JANOQX010000195.1:0-26421 GCA_031415035.1 Cyanobacteria bacterium VAR_4_metabat_243
TGGCGTTTTCCCGCACTCCGACGGGTATCAGCTAAATCGGAGAAGGCTTCGACAATCGCAAGTTGGGACATGAAACCCTCGGATTTAGGCCAGATTAGTTAACCAGCATATCACTGTCTAGATAAGAATGAAATAGCCCTGTCTTTTGTACTGCTAGCTTTCATCATCAAGTCCCAATTATTCCGATACTCCGCCGATCGGGGTTGGCGCTGACGTTTTTCGGCTTCGACCAGATGGATCTCGCTGCCATAGTCGATGAAGACCGCCGCTGGGAAGATATAAAACACTTCCAGTTCAGCAATGTAGGCGATCGCAAAGTCAAAGTCCGTCGCTTGGTAAGGTGCACGGAGCATTTGGCGGCGATTGGTTTTCGTGCGGCGATTATCGATGACGTAGTTCTGTGAGGGTTGATCGAGCCAAGCGGCCTTGACCAGTTGTGGCCCGATATCGAAGACGAGATCGTAGGGTAAGCGATCGCCCACAGGCCGCAAAACGCCCCAACCGCGTCGGAGTGCCTGCAACACCACAGCCTGCTCGGCCATATCGCCTTTCAACTTCGTATCCATCGACAATCCTCAAAACGCAAAATCCCGGCACTCATTGAGTAACCGGGATTCATGCTCTATTTGGTGGCGGGGCATGGATTTGAACCATGGACCTTCGGGTTATGCTTACCACTACAGCTTTCGCTGCCTCAACTCCGAGGAGTTGGTTTGTTGGTCTGGACTGTCCCTTCACCCTCGTCATTAGCGTTAGGGTGTCTGCCATCCAGTCTCTACACCTTCCAAGAGTTTCCTCTAGGCTTGGCTCGGGATTATCGTGCTAGCGACTTCCCCGAATTTGACAGATAAACACATAAAGATTTCTCTCTATGCTGCCCTGCCCAATTCAACTGTTAAGCACTTAGTTGAACTGAACCTTTGAGCCCGACGAGCTACCAGACTGCTCTACCCCGCGTTGCGTGGCGATTCGCTTTGTGGCGTTGTTCGCTTAGCTAATATAGCGGTAAAGTATCGGAGATTGCAAATTTATTTTTCGGGGCTTTGCGGAACCGTCACGATCGACCCTGAAGAGTAAACTGATGGTTAGGATCGAATCCGCCGCTAGCACTCTGTTTGAAATATCTCTCCATGCAGATTTTAATTATTGAAGATGAGGCGGAAATCGCCCAACTGATCCAACTGTATTTGGAGAAGGAGGGGTTCAGCTGCCGATCGGCCCGCGATGGCATTGCCGCGCTCCAGGTTTTCCAAGAGCAGCAGCCAGATTTGATTATCTTGGATCTGATGATTCCGGGACTCGATGGGCTGGAAGTCTGCGCCCGGATTCGCCAAAAGCCGGGGGCCAAAGATCCCTATATCCTCATGCTGACGGCCAAGGGTGAGGAACTCGATCGGATCATTGGCCTGTCCACCGGGGCCGATGACTATATGGTGAAGCCCTTTAGTCCGAAGGAATTGGTGGCGCGGGTGCGGGCCTTGTTGCGGCGATCGATGCGGCAGGGTGGGCAAAGTCAGATTTATCAGACGGCGAGCTTCACGATCGATGTGGATCAGCGATCGGCCCAGCGGCATATCACGCCCGATCGGCCCGAAAGTTTGGATTTGACGACGTTGGAGTTTGACTTGCTCTCGACGTTTTTGAGCTATCCGGGGCGGGTGTGGAATCGGACGCAACTGATCGACAAACTCTGGGGCAGCGATTTCTTCGGCGATGAGCGGGTGGTGGATACCCATATTGCCCGACTGCGGAAGAAGATCGAACCCGATCCGGCGACGCCAACGTTTGTGAAAACGGTGATTGGGGTGGGGTATAAGTTTGAGGATGCGGCTTAAGATCGACCATTGACCAGGCTCACCCGTAGCTCAAGCACGGGCTAGTAGAGAAAGTACCCTGAAGGGCACTCCGATCGGGTTTGAGCCGACTTTAGTCGGGTTCCCTTACTAGCCCGTGCTTGAGCCACGGGTGGGTGACGCCACCAACCAGCCCCCCACTCCCATGCGCCAGATTGACCTGAAAACCCGATTGTTCCTGTCACATATGATTGTGATGACGGTGGGGATTGCGACGCTGTTGGCGGTGGGGAAGATTTATTCGCCACGATTTTTTGTGGAGCATTTGCAAAAGCTGGAGATCAATGGCCTGAACCTGGTGCTGGTGAAACGCCAATTGGTGGACGGGTTTGAGTCGGCTTGGAGTCGGGGGGCGTTTTGGTCGATGATTGTGGGCGGGTCGCTTTCGGGGATTCTGAGCTATCTGGTGTCGAAGCGGATCATGCAGCCGCTGAACCAAATGCAGAAGATCACCCGCAAATTTGCCGCCGGGAACTGGTCGGAGCGGATGCCCGCGAACGAAATCCCCGAACTGAATCGGCTGGCGGATAGCTTTAACCGCATGGCCTTGGCGCTGGAAGACGTGGAGCAACGGCGGCGGGAGCTGGTCAGCGACTTGACCCACGAACTGCGGACGCCGCTGACGGTGGTGGAAGGGTATCTCGAAGGACTGGCGGATGGCGCGATCGCCCCCTCACCCGAAATCTACCGCAACCTCGTCCGCGAAACCAGTCGGCTCAAACGGCTAGTAAATGACCTCCAAGAACTCTCTAAGGTGGAAGCGGGGTATCTGCCGATCGAGGCGAAACCCTTGGCGGTGAGGCCCTTGATGGCGTCGTTGGTGCAACGGTTTGGGGATCAGTTGGTGGATGGGCCGACGTTGTTGAAGCTGGATTGCCCGGAGAATTTGCCGTTGGTGATGGCCGATGCGGAGCGGGTCGAGCAGGTGTTGGTGAATCTGATCGGCAATGCCCTGCGCTACACGCCTTCCGGCTATGTGTTGCTCCAGGCTTGGGTGGATGACGGGAAGCAATTTCTCTGGGTGGGCGTCAAGGATACGGGGCAGGGATTGGCCCCGGATGAGATTCCCCATGTGTTTGAGCGGTTTTGGCGATCGGATCGATCGCGCGATCGCAACTCCGGTGGCACGGGCATTGGCCTCGCGATTTCCCGGCGGTTGGTGGAATTGCAGAAGGGGGTGATTATGGTGGAGAGTGAGCTGGGGCGGGGGAGTTTGTTCAAGTTTTCGTTGCCGATCGCGAAGAAAAGTCTGGGCTTGAGTGCGACGAAGGTGTTGTCCCCTGGCTCGATCGACCCCGATGATGCAATGGTGTAACGGATGATCCACTGACTATGATTCACTTACTGTTGGTTGACGATCAAAGTTTGATTCGGCGGGGTCTCAAAGCCTTGCTGAAGCCGGAGCCGGAGCTGATGGTGCTGGGCGAAGCGGGGAATGGGCGGGAAGCCTTGGACTGGCTGCGATCGGCCCCGCAACTGCCGGATGTGATCCTGATGGATGTGCGAATGCCGGAGATGGATGGGGTGGCGGCTACAGGGGCGATCGTCACTGAATTTCCCACGGTCAAAATCCTCATCCTCACGACCTTCGACGATACCGAGTATGTCGCTCAGGCGTTGCAAAATGGCGCATCGGGCTATCTGCTCAAAGATACGCCAGCGGAAGAACTGGTGCAGGCGATCCAGTTAGTGCAGAAGGGCTACACCCAACTTGCCCCCGGACTGGCGCAGAAGTTAATCCTGGGTGCTCCGGCGGCGGCGGCTCCAGCGATCGACCCGGTTTGGGCGGAACTGACACCCCGTGAGCAGGAGATCTTGCAGCTAATCGCCCAAGGAGCCAGCAATCGTGAAATCGCCCAGCAGCTTTATATTTCCGAAAAGACCGTGAAGAACCATATTACGAGTCTGCTAGGGCGGCTGGGATTGCGCGATCGGACGCAGGCGGCAGTGTGGCTGCATCGACAACGGGGCGAGGCGCGTTAAATCTGGGCGATCGGTGCAGAATTTGGCAGTAACATTACAAAGAATCTGTGTGTTTCTCAAGCAAGTTGTCGGAAAAATCACCCGTGGCTTGTTACAATTCCTAACACTGTAGTTTTCTACAAAAACCACTTATAAGTATCACTTAATCAAGTAGCACTTAATCGGTGGCGGTGGCGTTGCTTAGATTGCCCTGAGTTCAATTGCTCAGAGCGATTCGGTTATTAAGCATTGCCGGTAAATGGTGGACGGCATCTGGTCGATCGCCCATTGCTCTGGCCCTTCCAGTTCAGACGATGCGCGACGATTCGTTGCCAGCCCCTTTGCAATTCAATTTCCTAGTCTTAAACCTTAGCTAATTCAAGAGGGTAGAGTATTGGCGCGTAAATATCTGTTTACGTCTGAGTCGGTCACTGAGGGCCATCCAGACAAAGTTTGCGATCAGTTGTCGGATACGATTTTGGATGCCGTGTTGGCCCAAGATCCGAAGAGTCGCGTTGCCGCTGAAGTGGTGGTGAATACGGGTTTGGTGCTGCTGACGGGCGAAATCACGACGTTGGCGCAGATTGATTTTATCGATCTCGTGCGGCGCAAGATTGCCGAAATCGGCTACACGATGCAGGATAACGGCTTCTCTGCCGATAGCTGCTCGGTGTTGGTGGCGCTCGATAAGCAATCCCGCGATATCGCCCAGGGTGTGGATTCGGCCCAGGAAGCCCGTGAGGAGCTGAGTTCGGAAGAACTCGACAAGATCGGTGCAGGCGACCAAGGGATTATGTTCGGCTTTGCTTGTAATGAGACGCCGGAAATGATGCCGTTGCCGATTAGTTTGGCGCACCGGATTGCGCGTCAGTTGGCGGCAGTGCGGAAGACGGGTCAGGTGAAGTACCTACGTCCCGATGGCAAAACCCAGGTGACGATCGCGTACGAGGGCAATAAGCCTGTGGGCATCGACACGATTTTGGTCTCGACCCAGCATGATGCGGGGATCGAGCAATCCCAGATCAAAGAAGACCTGTGGAAGTACGTGGTGGAGCCTTGCTTCGCGGACATCGCCTTGAAGCCTGATGGCAATACCAAGTTCTTGGTGAATCCGACGGGGAACTTCGTGATCGGTGGGCCGCAGGGTGATGCGGGTCTGACGGGGCGGAAGATTATTGTCGATACCTACGGCGGCTACTCCCGTCACGGCGGCGGTGCATTCTCCGGCAAAGATCCCACAAAGGTTGATCGATCGGCGGCTTATGCGGCCCGTCACGTGGCGAAGAATATTGTCGCGGCGGGTTTGGCGGATAAGTGCGAAGTGCAGTTGAGCTACGCGATCGGTGTGGCGCGTCCTTGCAGCTTGTTGGTCGAGACCTTCGGCACGGGCAAGATCGACGAAGAGAAGCTGACGGATTTGGTCAATGATCACTTCGATTTGCGTCCGGCGGGGATTATCCAAGCGTTCAAATTGACAACTCTGAGTGCCGATCGGGGTGGACGGTTCTACCAAGATGTGGCGGCCTATGGTCACTTTGGGCGACCGGATTTGGATCTGCCTTGGGAACAGACGGATAAGGCGGAAGCGTTGAAGGCAGCAGCAGCAAGTTTGTTGGCGGCTGTGTAATTTAGCGTTGTAAATTCTGAAATGGGAAGCGGAGTCATTTGGCTCCGCTTTTTTGTGGATTTTGGGATGTGTAGAATGCGTTTCTGTGAATGCAAAACGCATCGCTGGATTATTTGCGCGATCGTGGTTTTTGGGTTTGATCGTTGGGATTTGGGTTTGATCGATTTGCATATAAAATTGGGCACGGTGATATGGTGGCGATGCGTTTTCGCATTGCGAGAAACACATCCTACGTTTACTAATTTTTGGGGAATAATAGGAAATATAAAGGTGAAAATAAAATCGATCGGGAGGTAAGATGATTGCGCTGACAGAGAATTCGTTGAATCGTCTTGTGATCTACCAAGATCAATCGGCGGGGTCTGTGCCGGATGAAGAAAATGTATTGATGGTGACGCTTATAGCGCTGGGTGTATTTTGGGGGTATCAGTTTCGTGGACAGCCTCATTCCCATATTCCCTTACCTTTTATTAGCTTCATAGCAATATTTTTTATGGGTAGATGGACTGCCTGTAGCAAATGTGTATTAGATCGAGAGCAAGATACCCTGATTAAGGCAATTGCCGCTCATGTCTTGCCAACGATGCGTCCCAAAATCTATTTCTTAACGGATATTGTCGCTGTTGAATTGGTTTCAAGAGGGCTGATTTTTCCAAGCTATTTTATCCAAGTTAAAAATCGGTGGAATCAAAGGATTAAGCTCAATATTATTGGTTCGATCAAGGAATCCGAGGCCAGAGAAATTGCCGAGGCAGTTTCGCGATTCCTTAAGTTCTCCCAATACAACGAAATATCTTCAGGCAAGCAAGTTACGCATCGAATACGATAAACCGAAAAATGCCAGCTACACTCTCCCGATCGACCCACCCAAAACTTTCGCTATACTAAAAGCGACGAGCCGAAAAACTTGCCCCAACGGTAAATGGAGGTACATCGGATGAGCCAACCTAACTTTCAAGCAATGGGCCAGAAAGAACTACACAACTACGTGTTAGCCCACCGCAATGACCAAGCCGCTTTTTATGCCTACGTCGATCGGCTGCACGCTGAAGGCAACTGGATCGAAATGCCCGCCGTTGAATCGGTGCAGGAACTAGAGCAGTATCCCGAATTCACCGATCGGTTTCGCCGCGATGCCGAACCCACCGATAAAATCGCCTAAATCTTCACTGCGCGTTGGAGTTGGCTGAGTGAGATTCAGAATATAATCGAGTCAAACTACCGAGGTGCTAATCCATGACCATCTCCTTAGACAAACCCCGTCAGCCGCCCGCCACCCTTCAGCGGCACGATGCCACTTGGCAAGATTATGAGGCCCTGCGCGGCGATCTCCAACGCATCGACGACCGATCGGAAAACGACTGGAACAAAATTGCATTCTGTAAAGGCTGGTTATGGGTTGATATGGGAAAAGAAGGGCCAGCACATGCACGGTTTAGCGATTTGTTCACGATGATCTTTGGCTTCTGGGCCTTTCTGCACCCAGAGGAGCCGATCGAATCCTTTGGCCGCTGCCTGATCGAACATCCCGAAACCCATGCCTGTGCTCCGGATCTCGTTCTATACAAAGGCGATAATATTCCCCAGTGGAAACCTGGCCAACCGCGTCGCATCAACCTGGCCCAGCAACGTCTCCCCGATTTGGTCGGTGAAATCGGCGACACCTCGCTCAATCTTGACCTCGACGAACAAAAACGACTCTACGCCAGCCTCGGCATTGCGGAATATTGGGTGATCGACGTCAAAGGGATGCGGCTGTTTGCGTTTGGCCTCGGCGAGAACGGCATTTATGACACGATCGACACCTCACAGGTACTCACAGGCTTACCGATCGCTCTACTGGAACAAACCCTCGATCGCCTCGCCACAGGCACCAACACCGCCGCCGCCAATTGGTTGATGCAGCAGCTTCAGACGATGCCGAGCTAAACCTCCCGCGAGCTAGCCCGATCGGATATCCTATGAACAGAGAATGGGCGATCAGGGGAGCATTGACGCATGAAACGGCACGAACGGATTCAGGGTGGCTTATTTGGGCTATTGATTGGCGATGCCTTGGGGGTGCCCTACGAATTTCATGACGCGGCCCAACTGCCCGCATTGGCCGAAATCGAAATGACGCCGCCGCCCGGATTTCGCCGCTCCCATGGGGATACGCCGCCCGGAACTTGGTCGGATGATGGGGCGCAGGCGCTATGTTTGCTGACTTCGCTGCTGGATTGCGGCAAACTTGACCCCGATGATTTGGGTCAGCGGTTTGTCAGTTGGTATCAGTCGGGCTACATGGCGATCGATCAGCGTGTGTTCGATGTGGGATTGCATACGAGTCGGGTGGTGCAGGCGATCGCCACCGGGATGCCCGCGTTGGATGCAGGAGCATTGGGCCAGGATGCGCGGGGGAATGGCTCCTTGATGCGATCGTTGCCGTTGGTGCTGTGGCATCGGGGCACGGATGCGGAACTGGTGGCGGACGCCCATTTGCAGTCGCGGGTGACCCATGGGGATGCCTATTGTCAGGTTTGTTGTGCGTTGTATTGTCTGTGGGCGCGGCAGTTGTTGGATAATGGCAAGACGCCTTGGGTTGCGGCGACGCAGAGTTTACGATCGATTTATCAAAGCAATCCGAGCTTCCTGGATATTTTGGATTGGGCGGTGCGGCCCGATGATGTGGCGGATGGCAAGGGCGGTGGCTATGTGATTGATGCCCTGCGATCGGCGCGGATGGTGATGGGCGGTAAGCAATCCTACGAACAAGTCGTGAAGCGGGCGATCGCCCTGGGCGATGATACCGATACCACGGCCTGCATTGCCGGAGGCGTGGCGGGAATCCGTGATGGCATTGGGGCGATTCCTCAGCGATGGCTCGATCAATTGCGGGGCCAGGAAATTGTGTTGCCGTTATTGGAACGGCTAGTGGCGCGTGGATGATCCATGTGCCAATGGGAGAACTGTCACCCCCTGACTTGGCAATTACGCCTGTGATCGGCGTCACAGCGATCGCGTGATTTGGGTCAGTCGTCGGAAGGCCGAGTCGGGCGCGAATCCAGGCTCTAAGTCACGATCGGCACAGGCCGACGGTGGAAATTGCGGAAAGGTTCCGGTCGATCGGGTTAATCGGAGCCAATTTTGAATCTGGCCCCAATGGCAAAATCTATGCCCTAAGGCGGATTACTGTATGGCTGTTGCATGAACCGCACAAAACCCAGCAAATGGTATTCCTTGAACGGTTTCAGAGTTTGAGCGCCAACTGGATTGCGGGCAACACGTCAGGCTGTTTTAAAAGATTCCTATCTCCTAAGAGAGACTCGGCAAATCCAGATCTATACCCTAAGGCAGTGTGCTCTCTGCAAAGGGATAAATCAGTATGGATATATACCGAGACGGCGCTGTAATCTACCTTCCAAAATGCTGAAACTCATTGATGTGAAGGACAACTAATCTCATGAAAAATTCCGTAAAATTCTGGCTTGCGACGACTGGTTTGGCTGTGTGTTTGATGGGCATTGCCCCGCGTGCCAATGCTTTTACGTTTGATGAAACGGCGGATATTGGTCAGTTGATGGGGGAGGCCCAGGATGTGGGCGCAGCCAGTGAAATTAACGGTCGGGTGAGGTTTCTCGACGATATCGATTTGTTCAAAGTCCGCATTGAGCAGAATGGCATGTCCACCTTTGACGCCAATCCGATGGCCCTAGAAGACGGCTCCGAGCGGTTGAACGTCAATATCTTTTTGTTTAATGCCATGGGCAATCCGCTTGCCAGTATTGAGCCGCGTGATTTTGATAATATGATTATC
Organism: Cyanobacteria bacterium VAR_4_metabat_243; assembly: GCA_031415035.1. Classification (GTDB taxonomy): domain Bacteria; phylum Cyanobacteriota; class Cyanobacteriia; order Leptolyngbyales; family Leptolyngbyaceae; genus Romeriopsis. The sequence goes on from JANOQX010000195.1 coordinate 9,239, forward strand.
AATTTCGACACGATTGCGGGTGACTACTTCCTCGGCATTGGCAGTGATGACCTGGATGCGCTGGATGCGGAGGGCAATCAAATTGCGGGGAATGATAGTGGAATCGATATGGCGAATGGGATTTTGGGTGGTTGGAAAACCGGGAGCGAGTCGATCGGTAAGTACAATATCAAGATCTCCACGGTGCCCACGGATGCGGTACCGACTCCGGCGCTGTTGCCGGGTCTAATTGCGTTGGGCGTGAAGGCGCTGCGGAAGAAGAAGCAAGATGAGCCAGGGTTCGCCGAAGTGGCGATCGAAGCGTAATTGCGGCGGCGATTCCATTAATTCAATTGGCGGAAGTTTGCTCGAATTTCCGCCGATTTGGCGTCTAGAATGTGGGGGTTGAGGCGCGCGATCGAATCGAGATTATGACTGAGAATTTACGTTTGGCAATCGTCGGCTGTTTGTTGGGCACGGCGATCGGGGATGCATTGGGTTTGCCTTACGAGGGCTTGACCCGCGATCGGCAGTTGGTGCTGTATCCGATGATCGATCGGCACCAGTTGGTTTTCGGCAAAGGCATGATTTCCGACGATACGGAACATACTTGTTTGGTGGCGCAGGCGTTGATTGCTTCGGCGGGAAATGTTGATAAATTCCGCGATGATTTGGCGGGGCGATTGCAGTTTTGGTTGTTGGGGTTGCCTGCGGGGATTGGGTTTGCGACGTTGAAGGCGATCGGGCGATTGTGGCTGGGTTGGTCGCCCCAAAAGTCGGGGGTGTTCTCAGCGGGGAATGGGCCAGCGATGCGGGTGGCGTTGTTGGGCGTGTGCGTTGGTGGTCGGCCCGAATATCTCCGGCAAATGGTGCAGGCCTCGACGCGGATTACCCACCGTGATCCGAAGGCGGAATATGGCGCAATGGCGGTGGCGATCGCGGCCCATGTGGCGCGACGCGGCGAGGATATTCGCCCCCAGGATTATGGCCAATTGCTCCACGATCGTCTGCCTGATGCGTCAGCAGAGTTTTTTGAGCTAATCGAGTTGGCGGTGAATAGCGCGATCGTGGGGGAATCGACACAGGATTTTGCGGATTCGATCGGTTGTCGTGATGGCATTAGCGGATACGTTTATCAAACTGTACCTGTCGTGATTCAGACTTGGTTGCGACATCAAGCGAATTATCATGATGGGATTTTGGAAATCATCCGCTGTGGGGGTGATACGGATACGACTGCGGCGATTTTGGGTGGAATTATTGGAGCGCGGGTGGGGAAAGCGGGGATTCCCCGATCGTGGCTCGATGATTTGTGGGAGTATCCCCGATCGATCCGCTGGATGGAACAATTGGGCCAACGGCTGGTGGAGGTGCTGGACGGGGATCTGCAACCCGCTTTGCCTGTGATGGTTCCGGCTTTGATTGTGCGGAATCTGGTGTTTTTGATTGTGGTATTATTCCACGGCTTTCGGCGGTTGTTTCCACCGTACAAGAAATAGATTATGCCATTTACGTTAGCACATCCGATCGCGGCGCTCCAAATTAGAAGGCTGACGAGATATCGAGATAAATCGCAGTTGGTGTAATCAGTGGAATTACTTGTCCGGGAACAATGAAACCCTTGTAAATGGCGAAATTCATTGATGCTTACTGAATATGGCGGATGATTAAATATTAGGAATAGTCATCTAAAATCCGCTAGATTCCCTGAGAATATATTTCTATGACCAGCAAAAGAACAGCACTTCAGATTGCGCAGTCTGGCTCCAAGCATGGAATCCCGGCATTCGATCACTTTGTGAGACAAAAAGCAGAAGCAGAAGTGAAGAGCAAGCAAAAAAGAGGAGAGGCTCCGCAGCCTGAGCCAGGAACAGTTGCCTCTCAGATGGCTGTTGACTTATCGAAAGCTGTACAACCAGCCTATGAGTCCTATGTCCAGCAAAAAGCGGTTTGAGAATATCAATGCGAGATCATCCATCCAAGGGCAAGAGACATCACCGTAGGCGTTCTGCTGAAATCCATCCAGGGAAAATCCTGCGGCTATTTGCGGAAGTTCAGGATCACCTATATCACGGTAATACGATTAAGCGCTATCTTGAGCAGCTTGCGCGTCATACGAATGATCCTAAGATTTTGGAAACCTGCGACGTGATCGCCGAACTGCTTTCAATTTCGATTGAGAAGGAATTCGCTTATGTCGATAAGGAATGGCGTCTCGATGCGGTCAATCGGCTCAAGGGGCATTCCCGTTGGGTGACGGATAAGTACCGAGAGGTCAAACAAGCAGTGCCTGAATACGATTCAGCTTGGACTGAACCGATTCTAGCCATAATGGAGCCACAACTGGCTCGCTTATCTCAACTTATTGTTTTACTAGATACAGAACCCGCAATTTGTGATTCTCAGGGTCATGTTATTAACGTCAACGATTTGGTTGTCGTGCCTTGCGAGGATAGTGAGGGAAGACCCTATGAACATTATGGTGTTGTAAGGCCAACTCCAAGTGGATACCACATCGCACACTTCTTTACAGGTGAAACTGTTAAGCTGAGAAATCGCATTGCCGATGTGGGAATTGGGTATGTTCACTTCATCCCTTACTCAGAGAAATGGCTGTTTAAAGAGCGTTCTGACGTGATTCGTGAGGATCAGATCCATGCCCGTATCAGTGATTCTCAAGAAAAAATTCGTAAAGGTGATGACAATCTGTGGAGTAAACTCACCTACAACTGCGAGCATTGGGCCAGAGAGATGGTTTCTGGGGAGCGCCGATCGATACAAGTTGAAGAGGCACGAAAACGCGCGACGCGCGAACGGTCGAACTGAGTGGGGTTGTTTGTGGGGGAGATCGTGCTAAATCTCCCTTGTTTTCTGACGTGACATCCGATCGGGATGCGAATTCTGCTTGAGGAATTGCTTCAGGGGTGGCTGATGTACAGGCTCGTAAACCCCTTTGCACTAGTCTATCTCCATCTTTTGCCGCGATTGCTATAATGAGGGCACCTCAGTAGAATACCGATATGTCTGCCCGCGATGCCTATCATGATGTAGTGAGAACAGCCCTGATCAAAGATGGTTGGCGGATTACTGCTGATCCTTTGACGTTGAAGTTTTCGACCCGCTACAAACTCCAAATCGATCTGGCGGCGGAAGCCTTGGTTGCCGCCGAGAAGGAGAATCAGTTGATTGCGGTGGAAATCAAGAGTTTTCTTTCGCCTTCCAATGTTTCTGAGTTTCATGGGGCACTGGGTCAGTTTATTAATTATCGGATTGCGCTCCGGCTCCGACAGCCGGAAAGAGTGCTATTTTTGGCTGTACCGATTTTTACCTATGAGGAGTTTTTCTCAGAGGAAGTGGTTGAAATCAGTATTGCTGAAAATGCGATTAAATTGTTGATTTTCGACCCAGATTTGGAGGCAGTTGTGCAATGGATAAACTAGCGCTGTACCGATCGTACATCAAGCAAATCCTGAATTACCATAGCCAGTTTAAGTCTTCCTATGGCGAGATCGATGAGTATGTTTGTTTTGATGAGGAGCGTGATCATTATCAGCTCTTCAGTGCAGGCTGGGATAATCGCCGTCGGGTTTTTGGTTGTACGATTCATATCGATATTATTGATGGCAAGATCTGGATTCAGCACGATGGAACAGAGGTGGGGGTTGCCAATGAACTAACGGAGCTAGGCGTGCCGAAGCAGGAAATTGTTTTGGCCTACCAAACGCCAAATAGTCGTAAGCTCACCGAGTTCGCGGTGGGCTGATTAATGCCATTTACGTTAGCGCATCCGATCGCGGCCTATCCCCTGTGGCAATTATCCCGCCAACGGTTGAACTTATTGGGGTTGATGGTGGGGACGATCGTGCCGGATCTGGCGTATTTTCTGGCATTGCGGCCGATCGAGAGTTTTGGGCATACATTTCCTGGAGCGATGACGCAGGGGCTGTTTGAAGGGTTGCTGCTGTTTGCGATCGTCCAATACGGGCTGATGCGGCCATTGTTGGCAGTTGCGCCGCGAGGGGTTGCCCAGCGTTGTCAGATATTTAAGCAGAACCAGCAGTTTAATGTTGCTGATTTCGTAATTCTAGTGATTTCAATTTGGCTGGGTGCAGTTAGTCATATCTTTTGGGATGGTTTTACACATCCTACGGGGTGGTTTGTTGAGCATTTTTCGGTGTTGACGTATCCGATCGGGCGGATGCCGCTGTACAAGTTGTTGCAATACGGCAGTGGATTGTTCGGGCTTCTGGGTTTGGGGGTTTGGGCGATACGGTGGATTGCGGATTCTGTCGTCGAACCATCGATCGAATCCCTATCCAGTCGTGGCAAGGCGATCGCTGGGTTGACGATAGGTTTGATGGCGGTGCTGCTGATGGTGTGGGCGATTGTGCGAGATGCGACTCCGGGTGAAGGGATGGCGGCGATCGTGGTGCGGGCGATTATTGGGGCGATTTCGGGGAGCTTTGTGGGGGTGGTGTTGTACGCGGTCGGGTTTTGGGTGGGGGGCGATCGGCGGTAGTCTGACTAAAGGGCCTTCCGATATCGCGTGATTTCGGTGTAAAATTGGAAGGGTCATCCTGGCTGGAATGTTCAAAATGGCGATTTCCCTGCTCCCAAAATTGAGTCGGTTGCCCAGCAATTTGCCGGAAGGTTCGGTGCAAATTGAACTGGAGGAAGGTATTCCGGTGTTCCGGGCGGCGAAAGCGGTGCAGGAGCGGATTGAGCTGCTAGTCGCGAAACAACAGGACGATCGCCTGTCAGCCCCTGAATCGCAAGAATTAGATTGCTATGCCGAGATTGATGACTATTTAAGTTTCGTCAATCGTACGGTGCGAAATCTCGCGATCGATCAGACTCAGCAAGCCTCATAAACCGCGATCGTGTGATTGGGATTCGCCAAGCGGATTTGGTGGTCGATCGGCATCCGCCGATTACCGATCGACGGATGGCCGATTGAACTGATTTACCCCTTCACGCAGACGACTTGCTTCAGCGTCGCGACCACTTCCACCAAGTCCGCCTGATTCGCCATCACCTGCTCGATCGGCTTGTAAGCGGCGGGAATCTCATCGATGATGCCGTCATCCTTGCGACATTCGACCCCGGCGGTTTGGGCCACTAGATCATCCAGGGTGTAGGTCAGCTTCGCCTTCGATCGTGACATCAAGCGCCCCGCCCCGTGGGAACAGGAGCAATAACTCTCGGCGCAGCCTTTGCCTTTGACGATGAAGGACTGCGCTCCCATCGAGCCGGGAATGATGCCGTAGTCGCCCTTTTGCGCCCGCACCGCGCCCTTGCGGGTGACGTAGACCGACTCGCCGTAGTGAGTTTCCTTTTCGGCGTAGTTGTGGTGGCAGTTGACGGACAACAGGGGCTTGGTGGGTTTGCCGCCCGCGACGTGCCGCTCGACGATCGCCTTGAACCGGGTCATCATCACATCCCGGTTGAACTTGGCGTAAGCCTGCGCCCACTGGAGATCGCGCCAGTAAGCGGCAAACTCCGCCGTGCCTTCGACAAAGTAGGCCAAGTCCTTGTCCGGTAGGGTTTCGCCCGCCAGTTTGGCCAGGTTGCGGCCGGTTTCGATGTGGCGTTGGGCCAGCATGTTGCCGATGCCCCGGGAGCCGGAGTGCAGCATCAGCCACACCCTGTCATTGGTATCAATGCAGACTTCAATGAAGTGGTTGCCGCCGCCGAGGGAACCCATTTGCTTCAGGGCTTTGGTTTCGAGGTGGGAGACGCCCTCATGCAATTGCGTGAAGTCTTGCCAGCCCTGCCAGTTGAGGACTTGCCGATCGGCTTCTTTGTTCTCGTTGAAGCCGACGGGGATGGCGGCTTCGATTTCTTGGCGGATTTTCTTCAGTTTGCCGTCGAGCTTTTCGGCGTGGAATGGCAACTGGATCGCACACATGCCACAGCCAATATCCACCCCGATCGCGGCGGGAATAATCGCGGCCTTGGTCGCCACGACGGAACCCACGAGTGCGCCTTTGCCTAGATGCACGTCCGGCATCAGGGCCAGATGCTTGAACATAAAGGGCAAGCTGGCGACATTTTGGGCCATTTTGGTTTCGGCGGGGCTGAGGTCGTGGTTAGCCCAGGAGAGAATGGGGATTTGGCTTGAAACGGACAGTTCGGCGTAGCTCATGGGGTTCATTGTGGGGTAATATAATAGTTGTAGTACATGTAGTATGCAAGTGTCAAGGGCTGGAAGACTAGATTAAGAATGCTTAACGGGGGTGGGGTTCTGATTTAGAATTGAGCTTCTGCCCTGGGCCGTCGGTTTTGAGTCTACTGAGTCTTATGTCCAGTTTGCCAAGTTTGTCGGTTTGCCTGTCGTTGCCTGGGTTGGCGGCGATCGTGGGGCTGTTGCAGGAGTTTGCGGGGCCGTCGGGTCAGTTTTGGACGGATTTGCCGCTGGAATTTGAGGATCGGGTGCAGTTGCCGGGATATGCGGTGGCGATCGGGCCGGAGTTTGCGGCGTTGGTGCAGGCGACGGCGGTGGGTGGTGCCGATTGCCAGGTGACGTTGAGCTTTGGGTCGGAGCCGATCGGGGCGTTTGTGCAGACGTTGGGAATGGCGTCGCCGATCGGGCCAAATTCGGCCCAGCGCCAAACGGAATTTACGGCGCGGTTGTTGGGCTTGTTGGTGCCTGCGCCGGAGGCGGAAGTGGGGCAGTTGATCGAGCAGTCGGATCTGTTGAACCAGGTGAACCAGGCGATCGGGCAGAGTTTGGAATTGCCGCAGATTTTGGCAACAGCGGTGGATCGGGTGCGGGAGTTTTTGCAGGTCGATCGGTTGTTGATTCACCAGTTTGATATTCCCGCGCCGATTTGTTCGCGGCCCGTGGCGGGTGATGCTTCGCCGCCTGCCACGTTGGTTGATGGGGTGACCTACGAAGCCTGCGCCCATGGGGCGATCGCCTCGGTGCTGAACCAAATGGGCGATCATTGGATCAACGCCGCCCGCCAACTGCGGGAAAAATATCAGTCGGGATTGGTTGTGTCGCAAACGACGTTGGATGGGATGCCGGAGTTAGCGGCGGTGTTGCCGTTGCCGGGGATGGCCCAGGTGCAGTCGGAGCTGACGGTACCGATTTTGGTGCAGGGCGAATTGTGGGGCTTGTTGATTGCCCATCAGTGCGACCACGAACGCCGTTGGGATGCGTCGAATCGGCGGTTTCTCAAACAGATTGTCGATCATTTGTCGATCGCGATTTATCAGGCGAAATTGTTTGCCCAATTGCAGGATCAGGCGGCGACGCTGGAGCAGCTGGTGACGGCCCGCACTCAGGAATTGCGCGATGCGATGATGGCGGCCCAGGCGGCGGATGTGGCGAAGTCAGAATTTTTGGCGACGATGAGTCATGAGCTGCGGACGCCATTGACTTGTATTATCGGCATGTCCTCGACCCTGTTACGCAATGCCGTGCATCAAGCGATCTCCGCCGATCGGCAGCGATCACATTTGCAGATTATCCACGATCGGGGCGCGGGCTTGCTGGCCTTGATTAATGACATTTTGGAGCTGGCGAATATCGAAGCGGGTCGAATGTCGTTGAACATGCGCAGTTTCCATCTCTGCCAACTGGCCAGTCAAACCCTTCAGGAAATGGCCGAAAGTGCTCAACTGAAGCAGATTGAGTTGGGGCTGGATCTGTCGCCGGGGATCACGGGCGAGGATCAGTTTGATGCCGATCCCCAACGCGTGCGCCAAATCCTCCTGAACTTGCTGAATAATGCGGTGAAATTCACGCCGCCCGGTGGCGCGGTGACCTTACGTTTGCGGTTGCTGCCCCAGGCGGTGATCTTCCAGGTGGAGGATACGGGGATTGGGATTGCGCCCGCTCAGCAGCCGTTAATTTTTCAGAAATTTCAGCAGCTCGATTCCTCCTACCAACGCCACTACGAAGGCACTGGGCTGGGACTGGCATTGACCAAACAATTGGTCGAATTGCACGGAGGCAAAATCGAATTTATGTCGCAGGTGGATGTGGGTTCGGTGTTTACGGTGACGTTGCCGCGTCCTGTTAGCGAGCCGATCGGGCCGATGCCCTTCGCCGCGATCCCGCCATTAGCAGCGTTCCCGGTGTATATCCGGGTAATGTTGGTGGAGGAAAGTGACGAGCAAGCGGCGATGATTTGCGATTGGTTGACGGTGGCGGATTGTCAGGTGGTGTGGATGACGGATTTGGCGATGGCCTCCTACCAGTTGGGTGCGGCTCATCCCCACATCGTCATCGTCAACTGCGGCCAAGTCGAATCCTTCGCCCAATTGACCCAGTTCCGATCGGCGCTCCAATCGGCCCAAATCAAGTGCCTCGCCGTGTTGCCGGAGTCGTCATCCGTGGCCGATTATGTCAGTATTGGGGCGGACGATTATCTGATTGACTCGATCGGGCCACCGGAATTATTGGTGGATAAGGTGATGCAGTTAGCGAAGACGTTGGTGTTGGCCGAACCGATTGAGAAAGTCTAACGTTAGGGTGGTGATCACCAGAAAAATGGGCCAGCGATCGGATGTGTGCGATCGCTGGCCCGAGTTGACCGTTATTGAATGCGTGAGGGTGTGTTCAACCCATTAGCTTGCTTTGCGTTGGCCTTTTCCGCCCTGACGCTGTGCTTTTAGTTGCGCCATTTGGGCTTGCTGTGCCGGAGTCAGAACGCTCTGCATTTCGGCCTTGGCGGCTTCGCGAATCGCTGACCTTTGGGTCTTTTGGGCGTCGGTGAGGTTGAGCGATTGCTTGCCCCGCTGACCTTTGTCCGATTTCTGGCCTTCGGGGCGTTTGCCCCCATTGGCTTGCATGGCTGCCTTGCGCTGTTGCCGTTCCGCCTTAGCAGCGTCAAATTTGGTTTGCTGTTCGGGAGTGAGGATGGCCCGGATTTTGACGTCAGTGCGGGTGCGAATCGCTTCGAGTTGAGTTTTCTGGTTAGCTGTCAGGTTCAGCTTGGCGGCCATTTTCTCGATCGACCCACCGCCGCCACCGCCGCCCTTGTGGGCACTGGCGAAGTCAGTCATCAGGGGGGTCGCGAGGAGTGCTGCACCCGCAAGAAGGGCAATGATTTGACGTTTCATTTCGATTCGATCTCCGACAAGTTAGGTTTGAGTCAGTCAGCAAGTTGGTTGCTTGATGTCTTGCTTGATGTCTCTATATTAGGCAACCCCTTGGGGACATGCCTGAGGCGATCGTCCTAACTTGGCGCACGACCCCCTGGGACTAAAGTCCCGATCGTTACCATGCTGTAGTTGAAACCACTTAGCGGGTTGTATAGGCGGCCATTGGTTCTTTGATCAACCGCACATATAGATGTTTGAACGTGGATTTGACCACACGGGGCGCACCGAAATCGATCGGCATCATTTTGTCGGGGAGTTTCCAGCCGTCGATTTGCAGGTCGGCGGGTTGCATCAGGGGGAAGTCGATCGTGCTGAGATCATGGCAGAGGTTGAGCCGTTTGGCGGCGCGGGAGATGGGGACGATCGATGGATCGATTTTCAGGATTTCCAGCATCGCTACGTCGATCGCAAACACATCACTGCTGGCCGCAAGGATGCCCAGATCGCGAGGTTCGCCAGCGCTAGGGCCGTTGCCTTCATGGCCGATGATGCCGTCGAGAATGGTCAGATCCGGGTTGATCGATCGGGCCGTTTCCACCAACATATCCCCGAACCGATCGGCGGATTTTCCGGCTTCCATGTGCCACCAGGCTTTCATTTTGCCGGGGACGCAGCCGAACAGGTTCTTGACGCCGAGGGTGACGGTGAGCTGCATGTGGGACTTGACTTTGGGCAGGTTGATTACCACGTCGGCTTCCATCGCTTCTTTACTCAGTCGCAAGTGGTTGAATTCTTCGCCGATCGTGGCGTAGCGTTTGCCGCTGAATTCGACAATCGGCAGGCCGAGTTCTTCCGCTAGTGGGAGATAACCATTGGCTTTGGCGACGCCACGGGCACTGCCGAAGGCGGGGCCATCACCGAGGAAGGGTTTGCCGCCGGCGGCTTGCACCATTTTGGCGACGCAGTAGGCGATTTCCGGGCGGGTGACGCATTCTTTGGTGGGTCGAGCGCCCGTGAGGAGGTTGGGCTTGAGCAAGACCCGATCGCCGGGTTTGACGAAGGCGGCCATGCCACCGAGGGGCGCGAGGAGTGCTTCGAGTTTGGCTTCGAGGGCGGCTAACTCGTAGGAAGTGGCGCGGATGAGGCTGACGGTGGATGGCATGGCGGTGTGGGTTGAAGGTTGCGGTTGTCTTACTTTAGCGCAGGCGGCGGGGGGAATGCCAGTGGGGTGCTAAGGCGAACGCCCCTCGACTGTAAGTCGGGGCTAATAGCGCAAGTCCCAAAGGGACTGAATTCCCGAGTCCGCAGGACTTTTGCCTGTAGCCCCGACTTACAGTCGAGGGGCGATTGGGCAGCGGAGTCGGACAAATTCTGAATTCGCCATGCAGTACTGCTGAATCCAAGATGGGGGTGCAATGACTAATTTATCTCAGGGGAATTTTTGAATTTGGAATGGTTGACTGGCGGTAACGCACAATGCATGATCACCCGATCGGTAATCCGGCTTCCCGCTCATGCTGTCGAATCTGCTGAAACTCTTGCGTCAGTTCTGATTCATCGAGAATACGAAACCCTAATTTTGCATAAAATGGCGCATTCCAGGGAAGATCGCGAAAGGTGGATAATGACATCACCGCAAAGCCCGATCGGTAGCCCCAAACCTGCACGGTTTCAATCAGAGCCGTCCCAATTCCGCGCTGGCCATGGGTTGGCAGAATATCGATTTCCTGGAGATAAAGCGTCCGATCGACCTCACGAGTAATCGCAAATCCAATCACGATATCGTCTCGATCGACGGCAACCCAGACCTGTCCGGCTTGAAATCGTTGTTGGATGAATTCGATCGGCAATGGTTCACCATCCGCCAAACAGGCATAGGGCGTGTCCTGAAACCGAATTGCGGCGGCTTGTTCGATCGTTGCGAGTTGGGGTAATTCTTCAGGTTGGGCCGATCGGATGGCGTATCCTGAGTCAAGAATTTGCATGAATAGTTTGTTAATGACTGATATAAATCAACTGTTTGTTGCGATAGGGTAGGCCCCCAAACCCCCAATGCTGGGGGCGAATTCAAAATTTGTCTGACTCCGCACTCCCATCGCCCTGGAATGGAATTCCGGGCTACAGGCGAAAGTCCTTCGGACTGGGGTTTGAGTCCCTTTGGGACTTGCGCTATCAGCCCCGAATTCTATTCGCGGGGCGGGAGAATGGCGTAGCGTCCCCCTACCAGGGCAAGACTTCACCATTGCTATGCCAAAACGTCCCCGTATTCGCCAATGTCAATTCATCAATCCGCGCCAACAAACCCCGCACCGAAGTCTCCGGCGTAATCCCAGAAGCCGTAAACCCCGTCATCCGCGTCTGCACTAATCCCGGATGCAAAATCGCCACCGCAATTCCCTCCGGTGCTAAATCATGGGCTAAGGATTTCCCCGCCATGCAGAGTGCGACTTTGGACATGCGATAACCGTAGGAACCACCGGAAGTATTATCGGCGATCGAACCCATGCGACTGGTCATCAGCACCACTTTCGATCCGCTGGAGAGATTGCCCATCAAGGCTTTGGTGACGCGCAATGGGCCTAAGGCATTGACGGTAAATTGTCGCTGAATACTATCGAAATCGAGATCATCAAATGTCACATGCTCGATGATCGCGGCATTGTTGATCAGCACGTCGATCGGGGTGCCCTGAAGTTCTGACTGGAGCCGATCGACGTCCGCCTGCTGGGTGACGTCAATGCCTGCAATGATTTGGATGCCGAGGGATTGGAGTTCGGGGGATGGGGTGCGACAGACGGCGATTGGGTTGTCGCCTCGATCGTGCAGTTGTTGGCAATAGGCGTAGCCGATGCCGCGATTGGCTCCGGTGATGAGGTATGTTGCCATGATGGTTTTGGGGGTATTGGGCGATCGTGATTTAACCCGTTGGTTGGACAGTCAGTTTGAAGCCGAGGGCTTTGGCGACTTTGGATACTGTGTCAAATGTGGGGTTGCCTCCAGGGGATAGGGCTTTGTAGAGTCCTTCGCGGCTCAAACCGGTATCTCGCGCCAGTTGACTCATGTTTTTTGCCCGTGCGATGACGCCAAAGGCGTGAATAATTAAAGCGGGATCGCCATCGGCTGCTTCGAGGCAGGCTTCTAAATATAATTCAATGTCTTCAGCGGTTTTGAGGTGGGCGGCGGAATCCCAGGGAGTTGTGCGAATTGCCATGATTCAATCCTCGAACCAATTAGCGAATACTTCAGTTTGGCGAACTTCGATCATGTTCTGAATATAGCGAATGCTCGATCGAGTTGTCAACTGTGGTTATCAGTTTGGCTTTTGTGACTGCATGTTAAAATGGCATCATCAATCATCTGAGGACGAAAGACAAGCGATGGTTGCGATCGTCAATAAACTACTGACCTTTGAATCGTTCCTGGCTTGGGATGATGGTAGCGATCGGGTATTTGAATTAGTCAAGGGAGTTGCCGTGCCGCTGAGTGAACCGAATGCACGACATGAAGATGTAGTAGATGGTCTTTGTCGCCTGATTGCCGACCATTGCCAAGATCAGAATCTCGACTATATTGCCCGTCAAAATAAGCAAGTCCGGCTCAAGTCGGTTCCCGGCAGCCCCGAATCCAGTCGTAAGGCGGATATTGTGCTGTTTGACAAAACGGAATGGGCGAAGATGCGTCGAAGTTCGGCTTCGGCAGCGGCCTATGTGGCACCGCCGTTAGTGATTGAGGTGGTGAGTACGAATTGGGGCGATGATTACCGCATCAAATTGAATGAGTACGAGATCCTTGGTATTTTGGAATATTGGATCGTGGATTATGCGGGATTTGGCGGGGTGCAATATATTGGTTCACCGAAGCAACCGACGGTGACGGTGAATCGGTTGATCGATGGGGAGTATCAGGCGCGGCAATTTCAGGGAGAGGAGCCGATCGTATCACCCACTTTTCCGCAGCTTGTGATCACGATCGGGAATATTCTGGCAATGACTGAGGTGTAACGGCGATCTACGTTTCCTGGCAGGCAGTTCCTCACCGTAATTCAAGTTTCTTGACGCAAAGACCGAATTCAGATTATATGTTCTTCTAATGTTCTAAGGGATTGTATCAAAGTTCACATAGAATTGCTTTGTCCCCGCAGAGATTCTAAACTCGTCTTCGAGTTCGTTCGGGACTGGCACAAATAACCGATTTTTTAATATTAGTGTTGTTGTGGGTAACATTATTCCTGAAGCCTTATCTTGAGCCAAGGGTGTCTGAAGCTCTATGTCGTAATACAATGTCATGGTTCCAGAAGGATGGTCGAAGATGTAGATGACGCGGTGTCCTCCCCACATGACACGAGTTGTATGCGGGGATTTGAAAAAGTATGACTCCCGTTTGAAGAGTTTATCTGACAACCCTAAAAATAGCGTGAAGTTATTCAGATTTTGGTGTTGAGTAGTAGTAGTGAGAATTTTGAATTGACACTCTATATCATCTCGAATAATTGCTGGTTTTGGCTCCGTGTCAGAGGCAGTCTCTACAGCCTCTACTGGTGATTCTACAACATCTTGAATTACAGCTTCGACATTGCCGATTTGCTCAAAACCCACACTCTGTTGCTGTGGTCTGCTGTTTCCCCTTGCCCTCCGAATTGCATCTCCTAAACTTGTTTCACCAGCAAGGTACTCCGATAGGATATTGTCTAGCTCCCCAGATTCACTATCTTCATATCGATAGAGTTCCCGATTCTTCTTCAAAATTTGTCGTAGAGCCTCTGCACCACCTTGAGTGCTTGATGGTACAAATTGTTTAACATGCGGATAGACGTAATTTCGGACAAAGTCTTTAACAAAGGCAGAAAAAACGTCGCTCGCTGTGCTGTAGCACTCCAGTAAAGGGCGGACAGGAGAGCAGTTCCGTGCGATCCGAAGTCTACCTTTTTTCTCGTTTCCCTCGACAAGGAACTGTACTCCGTGAGTGATATCGACAAACTGAATTTCAAAGTCATTCAGAAAATAGTCATCAGCAAGAGTTGTAGAAATACGAATTGACAATGCAGCTTCAGCGATAGATAGTTCCCGAGATGAATATTCCCTTGTAACAGTTGCCTGATCAGGAATAGCGGAAATCCCTAATTTGTGAGTTATGTAGTGAGATTGGATTTGCCGTCTTGGGTTGGATTGGCTGAGCACAATCAGTGCAGACTCGGGAGTGCTAAATTGCTGAATTAAACCAGGATCCCGACCACTGTAGTAGTGTAGGTGGCGACCTAATGTTCTTTCCTTAACCTCCACTAATCTTATGGATTTATGTTCAGGGTGAACTTCAATGGTTATATTGTCTGCCAAGTCGTAGCGGTTGTTTATGCTCACATACGATTGAAAAACAGTACTGCGATCGGCAAATTCTGTTTTGGCAATTTGTTCTGCGATCACTTTTTCGGTAGCAGTGATAATTTGCTGAACCTGAGAAATGCTTTCGCGTCCTAGGGCTTCGCGGCCAGCCGTCGGTGTGAGGAACGAAAGGTTTGCTAAGCCACCGAGTTGGAATGTCGTTGAAATGGGAATATTTGCCAAACCAAAGAAATTTCTGTACCCCATAATGCTTCCGGTACTTTGTGACAGAAGTAGCGAACCTGGTATTAAATTACTATTTAGATATATGTCAGTAACTTCTACTCGAACTAGCCCTTGCGGATTAAGTCCAATATGGACATTGACGACAAAAGCGCCAATTTGTGCTCTATGAATTCCAAGGTCGACAAGCTTCTCTGTGGAGAAGGGGACGGACGTATCTAAAATATTATTACTGATTAGCTCCCCATTCAGAAAGATACGGATAGGTACATATTGGATGTAGCTTTTCAGATATTGCTTTGCCTGCTGCTCTGTTAACTGGACTTCTGGTTCGAGTCTAACTTTAATCTCTGTACCTTCTTCTCTTTCATCTTCAATGCGCTCAAGTGTGATGCACTCTTCTGCAATTGAGAGCGTATCGCGTGAAGCAATGCTTATTAAAGTCTTACTGGAATCTCTTGATCTTGTCGTTAATTTCAGTTTTGTTGCAATTCCAAAATTTGCCATTGCACCAATGCCAAACGTGCCAATCACACCTGCTTGGGATGCAAGTTGCGTTCGTTTACCGCTTGAACCAGCTTTCCAAAAATTACTCCGAAGAACTTCTTCAGTCATCCCTATCCCGTTATCTTTAACACAAAGCACGGAGTCTTGAAGTGTAATATCAATACGTCCAGTTGTTAGGTCAGCAGTATCTCTTGTACATCGCATTAGAATAGCATCATACGCGTTTTGTACATTCTCACGAAGAAGCGCAAATGGAGAGTCGTAGATTTCCCGGGAGAGAATTTCTAGAACTCGCTTTGTTTCAACTTCAAATTTAATTTGATCAGTCATTATCCTAGTCTCGCAAGTAGTTTTGTACGTATATGTGCAACAGATGAATCTTGATGCTCTGTAATATTAGCTTGGGTAAGAACTGTTCTCAATCTTTCGTGCATTTCTTCTTCCCATAGCGCATTGCACACAGCGATAATTTCTTCCGATGAAATTGGGTCAGAGAAGTATTGAATGATTCCTTCATTATTATTGGCTCCGATAAATGCCTGTAAAAGTAGTCTCATTGCCATATCATTATTTTGGGCTAGTGGTTCAAGAATGCCCCTAGCCTCCTCGTAATTCCTCTCTCTCAGAAGCTTCTCCGCTTCAGTTAGATCCTGCAACACGTTAGCTGACATATCAATTGCTTTTGGGCGCTGTAGATCGAAACGCTGAAGGCTCTCTTGGTTGGAGAGAGATCCCTTGCCCCAAATTGGGCTTAGGAACTCAGAATTGCGCATTTGACGAACATGCAGTTCGCCATTCCAGTTTTCTGTGTCTAATACAACGCGGTTGTAGCCAAGCGTCGCTCCTGGAGCCAAGGTATGTGCGCCTCCTGCTAATGTGCTGGCGCTTAAAACATTGACCTTACCAACACCGCCAAATGCAAATTTCTCATCGATAAACTCTGGCTTATGTTGGTGTCCATGAAAACCAAGACTATATCCATGAGCGACTAATTGCTGAAGGAAATCTGAATCCATATAGTCATCTTGGCGTGGAGTCCCCTTGGTGCTATGGTGCCAGACTGCTAGGCGCAGTCGCCCACGAAATTTCCGATCTCTCAAGGCTTGACAAGCATTTGAAAATGCTTGCGGATGTATTGTGCCTTGTCTGTTCAGCGGGTCATTCCGAAAACAACTGTTGAATGTGGTGATAACTACATCTAAGTCAGGAAAATCGAAAATGTCGAATTGCTGAGTAGGATCACTAGAATATACTCTTGCTCCACCATAAAATTTATTATAAAAAGCTATAAAATCAGAAAGTCGCTCCTCGTAGAGCGGCTCGTTAATAATTTCATAGAGCTTGAAGTCGCTCCATGACCAGCGGAATTTACTTTGGTGATCCCAAATAAGGCCAGCGTACTCACGTTGTTTATTCTCATCAACTGATGCATAATCAATTTCCTGTAGTGCGGAAAACACTTTAGAGAAATTGATGTCGTGATTGCCTGGACTTATAATAAGTCTTTGGCGATCCCCTCCTAGGAGTTTGTCTGCTAGCGCACCGAGAAATAATTCTGCTTGCTCATATTGTCCTCGTAGTACTTCCTCAGGATTCATAACATCTTTCCCTGCCCCCTGGATGATATCACCACTAACGATGATAATCTGTGGTGCAGGTATTTCAGGTTCTTCAGCCTTGGCACCTTCAACATCTTGAATGAGTGAGTTGAGCAGAGCCTCATTCGAGATTGGGTTGTTGGGATCACGATGAAGATCTGATATGTGTATAAGGCTAATTCTCTTCTGCACACTTACCTCAGCTGAAACATATAGAATTGAATGCAGATTGTGGCGATTATTCTTGAATAAAGTTCATAGCTCTTTCCCAGTCAATCCTAATTCTTATAGCGGTTAGGCTCACCGGACATGAGAGATCTTTGTAATCAAGTCCATCGTATCGAACAATACTCCGGACAGATTTCAGGGAGCCAAAGCCCCGTACTGGAGGAGGCTGGGGTAGTTGGGATGGGATTTAATCAAAGTTGGGTCAAGGTCTAACATGGTAATAAATCGCTCCAGGAAATGGTGATTGAGTGCCTGC
>JANOQX010000196.1:0-2212 GCA_031415035.1 Cyanobacteria bacterium VAR_4_metabat_243
GACCCCGCCATGAAATAAATTTCAAGGCTCATAGCGCAAACCCGTTAAAACGGGTTGAAGCATCCAGCCTTTTGAGTTCAGTCCGTTTCAACGGACTTGCGCTATGAGCCTCGGATTTGAATCCGGGGCGGCTGGCAGGCGGAGTCTTTTGAATTTGGAATTACTGCCCGGTTGAATGATGAACACCTGAGGCATTTAAGCTAAGGTAAAGGTAGGCAAGATTTTTGTTCCCCTCAATTACCCGCCCCCTCAATCACTCGACAATGAATTTTCTAACCAATCTGCTGATCAAGCCGAACCTACGTCCACGTGGGGGTGTCCAGCTCAAAACTGCGGCGGAAATTGCGATCATGCGGCAGTCCAGCCGGATCGTGGCCACGGTACTCAAAGAGGTCGGGGAAATGGCGGTGCCGGGGGTGACGACCTGGGAGTTGGATCAATATGCGGAACAGCGGATCCGAGGCTTTGGGGCAAAGCCGAGCTTCAAGGGCTACCACGGCTTTCCGGCGTCGCTCTGTACCAGCGTCAACCATGAAGTGGTGCATGGCATTCCCCGCAAGCAGAAAATCCTGCGATCGGGCGATGTGTTGAAGGTGGATACGGGCGCTTGCTTTGAAGGATTTCATGGCGATTCCTGCATCACGATCGGCGTGGGTGAAGTCAGCCCGGATGCGGCGAATTTGATCGATGTGGCGGAGAAGGCGCTGTATCGGGGGATTTCCAAGGTGAAAGCGGGGGCGTATCTGCTGGATTTGGCCGGGGCGATTCAGGACTACGTCGAAGGTCACGGCTTCAAGATTGTTGAGGAATTCACCGGCCATGGTGTGGGCCGCAATTTGCATGAAGAGCCGTCGGTGTTTAACTTCCGCACGTTCGAAATCCCCAATGTCAAACTCGCGGCGGGGATGACCCTGGCGATCGAGCCGATCGTCAATGCGGGATCGCGACTGACCCGGACGCTGCCCGATCGGTGGACGGCGGTGACCGTGGACAATGCCCTCTCGGCGCAGTTTGAGCATACGGTGTTGGTGACCGAGACGGGTTATGAAATCCTCACCGATCGGGATTTGGTCTAGGCCGATGATGGATTCTCGGTGGTTGGCCGATCGGGTGCTGGTGGTCGGACAAGATCCTTGCTCAATTGCTTTATCGTCATGCACAATAGATGAGTATTGAGTGTTGCTTTGCGGATTACGCGGTTTGGACCCTATATGTCAGTGACGAACGAAGTCCCATCCGAGATTGTCCAGCAGGTGGCGGACTATTTCAGCATTTTGAGTGAGCCGATGCGGCTGCGCATCCTCAACCTCCTCCGGGATGGCGAACAATGTGTGCAGCAGTTGGTGGAGGCGACTTCGACCAGTCAGGCGAATGTCTCGAAACATTTGAAGGTGATGTTGCAGGCGGGGATTTTGGCGCGGCGGACGCAGGGGACGTTGGCGTATTACAGTGTGAGTGATGATTTGGGCTTTCAGTTGTGCAATCTGGTGTGCGATCGGTTGGCCAGTCGAATTGAGCAGCAGGCGTTGTATTTCCGCGAATTTAGCGTGACGACGACGCCTTTGACCTGCGATCGGGACGATGCTCCGGTTGACCTGTTGGAAGTGATGGAATAGGGATATGGGGCCGTCCGATCGGTGTCGATCGATCGTGGGTTATCGTCCCAGTTGCGTAGGAGGAATTGTGGTATGACGGATCTGACTGGAACTTGGCTGGGGACTTATTGGCAGGAGGATGCGCCGACGCGGTTTGAGGCGTCCTTGGTGCAAGGTGGCAATGCCCTAACGGGGCGAGTGCAGGATGACAGTCCATTGGGCGAGGCGCAGGTCACGGGTGAAGTGGTGGGCCGCAAGGTGATGTTCACCAAAACCTATTTGTCGGGCGGTTCGACGGTGATCGAATATGCCGGGACGATCGATGATGCGGGCGAAGTGATGCGGGGCGACTGGAAGATTGTCGGGGCAAGGAATGCGGGGCAATGGGAAGCGCGTCGGGGTGGGGATGATCTGATGGCGCAGTTGCGGCGACGGATGGAGCAGAAGGTGCCCGTGGGTGCGAAGTAGGGGTTTGGACTGCGGGGCTACAACACGACCCGCCCCGCGGCGGAACAGCCGGGGAGTTAGGCAAACCCCCCAAAAACGGCGATTAGCAAATACCACCCCCGGTAGCGGGGGGTGTCGCAAAAACCAGCCGGTTGAGCGCGGGGCGGATT
>JANOQX010000197.1:0-26560 GCA_031415035.1 Cyanobacteria bacterium VAR_4_metabat_243
TAGGGCAGGGGCGATCGAATTTATCAAAAGCCGTTATCCCCCGTAGGGGCGCGCATCCCGCGCCCTCAACCAATCACGCGATCGACCTTGGATTTGCGTGTGGGAATTTGGGAGGACGATCGGTTATTCAATTAATTATGGGTGCGATCGGTTGTTGCGTGTATGGCTGGTTGGGCGCGGGATGCGCGCCCCTACGATTTGAAACGACTACTAAACTCTCGAAAACTTGATGGTGTTCCGGTGCGCGGCGCACGATGCAATTCGGCATATAAACTAACTTTGATCAAATCCGACGGCAGTTCAGACATCGCTTCCGGCCCAATATCAAATTCGTAAATATTAATGCAACAGCCACACCCTGTATTTTTAAAACAGAGGAAACGATCGTGCCATTTATCAATCCAGACACCCATAAACGATTCTTCTGCTGTATCTGGCTCAGTGTAAATCGTATATTTCGGGACTTGTTTCACATCTTCCATTGATCAATATCCGCCGCCGAACCTCCATAGAGACTCTCTAATGATAATTCAGCCGTTTCATCTCTGGAACCCAAAAATCTACGGAAACTACGATTTAAGCCGATCAGAAATCGCCCCAAACGCAATTCCGATCGGCCACCCATTGCAAAGCCTAAGCCATCCTCGCACCCGGTCGGCCTGGAGCCGCAAACAACTATTCCGCAGCTTGGATTGAATCGACTGCCTGATTGGCGATGCCTTCTCCTTCCCCATAGCCCTTCCGGGCCATTAGCTGATTGGTCGTCTGATACCACAAACACCCCGATCGCGTCCTCAGCCCTAGGAGTGATGGCAAATCGGCAACACCCCGGTTAGCTTAAGTAATATCACTAGGTGCCAGATTGCAAACTGGCACCACTGAGAATAAAAATTACAAAGACTTGAACAATCATGATGGAGTCTTAATGCCAGGGTTTAAGGATCTACCGAAATTGATACGGAGTCGCACATTTTTGATACCTGTGTTTTCACGCGTATCGTGCAACTCAATTGTTCAAAAGTAGGAGCATACTGCATGAATTTTTCCCGATCGATCGTCACATTCCTGAGTTTGTCGGTCACCGGATTGGCCGTCGTTGGCACCGTTATTGCCCCGCCGCTTGGGCCGGTGGCCCAAGCCCAAACCGCCCCCGCCAGCACCGCGACCCTAGAGCGTGATGCCTTCAACCGGATCAACGCCTACCGCAAAACCAAGGGCCTAACCGCCTTAGTCTGGAACGACGCGATCGCCGTCCAAGCCCGCATCCACAGCCAAAATATGGCCAATGGCCGCGTTCCCTTTGGGCATAATGGATTCGCGGCCCGGATTGCCGCCACGAAAGTCCTCTACAGCGGTGCCGCCGAAAACGTCGCCTACAACCAAGGCTACGCCGAACCCGCCAAACAAGCCGCCGAAGGCTGGTTCAAAAGCCCCGGCCATGAGATCAATATTCGCGGCAACTATGGCCTGAGTGCCGTCGGGGTCGCCCGGAATGCTCAGGGCAAAGTGTATTTCACCCAGTTGTTCATTAAACCGCGTTAAGCCCGTCTAAAATAATTCCGCCAATCGATCGCCCGCGATCGGTTGGCTGAGGAAGAAGCTCTGGCCGAGGTGACAGCCATGCTGCTGGAGATAGGCAATCTCTCCCGGCGTTTGGACCCCCTCGGCCACCACTTCCAGATTCAAGGTTTGGGCCAAAGTGAGAATCATCCGAATCATCGCCTGTTGATCGGTATTTTCTAAACAGTTTTCGACGAAGCTGCGATCGAGTTTCAGCGTGCTGATCGGCAAGACCAGCAGCCGACTCAGGGACGAATAACCCACCCCAAAATCATCAATACAGAGCCGAATCCCCAAGGCGCGCAACGCCGCGATCGCCCCCGGTTGGACATCCACCAGATTCAGCAGGCAATTTTCCGTAATTTCTAATTTTAATTGTTGGGGTTGGATTTGGGTTTGGTGCAGAATCGATTCGATCGATTCGAGCCATCCCACTTGGTGGAATTGCAATGCCGAAAAATTCACATGCAGCGTAAAGCCATCGGGCAACTGGCCCTGCTGCTGCCACTGCGCCAGTTGGGCACAAGCCGTGGCCAAAATCCACGGACCGAGGGTATTAATCAATCCCGTTTCTTCGGCGATCGGGATGAATTTTACCGGGGAAATCGCACCGTCGATCGGATGCTGCCACCGCACTAAGGCTTCGACCCCGACGATCGTCCGCTGATCCAGATCGTAGATCGGTTGGTAATGCAGATAGAGCGGTGCAGCCACGGCATCGGCCTGACTGTCGGCGATCGCCTGACGCAAATCATTTTCCAGATGCAAGCGTTCCTGAGCCGATCGTTGCAACGTGGGAGTGAAGAGGGTGTAGCGACCTTTATTGTGGGCTTTGGCGGCGTAGAGGGCAATATCCGCATCGCGCAGCACATCCTCCGGCTGGTAATAGGCCATGTTGCTGGTGGTAATGCCAATGCTAGCGTTACTATAAATTTCGTAATTGCCGATCGAGAAGGGCAGCGTAAACTGCGCCAGCATACTATCGGCAACGGCAATCACATCGTCGATCGCCGCCGCACTTTCCAATAAGACCACAAACTCATCACCGCCCAAACGGCTGATTTGATCCGGGGCGATCACACAGGTTTGCAATCGCGCCACCACCGCCTGGAGCAACTGATCACCCACCAGGTGGCCGAGGCTATCATTAATCACCTTAAACCGATCGAGATCCAATAGCAGCACCGCATACCAGCGCGGCGGATTGATCCGATTATATTGCAACAGCCAGGTGATCCGATTGACAAACCAACTGCGGTTGGACAAGCCCGTCAGTGGGTCATGCAGGGTTTTATCCATCAGATTGGCTTGGAGTTCGAGCATTTGCGTTTGCGTCCGCTCAAGCTCGTGCATATAGTCTTGATTGCGTTGATACAGTTGGGCGTTAGTGATGGCGATCGCGGCTTGGGCGCAGAGCAGTTGCAGCAGCTCCACCCGATCGTGACTAAAGACGCCTTCAATCGGCCGATTCTCTAAATACAAAATCCCCACGAGCCGCTGTTGCCGGACGATCGGTAGACCCAGCATCGACTGGGGCGCATGATCTTGAACGTAAGGTTCATGTTGAATGATCAGCAACGGCAATAGCGTTTGATCCAGGAGTGGATTCGTCACATCCAGATCCGACGCATTCAGAATTAGCGGTTCCTGAGTATGGCTAACATACTGCACCAGGGCCTTGGGCAGCCGTTGCGGGGCGGCTGTGGGCAAGGGCAGCGGCGGGTCAAGGACGATCGGCTGTTGGGTATCGGTGGTGTCGATGTAGATCTGCCACTGGGTGGTTTGACGCCGATCGGGGGCGGGGCGTTCGAGTTGGCGACGATCGAATTGCGCCAATAACAGTACGCCCCGATCCGCGCCGGATTCTTCCAAGACAATCCGCATCAGATTTTCCAAGAGCGGCGTCAGCTCCACCGCCGTCGAAATCGCCCGCGCCGCCTGCATCGATCGGCTCAGGCTGACGGCTTCGGCGGATGGCATCCGACTCGGTGCGGGCGACATCAGCGGCGGCGGATCGAACTGCGCCAGCAACTGGGGATAGCGCTGAAGCAATTGCTCGACTTTGGCCAACGCCCCCCAGACGTCGTAGGCATGATAGGCCTGGGTGAGATACACCTGGGCGATCGCCCATTGTTGTCGCTGCTCAAAGAACCGTCCAGTCAGATCATTCGCGAGGGCAAGTTCGGATTGCAGATCGTACTCCTGGGCGAGGGAAATCGCCCGATCGTAGGATGCGATCGCAGCAGGCCACTCCCCCTTAATCCGATGCCATTCGGCTTGGGCCAGGTAATATTTGCTCGCGTAATTCGCCGGACATTGGGCGGCGGCTTGTTTGAGATATTTCAGACTCGGGCGCATTTTTTGGATGATTTGTCGCCGTTGACGGACGGGAGCAATGTCGTAGTAGGCCGCCGCCGTCAGCACAAACGTCCCATGGAATACGGGCACCGACGCGATCGAACCCAAGGCGTCCAAATAGGGATAAGCCGTTTGCAAATCCGCATAGGCTTGGGCAAAATCCCCCGACAACGTATGTTTCATCGATCGCCAAAAATGGAGCACAAAGAACTCGGTCCAATTCTGCGCCGCTTGCGCCTCGCTAATCCGCTGTTCCATGTCATAGCCACCACCCCCGAGCGTTGCCAATTTCTCGGGATTCCCGCGCAGATGACAAACGGCATATTGGGTGGATTCGATAAATCGCAAAACGGCGACTTGATTAAATTGCCGCACCTTGTCGGCATAGTCCTCCAGTTCCGGCTCTAGCAGGGCCAGATTCCAGCCGCCAAAACATTTGTTATAAGAATGGGTGTGCAAGGCCCAGGCCGCCATTTCGAGTTGGCCGGTTTCGAGGCTGGCTTGATAGACAGCGGGCATCATCGCGACCACCTGCCGAAATGGCATTTGCCAATGATCATTAAAGATCGCCTTGGCCACTTGCAGTTGGGGCGCGGCATCGGGCCGATCGCACACATCGACGATCGCCAGCGAAAGTTGCGCAAACTGGGATCCCGATCGAAAGTCGCGAAACACACTACAGAGCGACATCGCGTAGCAGGAATAGGCATAGGCCAAATTCACCGAATTGCCAAACTTCAACGCCAATTGAATCGAAGTCAGCGCGCAGAACGGCATCAAATTCGGCTGCGTCAGCAACGCCACATAGGTGATCGGTTGCAGTATCCGGGCCGCCGCGATCGCCCAGGCATCGGTCATGATCGGCAACTGCGCTAATTGGCTCGGCGCATGTCGCCACAGCACCATGCGGGTTTGGCATAAGGCGAGGCCCGCCTGCCATTTACGCGGCTGTGACGGCAGGCGAATCCCCAGTTGCCGCAGGGTTTGCAAGCCAAATTGGACGGCGGATTGGGGCTGCCCCGCCGCAATGTACGCTTTGATTTGGATATCGCAGGCGGGAATGGTATCCAGCAGCGATCGACTCGACTGCTGAATCGTGGCGACCATCGCCGCCGTTTGGGCAAATTCACCGCCCAGATAGGCCGTTTCCGCCGCCAGTTCATGCAGGGCGAGGTTCAGGTCGTAATGCGCCTGCCAGCCCGTTTCGCCCAGTAAGGCAATGCCCGTCGTCGCACCCGCACCTGCCATTTGATAGGCCGTGGCGGCGCGCGCCCGCCGTCCCGCCGCCAAGTTCAAGGCGGCCAGCTCCACCCGTTCGGCCCGATCGGTGATCAGCGCCATGCCTTGATTCAGTTGATTGATCACCGCCAGGATTTGCCGATGACCGAAGGTCGGTCTTTGACCATCGACCCGCCAGCGGGTCGGGTCAGTTACCGCCGACACATCGCTAGAACCATCATCAGCGACATCGGCAAAACTATCAACGATCGATTGCTGGCCCAACTGCACTTGCAATTGATCGCGCAATCGTCGTCCCATCCGCAGGTGCGTCAGTGGCCGATCGCGCGAGTCAATCAGCGCATAGGCCGCCTGCTGGATGCGATCGTGGCTGAATTGGTACGTCACCGCCGCCGGATCAATGCCATCACCGGGCACCGCATCGGCGGGTTGATAAAACCGATAGGCCGGGTCAGTCGGCCAGAGCAAACCCAGTTGCAGCGCGGGCCACAGGGCTTGGCCCGTATCAGCGATCGACGTACCCGCCATCAGCGCTAGGGTTTCGAGATCGAAGTGATGCCCAATACAAGCCGCAAAACTCAACAGCGATCGCGCCGCCGTCCCCAGCTTTTGCAAGCGCTCGACCATAAATACCACCACATCGTCGGCAATCGGGGCGATCGCCATGCGGGCTAGATCCGATCGCCACGCCCGCTCCGCCGCATCATACACAATCAACCGATCGTGATAAAACGCCGTGAACAATTGCCGACTAAAGAACGGGTTGCCCTGGGTGCGTCGCCAAATTTCTGCCCCGATCGGTTCCGCTGCGGCGATCGCCAGATGTAACGTATCGGCCACCATTTGGCCGATCGCATCCTGGGGCAAGGGCAGAATCGACAGCTCGACCAGCGGCACGTTTTCGGCTTGGAGCTGCTGCCGCATCTGGTTCAGACCATGGGTCGGCGTCACCTCATGATCGCGGTAGGCCCCAATCAACAGCAAATGCCCCAACTGCGGGTCGAGCAACCACCGCTGCATCACCGCCAATGACGCCGCATCGGCCCACTGCAAGTCATCCAAAAAGATCACCAAGGGATGCTGCGGCTGGGCGATCGCCCGGATCAACCGCGACAGCACCAAATTAAACCGATTGCCCGCCGCTGCGCCCGTCAGGGCGGGCACGGGCAACGATGGGCCAATAATCTGCGCCAGTTCCGGCAGCAGCTCCACCATCACCTGGGCCTCCGCCCCCAATGCCGCCCGCAATTTTTCCTGCCAATAGCCCAACTGCCGATCGGTCTGGGTCAACCATTGATGAATCAATTCCCGCAGGGCGTAGACCACCGCCGACAGGGGAATATGCCGATGCAGTTGGTCAAACTTGCCGCGAATGAAGGAGCCGCGCTGACGGGCCAACTGGGGCTGCACTTGATTGACGATCGCCGTTTTGCCGACGCCGGAATAGCCCGCGATCAGCACCAATGCCTTCTGCGGATGATGGGAGATTTGGTAAAACTGCATCAACAATTGATCGATTTCCGCATCGCGGCCATAGAGCGTCTCGGCGATCGTGAACCGATCGTGGCTGTCCTGCTGGGCCAACTCAAAACTGGGAATTGCCCGATCGCCATGCCATGACCAATTGCACCGCGCCACATCATGCAGCAAGCCCTTCGCACTTTGGTAGCGCGCTGCGGGATCCTTGGCCAATAGCTTCATCACCACTTGACTCAACATCAGCGGAATCGTCGATTTGACCCGATGGGGCGGACGCGGCGTTTCCGCCAAATGGGCATAGAGCACCGCCGTTGGATCGGTGGGATCAAAGGGCAACTGTCCCGTCAACAATTGGTAAAACACCACCCCCAACGAATAAAAATCCGTCCGATAATCAATTCCCCGCCGCGTCCGCCCCGTCTGCTCCGGCGAAATGTAGCCCAACCGTCCGGCAAAATTGCCCAATTGCGGCAGCGACTCGACTTCCTGGGGCAACCGCGACGCCTGCTCAAAATTGGTCAGCGTCACCTGCAACGTCGCCGGATCGATCCAGATATTCCCCGGATGAATCGCTTGATGCACCACCCGCTGACTTTCGAGGTACACCAAAATCTTCGTCAGTTGCACCGCCACCGCAAAAAATCCCGTCAGTCCCGCCTGGGCATCGTAATTGCCAGCGGGGGAACGCGATCGTTGATGCAAATAGGTCTCCAGGGACATCGCACCGGGATGTTCCAGCACCAAGGCAAAGGCCACATCGTCCGGCAACCGGGCGATCGAGCGAATAATCCCCGGATAGTCAAGCAACTGCGTAATCGCATATTCATTCTGCAACCGACTCAAGCCCATCCCGGTCGCCACCGTTTGGCTCAAGCGCTTGATCACCACCATGGCCCGATCGGCATTCCGTTCAGCGGCATAGGTCGCCGTCCCCGAGGACTCCTGGAGTGGCGTTTGGGAGAGCTTATACCCAAGGAATTGCATACCGAAAGCGCCGCACGCTGCGTGATAGTCGATCGAGTATATCCCACCCACCCCCAGGGATCAATCGCATGATTAGCGGCGCTTAACTCGCCAATTGCCGCGCTAAGATTGCCGCGCTAACGTGGTTGCACCACAAACAACACCGTATCCGGCCCGATCACCTGGGCCGTCCCCCCCGTCGCCAGCGTCACCCGCTGCTGCACCACCCCGGTTTTCGACACCGCGTAGGTATCCACTGGCGTCGAGCTGCCCCAGAACAGGCGCACCGTCTGGGCTGTGCCCGATCGATTGATCAAGGCCAAGGACTTGTGGTGCGGACTGGCGACTCCAAAGGTCGTGACCGCATTCGCCGCCAGTTCGCCCCGCGCCACTTTGCCCGCATCCAGCACCCGCGTTGGAGCCGAGGTTTTGACGATATTGCCGCGAAAATAGCGGTTGTAGAGATTGAACACGGGCACCGCTGGTCGGGCCGTCCAATTGCCGCCGCTGGTGGGCGCAAGTTTGCCGTAGATCCCATCGGCTTCATTCCAGGCCATCGCCCCATTCATCCCGGAATTGGCGATCGCGGCGAAGGCCAGGGCATCGTAGATCAGCCCGCGCTCGTCCCGCATCCGAGGATCGTTGAGCTGGAAGGTCCCGGAGATATTAAATTCATTGTGAAACAGGGCGATCGTCCGGTTCCCCCAACGCTGCCGCGCCTGATTCAGCACCTGGCGCACGGGCGTCGTCACGTAGGCACGATTTTCCGCCGATTGCCAAATCCCCTGGTTATTCGCATCGCGCACTGGGTCAAAGGCCTGGAAGCTACTGTAGCTATGCACTGAGATGAAATCCAGTTGCCCATAGGCCGCATTCACAAAGGCACTGAGCCGATCGGTGTCGTAGGGATTGGCCATGGCGGGACCACCGATTTTGATACTGCTATCCACCGATCGCATCGCCTGGGCCGTTTGGGCGTAGATCCGGCCCAGTTCATCCATGCCCAAACCGGGGGTATCACTGGCGTAGGCATTGGCGTCGAGTTCATTGGTCACTTCCCAGTAGCGCACCGACTGGCCCAGTTCACGATTCACCAACCGCACCAAATCCGCACAAAAAGCCGCATAGGCCGCATAGTATTGCGGCTTCAGCCGTCCCGCCGCATCCTTCATATAAGCCGGAAAGCCGGGAATATTCATCAGCCGATCGGCCGTCACACCGGGATAGCTGCCCACCATCGCCCGCTGGATCTTGGCCCGATCCCAGGCGTAGTTCGCCGTCTGCGGCTGGATCACCCAGCCGTCCGGGGTTTGGGTCGAATCGTCGAGCATTCGGGCGCTGTGGTAGCGCAGCATGCCCGGATTCAGCGCCTGCATCCCGGCGCGATAGCTGGGGTTCGCCGCCACCTCGGGCCGAAATCCCTGGAACACATTAATCCCATAGCTGTGCGGCGTCGCCTGCCCCGTCACCTTGGCCCAATCCACCGTCACGGGGATTTCCGCCACCGCCATCGCCGATCGGGCCATGCCGCCCAACATCCCACTCACTAACCCAACGGTAATTACGTATAGAGCCACTTTCATGCGCGATTCACCCCAAAAATTTGATTGCCCTGAATGTGAATACCTTCCACTCCCCCGATCGGGTAATCCGGATTTTTCGACGGATTTGCCCCGAACCCGTGGAATAGTGCAGCGGGGTCGAAGTCCCATAAATCACCGACCAAAATCCCACCAAAGCATTTAACATGAACCCTAACGGCGGCTTCCTCGCCTCACCCCGCAACAAGCGCCTCACTACTTCCTCACCCTATGCAACTAACCGCTGGCCAACTGCTCCAAGGTGGCAAATACATCATCAACCACCCGCTCGAAACCGCTGGGTTCGGCATTACCTACCTCGGCACCCAAACCGAGCAGGGCCAGTCCGTTGTGCTCAAAACCTTGCATCCCGCCCTATTCAAAAGTCGGGCCTTTGGCCGTCTGCGCGATCGGTTTGTGTATTTGTCGAGCGAATTGACCCGCTGTGGCCATCCCAGCTTGGTGCATGTGATTGAGCTATTCCAGGAAGGCGATTGGCCGTTCATGGTGATGGAGTACATCCACGGCCAAAGTTTTGCGGAGCTGATCCAAGCGGGCCGTCCCCTGGCCGAAATGGAAGCGCTACATTACATCCGCTCGATCGCCGCCGGACTCCAAGTTAGCCATCGCCAAGGTCTGGTCCATGGCAACCTCAAACCCGAAAACCTGATTCGCCGCGCGGGCAGCAATGTCGGCGTGATCGTCGGCTACGGCATCAGCGCCGAACGGATGCTGGCGGGCGTGCAGTACGCGGTGCCCGGATTTCCCCATGCCTTCACCGCCCCGGAACAAATCGGCTCCACGGGCGATCGACTCAAAAGCGCCGATCTCTATGGTCTGGCCGCCCAGCTTTACTACTTACTCACGGGCCAACCGCCAATCGCCGCCACGGAGCGCGCCAGTCTCAACCCCCAAGCCCAACTGCCCCAACTGAAATTAATCAAACCCAGCTTGCAGCAAGTGATTCGCCAAGGCTTGGCCCTGAATCCAGCGGATCGGCCCGCCAGCATTGAAGCCTGGTTGCAATTGCTGCCCGACCCCACGGCCAAAGCCACCACCGCTCAACCCGCCACGCCCGCCGTCGCCCAAACCGCCACCCCAAAACCCCAGCCCACCCAAATTCCCACCCCCATTACCACCCTTCAAGCCCCACCACCAAAACCAGTGCCACCGACGGTGATCGAAGCGCCGCCCGTGCTCAAATCTCCACCCCCCAACCATCCCCCCGAACCGATCGCCCGCCCTCGGTACCAGCCCCGCCCCGATGACCGACCGTCGGTCGCCGATCGGCCCGCCGCCCCCGATCGGCCCGCCTTCCGCCAAACCCCGATCGGCGATCCGCGTGAATCCGTGGCGCAACCGATCGCCGCAGGCATGTCGATCGCCCCACCCACCGCCAACCATCGGGCCGAACAGCAGCTCCAACAGCGGCCCAGTCGCCCCTACCGTGCCCTCCCCGTCCCCATCGGCAATCTCCGGCGACGCTTCAACCTCAAACGCTGGCTCATCCTGGTCAGCGGTTTAGCGGCGATCGGCGGACTCGGCTTTGGCTTGACCCTGAAGTTTAGTGCCCAGCGATCGCCCGTGGGGGGCAGCATGTTCGACGCCGAACAGGGATTCCCCAATCGCACTTGGGACGGCACCCTCACCCCAGAAAACCCCGACGACGCCCCGATCGAGGAGACGAACAGCGGCATCCCCGCCCGTCCGGGGAGCAAATCTCCCGCCGACCCCGCACCGGAAATATTTGACGCCGCCCCGATCCTGGAGTCGGTGCCCGCCGCGCCGATCATCCCCGATCGACTGCCCGATCGGATTCCGCCCCGTGAGCTAGAGCCGATCGCGCCACCCCCGAACGATTCACCCAAAACCACCCCAAAACCCAAACCCGACCGCATCCCCGATGACCGACCGCCGATCGACGATCGGCGCGCCCCCAAAGCCCTGGACAACGCCCCCGATCCCGCGCCACCCGCCAATCGGGCCACCGATCCCACACCGCCACCCCCCTAAGGCTCTGACCGACCGGCAGCGATTATTCACTCGGGGCTTGTTACATGACGTTATAATTGACTACTAAGATATGCGTCGCCCCTAATTTTTCTATGAATAGCCGTCCCGATCCGACCAATAATC
Organism: Cyanobacteria bacterium VAR_4_metabat_243; assembly: GCA_031415035.1. Taxonomy (GTDB): domain Bacteria; phylum Cyanobacteriota; class Cyanobacteriia; order Leptolyngbyales; family Leptolyngbyaceae; genus Romeriopsis. The sequence continues at coordinate 11,316 of JANOQX010000197.1, forward strand.
CCCTCGTCAAAGCCTTTTTCCTTGGGCGCGCCGTGGCCGAACTGGCCCGCGAAAATTTCGAAAAAACCACGACGGATCTGCTGAGTGAACTGGGCAAATTTGACGCCGAACAGCGGGTGAATCTGCGGCATTTTGTCGAGCAGGTCAATGCCCGCGCCGATCAGGCGATGGCGTCGGTCCCCGCCAGTAGCAATGCCGCCAGTGGTCAGGCCACTGCCCCAACGGGGATGGGATCGAGCGATCTCCAAGCGACGATCGACAACCTCCGCGCCGAGATTGCCGAAGTCCGCAACGAACTTCAGCGCTACCGCAAACAGCCCTAACGGCGATCGACCCGCCTTGGCCAATTCACCGACTTGCCCATTTATCCCCGCCCAACCACCACCAATGGGTATGTCTCCCACCAATCGCGCCTACCGTTGGAACCGCGAAAATTATTCCCGCCGCCGTCGTTTTGTTGACGTTTGGACGTTTGTGCTGCGGCTGCTCTATGCCCGCTGGCTGTATCTCAAACCCTGGTCTTACCGCCAGGGCATGACCGACCTGGCCAAGGCCCTGCGCCGAAGGCGGTTGGCGGTGTGGATTCGGGAGACGATGCTGGATTTGGGTCCCACGTTTATTAAGTTGGGTCAACTGTTTTCGACCCGATCGGATCTCTTTGCCGCCGAGTTTGTCGAAGAACTGTCGAAGCTCCAGGATCGCGTGCCTGCCTTTAGCTTCGAGCAGGTGACCCAAATCCTCGAAACCGAATTGGGCAAACCCCTTGACGAAGTGTATCGCGACTTTGAACCCGTGCCGATCGCGGCGGCGAGTTTGGGTCAAGTGCACCGCGCCCATTTGCCCACGGGCGAAGAAGTCGTGGTCAAAATCCAACGACCCGGTCTGCATCAACTGTTCACGATCGATCTCGAAATCCTCAAGGGCATCGCCCGCTATTTCCAAAACCACCGCGACTGGGGCCGGGGCCGCGACTGGATGGGGATCTACGACGAATGCAGCAAAATCCTCTGGGAAGAAATCGACTATCTGGGCGAAGGCCGCAACGCCGATCGGTTTCGCCGCAATTTCCGCGACTACGACTGGATTCTGGTGCCGCGCGTCTACTGGCGCTATGCCTCCGCCCGCACCCTCACCTTGGAATACCTGCCCGGCATCAAGATCAGCCACTACGAAGCCCTGGAAGCCGCCGGACTCGATCGTAAAGCCTTGGCCGACGCCAGTGCCCGCGCCTATTTGATGCAAATCCTCGATGCCGGATTTTTCCATGCCGATCCCCATCCTGGTAACATTGCAGTCAGTGCGGCGGGTCAGTTGATTTTTTATGACTTCGGCATGATGGGCAGCATCCAAACCGTCACCCGTGAGAAGATGATGGGGCTGTTCTTCGGTGTCGCCCAAAAGGACGCCCAACAGGTCGTTGCCGCCTTGGTCGAACTCGGGGCCTTAACCGCCACGGGGGAAATGAGCGCTGTGCGCCGATCGATCCAGTACATGCTGGATAATTTCATGGACAAACCCTTTGAGGAACAATCCTTGAATGCGATCAGTGAAGATCTCTACGAGATCGCCTACGATCAACCCTTCCGCTTTCCGGCCACCTTCACCTTTGTGATGCGGGCCTTTTCCACCCTGGAAGGCGTGGGCAAGGGATTGGATCCCGACTTTAACTTTATGGAGGTTGCACAACCCTTTGCAATGCGACTTATGAGTAATGGCAATCCATCCACTGATTTGAGTAATCTCCTGGGCGATCTGGGCCGTCAGGCCAGCCAGGTCAGCACCAGCGCCCTCGGCCTGCCCCGCCGCCTGGACGAAACCCTCGACCGGCTCGATCGGGGCGACCTGCGCGTCCGAGTCAAGTCCACCGAGACCGATCGGCTCCTGCGCCAAATCACCAGCGTCAACCTCGGCACCAATTTCACGATGATTAGCTGTGCCTGCATCATCTCTGCCACCCTCTTGGTGGTGAATGGGCTGGCCTGGTTTGCGCTGATCCCCGGCGTTGCCGCTGGCGCATCGGGCTTCGCCTTCCTGCGGATCATGCTGAAAATCAATCGCCTGCCCTAACCTGCCGCCCGCCGCTGCGGGGGGAATCCGGACGAAGTTAGGAATTTTCCACCGTAAACCCCGCATCGTCAATATAATTGTGGGGTTTACTGCGGGGCTGGGTATTCTAGGCACAACCCTTGCAACTACTGTTCATTTGCCGTGTACGTTATTGAATCGTCCCGCATGAAGAAATATTTCACTGGCATGACCGATCCAGGCATGGTGCGATCGACCAATCAGGATGCTTATCACATTGATCCTGACGGGCGGTTTTTCATTGTGTCCGATGGGATGGGCGGTCACGCGGGGGGGCAAGAGGCCAGCCGGATCGCCAAAGAAACCATCCGTGACTATCTCGAAGCCCATTGGGAATCGGCAACGGCCTCGCCCGAACTGCTGGAATCGGCACTGAATAAGGCCAATCGCGCGATCATTGCCGACCAAATGACCTCGCCGGAATTGGCCGATATGGGCACGACGACGGTGGTGCTCGCCTTCCGGGAGCAACCCTGGTGCGCCAACGTCGGCGACTCGCGGATCTATCGCCTGCGCGGGGCCGGACTCGAACAAATCACCGAAGACCAAACCTGGGTGGCCAAGGCAATCAAGCTGGGCGTCCTCACCCCGGATCAAGCCCGCGTCCATCCGATGCGTCACGTCCTGGCCCAATGCCTCGGGCGCGAAGAACTCGCCGATATCGAAATCCTGCCGATCGACGTCCAATCGGGCGATCGGTGGCTCCTGTGCAGCGACGGCCTGACCGAAGAACTCAGCGACTCCGTGATCGAGAATCATGTGAAGTCGATCCGATCGTGCGACATGGCCGCGAAGACCCTGATCAATGCCGCCAAGGAACATGGGGGCCGCGACAATATCACCGTCGTCCTCGTCGCCGTGGATGCGAAGGAAACGGATTAGGTGACCCCGGCCACGCTAGGATGGGGACGAAATTCCTTGTGATGGATCGCCCCATGTCCCAGCTTTGCCTCAATTTGCCCAATGGCTCCGTGGCCTTTGACTTCTCGTTGGAAGCCGCCACGGAGCTGCGTACCGCCCTCGATCGGCTGATGGTCAGCCTTAAGGCCTTGGCGGCCCAACCCCTCGGCGGCAAAGCGAATCAGCAGCCGATCATGGAATTTAAGCAGCGCGAACCCATTTTTGTCGAAGTGTTTTGCAATCCGAATATCTATCCCACGCCCTTCGCGGCCAAGGTCTTACTCACGGTCAAATCGACGCAATGCCGCTTGAGTACCGAAGCCGAATTGAGTCAACTGCTGGAAGATGTGAATACCTATTTGGCTTAGTCTAGGCCCAGTTGGGGTGCCAGTTGTGGCCCGAGGTTCTGTTTGTACAGGGTGATTTCGTCCCGGAATTCGGCGTATTGTGGATCTTCGAGCATCTGGGCGAGCATTTCGGGCGATGGCTCTGGTGCGCTGGTCGTTGATCGGTCAGCAGCGGTCAACGGCAGTTCTGGCGCGAAGGGCAGCGGCGGCTCCGCATCCAAGGGCAAGGCGTGATTCACCATATGGGTAATCAGCATCAACTGTTCGGTGTGGTTCAGTTGTTTGGCATGCACCAAAATTTGCCGCAATTGCGGACTCATGGGGAAACGACGCGGGGGGGCGACACTCGTTAACATATTCAACTAATCCAGGTCAAATGGTGGAGGTATGTTGGTAGTATTCCCACATTTCCGCGCTCACCAACTAGCAACAAAGCGCTGAACGGGGACGATCGTTCAGCGCCATTTGAAGGGTTAGACAAACCAATTGAATCGATGTCCTAGTGGTTAGTTGTGTAGCCTGGGCCGCCAACACTCACAAAGTCCGGGAAGTGCTTGGGGCCAGGGAACGGAATCGGGCGAGGCAAGGGGAAAGGCAACGGATGCACATCGATCGGCCGAATGGGATGAACCGGGGGCCGTGGACGCGGGAAGCAACCGCCCCAACGGCCGTGGCCGCCTTTACCATGCTCATTGTGCAGACAGGCGATCGACAAACCACCCACAACGGTTTCGGTGGAATCAACGGCGGTCGTGAAGTCGAGGTCTTGAATTAAGTCTAATGATTGATTCATGGGATGATTTAAGGAAATACAACAACTGCATCCTAAGCCAACCCGCGATCGAGAATCGGCCAGAATGGCCGGATCGGCGGTGGATTAATCGCGTTAACAACTCGATCGCACCGATCACCATTCAATCGTGAAAACGATCTGTGAAAACTATGTGAAGTGGTGGGGGGTCACGCTTGACAGTGGCAGAAAAAAATCTCACGATGGAATATATCGCTGCTCTAGTTGCGTGGATACGTGCCGCACTACCCGGATACGATTGTTAATTCCCAGTATTGAACAGCCGCATTCATGAAACAACCAAACCGCTCACCGATCGCCCACAAGCTCAAGCGAGTGCCAGATCAGTTGCGATCGTTCACGGGTAAAGCCTATCAAGGTTTGCTCGATCGGACTGTGATCAAACTATTCCCCAGCCCCGCCGCCGCTATTTGTAGTGCCAGTCAACGGGCACCCGCTAGCCCGGAGCGAGTCATTAGCAACTATGGCCAAGGTCTGGTTTTATTTGGCCGACCCAATGACAATCTTGTCTGGGAGAGCTTTCCAGAACGCGCCATGATCACCCCGGAAGCCGCTCATATTCCCAAACGCCTGAAGGGCACATTGCGGAATCACAGTTTTGAAATTCGCTACAATACTGACTTTGATGGTGTCATGCGGGCCTGTCAACGGGAAAAAACTTGGATTAATGCGCCATTAATTCAAATTTACCAACAACTGTTCGAACAGGGTGCCGTCGAAACGATCGAGATTTACCAGGATGATGAACTGGTGGGCGGCATTTGGGGGACGGTGATTCAGGGGACTTTTGGCATTATGAGTATGTTTCACCGGGCGAATCATGCGGGCGCGATCGCCCTCGGCACTTTGGTGCTGCATCTTCAGGATGGGAAATATCGCTTAGTGGATTGTGGTGTGCTGAATGATAATTTTGCCCGATATGGTGCCACATCAATTTCCTATGAGGAATTTGTCAATCAAATGGCCCGCGCGAATTTTCAACCTCGATCGGCGATCGCCAAACGGGAAGTGGCTTTGACCCATTAATTCCCGTGATTATGGAGTCCGGTCAGGCGTTGGCTTGGTAGTGTGTTTGCAAAAGCTGATTAAACGCATCGATCGAGCGATTCTGCTGTTGCCAAAAATCTTGCCAGGTCAGCGCCAGCGCTTCTTGATAGGCTTCCGGTCGTTGGCCTGCGGCCACTTGCCAAATTTGGTTGGAACCCTGAATCTGGCGAATTACCTGCATTCGGTCGAGGCGTTGATGCAGTACCGTTTGTGATGGGGACATGGTTACCTTCCTGATTGAATTAGCGGCCATTGGTGTTATGGGTGAATCTTCCCAAGGCAGTGAATCATCGGCCTTTGCTGGTGATGCCACCAGATTGCTCAGGGCAATCACTATGAGACTGACGATCGTCCAATTGACCCGTAACGGAAATGGCTTGATCATAAGAATTGCGCCAAAGAATTTCGATACTTTGATTAAACCAATTTTTCTGGGTCAATCGTCAGGACTTTTATCGAGTTGGCTATCGAGTTTAGGCGTCCTGAAAATACTGCCGATAAAACGCCCCGGCCAATCCCACTTGATCGCCCTTGAACTGCACCAGGCCCAAGGCGCGCAATTCATACCGCAGCACGGGCGACAATAATACTGGCTCCGTTGTGGCTAACACCTGACTGAAGGCCGATCGTAGGGGTTCATCCCGCGCCAACTTCCGCTGAATCGACTGGAGCGGGGCCTGGAAAATCTGGGCGGCCACTTCCCGATCGAACAATTGGCTAAATTCAATATCCAGTTTTGCCAAACGATAAAATGCCAAATGGGTCAGAAAGGGATGTCCCCCCAGCCATTCCAGGGTTTGGGCGAACTGATCGGCGGACAGATCCAATTGATACCGCTGGGCCAAGGCTTGAATGTCGGCGCAGTTCCAGGCTTCTAACTCGATCGGTAACCCAACATTAAACGGCGATTGATTGATATCTAGATCCACAAAGGTTTCGATCGAGTGAATCCGATGCACCAATACCAGTCGCAATTTCTGCCACTCCCCGCCCTGAATGCTACGCTCATTCATCGCCCGCAATAAGCCAAAGAAATCCTGGGCGATCGGCGCTGCACTCAAAATCCGATCGACCTGATCGAGGCAAAGTGTCAGCGGTTTGGTCAAGCCCGGCAGCAAATGACTCTCAAAACAACCCAAACAAGCGCGGGTATTGCCCACGGCGGCGGCGAGTTTGCGATGGTGTTCGGTCATGGCCAGGATGTTGTCCTCGGACAATTCCAGTGATACCGCCACCATATTGCAAAACCAACTGAGGAAATGTTGCGGACTATCCAAAAACGTTTGATCGGCGTCGCGGAGATTAATGTAGATCACCTTTTGATCGCATTGTCGTGCCGCATGATCCAAGACGCGCAACAGCAACGACGATTTGCCAAAGCGTTGAGGGGCTTTGATTTTAATCAGTGCGCCCGATCGGGCGATTTCGGCGTAGCAGTCCTGTTCCTGGCGCGATCGGGGGATGTAGTGGGATGAATTTAGGGGCAAAGGGTAGTCGGGATAATTCGGCACACTGGGGGTTTCGGTGGGTGAATGGGTGGGGGTCTTGGATAATTGGCAGGCTTCCCAATCCAGTCGCAGAATTTGGCAGATCCGCTGAAAGTTGTCGGGACGAATTGCTTGACTCCGCCCGAATTGGCTGACCGTTGCTTGGGTCAGTCCGGTGGCGATCGCGACCTGGGTCTGGGTCAAATTAAGCTTGATGTAGGCCCGCTTGACGTCGTCAAGCCAATCGTCATGTACTTGCAGTCCCATAATCGCACTTCACAGCAGCAGTTCCACTTGTCTTCTATCATAGCGATCGGCGGCCCAATCGGAAAGTCATTGGAGAAAATTCAATTATGCCTGCCCCAACTCGATAAAACTCGATAATCGATGACGCTTGCCGTTTCCCGATCGACGCTAGGATGGAGCATGATGCGGTTTCTGAAGGGTGGTGCAATGTCGAAGCAAACCTATGCCTATAAAGTGGGGGGCAGCCTCAGTAGCAGCGCCCCTTGCTACGTCATGCGGCAAGCCGATCAGCAGCTCTACCAAGCCCTCCAAGCGGGCGAATTTTGCTATATCTTCAATGCCCGTCAAATGGGCAAGTCCAGCCTGCGGCTGCAAGTGATGCAGCGTCTAGCCCAGGACGGCACGCGTTGCGCCCTGATCGAAATGACCGAAATTGGCTCCCAGCGGATCTCCCCCGACCAATGGTATGCGGCGTTATTTCTGACGTTGGTGACGGAATTGGGGCTGGGCGACCCGATCGACTGGCTGGAAAATTGGTGGCAAAAACGTGATGCCTTGCCGCCGATTAAGCGTCTGACGGATTTTTTGGAAACGGTGGTGTTGAAGCAGATCAGCGTCCCGATCGTCATCTTTGTGGATGAGATTGATAGTGTTTTAAGTTTGGATTTTGATACGGATGATTTCTTCGCGTTGATTCGTAGTTGCTACGAGAAACGCACGGTGAATCCTGACTACGAGCGACTCACCTTCACGCTGATTGGCGTTGCGACCCCCTCGGACTTGATGCAAAATCGCCTCCGCACGCCGTTTAATATTGGCTGTGCGATTAAGCTCGATGGCTTTCAGGCGAGCGAAATCCGCCCCTTGGCGATTGGCCTCGAAGGCTATGTCCAAGATCCCCAAAGTGCGATGCAGACAATCTTGGCTTGGACGGGCGGGCAGCCGTTTTTGACCCAAAAGGTGTGCAAATTAGTGGTGCAACAGGCGACCAAAACTGAGCGATCGGATTTGCGCGATCGGGAAATTGTCGGATTAATCCAAAGCCCGCTGATCGATCAATGGGAATCCCAGGACGAACCGACGCACTTCAAAACGATTCGCGATCGGATTGTGCGGTACGGTGATGCCGATAGCAATCGCCTGCTCGAACTTTATCAACGCGTGCTGCAAGTACCGGAGCCGGGGGTTGAGATGAGTGACGCCCCGGAATATCAGCAGCTCAAGCTATCGGGCCTAGCGATCGACCATCAGGGTTATCTCAAAATCCACAATCCAATCTACGCGGCGATCTTCGATCGAGTCTGGGTCGAAAATGAACTGGCGAAGCTCTGTCCCTATGCAGCGGATCTAAATTTTTGGCTGGAGTCCGATCGGCAGGATGAGTCGCGCCTGCTGCGGGGAAATGCCCTCCAAGAAGCCTTGCAATGGGCCGATGAACGGAATATTAGTCAGATTGAACGCAAATTTTTGCGGGCGGGGCTGAGCGCGGAAAATAATATGTTCCAAGCGGAGAAGGAATCGGCGGTGCGGGCGGGCCGGATCTTGGAGAAGGCGAAACAAAAGGCGGAATCCTTGGTGCGGATTGGCTTAGGGGTGTTGGCGATCGCGTTGATGATCGCGGGACTGACGTTCTATCACCTCCGCATTACCGAGGCAATTAATCAATTCGAAATCGCCAGCATTCGATCGTGGAATCAATTTGAATTCGCGCCGCTGGATATGTTGCAACAGGCGGTGGGTAGCGCCCGCAAGTTCCAACAATTTCAGCGTAAATTGAAATTGCCATTAATCGCGGCGGATACTGTGAGTCCCCAGATTACGCTCCAAAAAATGGTGGACAACATTCAGGAAGTGAATGAAATTGCCACGGAACAGAGTGGGATTAATTCCGTGATTTTTTCGGAGGATAACCAGCATTTGATCACGGCGGGCACCAATGGCACGGTGAAGATTCTGACGATCGGGGGCCAATCGGCGGGCACGATTCAAGATCCGATTCGCGTTCCGCGCAGTGTTAAAAGTATTCGCTACAACAAAGCGGAAACGCTGCTGATCTCCGGCGATGTCGAAGGTAAATTAAAAGTCTGGCAGAATCAATCCGCTACGGGTCTAGATTATATTCCGATCGCGGAGGAGCAGGCCCACAGCGGCGGCGTCTACAATGTCCGCTTCAGTCCCGATGAACAATTCATCGCCACGACGGGCCAAAAAGACGGTCTGCTCAAACTCTGGCGTTGGGATGCGGCGCAGCGTCAGCTCACGCCCGAGTGGTCAAAAGTGGCGCATCTCGGTGGCGTCATGACGTTGAATTTCGACACGGCGGGGGAAATGCTGGCGACGGGCGGCAAAGACGGCACCGCCAAACTCTGGAACCGCAACGGGGAAATCTTTGCGACGTTGGCGGCCGATCGTCCCCGGCGCGCCGATGCGCCCCAATCTGGCCCATTGCCAGCGGTGAATACCGTGAATTTCTGCAACCCCGCCAGTTGCGGTCAGTATTATTTGATGACGGGTGGGAATGACGGTGTGATTCGGCTGTGGGATCGTCAAGGCCAACTGACCCAAAGCATTCCCGGACAGTCTGGGGAAGTCCGCACGTTGGCGGCGAGTCCCAATGGCGAATTGATCGCGGCTTCGATGATCCGGGATGTTCATTCGCCCAATGGTAGTACAGTCAGCCTGTGGGATGCCAAAACGACGCAACTTGTGGGTCAGTTTCGGGGGCATCAAGGGTCGATCGAGAGTATTCGCTTCAATAAAACGGGAACCCAATTAGTTACAGCCGGATTGGATGACAGTACCGTGCGGATTTGGCAAATCCCTCCGGATACGGAAGATATTCGAGCATCGCGCCAATTGCCGAGTCACATTGGGGCGATTAATAGTGTGCGGTTTAGTCCCGATATGCAGCATATTTTTACTGGCGGCAAAGACGGCACATTGCGCTGGTGGCCGTTGGAGTTGGTGCGATCGCAGCGCCATAAAAATAAAATTGGCAATCCCGCTATTTTTACGGCGGCGGTGCCCACGGAATTTATTAGCGTGCGGGTGCATCCCCAATTTCCACAAGTCAATCTGTTGGCTGCTGCCGATAGTGATGGATTAATCCATTTACTCCAAATTGACCAAGACAAACTCCAAGAAATCTCCACGTTCCAAACCGACCAATCCCGGCTCGAAAGCATCGACTTCAATCCCACGACGGCGAATGGCATCACCTTACTGGCGACGACGGGAAACACTGACACGATTAAGCTCTGGGAAATCGATACCCAACAAAAGCAGCTCAAGCAACTGCACAAATTCTACGATCGCCAAGTGAATAGTCGCACCGTTCGCTTCAGCCCCGATGGCAAAAAACTCGCAGTTGGCGGTGAACGGGGCCAAATTTTATTCGTGAATATTGCGACGGGGGCAGCTCAGGAGCTAGCAGCGGCGGATATCGATCGCTATACCCGTCGGGTGATGGTGGGCTTTAGTCGGGACAGTCAGACGTTGGTGGCGATTAGTGAATCCGGTGACATCCAGCGTTGGGCGGTTGCGGAGACCACGGCCCAGCGACGCGGCCCGCTGATCCCGACCTATCAAGCCGGGACGAATAACATTATCTTTAACCACGATGGGAAGGCGGTGATCACCGTCGGGGCGGGTAGTGCGATCCGGCTCTGGGATCTCGCCAGTGGCCGTCAACTGGCCGACTTCCGGCGACAGATTGTGGAATTTCGGGGCCAGTGGGGTCTGCTCCGCAGTGTCAATCTCAGTCAGGACGGCCAGTGGCTCGCCACCGCCGGGGACAATGGGATTCCGCAGATTATCCCGATGGAACGATCGCTCGATGATCTGATCGACCAAGGCTGTGAATGGCTAAAGCAAGGCTACCTCAAGGGCGAAGCCGCGACACAGCTATGCCGATAATCGCCGATCGGCGAAGTCCCGACAACCGATCGCGTCAAATGTCCCCGCTTGGGACGGATGCAGCGCACATTTCAACGTATAATCACCCGAGAAGTACTGGCAACCCGCACAGGGAATCTGGTGCATCCGTCGCGCCTGGGCGGTGCCGACGGTAAACATCCGCCAAACTTGCACCAGCCCGAAGGCCAATGCACTCCAAGCAAACACAGCGCGTAGAAGTTGGTTCATAGCGTGCAATGTGGGTGATTGTTCCTACCCTTCATTATCCCAAGGCCCGATCGCGACCGATGAAAACCTTAACCTTACTCACTGATTTTGGCACCCAGGATGCCTATGTGGCGATCATGAAGGGCGTGATCACGACGATCGCCCCGGCGACCAAGATCATCGATATCACCCACCAAATCCCGCCCCAGGACATCATCACGGCGCGGTTTCAGTTGATGGCGGCGTTTCCCTATTTTCCGGAGGATACGATTCACTTGGCGATCGTCGATCCGGGGGTGGGGAGTAATCGCCGCGCGATCGCCCTGCGGTTTCCTTCGGGCTATATCATTGCGCCGGATAATGGGATTATTGGCGGCGTATTGGGGTTGGAGACGCCGATCGCGGCGATCGTGCTGAATGACCCCCTCTACTGGCGCAAGCCCAGTCCCAGTCACACGTTCCACGGTCGGGATATCTTTGCGCCAGTGGCGGCCCATTTGGCGAATGGGGTGCCGTTGGCGTCGATCGGGACGCCGATTGATTGGCGATCGCTGATCCAGTTACCGATTCCGAAGGCCCAATGGTCACGGGAGAAATGTTGGGAAGGCTGCATTCAGGCGATTGATCATTTTGGCAATCTGATCACGAATTTGCGCGGCGATCTGGTGGTGGGACAGTCTTGGTCGATCGGGTTGGGCACCCATCAGATTCCGGGCCATACGATCTATGCCAATGCGCGACATAAGGAAGCTGTGGGGATTGTTAGTAGTGATAATTGGATTGAAATCGCGATTCGAAATGGCAATGCAGCAGCGCAGTTTCAAGGTGAGATTGGGGATACGGTGAAGTTGTCGATCGGGGCTAATTGACTCGCTGGAGTTCTTCGCGAAAGACTCGGCGCATTGTGTCTTCTAGCGATTCACTATGTTGCTGCTGAATATGTTGTCGGAGGACTTCGTTAATCTGCGTTTGATAATTGCCGCCACCCGCGATCGTGACTTGTTCGCGAAACCAATCTAAAACGTCATCGTCGAGACGAATGGTGATGCGGGTTTTGCCTGCGGGGATTGGGTCGATCGCGCCGCGTTTACCTTTACTGAAGTCATAGCTGGATGTCATGGTTGGCCGCTCCTGCTGTATGCACATATGTACACAGTAGCATGGGATTTCGGGCGATCGGGAATTTAGGGTTGGATTGCCCCTTGGAGCAGTTGTTTGACCTGTTGGGCTTGGGGATGATCGGGGAACAGATGTAGGAAGTCGTCGAGGTCATCGATCGCCATTTGGAGCCATTCGATCGGGGCGGTGAGGTTGCTGGTGTAGAGCCGATCGCTCTCCTCATGGTGGCCTGCAGCGAGGTGGTAGAGGGCGAGGTTGAAGGTGTTTTGGTAGTTGATCGGGTCTTTTTTGTAGGCGGCTTGGGCGATTGAAATAGCTCGCCGCAAGTCAGTTTCAGTGGTTTCCTGTTGGTCGAGATTGAACTTTAATCTGAATCTGCTCAATTCAAACTTTTTGAGGACTATCTCCTCAAGTACTTCGAGAACGGCGCGAACTGATTCATCGTAACCTCCTTCAGGCGCTAGTTTGAGAGTCTTTCGGAAATTCAATACGGCATCTTCATAGCGGCCCAACATTGTGAATGCAAATCCTTTGTTTAACCATGCATTGGGAAAATTAGGTTCAATCTGAATTGCCCGATCAAATGACGTAACTGCTTGTTCGTAATTCTTACTAGCAGTAAATAGACGTCCTATTGTGTAAAGTAAGTCGGCTTGTTCCTCTGTGGCTATCTCCGGTGCATTCAATAAATCTTGCGTTTGCAAAATTTTCTCCAGGCGTTCTGCTGGACTCAGTTCCAGATATTGACTATAGTTAGAACTTCTAATTATTTGCTTGGCCAATGCCAGCCGATCATCGGGAAACTCAAAAAAACCTGACTTCCAATCAAAGAAATCCCCCGCCCGCCGCAGCAAATATTTCACAACGAACAATGGCACAACAAACACCAATGTACAATCAAACCGTGCCTCAAACCGTTCCCGTCCCAAGTTAAAATGTGACAAAATCGGCGGTACATCCTTCCAGCTATAGGTCATGAGATCCTGCTCATCCCAACCCGCTAACCGCTGCATATCCTCATAGCCCAACAGCGACTGCTCCAGCCCCTCAATCCAAAAAATATCGACTGGCTCCCGTTCCCACAGCGCTTCCAATCGATCAAACAGGCGATCGTCCGTCCGCCCGATCGTCACTTCCGCCACTCGCTTCCCCGCCAAATCCCGTCGCAAATCCGTCAAAATCTCCTGCCCCTTCGCCGGACTCGCCTGCACAAAAAACAACCCAAAGCCCTTCTTCCGCCGCAATGCTCGCACCAACGCCCGATACTCCTGTGCCGTGTTGGGTTCAGCGCTCTCAGGCAATTGTGGGCTAATTAATCGTTCATCGCTAAGCATAACGATCCCCCCTAGCCCCCCTTAAAAAAGGGGGAACCGGATTCCGACTCAAAGTCCCCCTTTTTAAGGGGGATTTAGGGGGATCAGATCTCCCGCTAAAAACCGTGATTGCCTGAATCATGTCGTTACCCCCCGCAACGCCGTCTGAAACTCCTCCGTCCCCTCCAACAGCGGATGCACATCATGCCATACCTCCCCCGCCTCATCCAAATACTGCAAAACACATCGCCGAAACAGCAAACTCCGAAACCGATCGTCATTCGGCGCAATCTTATTCAACGCCACCTGCGCCAACAAATCCCACTCATCCGTCGCCGCATTCACCGACTCCCGATAAGTCCGACGCATCTTCCGCAACGCCAACTCCACCGAATTCCGCGTCAATGGCAACTGATCCTGATAATCGATCGCATACTGCATCAAAATCACCAGATTCCGCACATGCCCACCTGTCATCCGACAGAGCAAATCCAACGTCACCCCATCCTCAAATACCTCACCCTCCAACTTCATCCCCTTCGCTTCTGCCACTTGCCCAATTCGCGCCGCCAACATTTCCCGCATCTTCGCCATGCCGTCCGCTTGCTCCACGCCATCACGCGACTTCACCCCAATCATCGGCAACACATCCGGCGAACAGCCATAAATATCCATCAGATCCGATGCTCTAGTCGATAACGCCAACGACACTGGCACCGTATAAATCACATGACAAGCCAAAGACTTTAGCTGCGGTGCCTTCGTAATAAAGATATCATCATGATTGCTTCGCCCCTCCGACTGCGAAATATATTGAATCTTCTCCAGCCCATCCGCAATCACAATGAGCTTGTTGCGGTCTTTCGGTAGTCGGCTTTTCGCCTGTTCAATAAATTGATTTAGCGCCACTACCAAATCTTCTGTGTAAGGATTGAGCTTTGTCCGTAGCTCGGCCCGCTGCGTCTTCTGCGTCCGAATCTTTGACGTAATCTTGGCAAACTGCACCGAAGCCTCGATCGAAGTCTCCGGTACCTCAAGCCTGGTCTGCATCACATCACTCAAAATCTCCCAACGCGACTTCAACCAACTTACCACTGGCTCTGGGTCAACCTCCTTCACCACCTCCAGCAAATGCCGCGTACAAGCCAACAAAATATCCGCATACTCCACATCCTCGGTATTGATGTCATCATCATCCGCCGAGAAATAGACCACCGTGAAGCCCTTCCCCTTCAGCTCCGCCGCCAGCTTCAATAGCTCCGTCGATTTTCCCCCACCCAAATGCCCCGAAAACAACTGACAAGTCGGCTCACTCGATCGACAAACCTTACGCCCCAACTCGATCGACACATCATTCCCACCCCGCACCGATCGAAAATCCACATACTGAGGCGCACCCGCAGGCAACGGCATCGGGTTAAAGGCATTGTAAATATCGTCGAGGACAGGCATAGGGTTCAAACTCGTAGGGCGACACCTCCATTAAAGCAAGATTTCCCGAATCCGAATACTTCCCAAGAAAATTAATCTCCCTTCACCTGCCCCATAAACCAATTCGCTGCTCCCATATTCCCCATCTCCCCCAACCGCCCCAAAGTCGCCACCAAAACATCCACCCCCACCCCCGCCAACACCCCCGACTCCCCACATTCCCGATACTTCCCATCCGCCCCCAACCTTAACATATACCCCGGCACCCCCTGCACTTCCACCACACAATATGCTCCAATCCCCACCGCCGCATAAAGCTGCTTCATATCATCCAAAT
>JANOQX010000198.1:0-35407 GCA_031415035.1 Cyanobacteria bacterium VAR_4_metabat_243
GAGGAGAAAGACTTTTTGGTTGAAATTGGCCATGTCGAAGATCCGATCGCCCGTCACCACGTCAAGTTCATCAGCACATTCCCGTAATTCAATCAGGTACTCAAGCGACTCTAGTGTCGCCGTCAGATAAAAGACGGCTTCGGCTCTTGTAAGTGTGCGGGGGCCAAGGCTAGTAGGCAAAGTCATAGGCGAAAATGCTCATAACATCATCCAAAGTGTTTGGGCTAATGCCAGTCTATCCGTTCTCGCGTTGAACTGTCATACGAAATGAGACAGAAGCCACGTTTATCTGTGGTCGAAAGACCGTGATGGAACGCTTGGCTGAACCAGGGATAGAGGTTCAAGAACAGCTTTGGGCGGTCTTGGCAGAAGATGAAGCGATGAAAGGTACTGATACGCCTAAACCGTTGCGGGCCGAGGTGAAGCATATCCTGTGGCAGGTACTGACCCTGGAGGCTTGGGAGCTGTTGACCCATGGTCGGTCTTAGACTATCGCTCAAGCGACTAGCCAGTCCATACATCATCATGTGATTGAGCAGATGCAGACGCCCAAAGTTGAGTAGACCGAAATAATGGTTGATCGGCGGCTAATCCCACCAAGCCCTGAGATCGCCGGGTTCGAGGGATGTCTCGTCCGGACGATAGGGGATAATAAATCGGGCGAATTCTAAGCCAATTTCGGCGGGATAGTCGCCTCGGTAGGAGATTCCATCAATCACGACTTCGCCGTCGTACTGGCCTGGGTCATAGGTAAATCCTTCCAAGCAGAAGGAAAATCCGGCGGTCTGTATCGATCGGGCAAAGTCAACCAATGTCTGAAATGTTGGTGTGGCGTTCATGGTGCTCTGAGGTTTGAGAAACCCCATCTCAATAAGTCGCGCTGCGCCTGTGGCATCAACTTGGTCAAAACGTTCACAAGTAACCGGTGAGTCTTTGCGTTTAGCCCAATTGACCGGTGCACCAAATAGGATACGATCGCGTCCATTTGAATATTACCTGTATAATAAAATTGTCTAAGTCCACTAAACCCCCCTAAAAATGGCTAATTATATTCAGTTTGAGTCAGATGAGGAAGATGGTGCAGTTATTCTGATTGAAGTAGATTCGGAAGATGTTGAGGTTGTTAAAGGTGGTTCAGTCAAAGCTGGACTGAGAGACAATGTTAAAGATGGTGTAAAAAGCGCAATCTCAATTGCGGCCAAACCACTTGAAGCAGCAATGCGTGCTGCAATCAGGTACAACGTTCAGGGACTGATGAAAGCTGTGCGAGATCTGCCGGATCCACCTTCTGAGGTCGAAGTTACTTTTGGGCTAAAGGCGACCGGAGAGGCGAGTAATATTGCCGTAGGTAAAGCAGGCTCAGAAGCTAACTATAATGTAAAGCTAGTTTGGAAGTCGTCCAATGTACAACCTAAATAAGAAGTCAGTTGTTGCGATTTTAGCGGAGAAAGAAGATAAACAAGCAGTTTTAGAGAATATAAGAAATAGGAAGCAGCCTATAGGCACAGGTTTCTTTATTTCTAATGAATTAGTAATTACTTGCGCTCATGTGATTTCATATGATGAAAAGCCTCCCTTAGAGGATTTTCTATATATTAGAACTATTGATGGAGATGTTATTGAAGCAAAAATAGAAGGTAATTTTTGGAGAGAAGCCGGAAAGGAAGATATCGCAATTCTTCGTCTTATTGATTCGCATTTTGAGAAGACTGAAAGCCTGAGTTTCAGCTGTTCTGACAATATTCAAGACCACACTTTTGAGACCTATGGGTTTCCTCAAGGTCATCCTAGTGGCTTAGCGGGTCGCGTAAGCGTCTTGGGTCTTAATCCAGGACCACCGCCTCTACTCCAATTGCAATCCGGGGAAATAGTTGTAGGATTCAGCGGGGGGCCAATTTTCGATCGCACCACTGGTCGTGTTGTAGGAATGACCAGCGAGAAGGTCACTCCTGATGTGAAGGACATTGATGGATCAGTAATCAAAAAGTCTGCCTCTCAGCCGATTGTAACTGGTATGAGAGAAGTATCAAAAGCTACTCCAAGTTTTGTTATTCGTGATGCCTGTCAGAACTGCGAAGATATAAATTTTCAAGAAGTTTGTCCTTACCAGGGTCTTGATCACTTTACTGAAGAACAATCGGCATATTTTTTTGGTCGTGACAAGTTGATTGGACGCTTGATTGCAACGTTAAAAAAATCTCATCAATTTCTTTCTGTTACAGGTACATCAGGAAGTGGTAAGTCTTCTGTTGTTCGTGCTAAGCTTCTTCCCTATTTGCGCGAAAAGGGTGTTTCAACAACTGATGAGAAAGTCTCAATAGCTTCTATCAGATTTTCGCCACAACAGTCTCTAGAAGAGAGTTTTCTAAGTGCTGTATATAAACAACTTGACCCGCAACCAAGTAGTGATATTCCTTTAGATTGGGCCACCTTGGAATCTTTCAGCTCAAAAAAAGATGGAAATCGATTAGTTATCTTTATAGATCAATTCGAGGAAGCATTTACGTTATATTCGACTGACAAAGCCAATCTATTTCTTGTTCAATTAAATAGACTTTTAGATATTAATCGATCGATTACTCTTATTTTAGCGAGTCGAATAGAGTTTGAGGCTAAGCTCGAAGAATCTGCGTTTAGTAATCGCTTAGCTCAGGGAAGCTGCCAGGTTCGTGGTATTCCAGGGCCAGATTTGGAACTGGAGCAGATTATTGTACAGCCTGCTGAAGTTGTTGGACTTATCGTCGAAGAAGGATTAGTTGATCGAATCATTCAAGATTTAGGGACGACGAAAAATCCTCTCCCACTGCTGGAATTTGCTTTGAAAAAAATGTGGGAAATTGATATTTCTATAAATGGAAAATCTTCTCTTACGCTCAAAACATATAAAGAGCATTTTTCTAGCATTTCAAATGTACTATCTGAGAGAGCTAATGAAGTCTATGAATATCAGCTATATGACTATTCAACAAAGAAGTGGGAAAGAGGAAGCAGAAGGAGTGAAGATGAAAAAAAATTAATACGTAGCATATTAGGATGCTTAATAAAATTTAATTCACAATCAGGAGCTAATGGGCTTCCGGATACTCGACGTCGGGTTAATAGATTAAAATTAGAGGGAATAACTGATAAAACTGAAGCGACAACTATTAATATTCCTAATTTATTGAATCAAATGATTGGAGTTGGATTGCTTGCTGTCGCTGATGATGGAGATGATTCAAGTATTGAAATTATTCATGATATTTTAGTGAAAGAATGGGTCAGTACGTTAACTGTAAATGGCGTGAATTGGCTCGATGGACAACGAGAGTTTCGACTTTGGCAAGAACGATTGAGAGACGATTTATACCTATGGGAATCAAGGAATTGTGAAGATGCTTCTCTTTTGTCTGACAGTCGCTTGACGATAGCAGAGGAGTATTTTGTTCATCAAAAAGGTGAACTGGCTGCGGACGAGCGTACCTATATTCTGAAAAGTATAGAAAGATGCGATGTACAGAGGAAGATCGCCCAAGAAAAAGAGCGAGAGACATTAGAGCAGCAAATTGAGCTGGAAAACGAAAGAAAGGAAAAGCTTGTGCTGTCTAAAGCTCATGCAAAAGCACGCAAAATAATTTTTGGTGGACTTATTACTCTAATCCCAATTTCTTTATTCGCTGTTTCCTTCGCCTTCCTAGCAGATCAAAGTGCTAAATATTCTGCCAGAGTTACTCGTGTTGATCATATGAGTATCGATGCATTGAGGAATTTTCCCTCTGGGCAACTTGATTCGCTAAAACTTGCACTTGATGCCGCTAGAGATCTTAAAAATATAACAAAAACAGTCCAGAATGCGGAAGACTATCCTACAAAGGAGCCAATTGTTGCACTTGAGAAGATCCTAAATGATATCCGAGAGCAGAATCATTTTAGTGCTTCTCTCAATGCAGTTAAGAGTACAGAAATTCGAGGTGCTGTTTTTCTCCCAGAAGGGAATCGTTTTATTACTGCTGGCGAAGGAACGGATAAAGATGGAACGCTGAAAATTTGGTCTTTGTCGGGAGATAGGGTGGGTGAATTAGAAGAGCGCAAAAAGGGTGTGACTAGTGATGGGGCCAAAGGGATTTCGATCGGAGGGAACCAACAGTCTCCATTAATTGCGAGTGCTGGGGGAGATGGGGGGGTGAAGGTGTGGAATAAGGACGGCAAGTTTGTTCGTGATTTAGAGGTGACAGGGCAGAAGGAGAAGAAGCCCTTTATGTCGATTGCAGTGAGTGCTGATGGTCAACGGGTAGCGGCAGGACAGTCGAATGGAATGATTCATCTGTGGGCGCGATCGGGGAAACTGCTGAAAAGCTGGTCGGCTCACGGACAAGAGGTGACGGGTGTTGCGTTTAGTGGGGATGGGCAGAAGATTACGACGGCTAGTGAAGATGGGCTAGCGCGAGTCTGGACTTTGACTGGAAATAAGACGGCTGAATTGAAGTCGCCTAATGTGAAAAAGGTGATGGGGGTGAGCTTTAGTGGGGATGGGAAGTGGATTGCGACGGCTTCGGACGATCGAGTTGCCCGCATTTGGACGGTGGCGGGGCAGGAGGTGAAGCGACTGGAAGGTCATGAGGGATTGGTGACGGTGGCGAATTTCTCACCGGATGGTCAGACGGTGGCGACGGCTTCCGATGATGGAACGGTGAAACTTTGGGATGTGAAGACGGGGCAGAAGTTGCAAGATTTCCGGGGACATCGGGGGGTGGTCTGGACTGCGAGTTTTAGCCAAGATGGGCAGCGCTTGGTTTCGACGGGGCGTGATGGAGAGATTCGGCTTTGGAATTTGGGCACTAATAATTCTAAGGTGACAGTGCTTCCTGGCTTTACGGATGATGTGAATGCGATCGTGTTTAGTCCTGATGGAAAGACGATCGTGGGGGCTGGGAATGAAGGGATTATGCGGCAATGGGATCGTGATGGGAAGGAACTGAAGGTCTGGAAAGAAGCGATTTTCCAGAAGAAGAATGTTCAGGATTTGGCCTTTAGTTCAGATGGGAAGTTAGTTCTTGCTAGTGGGCTGACTAGTATTGCGAGGGTCTGGAAAGTTGATGAGCAGAACACGGAGGAACCCTTTATCAAGTTAAAAGGGGGTGAGGATACTGAGAAAGCTCATCGAGGAGATATTTTGAGTATTGCGGTCAGTCCAGATGGAAAGGTTATTGCTACGGGGAGTTCGGATAAGACGATCCGAATTTGGAAGATGACACCTCCCTATGGCGAACTTGTTGCGGTTACGCCAGAACAAAAAGGAGTTGTCTCCCGAGTTGTCTTTGCCTCAGATGGACAGAAGATTATCAGTGCGGATTGGGATGGGACAGTGACTATCTGGAACTTAGATGGAAAGCAGACTCAGCAGTTTAAGAATATTCATCCAGCTCAGATTCGAGGGCTAGCAGTGACGCGGGATGGGGGTCGAATTGTGACTGCTGACAAGATGGGTGATATTAAAATTTTGGATGCTTCGGGTAAGATTTTGAAAGGATTCAAGAGCTACCAAAGTGGACTCAATGAGTTAGCTGTTAGTCCGGATGGGCAATTCATTGCGACAGCGGGCATGGATTAAGACTGCGCGTATATGGGATTTTCAAGGTCGTCAGGTTGCGGAATTTTATAATCCTAAGGGTGCTGTTTGGGGTGTTGCTTTTAGTCCTGATAGCGGATCGATCGCCTTTTCTGGAGACAAAGGCTTTGCGGTGGTGCGATCGATCGACACTTTAGATAGTCTTCTCAAAAGAGGTTGTTATTGGCTCAAGTTTTCAACTCCTAAAAATAAATGTTCATAGAAGAATGTAGTTAGCTCAATCACGACATGAAATGTATCTACTGATTACTGCAAATTTTCTTTAGGTCTTCAGAGATTGTATCCCATCTATTCGTTGCAGGTACTGAATCAAATCTGGTTTTGGGGTTTAGAGGTTTGAGGGAGTTAATGATTTTGATGGCCTCTTCCCTGGAGATCATCTTCCCAATACCAATGCCTTGGCGCTCACCTGAATAAAAGTAGTATCCGGTAGGTTGTCCCTGATAAAAAAGGATATACGGAACCTGAAAAGATAATTCTGTATTTTTTCCTGCTCTATCTGGGCTGGAATACCATAGACGAATCTGGCCTAGTAACGGATGGTCGAGTCGCCCGAAGTCGCACATAAATGCTGGAGCATCGCCAAGCATTTCAAAATTAGCGATATCAAAAGACTCCCCGTTCGATGATTTATATCGCAGTCTATATCGCATATCATACTCTGATTTTGGATTCAGAGAAATTCGAGAGAATTCTGCAAGACTAAACCCTGATGGAATATAAGTTGGCACTAAAACTTTCACCTTTCCAATTTCTCTGCTTCGGTCTGAGCCTTTAGAATAAAATTTTCTGCTTTCTTCTAAGTCCAACAATTGCTTTACTTGGTCAGAATTAAGTAAAGCAGACTTTGCGATCGACTCTACAGTATCTAAGTTGTCATGTGCTGATTTCCGATCGTTCATATCAGACTTTAGCTGTTCTACGATTGTTGGTTCACCAACCCTTGCTTGAGAGAAGTACTGCGATAGTTTTTCCTTGAATGCCTCAGCCTTATCCTTGCTGGTAAAGGAAGCAGCTTGAAGAATATTCTTGCCTAAAGACTTACTTGGAGTTTCCCTCGCGTCTTCACAAAAATGCTTTTTGACTAGCTCAAGGTTTTTGTCACTGTACTCTACCGATACTGGATAGAATCTTACTGGATAAACCTTTGGGTCAGTGGGGGGACTATCGCCACAGACTTTCTCAGCTTTTTCGGGTAGTTTTGCTGATTGTTGAGGCTGTGCAGAAATAGGTTCCTGAGTTTTCTGAGATGTTGCAGGAGATTGGGATTGAGAAGAACAAGAGCAGAGAATGATAGAGATCGTCATCAAGAAAAATTTTTGAGAATTCATATTTTTAAGTTGGGGTGTAATTTTAGAAGTTTAATTTTCACAAAATAAGTGTCAGCTACGGCTTTAGGAACCGAACAGACTCAATAACTTTTCTCGCTTCAGATAAGCTAATTCCATCTTTACAAGATCCCATATAGTAATAATGCTTAGATGATAGATTCACATCACCTATACTCTTGTCGAAATAAAGGTTAGAAATATCACCACTTCTATCGAAAGAAGAGTACTCCAGCCGAACATTACCCAAGGCAGAAGAATTTATATTTAAAGAAGTAAAGTATGTAAGTGTACCTCCTGTTCCACCACTATGTCCAGATAATAAAAAGCAACTGGTTGGATTTCTTAATCGAGAAGTATAAGTGATGACATAGTCAATGCTATTTAAGTCGGAAATTGCAAGATTTTCAAGATAAAATCCATCAGGAATATATGTAGGTAATGCGACTTGAAAACTTTCTATTTTTTTACTCTTTTTTCCTACTAATTTTCTAAGTTGATTGATTTTACTCTTATCTAATTGTGGAAATAACACTGATGAAACTTGATATTTCTCAAAATGTCTAGAAGTTCCAATGTCAATAGCATCTTTTGCTGTAGGCTCAATTGTAATTGATTTACCAACTTCTGCACTTGAGAATTTAGACGAGATAATCTCACGAAATGTGTTGGCACGATCAAGAGTACTAAAAAAAGCGACTTCAACAGATTCTTTATTAACATCGCGTCTAAAAACTCTATTGGGTAGACGTGTGCCTCCACCGCAAAATTGCCTTGAAACCGCTTCAAGATTTTCAGGTGAATAATCAATATAAATTGGGTAAAAATCAGCTTGTCCTACTGTTCCCTCATCATTACACCATGTTGGGAAACTTCTACCATTAAATGGATGCTTTGATGTCGATCGTCCACAACCTGTTAGCGAGACTGAAAGCATAAGAAAGACACAAAAGATATTTTTGAATTGGCGCATTTTGTTTTTTTAGATTGAGAATTCAGCTAAAAATATAAAAGTAAATGCCCAGGACTAAATTGAACTACGGATTTAGAAATTGCATTGACCTGACTACTCTAATAGCATCCTCCTGATTCATACGGCTACAGCTATAAATACTATTACTCTGATCTTGATTTTTATTTGCATGAGAAACAAATCTATATTCATTTCTCCCTATATAGATTCGCTGCATTGATTGAGTGAATCCTATCATCTCATTATATGAATCTCGATCTCCATTCGTCACTCCGATCTCTATCGCTCCTAACGCAGGACTTTCAAGAGGAATTACTTTCTCATATTTAGTAGGCTCATCTCCGATCGGCTGGATGACTCCACCACTTAATTCAAAGCATTCACTCTTAGAATTTTTATATAAGATTGAATAGCGACCACCAGTAAATTTTGGACGGCTAGTCTTCTGTCTAGCTGACGAGAATTCAACGGCTTTAAAATCATTGGGTATGTCTGTAGGTAGAACAACAACATCTTGTGTTTCAAAATCTTTCCCTATACCAACAATTTCTTTCAATTGACTAACCTGCTGAGGAGAAAGCCTAGCCGCTTCGCCAACATTTCTTGTAGCCTGAATGACCGTCGGCTCTCCGATCTCCGCTTCTTGCAGATTTGCCGACAACTCAGACCTTAAAGCACTGGCCCTGTCTCTACTAGTGAAGGAACCAACCTGAACAACATCTTTACCCAGTTTTTCACTCTTCCGCTTAATCGCATCCGCGCAAAAATGCTTTTTGACTACCTCAAGATTTGCCTCACTATATTTCACAGAGACTGGGTAGAAGCTGACCGGATAGGCTTTCTCATCCTTTGGCAAGGGATCTCCACAGGTCGCTCTAGCTTTTCCTAGCGGGACAGTAGGTGCATCTGCGCTTGAACCATTTGATTGCGCTGTAACTGCTTTAGGCGATTGTTCAACCGTAGGCTGCGTTTTGGTGGAACTACAGCTACTTAGTAGAAAGACGATGACTAAAGCCGCAAAGTTTGTCTTAAAAATGCACATTTAGAGTAAAAAGAAGCTAAATTTCACTGATCTTCTAAGATTGTAGCCTTTATTCTTTCGTAATCGAAACGTATAAATTAAAAAATTTAGCCATCATTACCCCCTCGAGTGAGGCGCTGTATTTCCTAAAAGTCTACAGCCCGTATTTTCAGCGATTTTTAACCACTTACCGCCATTCTCCTTTCCTTATCTGAGCGACTCGAAAATACCTAAGTGCAATCAATCTGTACAGAGCTTTATGTTAATGAGAATCATGTTTTGACGGATCCGGCTTTTCATTTGTTGCAAGTCCAGCCAGAAGGAAAATCCGTTGATTTACATTGGTCAAGCAAAGTCAACTAATATCTGAACGTTTTACTGACTATGTCGATTTAATACGGAGGATCGGCGGGGCCATCGTAGCCACACATGCCTAGACGTGGGGAATTGACCAATGGGAATGGCTGACCATAATCTTGATGTGGATGGGCTTCCGCATGTTCGATGCAAAGGGTGGCCCAGATTTGGTGTTCATTTAGGCACTCGGTGCAGAGATAGGCGGCTGTTGCCCCACATTCGATGCATTTGTCCTCCGGTAGCTGGTTCCGGGCCATCAGCACGATTGGCTTGGTCGTGAGCGATTTCCCTTCCCTTGCGCCGACCAACTTGACGATCGTTTCGGAGGAGGTGCCCATGTCGTAGATGTGGGTCAGGGTATCGCTGTGTTGAAAGACCTCGTTGAGTTTGCGTTGGTTGCCAATTTCATCGGCGAAGCGACCGCTACCGATCATAAATACGCTCATGTGACCACAACATTCCAACCAGATGCTACGTAGATAGATATCCAAGTCATTGAGGGATTTGGAGCCACGCATTTCAAGATCGAGCCAGAACTTCTTGCGGTAGGCATCTTGAACCCGAAGATGGAAGAGGATTTCGGTTTTACCTTTGCCAGCTTCGGCTTTGGCGATCGCGGCTTTACGACTGGCACAGGTGGCGAGGTGCTTGCTGACACCACCTTTGGACAGTTCTTTATCACAGTAGGCGCAATTGCCTTTGGATTGCTTCTGTTGTGCCATGGGGAATCCTGATAATGGGAGGCGATGCTCCGAGAGGATCTGCTGGGTTGATTTTAGCGTTTTTAGGTGTGAGATCGAGCCTAAACTCCTCACGAATTCCTCGTCCCAGAACTTGTGTCTAAAATTGCAGCGGCTTCAACTGTTTACTTTTGAGGAGTCCTTCAAATTGACGTTGGGTTGCCCTGGCGGCGATCGCGTCTGTCAGCAAAACGCCTGCTTCCAAATTACGTTTGTGAGCCGCTTCCGTAAAATTGGCCGAAGTGATGAGTAGGTACAAGTCATCAACAACCACACATTTTGCATGTAGGCAGGCTTTTGGGCCAAATCCGGGGCTGAGCGATCGGGGGTCGTAAAATACCTCTGGCAGTCGTTTCCCTGGCCAAACCTTTTGCTGAAATGTGCTGGCAAAGTTGTGGAGCAATTCAGTTTCTTTGATTTGACTACCGTGTGGACGAGGAATATTCAGAAACATCCGAACTTGAAAAGCTGGACGTTGATCGAGCTTTTGTGCCAGTTTGGCGAATAGGGCTGCGGCTTTTTGCTGTTGGTCGATCGCGTAGGTGGCGATCAGGACATTGTGCTCGGCCCGATCGAACAGTTCTTGCACGACAACTTGGGTATCGCGGCTTTCCATTCCCGGTGTTTCGAGACCTGACCATACCAGGTCTACCTGATCCCGGTGGAATTGGGCGGCTTGTCGTTCGGCGATCATCATTCGCAGCAAATAAGCAATGTGAGCGGATGTCATGCCCTGTGCCGAAAGTTGATCCAGTTCATGGCTAACCTCATTCACCCATTGTGCAGAGACATACAGGCTGATGCTGATCGGTTGAAAGGGTGCATCAAGTCGGCCCATCTCAAGCGCGGCGGCGAGACCAGAGAGCATGGTGAGGCTGAGTTTGGGGAAGGGTGAAGGCCCAGACATCGTTCCTCCTATGGTCGATCGGGGAAAAATGCGGCCCCAGAGTATTCAACGGTGTCAATGACCAGTGCCCGATCGAGAAACTCGTTGTTGCGTTCGCAGGAGGTTTCGGCAATCAAAAGACAGCCATGACAGGCTGCACCATGGAGGAAACGTTCTTCATAGAGATCAACGGGCTTATGTTGGGCGCAGACGGGGTCATTGGAGCAGAGTTTTCCGAGTTCGAGCGCACTGGTCAGGAAGGATTCAATGCGGTTGCCGACTTCGACGAGTCCCCCAAGGGTACCCTCGGAGCCGGAGGAGCCGGTGTAGAGCAGGATGCCGTAGCCGTAATCTCCGGCATAAATCCGCTCTCGAATGGCGCTGGCGGAATAGCCACATTCCAAAGAGACAGCGGTAATCAGGAGATGGGACAGGGAATGCAGCAAAACGTAAGGTGTGCCGGGAAACTTGAACTTGGCTGGGTCGACGCCTCGGCGCTGCGCCCAAATATTAAAGCCTTTAACCAGTTCTTGGCCACGCGCTTGGACAGCGGGTTGTTTTGTCCAGTCCTCGATCGCCGCTTTAGAAAATGAGATGAATACGCCTTCACCCTTATTCTCGATCGCGGGAAACCAGGTCGGTTCTCGATCTATGGGGGCGGATTTCACGTCCATATCCAGTTCGCCATCAATGTCGGCTAAGAATGGCTCAAAGCGCGTAAAGCCAATCTGAGCTGTGACTTCTCGAAGGCGATGCACGAGAACGATCCGATCTATTTTGTTTTTGAGAAATTGTGGGATGTCATCTAAAGGGCGATTAGTGGCATAAAAATCACTGTCTGGAATATCCTCGCCAATTTCGTTGGATCGGGATAGCAATGTTTCAATTTCAACTTGCTTAATCGTTTTATCATCAGCCGGAATATTGCTGCGGCGACGTTGAACTTCCTGCCATACCGCTTCGTCGCTAAAGCCTTTGAGTGCTCCAGCGGCAAGTGGCGTTTGGCGAAGAATTTGCAGTGTGGCGAGGGTTTCAGCGATTTTCAACACACTATCGTAGACCTGATTAACCGCGTCTCTGAGTTTTTGGTTGGAGTCGGGAAGTGAAATGACATTCAGGTTTTGAGCAAAGTAAGCGTTGCTTGCCGATCTCACCAACAAGCGATTGTAGTAGGGCTTGCCTTTTTTCTCCGGATCGGGGTCTACACAAGTCTCACGATCATCGGGGCCAAGCCAGGGCAGCTTCCCTTCGCAACGACCGAGCGCGACTGAATTTGGGATAGTTGCGTCAGATAAAGGGCGACGGGCTTTGCAAGTGACACAGCGCACAAAAATGTCAGCAAAGTCGTTGCTTGCGCCACCTTCATCCAGCCGCAGATTGTTCCAATTTTTGCAGCCGTTATTGTGCTCAACAAAGGCAGGCCAGTTGATATCGCTGATATGACCATTGGGGCAGGCTTGAACGAATCGGACTGGAACGACTGGACGTTTGATGCGATCGTCGTCAATATACTTATTGCCTTTGTGGAGCGCACCGTATTTTAATAAAGGACGGCTCCGATAAATTTTGCCTGATGGCGATTCCCATTTGTCTTCTGTCTGAGCGACAAACCAAGCAGGAAAGATGAATGCCGTAATTCCTGTGGTAATTCCGTCGCCATCCTGGCTGTTCTCAGGGGGTTCGTAGAGATTAACTGTTGTCAGATCGGGATAGCGTGGTTTGAATCGCTCGTAGATTTTTTGGGCGAGACGCTCTTCGATGACTTCCCGTTTCCCGTCACGCTTATGGGATCTCCAGCAATTTAGCCCGCTGATTAACACCGATGCCTCAGGCAAATCCACCATCGCGCCGGGGCCGAAGGTCGATAGAATCTGACTTTGCCGAATTTCGCCATCGGCTGGCCGCTGATTTTTTGGTTTCATGATAGCCCCTCTTCAGAAATCGCTTTGCCGTTGGGATTTACAATCCATAGATTCACTGCATGTTCTACATCCCGTAGACTGCGTTGCGCAGTGAATTTTTGGGCATTGTCCGATTGTGTGCGGAGTCCTGGGTCGAGCGGCTGGTATAGCAATGGTGGCGCACCGCCTTCTTCCTGCTGATATTGCAAAGTACCTGCATCCTCGGCCACCCGCTCCCAACTGTCAAACAAATCCAGCACCGATCGGCGAATCTGTTGCCTCAATGCTTCGCTATCCGGGTGTTCTTTGTCATGAATTTGGGCGCGATTGGCCAATGTTTCAGCAACAAATGCCAGTGCTTCACGATGTTGATGAATGTCGGCGGCGTGTTTGGGACTGGTCATGGCGCTGTATCCCAGCCGTGCAAGGGCAACAGCGACACCTGCTAGACCTCGATCGATGGCTCTGGGGGAAAACGGCGTAACGCTCGTGGCTTCGACGGCGCGATAGAAAGTATTGTGCCAAGCCTGGAAGCGTTCGTAGTGAGAACGATCGCGGGGGCGGTGGACGTTCATCAACGTAACTACCAGTCCTGGCCGTTCTTCATCCCGTCCGACGCGGCTGGTAGCTTGGATGTATTCAGCAGTAGTTTTGGGCTGGCCGAGGACGACCATTAAGCCGAGGCGGGTGATGTCGAGACCGACGGAAATCATATTGGTGGCAAGCACTACGTCAATCGCTTCCTTGGGTTTGCTGAAGGTTCTTTCGAGTTTGCCTTTGGATTCGGCCACTTCGCTGGTATTGACCCGTGAAGTTAGCTCGATCGGGTCATCGGCGATTTGGCGATTGAGGAACATCCCAACGTCTTCGTTGACGCGCTTTTGGTTGCTGTAGGTGGTGAGGCGAGATTTGACTTCATCTTCGACGATTCGACGACTACCGCCCAGCTCACGGAGGGAATTGAAGTAGCCGAGCAAGGTCATGTAGGGATCGACAGGATTATTCGGGTTCTTTGCGCCACCGGCTTCGACCCAGAGTTTTTGGGCGGCACCGAGGAGGACGAGATAGCTGCGTAGTAATACAACCTTCAAGCTGCGCCCTTGGCCCGCGATGCCCACATAGAGCCGTGCATTCTTCTCGTCAGGCATGACGGTTTTGGCGAAGAATGAATCGCGCCGATCGGGGCCAGGGGGTGGGAAAACTTCAACGTGTTGTCGGCCAAAGAGCGCTTGGATTTGCTTGTGGGCACGGCGAACGGTGGCTGTGGAAGCGATGATTTTGGGCTTAATGGGTTTGCCATTTAGCTCATGGGTGCAAAGGGCTTCGATCGCGGTTTCATATAACCCGACCATTGTTCCCAGTGGCCCAGAAATTAGGTGCAATTCGTCCTGGATAATTAAATCTGGAGGCGGTAATGGCTGGGCTAAACGACTGCCACCTTTTTGGCTAGTTGCGGCACCGAAAAAGCCAGTGGTATCGTAGCTTGTGACTTTGCCGAAGAGATTGGCTGTTTGCCCCACCCAAGGGAGATTAGCGAATTTATCAACGGTGGCGATAATGAAGCAGGGTAGGCGACGGTAAATTGATTCGTCAACGGCAACGATCGGGAGTTTACGATTACCACGAAAGTCACATTGGCGATTCAGACAAATGAGGTTTAGATCAAGTGGATTATCCACATTGGGGAGAAGTTGGAAAGATTTTGATGTCAGTGCGTCACCACACCACGGGCATTTATCGATCGGGATTGGCGACTGTTTGCTTTTACCCTCTTGATAGTCAAGGGTGAGCTGACGGGCTGTGTTCTCCTTTTTATCACCTTTGCGACCCATTACATTGGGAGTGGCGCTCCCACCGACCCAAAGGCCAATTTCAAAGGGCCAGACGCCTAATTTGGCGGGGTCTTTTTCGCGTTCTAGTTCGAGTGCACAGATGAGGGTGGCGGCGCGTCCGAGTTGGTCGAGGGTGAGTAGGCGGAGGGTGTAGCGCATGATGATGCTTGTACCTGCGCCTTGGATGCCGGGGTTGCGGAGACGGCGAAGCACTAAGGTAAAAGCGGCAAGGCCCAGATAGGCTTCAGTCTTACCGCCGCCTGTGGGGAAGAAGAGCAGATCGACGATTTCCCGATCGCCGCTTGCGGGTTGGGCGATGCCGACGAGGTTCATCAGGATGAAGGCGAGTTGGAAGGGTCGCCAGCGGGGGGGGGTGATGGATTCGGGTGCCTGGTCGGAATTGTGAGTGGCGCGGCGGCGGATGGCGGTGGCGATCGCGCGGTTGGCGATCCGGAAGGCTTCGAGGACGTTGGGATCATCGAGGGCTTGGAGACCAGCGGCAATGCGTTGGTTGACTTGAGTCGCCCGCTTGAGAAGTTCTTGGGCCGTTGAGGGGCGATGGTCGTCTGGATCGGCGGCACTGGGGATAACTTGTTGCTTGATCCAATTTCCATAGGCATTGACCATGGGGCCAATCAGGGCACGGATACCATCGGCGGTGTCGGCCTCGGCGATCGCTTCCATGCCCATTTCGGCGGGGATTTGGTCGTTGGCGATGACCTTTTCGACTTCGGCGGTGGGAATCCAGGCGGTGCTGATTTCGGTGCAGAGACCGTCTTCGTTGGGATGGGCGATCGCTGAGACGTTGTGGCCGACGGCGTACTCGAAGTCGTCGCGGTATTGGAGGTCGGCGATGCGTTCGTCTGGGTCGGTGGCTTGTTGTTGGCGGAGGTCGGGCCGGGGGACGAAGCCGTTGGGGGTGCGGAGGGTGAGTTGGGCTTGAAAGATGTAGGCGGCATCCCGTTTGGTATCGGCTTCGGGGGCGCGTTTGTTGACGAGGAAGATGGAGACGGCGCGGGTGCCGGAGGGCAGTTTCTGGGTGCCATTGACGGGGCGGACGGCGATCGCGAGTTCGAGTCCGTTGCTGTGGGGGACGGGGAGACTAGCGGGGCTACCGGGCGCGGGGATGTCGATCGACAGGCGATGTAGTTCGCGCAGGCGTTGCCAGGGGGTGGAGGTGCGTTCCTGGAGTCCTGTTTCGGTTTGGCGGGGGTCTTTGGGTTGGATTTGGTAGTCGCCCCAGTAGACTTCGAGTTCGAGGGTTTGGGTGTTGGGGGCGATCAGGAAGCTGAGACCGATCGAGGAGGGGAAGTAGCCTCGGCGGGCAGAGGCGCGTTCGGGGGCGCTGTCGTCGTCACTGGCAGGTTTGTCGCTGAGTCCGTCGAGTTCGTCGTTGCTGGTTTCGTCGCTGCGGTCTTTGAGTTCGGCTTCGTAGGGGACGAGGAAGCCGCTGAGATACCACTTGGAAGGGGCAAGTGGCAGAATTTCATCTTGGTAATCAGCGTCGTGGGGTTGAGGGCCGATGAGGTCGAGGCGGAGGGCTTTGACCAGTTCGGTGCGAACGGCGGCGGAAGTGAGCATGGGGGTCTAGCGGTTGAGCGATGAGAAGTCAGGGAATTGGGTAATATTCCTCCTCATATTTTGCTCTATCCGGATGGTTTTGGCTCAAGGTTCTCATTGATACCGAGAATTTGGTCAGGTCGATCGATATTTTCTCAGCGCGATTGCCCTAAATCGTTCTCAAATTGAGCGTGGAGTAGGATTTCATGGAAGGCTTGCCATTCAGGAAGATGCTTCCAGGGTGATTCGATTTTCTCTAGTTGATGGACGATTCGTTCGAGGAACGCCTGGATGGGTTGTTTGGGGTCGAGATCCCAGGTGAGTAGCGCAGGCTTGAGGGCGCAGAGGAGGTCTTTCCCAGCGAAAAATGTTAGGGGATGATTCAGGCGTTGACCATTGGGGCGGAATTCTGGCAGTAATGTTTCAAATTTCTCAATGACGCGATCGATGGTGACGATTCGATCGACGTTGGCATCTTGAACAATTTTGCGGATGGCATCTTCGCAGTTCTGTTTGCTCAAATCACGGGGATTTTTGGGGAATTGGTATCGGGCTTTGAAGTCTTTTATTTCCTCTCCCCAGTAATTTTTGAATTTGTAGCAGGATAGGGCGGTGCGGGCGGCGGTGTAGAGTCGGATTGATTCGCTCGCTTGCTCTAGCGCCTGTTGATACTCATTGGCTGAGAACCGCTTATTGCCCCAGGTTAAGGCGACGATTTTGGGGTCGATCAAATAGTTTTCTAATTCCTTGCGTTCCCAAGACCAGCCGATGGTGACGTTTTGGTGAAATAGGGTGAGTGGTTTTTGGGTGATGGGCTTGAAGTCACAGTCGAAATCCCGATCGACTAAACCGGATAGACAGGGGACGATCGTCCGATCGGCGAGGATGCTGTCCATAAAGGTGGTGGTTTTGCCACCAATGGCTTTGACCAGGCAGCCTTGGGGCGCTAACTCGGCGATCACACGAATATCGAGACCTTGGGGTGAGCCTTCGCAGTACAGAACTTTTACAGGCACAGAGCGCCTCCAGCCAGCCGATGGGTTTCTGCGGTGCTGACGACGGCGGTGGCGGCTTCGGAGTGGGTGGTGACGATGAATTGGCAGGTGGGGGCGATGCGCGGCAGTTGCTTCATCAGGAACTGGGCGGCGGGGGGATGGAGGTTAAGGTCGATTTCGTCGATGAGGACGATCGAGTGGGCGATTTGTTGGCGGACGAATTCGTAGAGGATGGGAAAGACGGCTTGTTCTCCGGCGGACATTTCGGCGATGTCGTATTGGTGATGTTGGGCGTCTTCGAGGAGGAAGAAGGTGTTGTCTTCGGTGGGTGAATCAAGACGGGGCAGGATTTCGGTACCGATGAAGCGTCGATCGGGGAAAACTTTTTGGTACAGGTTTTCAAGTTGGCTGAGGTAGTTATTGGGATCTCCGGGACGACGACGGTTGTGCCAGTTGATTAAGTATTGGCGGAGCTGCCCAACACCAACTTCGTAGGAGGCTTGACTGCCGCGCTGGTTGCTGTTTTCGCTGAGGCTTTCGGGATTAGATTTTGAGCCGAGGTTGCGGAATTGATCAAACCAAAAGATGCCGGGAAGTGAGAGAAAATGCGATCTCAAACGTTGATCGCCTCGTTTGAGGAACCATTGAGCGTAGGAGCGTCCACGAAACTGAGCACGTTCGGCGGGGGTGTTTCCACCTTTCCAGGAGTCACCGTTGAGGATGAGTTGGACTTGGCGACTGTCGCCGGGTTCGACGAAGGGATGATCGCTTTGGAATTCTTCAGATTGGGCTGCGTACCAATGTTCGGACATTCTTCGGGTTGCGTTGAGTTCGGCTTCTTCAAAGAGGATTTCGAGATGAATGCGGGGTTCACCGCGCCGCCAATGTCTTCCCGGTAGGAAACCTATCCAATCAAATTCGGCAATAGATGGGATGCGTCCAGTGGCAAGGGCGAGGGGGAGGGCGATCGCTTGAAGGATTGTGGTTTTGCCGCTGCCGTTGTCGCCGAGAATGAGGAAGCGATCGCTGATTTCACCCAATAGTGCGTTCTCGAAGGAGAGTTCAAGATTGTCAAATTGTTTGAAGTTTTGGATGTGGATGGATTTGACTTTCATGAACTGAACCTAGAGAGGGATGGGCAAGGGAGGACTCTGCGCTCACAGATTTAGGTTTTGCTTGGGTCTATTGTACTCCAGACATCAAGCGGCTCGATCGGCCAGTGAAGGCTTATCAAAGCTGGATGGAACGAATTCCGGGGATTTGTCAGTGAGGCTGGTTAGTGTAAATACACATTTTTACAGGTGGCATCACGCTACATGTTGTGGTAATTTCTGATGCTGAGTACAATGCACTAAGATAAACCAAAGTATTTTTAAGTCAGGGCATGGAAAAGAGTCAAGACACTGTATCTGGTGACTGGGAAAAATCACTTCAGCCTTGGATCGATGTTCCCCATGAGTCGATTCAGGCAGTTTCCTTTCTCAAGGGATGGCGGACAAAAGCCACTCCTGTACTTTTGCAATGTTCAGACGGTGAACGATATGTTGTGAAAGGAAGACATTCTGGGCGGCAGATTGTCAATGACCAGATTGTGGCGCATTTGGGGCGTTTACTGGATGCTCCCGTTGGAATTCCACGCCTAATCGAGGTTTCATCTGAGTTGATTGATCTTAACTCTAATCTTTCAGGCTTTTCTCCGGGGCTGGCGCATGGAACACTTTGGATCCCTGGATGCTTTGATGCATATGAACTGTTGGGAACTGGGGAAGCTGAAAATAAGTTGCGGTATGCTTTGCTGGCAATTTTGTATTCATGGGTCATTGACAACGATCGTCAGTTTTTGTTCAACAAAAACCCGACTCGGTTGGTTCATTCGGTAGACCATGGGCATTTCTTTGCGGGTGGCCCCGACTGGACGATCGCCTCATTACGTGAGAATTTGGAACCAAAAGTAGCGGATGGCTTTGAAGCCTGCCACTTCAAATCGGCTGAGTTTGGGCACATGTTGTCGGCGCTGACAAACATCAGCAAGGAAAGTATTTTTTCAGTTGTTGGTAGTTTGCCAGGGGAATGGGGTATTACAATGGGGGAGCGGGAGATACTGGTCGAGTATCTCTTAGTTCGCCAGCAGCGTTTGCTGTCTGTGCTGCCTAGTTCACTCTCTGAAACCCGCTAGTCTTATGCCAAGTCACTACAGCGTGATTCAGTACGTTCCGGATCCGATAGCGGATGAGCGGATTAACGTTGGAATTTTATTGTTTGACGATAAAACAGTCGCGACGGTTTTTCTCAACCTGTGGGATCGCGTGCGTTGCTTCGCGATGGAAGACATTCATTTTTTACGCTTGTTCGAAGAACGGATGATGCGCGCTACGTCGGCAGGGCTGCTATTTCCGGGCGATCAGGAAAATGGACAATCACGTTGTGAGCGATTGCGGCAAGTTTCAGGATCATGGATGAACAGCATCCAGTTTACTGAGCCTCGTGGGTCTCTCGCTTCGATCGAGCAGCTCTATGAAGACTTGCCCCCACAGTTTTTGAAAGAACCGCTGGTTAAACAAAAGCGCAAACTACGCGATCGTCAAGGTGCTGCTAGGCTTGCGAGAATGTCGATCCAGAATGTCCTAAAACGTCAATTTAAGTTAAAAGAAGTTAGAGATTTCTTAGACCCTACGCATGTTTTGATGGGACATCATCAGAGCCATCATTTTGATGCAACGGTGATGCATGGGCAGCCCTACTTGGCTGCTCATGGGATTTCGTATGAAGTAGATTCTCCGGATGCGACAACGGATTCTGTAGCCTGGATGATTGCGGATGTACGACAGGGAAAGGCTAATCCGAACGTTCCTCTGGGAATTTTGATGCTACCGCCGCAACCTAACACATTTGACCGATCGAGCCTCCAAAAAAAGTATGAGCAAAAGAAGAAAATTTACCAGGATATGGGAGCGATCGTGTTGGGTGAAAACGAGCTTGAAGGCTGGACGATCGAACAGCTAAAAGTGTCTGGTGTGCTTGGCAGTAAGTGATTAAAAATCAGGTTTCGCTTGGCTCGATTGTACTCCAGACATCAAGCTGCTGGGTCGGTTCAGGAATCAGGGCGAGTTGGGTATCGGTGGTGGGAACTGGGGACTTGCTGGCTTTGGCTTTGCCACCTTGCTTCGTTCCGCCTTTCGCGTTCCGCGTTCCGCCTTTCTTGTCTGCGCCTTTGCCCATGAGGATTTCCTGGTCGTAGCGTTGTTGGTTGAGGGTGAGGAGGCGGGCGAGGACTTCGTCGTGGGTGGCTTGGGGCCAGCGGTAGCGGTAGGGCTTCTTGCGTTTGCTGGTGGTGTCTTCTTCGTCTTCGTAGTCGAGGATGAATTCGCAGGTGGTGTCGATGTCGGGCCAGCCGTAGGCGGTGAGGACGGCTTTGTCCATTGCGGTGTGGAGTTCTCGGAGTTTGAGGATGGTGGGATCGGTTTCTTCGGGGTCGTGGAAGCGGTTGTAGGTGGTGGTGAGGCCCTGGTTGTGGGTGACCATGAGTTGGGCGCGGTAGGTGTAGTAGGCTTCGCCTGCGGCTTCGAGAGTGGGATCGGTTTCCCAGTTTTCGGGGAAGGGGAAGGTTTCAAAGCAGTCGGAGGGCGTGTATTGCAAATCATCTTTCAATGTTGAGCTAAAGAAGCGAGTCCAAACTTCATGTGCTCGACATTGCAAAACGGAGAAAGCGGAGTTTTGATCAAATGGGAACACAACAGTTTTTTCGTTGTAGACCATGCCTTTAGGCAAAAAAGTAAATGCGCAGGATTTACTAATTCGAGAAATCACTAAAACGCGATCGCACTGCGCGATCGCTTGAAATAATTCTCCTCTCAATCTTTCAAATTGCCACCAAGGAGCAGTTGAATGTTTTCCGCGACTACCTTTAACTTCAACCTCAACGATCGACATCAAATCAGGATATTTCCTTGCTTCGTCTTCGGTCATATCGCCAAAACTAATGACATACCGATGATGGCTATGAGTTGGGCTGCTGTTGACTTCTTCGCCGCCGATGTAGGGAAAGATTCGATCGGCATTCCGGGGATCTTTGGCGATCAGCTCGTGCATAGTCTCGATCGACGTGGCATTCTCATTCGTATTATCAAATGTGAACCCCATTCCAAGAACATAACTACCTACGAAACTCTTCCCAGCATTGGCCAAAAGCGTTCTGGGATTTTCGTTGCCGCCTTTTGCAAATAGGAAGGCGGTGATTTTTTCGACGGGTTTGCCGTCTAGGATGATGGGTAAATCTTTGATCATTTTCTTACCAACGCCGATTCACATTGTATTGGTCAAACATTGTATCCACACTGACGATCGGAATTCCCTCGGCAAATGACTGGGAAATCAATAGCCGATCAAATGGATCTTTATGATGAAATGGTAGCGTCGAAACATGGGTTAGATGATTGATCTCGATCGGCAAAATTTCGATCTGATTTTGCTGAATTTGTTCAGGGATAAATATCTCAAACGGCTTTGGTAGAGTCATCTTGCCGATGCTGACCTTGATTGAAATTTCCCAGAGACTCGCCGCACTCAGCACCAGATCGACATCCGATTCAAGCAGCGTCTTCGCTGTCGGACTCAGTTGTGGGTCATTGTTGATAAACCACAGAAAAATATGCGTATCTAACAAAATTTTCATGGCATGTATTCTTCAAAGTCGTCCAAAGGCGCATCAAAATCCGGTGCCATCCAAATTTGCCCCGCCGCACTACCTGCCTGACGGCGCTTACGGGATGCAGGACTCACCTCCTGAACGATCACTTGAATTTGCTTGCCCTCTAAGTCTTCTGGCAAAGGCTGATCAAGTTGAATCAAACCGTTTTTGCAAGTAGCATTCAAAACAACCATACTATCCCTCCGGTTTTTCGACCTTAATAATATGAACCAAACTCACCACCACCGCCGCCAACCCCGGCCACTTGTATCGCCGAGTCGCATTGTAGATGATTCCTCCATTATTACAAACAAATCGCAACCCGGTGCTGCGGGTGTCTCCCTGCGCGATCGTATTGGTCGCGATCAGCCCCAAAGTCCCACCAGGACTGAGTAAATCAAAAGATTTTCGGAAAAAATAAGCCACCAAATCCGAGTTCCCATGGGACTCCGGGTAGTATTCCTTCAAATAGTCTAAATAGTTCTCCGCATTCCCATTCGTAATTGTATTCTTTCCCGCAAACGGCGGATTCCCCACGATCGCGTCAAATCCGCCATTGTCAAACACCTCCGGAAACTCCACTTCCCAATTAAACGGCACGATCGGCTTCTCCCGATCACGCAACCGATCGGCGATTGCCATCATCCGCTCCGGCTCCTGCCGCACGATCGCCCCATACTCCAAATTCAAATTCTCGCGATCCTTCTTACTCTTGCCACAACCATCGAAAAACGCCGCGATCGCCACATCTCCCTGCATCCGCACCTGCAACAACTTCGCCTCCGCCTCCCGCAACTGCTGCACCTTCATGGCGGCATCCGCATCGGACTTCGTATCCCCCGATTGGATCTGCGATCGCAACACCTTCGCCGCCAACACCTGCTCCTGCCCATACTTCATCAACGGCAAATCCTGAATTGGATCGCGCCCAAAATTAAGGATCTGCTTCCGCGACAATCCCACCAACGAATCCCCACACTTCAACGCATGATCCAAAAACGTAAACGGCGCATCCTTCGATAGTGTTACCAGCCACAGCGACAACTTCGCCAAATTCATCGCAAATGGATTCTTATCCACACCATAAAGACAACGCTGAGCAATCAACCGCCGCGCTAACAACAACGGCTCCTCCCCCGCCATATCCGCCCCTTCCCGTCCCCAAGCCTCCACCAGCCGCTCCGCCAACTGCCGACACACCTCCACTAAAAACGCCCCACTCCCCATCGCCAAATCGCACACCTTCAAATCCAAAATCTGCGCCGCCGTCGGCACCGCCCCAAGGTTTGCCAACACAGGCTGCAACGTCGTCTCCACGATCGGAGCCGTCAACGCACGCGGCGTATAATGCGACCCACTCCGCCGCCGCTCCTCAGTCGGCTGCAAATACAACGAACCTACGGGCAACAAATCCTTCGTCCGCCGCGACACCCGCCCGCCCAAGCCCGCCACCAATTCCTCCACCGTCTGCGCCGACCTCACCAACTTCGCCGCCCCCGCCGCCAACTCACAATTCGCCCATTCCTTCAGTTTTTTCGCCCGATCGGCCCCCTTCGCCCCTAGCAACGCATCCACAGCCACCACCACCGTCGTCGAAACCTTCGATCCCTTCGGCTTACTATTCACCCCGATCGACAGACTCCGCGCCCGCTCGACCGTATAGCCCATAATCCCCTCATACACCGAGCCAATCTGCTCCACATCCAAGGCCCGGTAAGACAACCGCTCCCCCTCCAACATCAGCAACTTATCCAACACCCGATAAATCACCCCATCCGGAATCCTCGGCACCTGCCGCTGCGCCTCCCACACCACCCCTTCCAAAAACTCAAACTCCCCCGGATCAAACAACTGCCCATGTCTTGCAGGCAAATAATCCGCCGTCGCCCCACCGCCCTCATACACCAACCGAAACAAACTCAACAGCCCCGCCCAAGCCCCAAATCGATCGTCCATCGTATCGGGATAGTTGCCCGCATCCGATCGCAACTGCTCATACAACCCCGCCACCCCATAATGCCGCTGATACACCGCATCATTCGGCATCAGCCCCTCATCCTCCGCATACAGCAAAAACACCAACCGCATCAACGTCGTAATCAGCCCCCCGTACAAATGCGACGCATCCAAATCTTTCAGCAGCGTCCCCGACACCGCCTCATCCGCCATCTGAAACCCCCGCAATAGCTCCCACAGCGCATCCACCACCTGATCCGCCAGCTTCTCCGACACCTCCGACTGATACGCTCGACTATTGACCAGAATTGACGGCAACCGCCGATCGGTCGGCCCATTGAATAGCCGATCGGCCCCCAACACCGCATCCAACGCCGCCAAAATCGGTCGCCCCGGCACCTCCGTCATCGCCGCGATCGGGAACGTCACATGTCCCGACGACTCGCCCCTCGGCGCATACACCAACCGCAACGCCTCTCCATTCCACAGAATCCCCGCCGGAACCTGCACCTCCCGCAGCAACCGCTCAAACTTCTCCTCCACCGTCGCCCGCCAACTCGACTCCTTCGCCGTCGCATCCAAATCCTGGCCGACCCCCACCACCTGCACCAACAAAATCCACTCTCCACTGTCGGGATCCTTCACCCCATAGCTCGGACAAAGCACCTCACCATAATCCGGCAGCGCCCAGCTCAACGCCTCCGGCAAATCCCCCGCCCCCACCAAATCCTCCGGCAACCATTCCAGCACCTGCCCCGCAAACGCCTCAAAATCCCCCACCCAAGCCGTCTCCCGCCCCTCACCCAACAACCCCCGCAAAATCGGCTGAAGCACCACCGCCCGCGTCCGATCGATCACCGCCTGCGCCTTCACCAACGCCACTGGCGACACCACCAATCCCACTGGTTGCAGTAGCCCCAGCCATTCCCGATGTTGCAGAATTTGCGGATCGATCGCCATAACATTCATTCCCAGAAGCTAGTCATCAAGCATAAAACATTCATCACCCCGATCGGTCGAACCGGGAAGCCTAATTCGACACAGGCCACAGATAGACAATCCCCACCGGTTCCACTCTCGTTGCCTTCACCTGATAGGTTTGCTCAATCCGCTGCGGCTCAGCCACCAGCTCTTGTTCCAGCTGCGCCAACCGCAATTCCCAATGTCGCCGATCGGCATTCAACTGCCGCAGCTCATCGGCATTGAACAGGGATAACTGGCGACCCTCCTTGGTTTTCTCGCTCAGGATACGATCGCGCTGCTCAGTCAACAACGCCTGCATTTCCGCCGCCTCCTTCTGTCCCCGTTTGGTCAGTTCCCGCATCGCCCGCTCCGTCAGCGTCTCCGCCCGCTTCTCCAAATGGCTCACCAATTCATCCACATCCCGCGACGCATGGCCCTGCAACTGCTCCAACAATTGGGCCGATACATCCCGCAACCGTGGTGTCGCCAACGACTGCTCCAAAATCGCCATTACATCCTTCTTATCCTCTTCCCCCAAGGGTCTGAGCTTACTCCGCCCGCGCGCTTCGGGATTGCTCCACTCCGCCGCGATCGTCACAATCTCATCATGCAACCTTGCCGCCTTCGCGCCATACAGCGACAACCGCCCCAACACAATCACCTTCGGCACCGGATCATCACTCAAACAAACACAAGCCCGCGACAGCTCATGATGCACAAACCCCTGGGAGAGAAACCGACCCAACAGACGCTGCACCAAGCGATGCTCCAAATGCAAATGCACCACTTCCCCATCCAGCGTCCCAGGGTCTTTGAACACGACAGGCCGCACCACAGTTTCCTTGCGCCAATCCCACAGCTTCTGATTCCGGGGGCGCGGTGGCCGCAAACTATCCAAAGTTCCGGCCCAAGCCACATCCGTCGATTCTCGATCCATCGCGGGTACCACCCAACGCGCTCGCTCAGGGTCATCCAACGCCGCCTTTGCATCCACGGCTTCCAATGACGGTGCCCCGACCATCTCCAATGCCACAGACAGCGCATCCCGAAAATGCCGATCGTCTAAGCCCAGCCAATCCCGCGATTTCCGCAGCATCTCCTCCAGTTCCATCTGCTGTTTATGCAGTTCCTGATGTTCCGGTTGAATCGTTTCCAGTTCTTCCAAAACCGCCTGCGATCGCTCCGCCGAAAGTTCA
Organism: Cyanobacteria bacterium VAR_4_metabat_243; assembly: GCA_031415035.1. Lineage (GTDB taxonomy): Bacteria > Cyanobacteriota > Cyanobacteriia > Leptolyngbyales > Leptolyngbyaceae > Romeriopsis. The sequence goes on from JANOQX010000198.1 coordinate 26,004, forward strand.
TCCAATTCCTCGACCTGCTCAATCGATCGGGCGATCGCTTCCACTTGGGTCGATCGAATGCCCCCATCCAGCAACTTGGCGAGATTCTTCTCCACCACAGGCGACAAACTCCCCAGCTCGGCCTGAATCGTTGCCGTCTTCCGCACCAGCACCTGCAACACCCGATCCTCTGGACGTTGAGCCAGCACAAAGTAATGACAGCGCACTTCCGCTTCACGCTGCAATTTACGATCGATGCGCCCATTGCGCTGCTCCATCCGACTGGGATTCCAGGGAATATCAAAATGGAATAGATCCGCACAATAATTTTGCAGATTCACCCCTTCCCGCGCCGCATCAGTGGCAATCAAGATTCGCAGCGGATGATGACTAGGATCAGCGTTGAAAGCTGCCTTGATCGCTTCCCGCGATTCCTCGCCCATCCCGCCATGAAATACGCCAATGCGCTGTTCTCCCTGGTTAGAATTACCAGTTACCGCTGCTAATTGCTGTTCCAAGTAGCGTTTTGTATCGACATATTCCGTGAAGATCAATACCCGCCGTTGATTCCACACCGCCCCCGGCTTGCCCAACTCCGGGCAACAATTGTCGCGCAACCATTCGACTAATTTTTCGATCCGGCTATCCGCCTCATGCCTCGCCGTCTGGGCGATCGTTGTCATCTGTTCAAGCAGTTCCAACTCCTGCGCCGTCAGTCCCTGGTTAATCTGCTGACTTGCCGTCATCATTTGTGCGTCATCTTCGGCTTCAATTTCCGCATCCGATAGCTCAGCTCGATCATCATCACATCCAGGCGACTGCTTCAGCAAACTAAATTCCTGTGCCGCAATTTGTTTTTCTGATTGTTTGGCGATCCCATTGCGATGGACTTTCAGGGTACGGGCAAACGCTTCAATCGAGGATAGCAAGCGCTTTTGCAGCGACATGATTACTAAGCCTGCCGTTGCCTGTACCGACTTCGTCGCATCTTGGAGACGTGCCTCGCGACATTCTCGATAGTCTTGCAGGAGTCGCGCCAAGGCAAGTTCCGGCGCATCGGGCGGCAATCCATCCACCACGATCGGCAAAATATGGCGCTGGGGAAAATCCCGATCGCCGATCGCCCGCAGATTACGCTTCAGCCGCCGCACCATGACGGTATCCAAAGTCTTTTTACTTTTAACGGGCACACCTCGACAAAACCGCTGTGGATCAAGCATTTCCAGCAGAGCCGCAAAGCTATTGGAATGACCATTGTGGGGCGTGGCCGACAGAAAGAGCTTATGCTCAAACCGAGGGGCCAGCTCGCGCACCGATTTGGTGAGCTGAGAATCGATCGCGTAGCGCGATCCACTGGCTGGAGCGGCATTATGGGCTTCATCCAAAATCAGCATCGACCCCGCCGCAAACTCACCCAGCCAATCTCTGAGCGGTGCCGCATAGCTCTCGTCTCGCAGCAGCGCATGGGAGATAATAAACCTTGTGTGAGTCGTCCAGGGATTCACGCCATAGCCCCGTTCCCGACGTTTAGTCGCAAAGAATTCTCGATCGACTACCTGAAACAGCAAGCCAAAACGACTTTCCATTTCTTCCTGCCACTGACGCACCACGGACGGTGGACAAGCGATCACCACCCGCCGAATCTTTTGCCGCAATAGCATCTCGCGCAAAATCAGCCCCGCCTCGATTGTCTTCCCCAATCCGACATCATCCGCAATAAATAGTGAAACCCTCGGCATCAACAGGGCTTTACGTAGCGGTTCAAGCTGGTAGGCTTTGACTTGAATCCCAGCACGATAGGGCGCTTGGAACAGATTGGGCCTTGTCGAAGTGACACAGTTCCAGCGCAGGGTATGCAAGTAAGCCGAAAACTGGCGTGGCTGGTCAAAACCGCGATTGGTCACGGCATCCCAAGAGGACACCCCCAAAATCCTGGCGTCCATCTCCCGTTCCCAGAAAACCTCTAACTGCTGCCCCTGTGCGTCATCCTCTAGGCATGACAGGGACACGATCGTATCCCCGCCCGCTTCCTGAGCAGGCTGAACCGTTTCAACCAGATATTGGCGCGATCGGACATAGACAATTTGACCAGTTTCCGGGGTAATCACAATTTTTGACGAGTAAATAGATTGAGCCGACCAGCCTTGCTATTTTGTCATCTTTTCCAGGTGATCGAATTAAAATTTGGGGCCATCTTGTCTGACACGATCGGGTTGCCGCGATAATTTGACCTCACGGTTGTTCTAATCCATTGCACCAGCAGAAAATTGCGACTGAATCTTGCCACTCAATTTTCGACTCACCACTTCCAATATGATTTTCGACACATCGAAACCAAATAGGTTTGATGCACTCGAAAGCCCAATCATTTAAAGTCAGGAAGCAAATACAGCAGTTGATGCAAGGATTTATCTGTGAGCCGAGAAGACTGAATAACAGACATAACCCGAATTTGTTCTTCCTCAATTTACGCGGAAAACGCAAAATCTTGGTATTCTCTGAAACTCCTGCAAAGATTCAATCATAGTGATTATAAAGAAATCCTTAAAACACAACCAAATCCTAGATTTATCATTCAGAATGCAAACAAGCAACTTGATGAATCTGTAAAGCACTTCAAAGATTTTCGGAAGTCTAGTCACTTCCTGAGCATTTTCCTTACCTTAAATAATCGAGGTCACTCCTGTGAATCACTCTGCGTCATTACGCCGAGCCAGATCTGTTGGTGCGCAAGTACCTTCTATCCTGGCTTTGGCTTGCTGTCTCATTTCTGCGGCTGTTCTCGTCGTTCAGTCGCCACTATTGCTGTATCTTGGCTGTCTGGTCGCACTGATTTGTCTCCGGTTTCCCCAGGTTGCCGCTTATTTGACCGTACATCCTTGGGTGCAGCGACTGGGTGGAATGCGAACGATCGGTATTCTCGGCGGCACTTTGGTATTTTGTACGATCGCGCTCCACGGCGATCCAGCCCACGCTCAACTATTTAAGAATGCGGAACAACAGACCAACAGCATTTTTGGCTCCTATATCGACCCCAGTATCGTCAAGTTCATGTTTGGCCTACTGCGCGTCGTGGTTTGGATTTCGGCGATCGGCTTTGTGCTCTTTGCCGTCTATCAAGCCCAACGGGGTGAGCAGTGGCAACCGCTGATGCAGAACGCCTTTATTGTGATTGCTGCTGTGGTCGTCGTGGAAGGCTTGAGTTCGCTGTTCTTCGGTGGTGCAGCGGGCGGTGGTGCTAGAGCCGGGGGGTAGATATGGCGGAGCGCGATACGCATCGGCAGTTTCGGCCTGTAAATCAAAGTCTGGGACAACAGCCCAGCCTGGGTCCCATTCCATCCAATCTGTTGGGGCCATCGGCGGGAATCCTGTTTGGGTTTTACGTGCTGTTTGTCGTGATTTTCCACATTCCATTCACTTGGTTTTTGCTGCTCAGTATTTGGGGTATCGCTAGCTGGTGGGTGGTTGTGGGGGAGAAGACTTGGCGATTTACGCACAAATTTAAGGGTGTCCCCGATTGGAAACGGGGACATCTCGGTTATCGATGCTGTTTACGTGAGAAAGATCATGACTCAAACGAAACATCGAAGTGGCAATAAACGCTATCAATTCAAACCCTTTGAAGATGAATCTGACCTGGAATGCATTTGCCGTCTGGCTTTACGAGGTCGGGATGTGGGCGCTTATCTGTTGCAACAGGGTAAGAAGTTCTCGCTGGTGTTTGGATTTCGGACAGAAGGGTTGCATACCCTGCTGGTTCAGGGGCAAGCGGAGGTGGCGTTAGCGCGGCTAGAGGAAGGATTGAAGGGGTTTCGACCGGGCGATCGGTTGCGGATTCACCTCCGATCGTTTTCCCAGGATGGCGATCGGCAATCTGAGTTAGCCGATTTGATTCACCCTGAGCAAAGTCTGGAAAGTCAGTTCCTGCTGCTTTCCCAGCAGCGATCGACGCGGGAGTTGACGCAACTGGGAGAACGTCAGCCAAAGGAGATCTACTTGTTTGCCACCTATACGATCGCGCCAGGAGAGCGCAGTAAAGACCAAATCGAGAAATCGCTGGCTTGGTTTATCCATCAATATGACACGTTCAAAGGGCTGCGGAAGAAGCGCGAGCAGACCCATTATCGGGAATTGTTGACGCGGGGATTTAGTGATGGCTATTTGCATTGGGAGCAGCAACTCAATACGCGGATGGGTTTGCAGGCGACGCCGATGACGGCAGATGATTTATGGGGTTATCTGTGGTCGCAATTCAATCATGGAAAGGCCCCGGCGATGCCGCAATACTTAGAGCTTCAGGAGGAGCAACTGACTGAAGTGATTCACGATGAGCATCATGCGATGAGTGTGGTGATTCGGGGTGAAGCAGGGAGGCCGACCCATCCCAAGGCCGATCGGGAATGGGTGCGGGTCAAGAATAAGTTCGTTGGGGCCGTGGTTTTGGAGTCGAAACCACCGGGGTTTGTCAGCCCGGAGCATCAGCTTTATTACTTGTGGCAGGTGATTTCGCAGTTTCCCGATTGTGAGTTTGTTTGTGAATTGGGTGCGGCCGATCGGACGATGGCCCGAATGACTTTGCAACGGTTGACCCGGCAGAGTTACACGGCAATTCATCGGGCAACGGCTTATAAGGATGTTGATGTGGCATCGCAAATGCGGGCGAAAAAAGGGGTGGAAGCCCAGGAGAAGATTTACGAAGGTTCCCTTCCCATTTGGATTTCAGTGATTGCGTTGGTGCATCGGGATGACCCGTTGATGCTAACGGAAGTCTGCCAGAAGTTGACGAATGCGTTTCCGCAGGGAGATTTTATTCGGGAGACGGAGGTGGCTTGGCAGATGTGGCTGAAGTCGTTGCCCGTGGTTGATGGCAATTTGCTGAATGATGGCCGGAGGCAAATGTACTTGACCAATGAGGCTCCAGGGCTGATGCCATTGGCTTGCACTAAACCTGTAGATTCCAGGGGTTTGGAACTGCTGACGCGGCAAGGGAATATGCCGTTGCATATCGATTTTGTCACCAAGCATCGCGGGATTCTCATCTTCGGTGAAACGCGGAGTGGGAAGTCAGTGCTGGCTTCGGAGATCTTCGTCTGGGCGATCGCCAATGGAATGAATGTAATCTCATTGGACTATCCAAAACCAGACGGGACGACGACGTACACCGATTTAGTCAAGTTCTTTGGTGATGCGGGGGCCTACTTCGACATCGGCTCTGAGTCGAATAATCTGTTTCAAATCCCTGACTTGCGGCATTTACCGGAAAAGCAGCGATCGGAACGATTAGACGATTACAAGGAATTCTTGGTTAAAGCACTCAACACAATGGTGATGGGCACGGAGACCGAGGGGCAGTTGGGGAAGCGGGTGCATACGGTCCTTTGGCAAGGGCTGGCGGCTTTCTTTGCTGATGTGACGCTGCAATCACGGTACGATCGGGCATTTGAATCCGGTTTCAGTAGTGATGACTGGTTCAAGATGCCGACGCTGGTTGACTTTGTGGAAATGGTGCGGCACCTGGATCTCGGTGTCGAATCGGAATCAGTGAACGAAGCGATCGCGACTATCATCCTTGAGCTTCAGGGTTGGCTTACCAGTCGGGTGGGAAAGGCGATTTCTCAACCTTCGACGATTCGTACCGATGCCAAGCTGACGGTGTTTGCGCTGCGGAATGTCGGCGATAACATTGAAGCAGCAGTGTTGGCGCTATCGGCCCAGTCAATGGCGTTTCGCAAAGCATTGGAGGTGACAGATTCACTGCTAGCGATTGATGAAAGTCCGATCTTGTTCAAATACAACGGCATCGCACAAATCATTGGCCAGGTCTGTGCAAACGGCGCAAAGTCAGGAATTCGTCCCCTGATTATTGGGCAAGACCCGGATACTATTGCTAACTCGATCGCGGGTTCGCAAATTCTCCAAAACCTGAATACCCGCATCATTGGAGCAATTCAGCCAAACTCGCTGCCATCCTACCAACGGCTGTTTGGCTATGATCCAGCCGCGTTGATGCCGAATACGGATGAGTCATTCCGGACTGACCCAATTCGGTTGTGTTCGCATTGGCTGTTGGATGCGGATGCGCGGTTGGTCGAATGCAGTCATCATCCTTCGCCCGAACTTTTGGGAGCAGTAGCAAACAACCAGAAGGAGCAGCGAGCCAGACATCGGGTTTTGGCCAAATATGGCAATAAGTTTGAGGGCTATGCAGCTTTTGCGAAAGCCTATGCGGCGACCGTTCGATCGGGCAAATCCATGGATACGATCGCGCCCACTTCGGAAGTTCGAGAATTCCCTGACACATTTCCGCATTTACGGAGGTTGAAATGAAGCGACGATATTTAATTGGCGTCACGATCGCCACACTCTTACCAATTATGAGTGTGGGTGCAGCATCGGCAACATTTATGCCGGGTGGACTTGGCAACGACTGGCAAAAGTGGATCGGGGAAACCCTTGGGGATCCCTTAGAGCAGGTACAACAGCAAATTAGTAAGGGAGATGAAATTCTCAATCAGGTTCTGAAAGGTAGTCTCGGTGGGATTTTGGGTGAGTCCCCAGGACAATCCGGTTCACCGTCGAGCAACGAATTGCCTGACCCCTATGAAGTCCGCACGGCAGACAAGGTGAATGCCACGGGGATTTTGACCGTGAATCCGATCGTCAATAAACGCGACACCGCAAACCTCTACGACCAAGAACTTAGCCGTGCAACAGCGGCTCCGGTCTTGGGCAAGACGGGGCGCAAATGGCTGGAACAGGAGGTGAAGAAAACGGGCGCGATCGTTCAAAATAACCAACAGGGTACACAAGCCACACAGAAGTTAGCCCAGGACGCCCAGGGACTATCGGTTACACAAGATGTCATGAAAAATAATGCCAAACAAATGGCATCACTTGCGGGCATCATGAATAACCAGTCCAAACTCACAGCGGAGAATCAAACATCACTGCTGAAACTTCAGCAATTGCAGGGCACGATCGCCCAACTTACCGCTAATACAAGCGAGGGCATTGACGAAACGAATCGACGCGATCGGGTATCCCGTCAAATCGAACTCAGCAGTGCCACACAAGCAGAGGTCTACATCCCTGGCTTATTCCGCACGAATCAGCCGATGGCGGGAGGTCGTAAATGACCCTCTTGGCGCAGGTTACAGGTGGGCGGAGCATCATTCAAGATAATATTCAGCAAATCCAGAATGTTCAGCAGGCTTGGGATAAGCGCTGGCTCGATATCTTCAGCGGCACGAATGGACTCTATCAAGGCATCAACAAATTTGCGGCGATTATTCTGGTCGGCTCATTTTTGTTTTTTGCATTGGCTTGGATAAAAGACGCGATCGAGCGGGGTATTTTCCCGGCACTACCCAGTGTCATCTGGGTTTTCGTGATTTTCGTCCTGCTATTCAACAACGGCAAAATGCTAGGGTCAATCACTCTCAGTATTCGCAATATCATCAACGACCAAACCAAAACGGTTCTGGAGGTGCAAATCGGCGAAGTGTCAATGTTGGAAGCTCTAAACGATGTGATTGTCTCCCAGCAAGCCAAAACCTTGATTCAGCAGCAATATGCCGAATGTGAGGCCAAAGAAGGGAAAGCCCAAATTGATTGTTTCCTGGAAGCGGGGAAACGGGCGGCGGCAGTGATTGACAAGGAATACCAGTCGAAGGGGTGGTTTACAGCCGGGGTGCAACGATTGAAAGCGCGGATTGATGCCATCAATCAACGTTTGGCAGAGAAAGTTACTACAAAGGATTACGTTGACGTGAACGGTTTTGTCGGACAGATGGTGAGTGAAAGTTTGCTTGCGACCGCTGGACAAGCTGCCGCACAGTCAATTCTCAAGGGTTTCCAGTGGGCCTTTGCCAACATTATTGAGCTGTCGATGTTGCTGACCGGATTGCTTGGCCCGATCGCCGTTGCCGGTTCAGTGATTCCGATGTCGAGTCGCCCAATTTGGGCTTGGCTGATTGGCTTTTTTAGCTTGGGCATGGCCAAGTTTTCCTACAACGTGATTGTTGGATTAGCAGCGACGGTTGTGGTTGCGGCGGATGCTCAGACTTCGTCGGACGTTGGGTTTTTGCTTCTACTCAGCATTCTCGCCCCCATTCTCGCCTTAGCTCTGGCGGGTGGTGGTGGCATGGCCGTATTTCGAGGCGTTTCCGGTGGTGTGACGCGAATTGTCTCGGTTGGAACTTCCTTTTTACCCATGAAATAAGGAGATGATTTATGCAAATCTCTGAACTTAAACGTAAAAGTCAACGCTTCAAGATTGATTCGAGCGACATTCTGCCATTGGCTTTTGTGGGATTGTCGATCGCAACGACCATGCTCTCGATCGGGACAATCTGGCTAGGCATTTCCTTTTCCAAGTTGGCCGCTCAAAAGCCACCAACATTGGTGCAACAAGTCGATGGTAAAGCCTTTACGGTGCGACCGAGTGCTTACAACTATCGCGAACCGGAGGTGATTCGGCGCACGGTTTCGGACTGGGCAGTGATGACCTTCACCTGGGGCAAGCCACCGGGGAGTGAGAAAGGTCAAGTGGATGACGGGAAGGTTGTCTCAAATAAGCAAGAGCGAATTCCCACAACAGCATGGGAAGCGGCATTCTTGCTAGCACCGGACTTTCGGGATACGTTCATTCAGCAACTGGCAACGGAGACTGTTCCCCAGGATGTATTTCGGGGCCAAGTCGCGGCTGTATTGGTACCGCAGAATTTCTCGAATCCAGAAGCGGCAGGTGATGGGCGATGGCGCGTGGATATGATCGCCACGCGGATTGTATTTGATAATGCGAATCCATCAGGCCGATCGATTCCCTTCAACCGCACATTCTTTGTCAAAGCAATCCCACCACCGCAGAATCCATTGCCAAATCCGACCAATGAATACCAACGGGTGATTTACAGCATGTTGGAACGCGGGGTGCAGATTGAGGAAATTCGCCCGATCGAAGGGGAGGTGAAATGATGGATACACCACAACTCAAAGAAATCACAGGCACAGTAGACCTCGACAAGCCATTGATTACAGCGGCTGAGTTCTCGGTCGAACGGTCGAAATCAGCTCGACCGATTTGGTCGCGACCCGTGCCCAAGTTTGGGATGGCAGCATTGTTATTATTGCCTGTGATGGTAATCGCAGGTGTGTTTCTGACTGGAGGTGGTCGTTCTGAGCAAGCACAAACAATGGCGCAGGGGAATGCGAATCCGCCGCCCGCCAAACCGCCAGCGTCCGTGGGCAAAGATGGTGAGCCGATGCAACAAGAAATTGCGCGACTCAAGGCGAAATCGGCGTTGGATGGTCAAGCGAAATTGGAAAAGCAGTTAGCCAAACAGCCCAACAATAAATCGGTGAAAACCGTGCAGAAATCAACAAGCGCGAAACCGACAACCGTTCCGTCGCCTCAACCAACATCA
>JANOQX010000199.1:0-22428 GCA_031415035.1 Cyanobacteria bacterium VAR_4_metabat_243
TTTCATCACGACTGATTTTCAGTGGGGGTTCCCGTTTCAAGCTATTGCCCTCGCCTGACTGATTGGTAATGACTAAATCCTAGCGAATGATGGCCGCATACTGGAAAAATCAACTTTATATTTTAAGGCTGAGTAGTTACAGTCGAGCAGGAACTTACTGATCGTCGAGGCGGCTACCGCTGTTTTGGCTGGCAAAAATCCAGATAATTTTGAGCGTGACTCTCCAGATTAATGCAACGCAAAATGCGCCGACGCCTAGATTGAATCGATTGCGATCGCCAGTTAAAGACAACGATCGGCAATCAAGGCTGAATCACCGATCGAAACACCGCCGCCATCACGATCGACACCGCAAACCCATCCGCTAAAACCAACAAATCTCGATCGCCAGTAATCAAATATTCTGCCTGACCCGCGATCGCCAACCACAAAAAAGGCACATCCTGCAAATCACGACAATCCGGCACCACAGGCGGCGGCTCCGGAATCATCACCGACTCACAAAATGGCAAATAGTCACTCAACAAAGCCATCTGCTCAACTTCCGAAAGTCGGAACTTGGGATAGCTCAAAACCCGTCGAATCTCCGCCGCAGTCACATCAGAAACCAAAGGGCAAATTTCCCCCTGTTGCCAAACCTGCCGCAACCAGGCCAATCGCCCCCGCCCAAACAACAGTGCTGACAGCACGGTATTCGTATCCAGAACTACTCGCATCGCGCTCATTCAGCCCCTTGACGTGCCCAATTGACTGCATCTTCCAAGTCTTTTTCCGTCAGGTGAAGCGCTGCTAGCTTGTCGCGTACCCGATTCACCGTCTCGGCTCGCTCCTGCCATTGCGCCAACACCATTTCCGGCACATCCACCGTAATCGAAGCCTCATCCTGCTCAACAAGGTATTGCTTTGGAATTTTAATGACTGCCATTGGGATCACCGATCGGCCTATCCCTCCATAATGCCGCATTCCATCAAACTTCGCCACAGTAGTAAACATCAAGCCACTGCCCGATCTCCCCACCCCACTGTCAATCCCCAGACCGATCGGCTAAAATAAATAAATCAACCATCATGCAGCCCCACCACCACAGCGGCACCCCATCGTGCAAATCTCCCTCAGTCCCAACGCCGACCAACTGATCCAACGACTGATCGCCCATGGCTATAGCGACCCCGCGACGATCGTTGAAGTCGCCCTCGAACGCATGGAACAAACCACCCTGGCCGACACCGACTCCCCCGAAATGCTCGAATGGATGCGCCAAGAAGTCGCGATCGGAGCGGCACAAGCCGATCGGGGTGAATTCTCTAGCCTCACCCTAGCCGAAATCAAGGCCCAAGTCTTAGCCGATCACCAGCCAGCCAGCGCTTAACCATCCCGTCATGCCACGTTACACACTCACCCGTCGCTCTGACCAATCTTCCCAATGCAAGCCTTCGATTTGCCCAAAGTCCGATCGATTGCGGGTTAATAAAATTGCATCTTGAGTCAGCACGATCGATCACTCCGCCGTATCAAGCCAATCATCCTGCACCGATTTGCGCCACTCGCGGCCCAACCGCTCCGCCTCATCAAAATCCGGATCATCCGCAAAACTCCCAGCGATCTTCTCCCACCAAGGCTGAATTGGCGCGGCCATCCCAGCGGGTGTAAGCATCTGCTTCACCTGCGCCATTTCTTGTTCTAGGGTCGCCAAGCGGGCTTCAAGTTGTTGCGTCGTCATCGTCAAAACCTTCGGATTCAAGGTATCTTCAGCCATTATAGCGCAATCCCCAATCCGCCCATTCTGCCCCCTTGAAACATCACCGCCGTCACGATCGTCTCCGACCGACGGTCGGTCATCGGCACCGCAAACTCATCCGCCAAAACCAACAAATCCCGATGGTCTACGACCGACCGAAGGTCATCGCCCCTTCCCTTCCCTACCGTGCCAACGATTTCAGAATCTGAACAACTTGGGGCAATTGGCTCCGACTCGGCGGCATCACTGACAAAATGGCCGATAAATCCACGATCGCCCGCGCCTCCTGACCCTGCAATTTCACAAACCGAAATTCCTCACCATTCGTCGCCAATCCAAACTTTGCCACCCCATCGATTGGGGCGGAAAGCATATAAGTCAACAACTGCGGCAATGCCACCGACAAAGCAAAAGTCGAGTTCTTCGCCTCCACCACCAAAATCCAAATCCGATCGGCCAAAATCAGCGTATCCATCCGCCCTTGCAGAATTTCCCCTTCGGCTTCCAGATTGATCTCCACACTGGCCTCCGTCCGAATCGTAAACCGCGAATCGTACAACCCCGCCAAGTCCAGCAACGGCGAAATCATCAACTTATCCACGGTGCCTTCGGGCAGCGAACCCCGGTCACGATGCTGAATAAACCGCTGTTGAATATGTGCAATATGTGCAATCTGCGCGTGGTCGGCATCGGTCAGCGACGGTAAATCTTGTTGCCACTCGCGAAAAAACGTTGGATCAGTCGCATAGTCGATCGCGAATCGGGCCTGAACTTCGGCCATGCTGGTCATCGCTTTAGAAATGGCGAGCGTCTGAACCATACCAGTGACAAGGTGATTGACTACTTGCTTATTTTAGCACGATCGCCATCCCTAAGCCACTTGCGCCTGCGGCTCCCGCTGTGTATCCGCCGCCAACTGACCATCTTCCATATGTACGATCCGATCGGCGATATCCAAAATCCGATTATCATGCGTCACCAGCAAAATCGTACAACCCTGCTCCTTCGCCAATTGCTGCATCAATTCCACCACTTCCCGCCCCGATTTACTATCCAATGCCGCCGTCGGTTCATCGGCGAGAATGATCTTCGGATGACTGACCAAGGCCCGCGCGATCGCGACTCGTTGCTTTTGGCCCCCCGATAAATCACTCGGATAATAATTCACCCGATCGGCCAAACCCACCTGCGCCAGCATTTCCGTCGATCGGCGTTGCATTTCCGCACTGCCTAATTTTGGATGCACTTCCAGCCCCATGCGGACATTTTGCATCGCGGTCAAGCTACTGTGGAGATTATGCGCTTGGAAGATATAGCCGATGTTGCGGCGGGTGATCATGCGTTTGCGATCGCCTGCGCCCCGCATTTGATTGCCCAAGATATTCAGGCTGCCTTCTTGGCCCGATCGTAGTCCCCCAATCAACGTCAGCAACGTCGTTTTGCCCGATCCAGAAGGCCCGGTCATCAGGACAATTTCGCCCCGATCGATGCATAGATTGATGTTGGACAAGACCTGCTTTTTGAGTTGGCCCTGACCAAAATAATGATTGAGGTTTTCGATCGCAATGACAGTTTCGCTCATGGGAATTAACCTTAAAAAATATCCGCCGGATCAGCCGATTGCAATTTGCGGGTGGAAATCGCCCCGGAAATCATGCACATGATCATCGTCATAATCAGCACCGTAATTGCCCGCGACACGGTCATGAGAATCGGCAATTTCGTGCCATTCCGGGCCAGGGTATACAGGCCCAATGCCCCCACCACACCAGGAAAGAAGCCCAACAGCGCCAAAATAATTGCCTCCTCAAAAATCACGCCGAGTAGAAACCCATTGCCATATCCCATCGCCTTAAACGTCGCATATTCTGCCATGTGGGAATTGACATCTGTGGACAGCACTTGATACACAATCACAATCCCCACGATAAATCCCATCCCCACACCCAGCGTGAAGATAAACCCGATCGAAGTATTCTTCTGCCAATAGCCTTTTTCAAATTCGATGAATTCCGCTTTCGTCATCACCACAGTATCATCGGGTAAATGCTGCCGCAGTTGGGCCACAACGGTTTCGGGGTTTGCGCCTGGATCGATTTTAAGCAAGCCGATCGAGACATTTTGGGCTTTACGTCGAGGAAAGAGTCGCAAGAAATTTTGATCGCTGGTGACCAAATGCCCATCGGCTCCGAAGGACGACCCGATCGTGAAGGTGCCCCCCAAGGTAATCGTCTTCCCATCCACTTCAGTTTTTACGGGTTTGTTTTGATTCAAATCGGCAATGACTTGTTGATAATTCCCCCGCGAACCTTGGTCGAACAAAAAGGTGTCGGGAACTTTGGTACGATCGATTTTTTGTTCCACGTCGGGCAACTGCAATGCCAGAAAATCTGGCTCAAATCCCAGCACTCGAATAGCGCTTTCCTTGCGGGTTTGGGGATGTTTCCAGACGACGTTATTGACGTACATCGCATGGGCGGATTTCACGCCTGGGACGTCCTGGGCCTGGAGCAAACGGCGGCGCGGCAAGGTCGCCAAATTCCCAAAATTCAGCGCCTGCGGACTGAAAATCACCGCATCCATATTCAGAATCTGCTGGGCCTTGACGCTGCTATCAAACAGCGCCGCCTGAAAGCCCAACTGCATAAAAATCAGCACATCGGCAAAGGCAATACCCGATAGGGCGACCAGGAGTTTGCCCTTTTGGTGACTCAATTGCAGCCAGCCCAGGGGCGTGCGGCGTTGGATGAAGTGGAGTGGGTTAAGCATCATATATTTTACGAATCGGTCATGATTTTTGCGGTGACTTGAGAATTGGTGAATTTTGCGACTTTGTCGCTGGAATCGGCGTCGAGTTCGATCCGCACTTCCATCACCCGTGCGTCGGTATTGCTGGTCGGATCGGTATTCACGACGTTTTGCCGCAGGACTTTTTGGCCGATTTCGCGGACGTTGCCTGTGAGTTCTTGCCCGATCGCGTCACTCATGACCTTAGCGGTTTGGCCCAGCTTCAGCCGTTGGACATCACTTTCGTAGACCTCGACCACCGCCACCATGCGCTGCGTTTGGCCCAGATCGACCACGCCTTCGGTGGCAATCTTCTCCCCCGATCGCGTGTGAACTTTGAGAATCGTGCCGTTTTGGGGTGCGCGCACATAGGCTTGCTCCAGATCGGCGGCGGCCTTCTCCCTGGCCGCTTGGGCTTGGGCAATTTCCGCCTGAGCCGTTTGCACATCAACGGGCCGCACTTCCTCAATCCGATCGAGGGTCGAAGCGGCGGCATCCACTTGCTCACTGCGGGCATTTTTGCTGCGATCTAAGGCAGCGCGGGCTTCGGTGATTTGCTGGGTCAGGGTATTTCTGACCCGATTGGCTTCGGCGTAGGCTTCTTCGCCTTTACGCAATGCAGTTTGAGCCGCGAGGCGCTTGCTGTCGCGGAGTGAGGCCGAGGTCGCGCCCGCGATAAATAGTTGCTCGTAGCGATCGGCTTCCTGTACCGCATTGTCGTAATCCGCCTGCAAGCGTAGCCGCGTGGCTACCTGGATGTTTTTGATTCCCACCAGTTCCGCTTCCAGTCGTCCCACCACCGCTGACTGGGTATTAAAATCCCCGGTCTGTTCGGCCTGCAATCGGGCAATCTCCGATCGTTGCGCGGCAATCTCCCCCGACTTCGCCCCGGACTGCACCTGCGCCAGTTTGGCTGCCGCTACCCGGACTTGGCCCTGGGCTTGGACTAACGCCGCTTGGAGGCGGTTCTGGCTGTTGAGGACGGCGATGATGTCGCCTTTTTGTACCCGATCGCCTTCGTTCACCCGCAAGACTTCGATCCGACTGCCGTCGGTACTACTGGGAGCCGAGACGCTGATCATTTCGCCCTGCGGTTCCAAGCGCCCCAGCGCCGTCACCGACTGAATCACTGGCGCGGCCACGGGCGTTGGGGTCGGCGCAGGCGTCGCCGATCGCCCGGTCACCACCTTCGTTCCGACAATGCCAATCAGCAGCGCCGCGACCCCCGTCATGATCAGGGGCCGCTGGGCCGAAAACTGTTCTGGCAAATTCTTCAATGTGACCATAGGTTATGCTGCCCTTAGCATCGATCGATACTGGAAGATGGAAACTCAAGCCCAAAGAAAGTTATATACGCCTTGAAAAAAAACTAAACCGTATAGTTTAGTCTTACATTAGAACTGAACTGTATAGTTTAGTCAAGTAGCAATCCTCACCGCCCATCATATTTTTTGAAGATTTAGCGCTTTATGAGCACCGCAATTGAACCGCCAGTTAAGCCGCCAGTCAAACCGCCAGTCAAACCGCCAGTTAAACTCCAGGCCCATGAATCGATCAAGGGCGCGCAAATCCTTGGCGGGGCGATGCAGGAATTTTTGGCGCGGGGCTATGCGGCGGCGAGTATGGATCGGGTTGCCGCCGCTGCTGGCGTGTCGAAAGCGACGATTTACAGTCATTTTGGGGATAAGGAAAGCCTGTTCAAAGCCTTAGTTGAGCAGATGGCCAAACAGCGGATGCAGTCGATCCTCGGTCATATGGACTACGATCTCGAACCGCGTCAAGCCCTGCGTCGCCTTTTCCAAGATGCGATCGAAGACTGCTGCAACAACACTGAGTTTCACGACTTTAAACGGGTATTGGTCGGGGAGTCCGGGCGGTTTCCCGAGTTGGCCAAAACCTTTGTCGAGCATTTAGGCAAACCGGGGATTGAGGCATTGACGGCGTATTTTCGCCAATCCCCCGCGTTTGATTTTCCCGACCCCGAGGCGATCGCCCGGATTGTGGTGGGTGGGATTGTGCATTTTGGCTTGATGCAGCACATCATGCATGGTCAGGAAATTATGCCGATGGACGCCGATCGGGTGATCGATGGTTTGGAATATTTGCTCTTTCCCCCGTCGAAATAATTCCCGTGGTATGACGGAACGCGATCGCGCAATCAGCGGGCATACTGAGACTGAACTCACCCCGCATGTCGATCTACCATGGTGTCTACCTTCTCTTCCAGTCGTCGTACCAAGTCCGAGCTGCAACTGGCTCAACGCTTGATCAAAGTCGGGATTGCGCTGTCGTCCGAACGCAACCTCGATCGTCTGCTCAAACTGATTGTCACCGAAGTCCAGGATTTGACCCGTGCCGAGGGAGCCAGTCTCTACCTGCGCCAAGGCGACGCGCTGTATTTTAAGATCAGCCAAAATGAGGTGTTGGAAGCGGTACTGCGCAACACCGACAACGAGAATTTGATGAAGTTTGCCTGTCTGCCGCTGAACGACGAAAGCCACAAAAGTGTGGTGGCCTACGTCGTCAAGACCGGGGAGACGCTGAATATTGGCAACGTTTATCACCTGCCCGCCAATGCGCCCTACACCTTCAACGAAGACTTCGATCGGCAAACGGGCTATCTGACCCGATCGATGCTGACGGTGCCGATTCGCGACCTGAATGGCGAAGTCTTTGGCGCATTGCAACTGATCAATCACCGCAGCGAAGCCACGGGCACGAAACAGCCCTTCCCCGAAATGGAAGCGAGTGTGGCGGAGGCGTTGGCCTCCCAAGCCGCCGTGGCCTACAACAACTTGATGTTGGAGAAGAAGCTGAACAATGCCTACCGCGACACGATCTATCGGCTGTCAGCGGCGGCAGAATACCGCGATCCCGAAACCTCTCATCACCTCACCCGGATCAGCCACTACTGCAAAATCATCGCCAAGCACCTCGGACTGCCGGATGATGTCCAAGAGCTGCTGTTTGACGCCAGTCCGATGCATGACATTGGTAAGTTAGGCATCCCTGACTCAATCCTGCTCAAGCCAGGCAAGCTCACTGATGAAGAGCGAGAAATCATGAAAGGTCATCCGGCGATCGGGGCGGATATTCTCGGCCATTCCGACTCGGAGCTGATGAAGATGGGCGCGTCGATTTCGATGTCGCACCATGAAAAATATGACGGCTCCGGCTATCCCAACGGCCTGCGCGGCGAAAATATTCCGATCGAAGGCCGGATTATTGCCTTGGCGGACGTGTTTGACGCCCTGGCTAGTAAGCGGGTGTACAAAGACGCCTGGCCGATCGACAAAATCTTGCAGACCATTCTGGAAGACACGGGCAGCCACTTCGATCCGATCGTGGTCAAGGCTTTCTTTGATGGCTTGAAAGAAGTAATGGAGATTTACGAACGCTATCAGGGCGGCTAAAACGATCGCCGAAGCCGATACACTGGAGTCAGAACGCTAATTGGGCGTCGGATTTTTAGTGTGCTGCCCCATGTCTTCTACCCCGCTGATCAAAAATTTTGGGCGCAATCTTTGTTTCCGCCCCCATTATTATTACAAGCCCCGCAATGCAGCGGAAATTCTCTCTATCCTTCAACAGCATCGGCAGGATAAAGTGCGTGTCGTTGGATCGCGCCATGCTTGGAGCGACGGGATCCAAACACCCGACGTGGTGGTTGATCTAAGCAATTTTCAACAAGTGCAAATCCACCCGCCGGATTCTGATCAATCGATCACCGTGACAGTCGGTGCGGGCTGTCAAATCAAAACCATTCTGGCAAAACTCAATGCCCAAGGTTTGACGTTGCCGACGATCGGATTAATCGCCGCACAAACGATCGCGGGCGCGATCGCGACTGGCACCCACGGCTCCGGCAACCATAGCCTGTCCCACTACGTCCAATCTGTCCAGATTGCTGGTTTCGATGCCACTGGTGAAACGGCCCAAATCCACACGATCGTCGAAGGCCCCGACTTACTCGCCGCCCGCTGTTCCCTGGGCGGTCTGGGGATCATGACTGCCGTGACGTTGCCCTGTGTACCGCAATATTGGGTGCAGGAAAAAGCCACGCCCGTCGAAACAATCGAGGCCGCCTTCGCCTTGGCAGCGCGATCGCCCTTGCAGCAGTTTTATCTGATGCCGCACTTGTGGCGGTATGTGGTGCAAGAACGCTCAATTCCCGCCCTGCCACAACCCCAAGGAATGCCTTGGCTGTACCGTCTCTACTGGCTGCTCAACCTCGATCTCGGGCTACATTTACTGATCATGCTATTTGCGCATGTTCTCCGCCGTCGGTCATTCGTCCATTGGTTATTTCGATCGCTGATGCCGCGTATGCTGCTGCCCAATTGGGTGGTGGTCGATCGCAGCGATCGGCAACTGATCATGAAGCATGAACTATTCCGCCACTTTGAGCTGGAGGCGTTTGTGCCGCGATCGTCCGTTATTGCCGCTAGTCACTTCATCACCGATATTCTGCAACTGGCCGACGATGCCACCCACAAACTTACGGCCCAAACCGAATTTTGGCTGACTCAGCATGGTCTGGATGAGTCTGCTCAAACCTTAGGTGGGACGTTTACCCATCATTACCCAATTTGTTTTCGGCGGGTTTTGCCCGATGCCACGTTGCTTTCGATGACGGCTGGGGCGATCGAGGACTGGTATGCGATTAGCTTCATCACCTACGTCCAGCCCCGCGATGATTTTCAGGCGGTGGCCGAATTTCTCGCCCGCAGTTTATTTGTGCTGTTCCAAGCCCGGATACATTGGGGCAAATGGTTTCCCCTGGGCCAAACTGAAGTCGCCCAGCAATATCCCCGATTGGCAGAGTTTGTGGCGCTGCGCGATCGGTATGATCCCAAGGGCGTGTTTCGGAATCAGTTTATTGCGGACAAGCTGGGGTAGGTTAGAAGGGTTGAGTCTGACGTAATTCACTGATGGTCGTATCAAATCTGATTTTTCCCGTCATGGGCTGTGGCACCTGGGCCTGGGGCAATCAAGTCCTCTGGGGCTACGATCCCAAGATGGATCAGGAATTGCAACAAGTGTTTAACCTTTGCGTCGATCGGGGCGTGACGCTGTTTGACACGGGTGATTCCTACGGCACGGGCAAATTCAAGGGCCAGAGCGAGAAATTATTGGGGCAATTTAGTCAGGCGTATGTTGGCCCGAATGCGGCCCAAATTTGTCTGGCAACTAAACTCGCCGCCTATCCCTGGCGGTTAACGCGGGCTTCTATGGTGCAGGCGGGTCAGGCGTCGATCGGGCGGATGGGTCGGGTCGATTTGGTGCAGATGCATTGGCCGACGGCAAATTATGCGCCTTGGCAAGAGGGCGCGCTGCTGGACGGTTTGGCCGATCTGTATGAGCAAGGTTTGATCAAAGGCGTGGGCTTGTCGAACTACGGCCCGAAACGGCTGAAGTGGGTGCAAGCGCGGTTTAAATCGCGGGGGTTGCCGATCGTTTCACTCCAAGTGCAGTATTCCCTGCTCTCGACCTACCCTGTGACCGAACTCGGGCTGAAGGATATCTGCGACGAATTTGGGATTAAACTAATTGCCTACAGTCCGTTATGTTTGGGCTTGCTCACTGGGAAATACGATCCCCAAGGGCCGTTCCCCAAGGGATTGCGGCGATTGTTATTCCCGCGTCTATTGCCCGGAATCACCGGACTGCTCACCTGCCTCAAAGAAATTGCCGCACTGCACGATAAAACGATCGCGCAGGTCGCCCTGAACTGGTGCATCGCCAAAGGTGCCATCCCGATTCCCGGCGCGAAAACCTTGGCCCAAGCCGAGCAGAATCTGGGCGCGGTCGGTTGGCAATTGAGCGAGTCGGAAGTTGTGGCCCTCGATCGGGAAGCGGCAGGCGTCGATCGGAAAATGGTACAGAATATTTTCCAGACCCGTTGAGGCACCGTTGTCGGCGATTCTGCTGCCGACCAATCACATTGGCAGGCATCCAGAACTCAACTGACTGCGGCATCGCCCGCCCCGCGCGTCAACGGCGGGCTAGCAAGGAAAGACCCCTAAAGGGGCCTCAACCCAAATCCGAGCCGGGTTTAGCCGGGTTGCCTTACTAGCCTTGCCGTTCACGCGCAGGGCGGTTGGATATCGTAGTCGATCAAATTCCGAATTTAGAATTGCTGGGTAACGTGAGTAACTCGGGCACGGCCTTGGCTAATATGTGAGAATAGAGTCACTCCTTGGTGCGCTTAGCTGTGATGAATGACCCCGATCGACTTCAACAAATCGAAACCCAACTGCGCGATCCAGCCCTTAACCGCCGCATTGAAGCCTTGAATGCCCTCCGCCAAGTCGATGCCGCAGTGGCGGTGCCGATGTTGCAGCGCTTGAGCCAGGATGCGGATGTGGGACGCCGTCGGTTGGCTGTCATGGGATTTGGTAATCATCGATCGCCGGAATCATTTGCCGCTTTACAGTATTTGCTGGAACATGAGCCGGATAGTAATGTCCAAGCCGAAGCCGCCAATTCAATCTTTGATTTTGGGGCGGCGGCGATCCCGTTGTTAGAGGATTTATTCAATCGATCGACCGATTGGTTAGTCAAACAGACGATTGTTTCACTAATGATTGAAGCCGATGATCCTGGGACATTGCACCGGATAATCACAATAGCGTTGACTGATGATGTGCAAACGGTAAAGGAAGCGGCAATCTTAGCATTTCCCCAACTGTGGGGCACCGCGTTTGAACCCCAGTCCCTGGCACAAATTCAGCAGCTGATAATCGATCCCCTGTGGCGTAATCGTTGGCGCGCCACGATCGCGTTGCAAAAATGCACCGATCCGCAAGCCCATGAATTACTCCTCAAAATGCAGCAGGATGAACATTTCCGCGTGGTGGCAGCGGCACTCGAAGTGTTGAATCATGGGCAAGTGAACCCGATCGATTCAAGCGGTACGTCCTTAAGCCTGTGAGGTAGACAGCGAAGTCGATTTGAGGATGCGGTGAGGAAAGGCGCTGGGCTATGTAGATGGTTGTATGGTGAAGGCTTGTTGCGAATTGTCAAATATTTTCCGTCCATAAAGTACACTGTTGGCGGACATGCCTGAAAGTTACATGTAATTGGTTCTCAATTCTGCGTTATCTTGACAACCGTAATCTTGGAGAAAGCCATGATTCAAGTATTGCACCTGAATCGAGTCAGATGCTTTGGGACGATCGGCGGCCTTTTTTTGGCCTTTTATCCAATTGTCACGCAGGCCCAAATTACTGGCGATGCGACATTAGGCACACAGGTAAATGGATCACTTGCAGCGCCCTGCACTGGGGTTTGCAATATTACTAATGGGTCAAATAGCGGTAGCAATTTGTTTCATAGTTTTCAGCAATTTTCGTTACCCAATCCTGCCGATCGGGCAATCTTTCAAACAACGCCTGCGATCCAAAATCTGTTTGTGCGTGTGACTGGGACTGGCCAACCCTTTGTCTCCAATATTAATGGTCTGATTCAAACCAGCAATCCGACAAATTTCTTTCTGCTCAATCCCAATGGCATTATCTTTGGGCCGGGTGCAGGCTTGAATATTGGCGGTTCATTTCTGGCAACTACCGCCGATCGGATGCTATTTCAAGATGGCCAATTCAGCACCATCGACCCGGCTGCATTATTGAGTGTAAAAGTGCCGATCGGCCTGCAATATGGCTCCCAGTCAGGATCTATTCAACTGCAAGGAACGCAACTAGTCGCAGGACAAACAAATAACTTTAGCAATTTCACCTTGGCTGGTGGAGATATCACATTGGATAACTCGATCGTTCAGGTGCCAGGCCGGGTGGAGTTAGCAGGGGTAGGTGAGAATAGCTCGCTGGGGTTGCGACTGAAGGGTGATCGTCAGAGTTTGAGCTTGGCTATGGGGACACTGCGCCGGGATATTAGCCTGATGAATGGATCGTCCATTGATACGAGAGCAAGCAAGGGTGGTGGTGAGATGGTGGTAACGGGACGTAATATTGTTCTTGATAAAAGTTCTATTTTGACAGGAATATTGGTGGGAATCGACAATTCCCTAACCAATCAAGCCGGCGATATCACGATCGATGCGGCGGCCACCTTGCAATTGACCCAAGGCAGCCGTATTGATAATTTGGTTAGGACGAACGCGATCGGGCAAGGTGGTAATCTTGCCATTACGGCAAATACCCTAAGGATGGCAGATGGTTCTCGATTGGCCGCTGTGACTTTGGGACAAGGCAATGCTGGCAGGATCTTTATTCAAGCTGTAGATACAGTTTCCTTGGCTGAATCATACCTTTTTAATACAGTCGAGCCAGAGGCAATTGGTAATAGTGGTGGGATAATGATTTGGACAGGTAGCTTAAACATGATAGGAGGCGCTGAAATCGATGCTAGTACCAGTGGTCAAGGCAATGCTGGGGATGTGAAAATTCAGGCCAGTGATCGTATTGTCTTTGATGGAGTGGATGCTGATGATTTTGCCAGTGGTGTCTTCAGCACGGTTAGACCGGGTGCAGTTGGTAATGGTGGTAATATTGCGATTAAAACTGGTTATCTGACGCTCAGCAACGGAGGACGGATTCAAACAAATATTCGTGATCGCGGTAATGCTGGTAGCGTATTAGTGGAAGCAAGCAGAGATGTTTTAATTGATGGTGTTGGCACCAGTGATCCAAGTCAAATTGCCACAACTGTTGGAACTGGTGGTGTTGGAACTGGTGGTGACATTCAAATCATTGCTCAATCGCTTTTCGTAACCAATGGGGGCGCTGTTAATGCCAGTACGTTTGGTCAAGGTAGCGGTGGGAATGTACTGGTGCGCGCAGCCGATCGTGTGGTTTTAGATGGCGTCATTGATAATCGCTTTGCTAGTAGTATTGGCAGTGAAGTTGGGTTTGATCGATCGGCTGGTATTGGCGATGGTGGTAATGTCAGCATCGAAACCCACTCATTGTTGATTAATAATGGGGCGAATATATCTACCAGTACTCGGTCTCAAGGTAACGCAGGCAACGTGACTATTCAAGCCAGCGGCGCTATTGTGATGGGTGGAATTGGCAGTGATGGCTCTCTGAGTCTTCTCTCCAGTGGCGTGAATCCCGGAGGTGTTGGTAACGGCGGGGATGTTGATATAAATGCTGAATTGATCGTGCTTAGAGAAGGTGCCCAAGTGGTAGCTGCGACCGCTGGACAAGGTAAAGCGGGGAATCTTAACTTGAAAACTAGTCGTTCGATTGTTTTTGATGGTGTTTCTGCTGTTGGCCTTTCTAGTGGAGCCTTTGCCACCGTCAATCCTGGGGGTATTGGTCAAGGTGGTAATATTGATGTGACGACACCCGATCTGTTGATAACCAATGGGGGGGCGGTGGTTACCAGTACTTCTGGGCAGGGAGATAGTGGCAATATAACGATTCGGGCGCGTGATAGTATCACGTTTGACGGTGTTAGCCTTGATCCTACGGGAGATGTTCTACCCAGTCGAGCATTTAGTCGTGTCAGACCTAGCGCGATTGGCAACGGTGGTGAGATTAATATTATCACTGACTCATTAACCCTTACTAAGGGTGCTCAGGTAAGTTCTAGCTCTGAAGGCAACGGTAGTGCTGGTAAGATCGAAGCCAGTAGCCGATTGATCAGGTTAGACAATCAATCAAGTATTACTACTGAAACCGCATCAGGCAATGGTGGTGATATTAAACTTCAAGTTGGAGATCTACTTTTACTCCGCCAGCGTAGTTTAATCTCCACTACCGCAGGCATTGGTGGGGCTGATGGCGATGGTGGGAACATCAAAATCGATATCCCCAAAGGCTTTATTGTGGGGATTCCGCTAGAAAACAGTGACATTACTGCCAATGCCTCGCAGGGTAAAGGTGGCAGAGTTGACATTAATCCGAAGGGAATTTTTGGCATTCAGAAACGCGATAAGTTGACCGACCTGAGCGATATTACTGCCAGTTCTGCATCTGGTCCAACGGGTACTGTCAATATTGCGCCCCCTGATGTTGACCCGAATCGGGGCTTAGTGCCTCTACCTGTAGCCGTGACCGACCCCTCCAACAAAATTGACCAACAATGTGCAGCGGGAACCAGTGTTAGTAGCAGCCAGTTTGTCGTCACAGGACGCGGTGGGTTGCCTGCGAGTCCTGAAGATAATGCCAATGCCTCAATGGCGATCGCACGTCTGGCAACGATTCCCGCAAATACATCGGGCACGATCGAAGACGCGCAAAAAGCCACCTCAAACCATTCAAAGTCTGCATACCCAAATGAAATTGTCGAAGCTCAGACAACTATTCGCCAAGCGAATGGTTTGATTCGATTCGTTGTGGCGTCCCGATTTAATGTTTCTAGACTGACTGTACCTGCACCGAACTGTCAGAACGGCTTCCTGCCGTAATCCCGACGGTATCACCACCAGTTTTTCTGCGTCGCTAATGTCCAATGTTGCGGCTGTTCGAGTTCGGCTTTTTTGCCTGCGGATAGAATGCCGATCGTCGTGCGGGTGCGCAATAATCCCCGCACCACATAGTATCCCGGCGGTACGGGATAATTGGCGACATGGGGTTTGGGCGTGAAGATGTGGCCGCAGTAGGTTTGGCCATCGGGCAGGGCGATCGTCACAAATTCGTCAGGGTGATAGCCGTTGGGCACCAGAAATACGGCATAGACGTTATGCCGCCCTTTCCAGGGTTCGACGGTGACTTGGGCCGGATGCACGGGGATTAAGGGGCCATTACTCGCACTTAAACGACTGCCGGGACAGTCGGAGATCATCTGCGATCGTTGCCACAGACGATTCACCTGCGCGCCCCCGAACAGGGTGCCGCCGACCATCCCGCCGATCGCGAAGGTCAGCAGATGGCGGCCAAGGCGGCGTTTCCAGGGGCGTCGGGTCATGGTTGTGCGGCGGTGAGCGCGGCGGTGATCAGGGTGCCAACGGGTTCGATGTCGGGCGTTTCGAGTAGCGTCAGATGTCCCCCCGGTACTGATCGTACCTGCACCGGGCCGCTAAATGTTTGGCCCCAACCCAATTGTGGCAACCAGCGCGAACCGAGGTGACTGATCGTGCCGTAAATCATCAGGACATTTCCAGCATAGGCCCGGAGCGGATAGTGATTGACGGCAGCTTGGATCGGGGCGCGGGGAATGGCGATGTGCTGCTGATGGCTGCTGCCCGCCGTGTCGTCCGATCGAACAGTCGATCGGGCATTGGCGAGGCGACGCAAGCGGAATTTTTCCTGGAGGCGGCGGTGGAGACTGAGGAGATTCAGGGCGATCGAGCCGATCGTGGGCATCGATCGATAAAATGGAATTGCCGGGCCATAGCTTTCGAGCAATACCACCAAGCCGACCGCTTCTCCCCGTTGCCGCAATTGCTGGGCAATCTCCAGCGCCAAATACCCGCCAAAGCAATAGCCACCCAGATAGTAAGGCCCTATGGGTTGGATCGCCTGGATTTGGGCGATGTAGTTGGTAGCCCAACGCACGATGTGGTCGGCAGGATGGCGAATATCCATGCCGCCGGAATCGATGCCGTAGACGGGCTGATCGTCTGGCAATTGGGCGGCAATTTCATCGCAGAATTGGCACCAGAACAGCGGCGGCTGGGGGCTGGGGATCGGTCGCACGGGAATCAGCAGACCCGTTTGCCATTCGCCGTTATCGGTTTTGAGCAATTGGGCCATTTGGGCGATCGTGGGGGAGCGGAAGACGGCCGCGAGGGACAGTTGCCGATCGACGATCGTCTCGATCTGGGCCACCAGTTCCACCGCCAACAGCGAATGTCCGCCCAACTCGAAGAAATTATCCGCGCAGCCGATCGGCGATCGTCCGAGTAATTCCTCCCAGATCGTCACCAGTTGCCGTTCCAAATCGCTCTTGGGCGAACGTCGCGTGGTGGATTGATCGGTGGGTTGACTGGCTTGGTGCTGTTGGTGCAGGGCCTCCCGATCGAGTTTACCGTTGGCGGTGAGCGGGATCTGGGCAATTTCGACGATCGCGCTGGGGAGCATGTAGGTTGGGAGATATTCTCGCAGAAAGTTCGGCAATTCGTGGGTCAAAAGCGGGGTCAAATCCGCGTCGATCGGTTTTGGCATCACATAGGCGATGAGGCAGTAATCCGATCGTTCAGAGCCGCGATGATCGCTCAGTCGGGGTTGGGCGAGGACGATCGCGGTTTCGACTAGGGGATGCCGCATGAGTACCGACTCGATTTCGCCCAGTTCGATGCGGAAGCCGCGAATCTTGACTTGGTGATCGATCCGTCCAAGAAATTCGATCGTGCCGTCGGGGAAGAAGCGGGCCAGATCGCCCGTGCGATAGAGTTTGGCGGTGGCATTCCGAGGATCGGGAATGAATTGGGCCGCTGTTTTGGCCGTATCGGTGTAGCCTTGGGCCAAGCAATCGCCGCCGATGTAGAGTTCCCCCGTGACGCCCACGGGACAGGGCTGTAACTGCGGGTCGAAAATATAATATTGGGCGTTCTGGATCGGTTTGCCATAGGGAATGCTGTGCCAATTTGGATCGACCCGATCGCAGCAATAGAAATTTGACCAAACCGTGGCTTCTGTCGCGCCGCCCAGGGCGACGACTTGGACATGCGGAAATTGGGCTTGCAAGAATCCGGGCAGGGCCGTCGGCACCCAGTCGCCGCTGAGAAACACCAAGCGCAGTCGATCGGTACGTGGCGACGGAATTTGGCGACGATCGGCCCAGCGGCGATCGGTGACTTGGGTCGATCGGTGGAATTCGCCCGGTCGATCGCGGCGTTTCGATCATCGCCGTTTGAGCAGCGGGACTAATTGCTGTAACGTCGGTGGGGCCGAGTTCCAGAAGGTGATTGGGGTGGTCTGGATTAACTTGAGTAGTGCGTAGGGATCTTGGGTTTGATCATGGTCGGCGATTTGCAACGACGCGCCTGCGGCGAGTAATCCGAAGATGTCATACACCGATAAATCAAAACAGACTGACGTGATAAATAAACCCCGATCGTCCGGTGTGATCGCAAATTCGCGATTCACCCATTCGATTAGATTAATTACGGGTTGATGATTCACCACGACGCCCTTGGGGATGCCCGTTGAGCCGGAGGTGAAGATGATGTAGGCGGGATTTTGGGCGGTGGTGCGGCGATCGCGGTTGGTTATGGCCATGCGATCAGCTTGATCCAAAGTGATCAGCGGCGTTAACTGCGGCAATTTCTTCCGCGTTACTTTTAGTGTTTCACGATAATTGCCGCCAGTAATCATATAGCGCAAATCCAGCGATGCGGCGATTTGCTGCACCCGACCATCGGGCCAACTCGGTTCCAATGGTACGTAAGCTCCACCTGCCTTCACCACTGCTATTAGCGCAATAATTAATTCAAACCCCCGATCGAGATAAATTCCCACCGCCTCACCGGATTGCAATCCTCGCTCGACGAGAAAATGCGCCAGTTGATTCGATCGTTGGTTGAGTTCGGCGTAGGTCATGTGTTGCGCGTCATAAACCAGGGCGATCGCGTCGGGCTGCTGGACAACTTGCGCCTCAAATAATTCGTAGATCAATGTGTCGCGGGCGTAGTCGCGGGCGGTCTGATTCCATTGCACCAGGAGTTGATCGGTTTCGGTTGGGGTGAGCCAAGGCAGTTCGCCCAGGGAGGATGTAGGATGGGCGATCGCGCCGTTGCAGAGCGTGGCGAAGTGGCTGCACATCCGGGCGATCGTCGCTGGGTCAAAGCGTGTGCGATCGGCGGAAATCTTCAGTTGGAGTTGTTCACCCAATCCGGCGATTAGCACCAGGGGAAATGACGGTTGTTCATCCAGGGTGATCGTGCGATGTTTCCAGCACGCCGATTTTTGTTGCAAATAGTCGAGCATTTGATGATTTTCAAACATCACCAAGCTCTCGAACAGCGGCGTGCCGCCCGCGACTTCACTCCAAGCCTGAATCTGCATTAATGGCGTTTGTTCGTGGGGTCGTACGGCTAAATGCTGCGATCGTAGATCCTGTAAATAAGCGATTAATTCCTGTGTCGGATCAGCTTGGACACGCACGGGAATGGTGTTGATCAAGAGGCCGACGATCGATGCGACCTGGGCGATCGGTAGTTTGCGGCCCGCGCGCACGGTGCCAAAGACCACGTCCGACTTGCCACTGTAGCGACTGAGCAAAAGACCCCACAGCCCTTGGACGATCGTGTTGGGGGTGATGTCATGCTGTGCGGCCAGATTCACCAAGGCGGTGGTTTGTGCGGCGGTGAGAGCGATCGTGGCGGTATGGTGACCCGGTGTCGTGGCTAAATCGGCTGAAGCCTGGGGTGGCAACAATGGCGTCGCGCCGGAAAATCCCGCCAACAAATCCGCCCAGAACGGCTGACTATGCCGAAAATCCTGTTGCTGCTGCCAGGCGATATAGTCGGCATATTGTCCGGCTGCGGGTAAGGTCAGGGTTTCGCCTCGGGTCAGCGCCGCATATACCGCAAAGACTTCCTGCAATACCTGAGTGATCGATCGGCCATCCAGTAACAGATGATGAAATGTCCAAATCAATTGCGATCGGGTGGCGCTCAGTTGGATCAAGTGAAACCGCATCAACGGCGTCGCGGGATCGAGCAGATCAAAGCCTTGCTGCCGATCAGCCGATCGGAGTAATTCAAGCTGGGTGGTTTGTTGCGGGGGGGCGATCGTGGCCCAATTGTGCTCGGTCAAACTGACGGGAATGACTTCAGCCTCGGGCCATTGCGGCAGTCGCAATTGGGGATGGGGCGTGCTGGCGGCGACGATCGTGCTGTGGAGAATTGGATGTCGTTGGATGATCTGCTGCCATGCCTGGATTAATTGGGGAGCCGCGATCGGGCGATCGGAAATAATGCTCACCTGTTCAATATCAACGCCGACATGGGTCTGATACAGGCTATTGAACAACATTCCCTGTTGCATCGGTGACAGGGGCATGAGCCGCTCGATTGGGTTCTGGCGTGGCGCAGTGGGTGGCTTGACCCAGGCAATTTTCCGATTTAACACAGTGCCTCACGGGCCGTTGGGTGCAGGTGTGAGGTAAATGCAGGGCCATGATTGGCGAATCAGCGATCGACCAATTAACAATGCCATCCCCCGAGTCTAATCAATCTCCTCCGCAATGCCCCACTAGAAATCACGGAAATCATCCGTGAAGTTTCGGCGATCGGTGATCCGGTGAATTCAGTTTGTGCGTAATTCTGCGGAAACGGCGGCAATCTGGGCGAGTTCGGCGGCGTTCAAAGGCGCGATCGTCAATTCGGCATCAAAACAATCGATCGCTGCCTCGGTGAGAGCTTGAATAATAATGGGCGGGGTGAGGTGTTCGTGTAACTGCGGCATCACCGATCGCGTGCCAAACACCTGCTCAAACAACGCCGCATCCTGATGCAACCGGATCGAGCCATGCTGCAAAATTGCGCCATCTCTGTGGAGCTGCGCTGAACCAATCAACTTCGCGCCATCGGCCATCACCAAATCCGCTGCCGTTGCCGTGCCAAAACAATTGGGATTCTGGATGTAACCACGTCCGGCGTCGCCGTAGTGCAATTCGACACCTAACGTCCGCCAACCTTGAATCAAAAATCGACAAATCTGTTCATAACTTTCACGCCGTTTGGCGCTGAAGCCGGAGGTGATTAGGGCGTAAGTTAAATCGCCTTGATGCAGCACCGCCCGCCCGCCCGTCGGACGTTTGACCAGTTCGATCGACTGATCGCGCCAGCGTAGACGATCCCATTCCGGTGGGTATTGCTTCTGGTGATACCCGAGAGAAATCGCCACAGGTGCCCAATCGTAAAACCGCAGGGTGGGTGGATGTGTCCCCTGCGCATGGCGATCGAGCAACCAACGGTCGATCGCCATCTGTGCGGCACCGTTGGCAGTCATGGGGGGAATTAAGCGCCAAGGTTGGGGCATGGGTGAATGGCCTTAACCGTAATCCGCCTTAAACGCTTCGTCATGGTCATCCGCGATCGTCGCCACCAGGGTAATCCCGCGTGAAATCTCCCCCGGCGAAATATCGGCGATCGGGCGCGTCACCGCCACCACCAGCTTCTCGCCGGAAATCGCAAACTTCGCATCCAAGGTGCCGAGCCAATTCATCTCCAAAACTTTGTGCATCAACTTCGCGTGCTGGCTACTCGGGGCATCCAGGGACGCCGCGCCGAAGTCGTACACCCCGGCCCAAGCCGTGAACGAATCATCTTCGCCCGAGCCGGTGATCTGCACCATCACTTCGACGCTGCCGTAATTGAACTTCCAGGTGCGACCGTGGTCGCCGGGACTAACCATCGCGGTTTTGTCGTAGTCCAGGCTGGCGATTACCGCTTCGATTTCTTCAACAATGTCGATCGATTCCATGAAATCCACGGGCATCGTTGGTTCGGCTGTGGCCGTGAGTTCAGAAGCAGCAGCAGTCATGGGCGAGATCTCCTCTACAGGCGTCATTTGCATGATGGCACGTTTTGCCGGAAATGGCGGTCAAGTTCAGACTTCTTCTAACTTCACCTGATCCCGGACAAAATCCCAAATCTGGTGCGCCATTGCTAGTTTGCTACAGGGGGGAATCGGCTGTTGGTGACCATTTTTGGCAATCACTACGGCTTGGTTGGTGTCACTGCCAAAGCCACTGGTGGCTTGATCGATCGGGTTTGCCACGATCGCGTCCAATCCTTTCCGGTGCAGTTTTTCCAAGGCGGGCGTGACAAAATCCCCCGTCTGGGCCGCAAAGCCAATGAGTCGCTGGTGGGGCTGGCGGTGTTGGCTCAAGGTGGCGGCGATGTCCAGCACCGGGGCGAGTTCGAGCTGGGTTGGCAGTTCGGCCTTGGGCACCTTGTGATCGACAAACTGGGCGGGCCGCCGATCGGCCACGGCGGCACAGAACACCACCACATCAGCGGCGGCGAATTCCCGTTGCATGGCGGCATACATCGCTTCAGCCGTCACCGTGGCGATTAATCGTGCTCCACTCAGTCCGACCAAATCATGGGCGGCGATCGGGCCATGCACCACCGTGACGATCGCCCCCCGATGCAATGCCGCCTGGGCCAGGGCGATCCCCATCTTCCCCGTCGAAGGATTGCCGATAAACCGCACCGGATCGAGGAATTCGCGGGTGCCCCCAGCGTTGATCAACACCCGTTGGCCACTGAGATCGCGCTGGCCTCCCGTATGCAGTAACGACTGGATCTGGACGACTAATTCCTCTGGTTCAGCCATGCGTCCGGCCCCGACCCGATCGCAGGCGAGGATCCCGGCACCGGGATTGGCGGCATGGTAGCGGGGTTGTGGGATTAGGGTTTGCCAATTGGTTTGGACGGCGACTTGCTCCCACATGTCGGTATTCATCGCCGGGGCCAGCAACACGGGGCAAGTTGAGGCCAGGATGGTATTGGTCAGGAGATTGTCGGCGAGGCCGTGAGCCAGTTTGCCGAGGGTGTTGGCCGTCATTGGTGCAATCAGGAAGACTTCGGCCCATTCACCCAGTTCGATGTGCAGGGGGCGACCATGGACGGGCTGCCAGAAGTCGGTGTCGGTATAGGCGGGCGATCGGCTCAGGGTGGCGAAGGTGAGGGGCGTGACGAATTGGGCCGCTGCGTCGGTGACGATGACGCGGACTTCGGCCCCAGCTTTGGCGAGGGTGGAGACGACTTGGGCGACTTTGTAGGCGGCGATGCCTCCGCAGACGCCGATCAGGATGCGGCGTGGGGGGTGAGGATGATTCGGTTGCAACATTAATTTGGCCCCCAAACCCCCAATGCTGGGGGCTTTGACTTGATATTCGATGGCTCATGCTGCCCCAATGCTGGGGGATGTTGTTGATGAATTGATGGACTGCTCAATTCGCCCGCCCCGCGCGTCAAAGGCCGGGCTAGTAATGGAACCCGCCGAAAAACCGCTCCGAATTGGTGTTAGTGCCCGTC
>JANOQX010000200.1:0-31047 GCA_031415035.1 Cyanobacteria bacterium VAR_4_metabat_243
TTGCCCGCCTTGGCGGCTGGTCTGGCTATCGCTCGCAGCGGCCACCCGGTATGCCCACTCTCGTCCATGGCCTGAAGCTGTTTGAGGCGATCTTCCTCGGCTGGAAACTGACTCAGACCCAACTTGTGTGTACACCGTAGCTTTTTAAGGGGGGCTAGGGGGGATCGTTGAGTGCTGAATCCAACAGTTGATGCCTTTTAAAACATCCTCTAACCCAACCACAAAAAAACCCCGCGCTCATTGAGCGCGGGGTTTTCCAATCCACCAAAGCCAAAACCTATTCGACTTCGCCCGGTTCCAAAATCCGCTGGAACAGATACCCCGTCCCCCGTGCCGTCAAGATCAGCTCCGGATTGCTCGGATCATCTTCCAGCTTCGCCCGCAGCCGCGAAATATGTACGTCCACCACGCGGGTGTCCACATGCCGCTCCGGCGTATAACCCCAAACTTCCTGAAGAATCTCGGCCCGCGAGAACGGCTCACCGGACTTGCTCACCAACAATTCCAACAGACTAAATTCCATCCCCGTCAACCGAATCCGCTCATCGCCTTTGTAGACTTGGCGCTTGTTCGTGTCGATCCGAATGCTGTTGATCTGGATCACGCCCGAACTGGGAATGCCGGAATTGAGGTTTTTCTCGACGCGGCGCAAGACCGATCGAATCCGCGCTTCGAGTTCTTTGGGCGAAAAGGGTTTGACGACATAATCATCGGCCCCGAGTTCGAGTCCCGTAATCCGATCGGCCACGTCACCCAAGGCGGTGAGCATGATAATCGGCACGTCCGATTCCTTCCGCAATTCTTGACAAACGCCGTAGCCATCCAGCTTCGGCATCATCACGTCGAGCACGACTAGATCCGGCTCAGCGTCACGAAATATCTCCAGGGCTTCTTCGCCATCGGCGGCAGTCACCACATCGTAGCCAATCATCGAAAGTCGGGTTTCTAAAATGCGTCGGATGCTGGCTTCGTCATCGACGACGAGGATTTTTTCTTTATGAGTTTCCAACTGGGTAACGCTCCTTAAAGTGAAATCCCTAATTTGATTAACTTTTAGGCGATTTATTATTAATAATCATAGATCATTTGGTCGTTTTCATTACCATAGCGCCGGATTATTTCCAAGTTTCAGACTTTCTTAATATTGTGTCAGGCGGTAGAATCAGTGATGCGGATGATCTACTTTGTGTCATGATCGACGGATTCAAACTTTTGACGGATTGGGGGCAGGGCTATGGCTAAGGCACGATCGCTGTTTGTTTGTCGGGAATGTGCGGCGGAGTTTTCCCAACATTTTGGTCGGTGCCCCAATTGTAAGAGCTGGGGTTCCCTGGAGGAGCAGCTCGTGCCCGCGAGCAAATCGGGCGAAACTGTCGCGACCCAAATCCGCAGCAGTGGTCCCCGCCGCCGCCTCACCGAAACCGCCGAACCCCAAGCCGTGGCTTCCGTCACCCTGGACGCGATCGTCGATCATCCCCAGGCGCGGCTGCCCTCAGGCTATGGCGAATTCGATCGGGTGCTGGGCGGCGGCATTGTCCCTGGTTCCCTGGTGCTAATCGGCGGCGACCCCGGCATCGGCAAGTCCACGCTCTTGCTCCAAACCGCTAATCGGCTGTCCGAGTATTACCGCACGCTCTACGTCTGCGCCGAGGAATCCGGCCAACAGGTGAAGCTCCGGGCACAGCGCTTGGGCGTCGGCATCGTCGATCCAGAGGACAAACCCTCCTCCAAGCTCAAACCCAATCCCGAAGAAGACGCTGACTTATATCTCCTGCCGGAAATCGATTTGGAGATGATCCTCACCGAACTCGAATCCCTGCGGCCCCAAGTCGCCGTGATCG
The DNA here is from genome assembly GCA_031415035.1 of Cyanobacteria bacterium VAR_4_metabat_243. Taxonomy (GTDB): domain Bacteria; phylum Cyanobacteriota; class Cyanobacteriia; order Leptolyngbyales; family Leptolyngbyaceae; genus Romeriopsis. The sequence continues at coordinate 1,842 of JANOQX010000200.1, forward strand.
ACAGTATTCAAGCGCTCTACTACAGCTCACTCACCTCCGCCCCCGGCTCCGTCGCCCAAGTGCGGGAATGCACCTCGCTCCTGATGCAACTGGCCAAACGGCTGAACATCACCCTGTTCATCGTCGGCCACGTCACCAAAGAAGGCGCGATCGCGGGGCCAAAAGTCCTGGAACATATGGTCGATACCGTCCTCTACTTCGAAGGCGATCGGTTCGCCAGTCACCGCCTACTCCGATCGGTGAAGAACCGCTTCGGCGCAACCCATGAAGTCGGCGTGTTTGAAATGGTCGATCAGGGTTTGAAAGAGATCACCAATCCCTCGGCCTTGTTTTTGGGCAACCGGGAAGAGGCTTCGACCGGGACAGCCACGATCGTCGCCTGTGAAGGAACAAGGCCGATCGTCGTCGAACTCCAAGCCCTCGTCGCCCCGACCAGCTACAGCTCACCCCGTCGATCGACCACCGGAATCGAATACAACCGCCTGCTCCAAATCCTCGCCGTCCTGGAAAAGCGGGTCGGCATTCCCCTGTCCAAACTCGATGCCTACGTTTCCTCCTCCGGTGGCTTGAGCGTCGGTGAACCCGCTGCTGACTTGGGCGTGGCGATCGCCGTAGCGGCCAGTTTCCGCGATCGCATGGTCGATCCGCAGACGGTATTAATCGGCGAAGTCGGCTTAGGCGGGCAAGTGCGGCCCGTATCCCAGATGGAATTGCGCCTCAAAGAGGCGTCCAAACTCGGCTTCAAACGGGCAATCATTCCCCGCGCTGGCAGTAACAATTACGAAAAATTGGGGATTGAGGTGTTGCCCGTGAGTCGGGTGGTGGACGCGATCGCGATCGCCCTGGGTGGCGGCGGTAAGTCGTCATCCTCGGATCAGGAGATTGTCCGGGAGGACATTTTGGAGGAGTAGGGGGCTTGAGTGATTGCAGCAAGTTATGACGGCACAAAAACCATTTGCGCGATCGTGTCACTCAACCGCGTGAAATGCTTGGCGTTAAGCGTCATTAGCCGATCGGCAGAAACCTTCAAAGCGGCCCTGGCGATCAGCGCATCATAGATCCCACCACCAGGCAGATTGAGGGTGGTCATTTGGGCGATCGCGGCCTGGTAGTCCGCTGGTTCGAGGGGCACAGTTTCGAGAAATTGCAGATGACGCTCAATCAGCCGCTGTACATTTTGGGGTGCCATCTGCGATTGGCTGGGCATTCGGGTCAGTACCGAATACATCTCGGCAAGGCTATGGGTAGATAAATAACTTTGATCCTGTTGGGTTGTGGCTTTTTGTAAGACCGCAAAGCACGGCCCATGCACCGGATGTGAGGTGAGCGATGCCGCGACCATCACTGAAGTATCAAAGAGGATTTTCACAGGCCAAGTTGTTCCCAACTGCGATCGCGATTTTGGTCAATCAACGCGTTGAAGTCGATGTGATCCAACGACTCTGTGTCAAACACCAGCAGACCATCTTTTTCCCTTAACGCCGCTTCCGCCAAGCTAGCGGGTTGTTTTAGCACAGTAATTTTCTCAGCGATGGCCTGAAGAATGAACTGCTCCGATGAGATACCTTGGCTCTGAGCCAACTGATCAATCTCTTGTTGAAGGGTGGGTGTAAGGTTCATGGGCACGCCAGGATCAACTCTTGCATCCCAATCATAGCGATTTTGCGGCAGCATGTTCAAAGCCCACAAGCCTTGATGCAAAAGTAGAAGAGTTAGACAACGGATGCCATGGGGCAGTTCGACCCGTTATCCTAGAAACAGCACTTTACCAGCCAGCCCTATGACCACAGTGCCCATCACACTTCAGCTATCAGATACCTTAGTCGAACAGGCCCAGCGCGTGGGGACTGTGACCAAACAAGGCTTGGAGGCCGTGTTGTCGGAAGCGTTGGAGGTGATGGGATTGACGTGGGATGCGGTTTCGGTGGAGAGTTTGCCCAAGCCGATCGAATCGCTTTCCGACGCCGAAGTTCTCACACTCGTCAAATCGAAGCTGTCACCGACACAGCATCAGCGATTGGGGGAATTGCAGGCGCGGGGTAAGGCCGAGGGGATAACCGAATCGGAGCATTACGAGTTGTTGTCGCTATTCCAGATCTACCAGATGGGCCTGTTGCGGAAGGCGGCGGCGATCGAGGCGGCACACTTACGGCAGTTGCCTTTAGATCTGGCCTCATGAGCAGTTTTTCGGAAGCCACCAAACAGCGGGTGCGGCAACGCGCCGGAAACCGCTGTGAATATTGCCAAAGTCATCAGGATTATCTGATGGGCTGGCTTCAGATCGACCATTTCTGGCCCGTTTCCAAGGGTGGTAGTAACGAGGACGAGAATCTTTGTTTAGCCTGTGAGTTGTGTAATCAGCACAAGTGGAATCAGACAGAGACGATCGATCCAGACACCCAGGAAATGGTGCCGTTATTCAATCCACGGCAACAAGTTTGGCATGAGCATTTTGCCTGGAGTCCGGATGGCGTGACAATTGCGGGGATCACAGCTTACGGCCGATCGACCATCGTGGCTTTGAAGTTGAATAATGCGCTGGCGCTCAAGGTTCGGGGACATTGGGTAAGAGCGGGTTGGCATCCACCGGATTGAAGCCAAAAACCACCCATGATCCAACCAGCCCCACCCCAAGATTCCTGAAGTTTTGTAACCGAATTCCCATAAAACCGGGCGATCGGTTTTATCGGCGGCGGAAAGTCGGTAAACTACAGAGCAGATTCTAAAAAAGTCGCATTTAAATATGAGCGTAGTAAGCCAAGTCATTCTCCAAGCCGACGACCAGCTTCGGTATCCCACCAGTGGTGAGCTTCAAAGCATTCAGAACTTCTTCAAGTCGGGAATGCAGCGGACTCGCATCGCTGCCATCCTGACAGAGAACGAGAAGCGCATTGTTGAAGACGCCAGCAACGCCCTCTGGAAGATTCACCCCGACTATATTGCGTCCGGTGGCAATGCCGCCGGCGGTAAAGAACGGGCACAATGCCTGCGCGACTACGGCTGGTATCTTCGACTCGTCACCTACGGCGTCCTCGCGGGCGACAAAGAACCGATCGAGTCGATCGGCCTGGTCGGCGCACGGGAAATGTACAACTCCCTCGGTGTCCCCATGCCCGGTATGGTGGATGCGATCAAATGCCTCAAGACCGTGGCGCTGAATCTGCTGAATGATGCCGATAGCGCGACCGCTGGTCCCTATTTCGACTTTATCGTCCAATACATGGAAAGTTAGACTGGCGCATTTTTCAGTCGCGATCGTCCGGTGAGCGCAGTCGAAGGATTGCGATCGCCGGATTTTTTGTGGAAATTTGGGAGGATGGCAATGGGGTGTGGTGAACGGGTATTGGCCTTTTGGTTTGGCGAAGACTGGCAAACGGCGATCGTCAAACCGCAGAAAAAGTGGTTTGCAAAAGATCCGATCTTTGACCAAGCCGTCAAAGAATGGTTTCTCGGCACCTACGAACAGGCCGTGGAAGGCCGGTTTGAAGCGTGGATGGAAACGGCGACGGGCAGCTTGGCCCTGACGATCGTCCTTGACCAGTTTCCCCGCAATATCTTTCGCGATACGGCCAAGGCCTTTGCCCATGATGCGCAGGCGTTGATGGTGGCGAATTATGCCCTCGATCGGGATTTTGACCAGGATTTGCCGCCCGTAATGCGGATATTTTTTTACTTGCCCTTCGAGCATAGCGAAAACCGCGATCACCAAACCCGCTGTGTCCAAATGCTGACGCCCTTCGCCCACGATCCAGAACTGAAAGCCTATTACGAATTTGCCCTGCGACACCAGGCGATCATCGAACAATTTGGCCGCTTTCCCCATCGCAATGCGTTGCTGGGTCGGCCCGATACGATCGCCGAAGTTGAATTCCTCCAGCAACCGGGATCGGGTTTTTAGTTAAGTTGCGATCGACCCACTAACGCCTGAGCACTCTCCACAATCAACGGCAGCGCCGACACCGCAATCAAACCCGCAATCCCAAAACTAATCACACAGTCCGCCGCCATCCAGTGAAATACCGCCACCCCGATCGCCGCCACAATCACCCCGATCGCGCTGGCCATATCGGCAATCACATGGAGCAACGCGCCCTTGAGGTTCAAATCGTGATCGCTGCCTTGGTGGAGCAGTTTGACATTGATCGCATTAATCCCGACCCCGACGATCGCCGTTACCAACATCGGCGTCGTGGCAATTTCCACAGCGGGTTGGTGCAAATGCTCCCAGGCTTCCCAGCCAATCCAACTGGAGAGCGCCAGTAAGCCCACACCATTGATTAACGCCGCCGCTGTTTCGGCCCGCCGATCGGGCTGGACTTCTAACTGATGCTGACCCAACCAGCCATCACGCAACGCCGGACGCGTGATAAACGTCGCCGCCAAGGCCAACCCCAAGGCCAAACAATCGGACAACATATGCCCCGCCTCCGCCACCAGCGCCAAACTGTGGCTAAACTGCCCCGCCCCCCACTCGATCGCCGCAAACCCGCCAATCAACACCAACGCCCCCAAAAGCTGTTGGCGTTTCTGTTGCGGGTCGTGGAACGGTTGGCAGTGGTCAGAATGTTGATGCATGGCTAAGACATTTGGGCGATCGACTCGGCCTCAGAAACTTCGCGCAGATACACCGCATCCTCACGCGGATCGACATGGGTGATTTCGACCAAGATCTGTGCGCCCAGTGCGATCGGGCGATCGAAGGTCATCGCCAACTCCACCCCCAAATCCTCTAACATCACCAACGCCAACCCTTCATGTTCGCGCAACCACCGCAGCATCAGCCCCTGCCAGATCTCGCGCTGATGCCGCCGCAGATATTCCAACACCCAGTAGCGGGTGCTTTGGCGCTCAAGCTGCACTGCCTCTTGAACGGCTGGCGTCAGTGACAGGATAATTTCCTGCATCTTCGGCACGGGGAAGGGCAATTCGGTACCGCGTAGATGGGCCTTAATCTGAAAGTGCGCCAACAAATCCCCATACCGCCGAATCGGGGAAGTCACCTGGGCGTAGTGATCTAGCCCCAAACTGGCATGGCGAAACGGCGTCATGCTGACTTCGCTGCGGGGCATACAGCGCCGAATGGCACAGCCGCGCACCGGGCCAGCGGGCAACAGCATCAACTCCTCTTCCGGTGGTAATTCCGGCTGCTGCTGTGCCCGGAACAGCATCGGCAAATCGTGCATTTGGCCGTACTTCGCCGCGATTTCGCCGGACAAGATCATCATCTCCGCCACCAGTTCCCGCGCAAAGGAACCTTCCAGAATATAGACATCAACCTCATCCCCACCGTCCTTCACCTTCACGGCCGTCTCGGGCATATTGATCATCACCGCGCCCTGGGACTGCCGCCACGATCGGCGCAGCTTAGCCCACTTGGCCAAATCATGGATTTCCGGCTCGGCTTCCACGCCCAAATCAAGCATTTCACCCACATCGTCGTAGGTGAGGCGATAGGTGATTTTGATATGGCTGGCGTGGATGCTGAAGTCCTCGACCCCACCCGTTTCATCCAACAAAATCCCAAAGCTCAACCCACAACAAATCGTTCCCGTGGTCAAACTCATCGGCCCGGTGGCCAGCTCCGTTGGGAACATCGACACCATACCCGTGGGCAGATACAGCGTCGTCCCCCGGCGGCGGGCTTCGAGATCCAGGGCATCGCCGGGACTAATCCAGCGCGTCGGGTCAGCAATATGCACCCAAATCTTTTGCCGTCCGCCTTCGAGGTATTCGATACTCAAGCCGTCGTCAATCTCGATCGTGCTCTCGTCATCGATCGTATAGACCTTCAAATGCGTCAAATCCAACCGATCGTCCAAGTCTTCCGGCGCGGCATCCATATATTGCTGTGCCAGTTCCATCACCTTCGGCGGGAACGATACGGGCACCCGACTGCGACGCAGCAGCATATTCTCATGAGGACTCCAGAGCTTCAATTGCACCAGCACATCGAAGGCCGCCTGCGGTGTCTGCGGCCGATTCAACGCCACCAGAATATCCGTCGCTGTGGCCTTATTCGCCGCTTCATCGGCAAAGGTGGCAAATTTCTCCAGGGCTTCTAGTCGGGGCCGATCGAGGATGCCCCAGTCAGCCGTTGCCCCCCCCAACACGCCGGACAAACGGGCCACAAAATCTTCCCATTCTTGCTGGCGTTTGTTGCCTGCTTCCTTTTGGTGTTTCAGTTCGCCGACCTGAGACAAGGGACGCGGCTCATAGCGATCGGCTTTTTGCTTAAAATAGAGCCGATCGTCGTCCAACATCCAATGGGCCGCATACCGGGCCGCATCGGACTGATCGGAAAATAGAATATTCGCCAGCTCGGGCGCATTCGTCCCCTCACCCGTTTCCAGTAGCAATTCCCACGCCACTTCCAAACTGGCCGGGTCAAAAAACCGCGCCACCGCCTCCGAAAATGCTGCGAGTTCCCCGGCTTTGTAGCTACCGGGAAGTTCGTAATTGATCTCGCGGGGGGGGAGGCTGTGAGATTGATTGCGCGCATCGATCACAATCCAATTCTTCTTGCCCTCAGGTCGATCGGCGACTCCTAAACGGCGATCGCCATTTACCCAAAACTCAACCAGCGTCCCCTTCTCCATGAAACCGTTCCAATGCAGCACTGCTGCGCGAAATAATTGCTTCGATCTGCCGCTGGGCCGTCAGCCCAAGGACTAACTATTGTAAAGCGTAACCCGTCATTGCGGCACGCCATCCCCAAATCACAAATGGCTGGCAATCGCGCGGATTACCAGCCATTTGTAATTCAACAGCAGTTTGCCATCAAACGGCCATTAACCTTCTTTGTTGATGAACGGCAGCAAGGCCAAGATCCGCGCCCGCTTGATCGCCAAGGTCAGGTCACGTTGCTGCTTGGAGGTCAAGCCGGTGATCCGGCGAGGGAGGATTTTGCCACGCTCGGTGACAAACTTCCGGAGCAAATCGACATCTTTGTAGTCGATCGGGTCGCCCGGCTTGATCGGGGAAATGCGACGGCGAAAATAAGCCATATCTTTGGTTTCTCAGTAGTTTGGACAGAATGGGACGAATCCCGGTTCCGAGTTTTGAATGGGCCTCAAAACTACAAAATACAATTCCTACTTGATCTCTTTATGAACCGTGTGGGAGTTGCAGTAGCAACAGAACTTTTTGAGTTCTAGACGGGCAGTGGTGTTACGACGGTTTTTCATCGTGGAATAACGAGAGACACCATTCGTCCGCTGATCGGGATTGGTGCGGCACTCGGTACATTCCAGTGTGATGACGATCCGTACGCCTTTGCTCTTAGCCATGATTAATTCCTAGCGTTGGGGCGAATCGAATATTTCGAGACGTGAAGGATCATTATTTCATACCCTTGACCCGATCGGCAAATTTGTTTTGGGAGAAGTTTGGGCGTTGGGACGATCGCGCGTTACCCGATCGACTGACTCGCTATAATCGAATCAAATATTTTCACCACGGCCCACCGATGAATCCAGCCGCTGCCATCAATCCCAAAAAGTACGCAGAGTTGCAACGCGACATCGCGATCGGGTGGCGCAAATGCAGCGGGGTGAATACACCGAATACGATGATGAATCACTGCCCGGTTTGCTCGAAACAATCAGAAATCGAGGCCAGGAACGCCTAAATCGGGGGCGATAGAACACCCTCTTCCAACATTGAAATCCGCTCAGAATTTCCCCATGCTACTGCCCCAAGAAGCTGATCGTCGCATCCTCGACCACACCCAACCCTTCACTCCCGCCGACACCGAAACCATTCCCCTCACCCAATGCCAAGGCCGCATCCTCGCCGCCGCCATCACCGCCAAACAAGACTTCCCCCACTGGGACAACTCCGCCATGGATGGCTATGCCGTGCGGTGGGCCGATGTGGAAACAGTGCCCGTGACCCTGACGATCGTCGCCGCAATCCCCGCCGGACTCGCCCCCCAAGTCACCCTCCAACCCGGCCAAGCCGCCCGCATCCTCACGGGTTCGATGATGCCTGAGGGAGCCGACACCGTCGTCATGCAGGAGCACACCGATCGCGACGGCGACCAAATCACGATTCGCGCATCCCCCAAACCCCAACAATTCGTCCGGCAACGCGGCGCTTATGCTCGATCGGGTAGCCCATTACTCTCACCCGGCAGCTGCATCAATGCCGCCGAACTCGCCATCCTCGCGGCGGCACAATGCGTCGTAGTCCCCGTCTTCCGGCGGGTCAAAGTGGCGATCCTCTCCACGGGCAGCGAACTGGTCGAGCCGGATCAAACCCTCCAACCCGGCCAAATCGTCGATTCTAACCAGTACGCGCTGATGGCGTTAGTCAAGCAAATGGGGGCGGAAGTGATCGCTTTGGGCGTAGTGTCCGATCGGCCCGAATTGCTCAAAGTCGCGATGCAAAGCGCGATCGCCCAAGCCGACATCGTGATTTCCTCCGGCGGGGTTTCGGTGGGGGACTATGATTTCGTCGATCGGCTGCTGGAAGAACTGGGGGCAGAAATCCACGTCCGATCGGTCGCCGTCAAACCCGGCAAGCCCCTCACCTTCGCCACCCTAGGGGAGAAATTGTATTTCGGTCTCCCCGGCAATCCCGGATCAGCGATGGTCACCTTTTTGCGGTTCGTGCGACCCGCGATCGGCAAGCGATCGGGATTAGCAGCGGGTTGGGAACCGGAGTGGATCAACGCGATCGCCACCCAAACCCTCAAATCCGATGGGAAGCGGGAGTCTTATCTCTGGGGAAATCTCAAGTTCAACCAAGGCCAGCCAGAATTCCACCTCACGGCAGGCAGCTTGCTTTCTGGGAATTTAATCAATTTAGCGGGAATGAATGCCTTGGGCGTTGTCCCGATCGGCACAGGGACGATCGGCGAAGGTGAAACAATCCAAGTGCTCCGCATTTAGTGCCCAAACAGCAAAACCGGGATGGATCCTTACAGATCAACCCCGGCGTCACAATCTTTATTCCCCTCTACCCTACCGATTCTGACGACGACGTTGCAAGAAATCGGGAATATCTAATCCGGTGTTCGGCAAATTGGCGGGTTTGGCACCGGGGGAGGTTTTGGGTTCAAACAACGGCGGTGGCATATCCGAACCACTGCTGCTACTTGATCCCATCGACTGGGGTCGCGATCGCTTGTCCCGCCGCACCGAAGTCGCCGCTTCCGACGTAAAGCCCGTCGCAATCACGGTAATCCGCATTTCGCCCTGGAGTCGCTCGTCCACCACCGCCCCAAAGATAATATTCGCATTCGGATCCACGACTTCGTAGATGATCTCCGCTGCGGCATTCACTTCATGCAAAGTCAAGTCGCTGCCGCCCGTGATATTGAACACCACGCCGCGTGCGCCATCGATCGAGGCTTCCAACAGCGGCGACGAAATCGCGGCGGAAGCGGCCTCGCGGGCGCGGGACTTGCCCGACCCAATGCCAATCCCCATCAGTGCCGAACCCGCATCGGCCATCACCGCCCGCACATCGGCGAAGTCCACATTCACCAAGCCCGGAATCGTAATGATGTCCGAGATCCCCTGGACGCCCTGACGCAACACGTCATCGGCAATCTTGAAGGCGTCCTGCATCGTGGTCTGCTCCGAGGCCACGGTCAGCAGTTTGTCATTGGGGATGACGATTAGCGTATCAACGCGGCTCCGCAGCGCCTCCAGACCTTCCTCCGCCTGATTCTGCCGTCGTCGCCCTTCAAAGGTAAATGGCTTGGTAATGATGCCAACGGTCAAGGCCCCCATTTCCTTTGCCACCTCGGCCACCACAGGTGCCGCACCCGTCCCGGTGCCGCCCCCCATCCCCGCTGTGATGAAAACCAGGTCAGTATGTTCAAGGGCCGCCGCGATTTCTTCGCGGGATTCTTCCGCTGCCTTCTGCCCGATCGAGGGATTGCCCCCCGCCCCCAATCCACGGGTCAATTTCTGCCCCAGTTGCAACCGCTTGGGAGCCTGGGAATTGGTTAGGGCCTGGGCGTCGGTATTAATCGCCCAAAACTCCACCCCAGAGATATCACTGGAGATCATGCGGTTCACGGCGTTACCGCCACTGCCACCAACACCAATCACCTTAATGCGAGCCACGCTGCTCGGCAAAATTTCACCAGTCATGTCAGATTCTCCGGGGGTCATTGCGTAACGAGGATTTGCGTCAGGATCCGTTGTTGCATCATCATTCATCGAACCGCGAAACGCTTCGCTCGACTCTACCACTGACAGATGCTGTCGGTCAGCAGAAAATTCGGGGTGCGGTGGGGCAGCCGACTGGGGGGACGATGGATCTGACGCATTGCTAAGGGTCATTGCGAGTTTACAGGATATGTGAACAGGGGGCAGGCAGACCATTATCGGCCCACTGGGGGCAAGACCCGCACTCACGTCGAACCAATTCTACTCAAAATGAATTGATCAAACCGCCAAGTTGATTGAGCTGCATGATTAGCTCGGGATCGTACCATCGCTTTTCCGGCACATTCTGCCACAAAACTGGCCAAATTCTGCCACAGATATTGGCTCATGGTGCAGGTGATTGCCCCGGTTCCCGCGCCGCCGCCTTTTTTTGCAAGGCGGGCGCGTTGGGATTGCGCAGGTCAATGTAGTTGATTTGGGTGGCTGGAACGGTTTTGGTCAACCCCTTCAGACCGCCGATCGCCCGCAGTTGTTGAACAAAAATCGGGGCGCGATAGGGTCCCAAATGCACCAGGCCAAAGTCCGTCGTCAGGATCAAATTGCTGCTGTCCCGCCAGTCAATTTGCTGGATCGGCACCGCACTTTGTTGCAGTCGCTGATACAAAGTCGCCCAGTATTGGTGGTATTCCTTCGGATCCCCCAACAGCCGCAATTGGGGCAATTGCAGACCTTGCTCCAAACTTTGAAAGCTCTCGATCGGAATAATATTGCCCTGGGCATCGAGTAGGGCGTCGGCTTGGGTCGTGGGTTGGCCGCTCGGTTGGTTCTTGCTATGCACGGCAGCGACGGGCGTCTGTTCGCGCACGCGGACAATCAGTTCCGGCGGAAAGAGCTGCCGATCGACCTGGGCGTAGGACAGCGGCGCTTTCTGCTTCAAGGTCGCGGCGATCGCCTCGGGTTGGGTGCGAAAAATCGATTGCGGATATCTGATTGGCACGAGATTGCGAATCGTCTGGACGGAGAGGAACTGGTTGCCCTCCACCCGCAGTTGATTCGCATCCCGAATTACCCAAACCGGCTGACGCAATGACCACAGCGCCAATCCAGCAAAACTCGCCACCACCATAAAGCGCAGCCATGATCGCCAACGCACGGCTCGCCGTTGCCGCCGGAGCAGCTTACGACGTTGGGTTAATTCAGCACGGGTAGTCGGGGCAATCCCTGCCATAACAGTTGGAAAAAGGTGAGACGACAAGGGAGCAAGCACCGCCACAGTCCTGGCCAACCAACGGGGGCCGGAGCGAGCGCATTCGATCATGCCCTATTCTGTCGCCGTCAGCCAAGTCCGCATCCGCAAAATTATTGAAGTCGGACGGGGCCACTGGGCCACCCTAACAGACCAGGCCCGATCGCAAGGCCCGCACTGCCGCCTGCGTCCGATCATCGGCACAGAGCTTGTTCAAAATATTCCGCACGTGGGTTTTGACCGTACCCACGGTGATGAATAGCTTGTCGGCGATCGAGGCATTGCTGTGACCATCGACAATCAGTTGCAACACTTCCAGTTCCCGCTCGGTCAGGGCGTAGGATTCGATCGGTTTGCCATCCGCCCCGATCACCGCTTCGGCCCGCAGCAAGGATGTGGGTGACTTCGCCTGACAGAGGACAATCTTGGCGATCGCCGGATCGATCCAGGCGTTCCCTTCCCGCGTCACGCGCAGGGCTTCGAGCAACTGATCCAGGCTGACATCCTTCATGCAGTAGGAGTCCGCCCCCGCCGCGAAGGCCGACATCACGGTTTCTTCGGAGTCCTGGAGGGTCAAGATCAAAATCTTCGTATCCGCCGTCTCGGCCAAGTCCGCTTGGGTCGCCTTGAACCGCCGGGTGAGTTCGATCCCATCCATATCCGGCAGGCCAATATCGACGATCGCCACATCGGGCTTCGACATATTCAGTAGACGCAGACCATCATTCGCGTTCGATGCCTCCCCGACCACCCGAAAGCCGGGCTTCTGTTGGAGCGCTGTCCGCATTCCCACGCGGGTGAGGTCATGATCCTCAATCAGTGCAATCCGAATGTCATTCATTAGAAACAACTTCCACAGTTTTTTAAAAGAGAGTCTGTACTTCAAGATGCCCGGAATCCAGTTTCCCCCATCACTACGATGGCATCTCTTAAGGCGTATGACTGCGGGTCTAGGTAGATTTCAAGAAATCTTGAAATCTCCCCCCCTCGGCGGTGGCAATTCTCCGCAATTTGGCGATGTGCGTATGCCCAATGGTAGAGAACTACCCCAGGATCACCCCCCCGCCCCCCGTAATTGCCCCGAGCCATAAAGCCTCCGCTGGAAGGATATTAATCATCCCTTCACAAACCCCAGCGCGCCTCACCCACCTGGATTTGATTGTAAGGGGTTCTGTGGCGATTCACCCAAATTCCCCGCCCCCTCGCCCCTCCGAAGACGGAGTCGCCGCCCACCGAAAATCACCTTTTGATAGATTCTGTCATCCCCCCGACTGTGCTACAACCTCTGTATGGAATCCAATCTGAAGCTACTGGTGGTCGATGATAGTGCCGTCGATCGGATGTTGATCGGCCAATCCTTGCAGTTGGCGGGGATCGAGTTTCCGGCGGTGGAAGTCGAGAGTCGCGCCGTGGCGATCGCCGCCCTGGAAAGCGAAGGATTTGACTGCGTCTTGATCGATGCCGACTTACCGAATGACGATGCCCTCCAACTGGTGAAGCAGATTCAGCAGGAAGACTGGCCGATCGCCACCCTGTTGCTCCTGCCCGAAAATAATCAGCGCCACGCCGAGATGCTATTCGCCGCCGGGGCTGGGGACTTTCTCTCGAAACCCGAACTCGCGCCCGACACCCTCTATCACCGCGTCTGGAATGCCGTGCGCCTGCGCCGCACCGAAGTCAAAGCCGCTGCCGCCTTGAAAGAGATGCACAAAACTAAGGAAGCGCACAAACAGCTCCAGGCGATCGTCCAAGCCACCGCCACCGAACGCCAATCCGCCGACCACGACCGCGCCGTACAGCAGCAGCAAATCAGCACCCTCCAACAACTCACCGACCTGCTGAACCAACGCCTCAGCAACTTACCCGGCCTGTTGCAGGTGATGATTGACGCGATCTGTGACACGATCCCCCGCGCCGAATTTGGCTTAATCGTCCTGCACAATCCCAAGACCCAAAAGCTGGAATTGACCGCCACCGTCGGCACCCGCGACATCTGGGGCCTCGAATCCACCCTCGATCCCGACTTTGGCATCCTCGGCGAAGTCTTCCAAACCGGGGAATCCCAAGTCATCCGCATGACCCCCACCGATCACCCCCGATCGCGCACCGAGCATCGCACCAACCTGGGCCAAAAGCTCCCCGCCGCCCTTTGCGCCGTCGTGATCGAAGCGCCCCAGGGTGGCCGTCTCGGGGTGCTGGCCGTGGGCAATTGGCAACAAGCCGACGCCTTCGACGAAGCCTCACTGCAACGGCTGATTGCCTTTGGGGAACAAGCCGCGATCGCCCTCACCAACGCCCAGTTAATCAACACGCTGGAAGAACGCGAAGAACGCCTCGCCTTCCAAAACACCATCCTGGCCCAACAAAACCGCGAACTCGAAACCCAACGCCAACAGATCCAAATCCAAAACATGCGCCTGCTCGAAGCGGCCCAACTCAAGTCCCAATTCCTCGCCACAATGTCCCACGAACTGCGCACTCCGATGAATGCGATCATCGGCTTTTCCCAACTGCTATTGCGCCAGAGCGAGCTGTCCCCGGCGCAGGTGGATATGGTGCATCGGATTTTGAACAACGGCAAGCATCTCCTGAGCTTGATCAAAGACATCTTAGATTTGTCCAAAATCGAAGCCGGACGGCTCGAACTGAAGCCCGAACGGTTTCGCATCACCGATTTGCTATCAGCCACCACCGCCGAACTGCGATCGCTCGCCGACCAAAAAAAGCTCCAACTCGACCTCAGTATCCGGCTTGAGGATCCGGAAATTGTCAATGACAGCAAACGGTTGCGCCAAGTGATCGTGAATCTGCTGTCCAACGCGATCAAGTTCACTGAAGTCGGGACGATCGGGGTGGAAGTCCGGGAAGTCAGTCACGATCAGATCGTGATCTTGGTCAGCGACACCGGGATTGGCATTGCGAATGAAGAGATTAGCCGGATTTTTGAGGAATTTCGGCAGGTGGATCAGAGCATGACCCGTCGCCATGCGGGCACCGGACTGGGACTGGCGATTACCCGCTGGCTGGTGCAGCTAATGGGCGGCCAGATTTCGGTCAATAGCCAACCGGGTCACGGCTCCACCTTTCGGGTCGATCTGCCCCGCGCCATTCCGGTGATGACCTCCGGTCGGTCAGAAACCACCGCCCTCAACCCCGCCGCCGCCCCCAGCCGCACGATGCTCTAGAGAATCCGTGCATCTCGCAAAGTTGGCTGTAAACTTGTAGCCAGAGTCCCTTTGCCAGTTCTTCCTGATTTAGCGGGCAGAATAACGTAGGACAACATTGTTTAGTGCATGTTTTGAGGAGTCGCGAACACCATGATCAATTTAATCCAGACATATACAGCGGATTTGGGCCACTGGAATCAGGTGTTGGGGCAGCTTGACTTCAACCACCTCGGCAGTATCGATTTCTGGCCCATGCCCCATGATTGGGCGACGGTTGCCACCAAGTTCAAGGAGACCGATCTCGGCGGCGACATCGGCAAATGGTGGAATGGCGTCGTCAAGACGGGTCAAGTCTGGGCCTTCCTGCTCGGCGCAATCTTCGGCTATCTGGCCAAAACCTTCACCACCTACGGCTAAAGCCATCGGCTCAAAGCGATCGCGATCGTTCGACGGTTAGCCCATGCCACATCACCCACTGTAGGGAATCGGCAATCCCATGGCTTATACTGCCTATTGCCTACAGTGATTGTGAACTAACCCCATGAGCGGCGCTGCTACCCCCAACCCCCAACCCGCATCCCAAACCTGGAGCCAGCGGTTCGAAGGCAAACTGCACCCCGCGATCGCGGTGTTTAATGCCAGTATTGGCTTTGATATTGCCCTAATTGAATACGATTTGACGGGTTCCCAGGCCCACGCACAGATGCTGGCAAAACAAGGCATTATCAGCGCCGAGGAAGGAGAACAGCTAATCGCTGGACTCGAACAGATTCGCGCCGAACACCGTGCCGGAAATTTTCACCCGACGATCGAAGACGAAGACATTCACTTCGCGGTCGAGAAGCGCCTCACCATAATCTGCGGCGACGTCGGCAAAAAGCTGCACACGGGCCGATCGCGCAATGACCAAGTGGGTACCGATACCCGGCTCTATCTGCGGGATCAAATCAGTCAGATCCGCACGTCCCTGCGGGCCTATCAGCAAGCACTGATCAACCACGCCGAAGTCCACGTGGAAACCCTAATTCCCGGCTATACGCATTTACAACGGGCACAGCCGATTAGCCTCGCCCATCACCTTTTGGCCTATGTCGAAATGGCCGATCGGGACTGGGAACGCCTCGGCGATGTCAGTCAGCGCGTCAATATTTCGCCCCTCGGTGCAGGTGCTTTAGCGGGAACCACCTTTCCGATCGATCGGCATTACACCGCCGAATTGCTGGGATTCGATCGGATTTACGGCAATAGCTTGGATGCGGTCAGCGATCGGGATTTTGTCGTGGAATTTCTCGCCGCTGCCAGTTTGGTCATGGCCCACCTGAGCCGGATTTCGGAAGAAGTGATTTTCTGGGCCTCCCAGGAATTTCGCTTCGTGACCTTGACCGACGCCTGCGCCACCGGGTCAAGCATCATGCCGCAAAAGAAAAATCCCGATGTGCCGGAGCTAGTCCGGGGCAAAACGGGTCGGGTGTTTGGCCATCTTCAGGCGATGCTTGTGGTGATCAAAGGATTGCCCTTGGCCTACAACAAGGATTTTCAGGAAGACAAAGAGGGCTTATTCGATGCGGTGAAAACCGTGAAAGCCTGCCTCGAAGCGATGACGATTCTATTCGACGAGGGCTTGCAGTTCAAGCCGCAACGGTTGGCCGAGGCAGTGGCGGAGGATTTTTCCAATGCGACGGATGTGGCGGATTATCTGGCGACCAAGGGCGTCCCCTTCCGGGAGGCGTACAACCTCGTGGGCAAAGTCGTGCGGACTTCGCTGGCCGCGAATAAGTTGTTGAAGGATTTGACCCTGGACGAGTGGCAGGCCTTGCATCCGGCATTTGAGGATGACATTTATGCCGCGATCGCGCCGCGTCAGGTGGTGGCGGCTCGGAATAGTTATGGGGGGACGGGGTTTGAGCAGGTGCGGGAGGCGTTGGGAAGGGCGAAGGAGCGGTTGGGGGAGTGATTTTCACCGGTGGTTGGCGGATTCAGGATTTGTCCGACTTCGCCGCCAAATCGCCCCTCGACTAGAAGTCGGGGCTACAAGCGAAAGTCCTAACGGACTGGGATTCAGTCCCTTCGGGACTTGTGCTGTTAGCCCCGACTTACAGTCGAGGGGCGGGTGAATTGCCGAGTCAATCAATTCGCCAATCACTCACAGATGATGCTTCTTCCGCAGATATAACAACTTTTCCTGGTCTCGATCAAAGTCGGCTGGAAGTGGCTTGCCTTCTTTAAGCAAACGCCGCAACTCCAAAATTGCTGGGGGAAGTTCGGCAGGTTCTCGATCGGTCATCACAGTTCACCGAATCATGCCATCTCCATTGTAGCGATCGCGCACCCTGTCGCCCAATGCGTGGTAGATTACCTCGGCAAGCTGACCGGACGAATGTATCACCATGGCTTTAACGATCGGCGATGTCGCCCCTGCTTTCAGCGTCTCCAACGAAACTGGCGAAACCATCGCCCTCAAAGACTTCAAAGGCAAATGGGTCGTCCTCTACTTCTATCCCAAAGACAACACTCCCGGCTGCAACAAAGAAGCCTGCGCCTTCCGCGACAACTTTGACGACTTCACGGGCAAAAATGCCGTCATCCTCGGCGTCAGCTTAAATAGCGCCAAAGACCACGGGAAATTCATCGAAAAATTCGGTCTGCCCTTCTCGCTCTTGGTTGATGAAGATACAAAACTCTCCACCGCCTACGAAAGCTACGGCCTGAAGAAATTCATGGGCAAGGAATACATGGGCATCACCCGCAACACCTTCCTGATTGATCCCGACGGCAAAATCGCCCAGATCTATCTTAAGGTGAAGCCCGAAACTCATCCTCTAGCGGTACTCAATGACATTCCCTAGGGGGCCGATGACCAACCGTCGGTGGTCGCCCATCGGGCGGCGAATCTAAAGTTTAGTGCCCGAATTCTGGGATTGGAGCGCCGATTTGAACATCGTTTGGTACCATACCGGGTGATCGACGCTTGGGGCGATCGGCGAACTTCGTTGGGGTTGGTACTCCGAAAACTTTTTCTATGCGGCGAATCTGGCATTTTGCAAAATCAGCCTTGGGTGTCATTTTTCGGCATCCGGTCACGGGCACCAGCGTCATTGCGCGGCTACCCGATGGGCGGATCGTCATGACCAAACGCCGGGATAACGGGCTGTGGGGCCTGCCCGGCGGCATGGTCGATTGGGGCGAAGAGCTGACCACGGTCGCAGTGCGAGAATTATTTGAGGAAACGGGGCTGCGGGTGATCCAGATCCGGCGACTGGTGGGGGTCTATTCCAGCTTCGATCGGGATCCACGCATCCATTCGATCTGCGTGGTGGTCGAAGTCGATGCCGATGGCGAAATGCGGGTTGATCCAGTCGAGACGATCGATGTCCAAGCCTTCCATCCCCACGAAATCCCCACGGGACGGCTATCCCACGACCATCGACAACAATTAGACGACTATTTTGCGGGCAAAACGACCTTGGCTTGAGGCGATTAGTGCTTCGATCGGACAATGCCAAACACCGACGTGTAGCCATGGAGAAAGGTGGAACCCTCGACGGGGCCAATTTCGCCGTTGCAGAAGAAGCCGGAAAGTGGGATCGGCACGTAGTCCGCAAACACCCCGGAGTCGAAATTCGATTCGCCGTACAGGCCTTTACCGCGACCGAGGCAGGAGAACATCAAGGCTCCGACGGGTTTGGGTTTGCCCATGGCGGTTTTGCGGTAGCGGCGCATCAATACCTCCAAATCTTCCGCCGAAGCCGAGGCATCGCGCAGGTGGAATTGAATCCGTTGCCCCGCCCGTACTCGATCGCCGATCGCTAATGCGCCTTGGCGTGGATCAAAGCCCAGCAGGTTTCGCACTAAGAAATCACCCGGTTCCAAATCTTGTTTAAAGGCGTTTTGGGCAATGCCGACAAACAACGCATCCCGCGCCAGTTCCTGATCCGCCTCACCGAGATCCGCCACCATCTCCCGCAACATTTCCAACGGCGGTTTTTCCGATTGGTCGGGATCGCCGTCGGCGCTCAAACCGAGGATCACATTGCGTTCGCTCTCGGTCACCCAATAGGGCGAACCCACGGGCCGGCAGCCCTGAGCGACAATCGTATCCAACACAATATCGCCGCTTAAGGCCATGCCCACGGCCCCGGTGCGATGGAACCGATCGCCACAGAACAAGCCACTCTTGGTCGAACCAAACCCGGCGCTGGCCATGCCACCGATCTTCGGCATCCCCGGATAGGCGTAGTCCAACCCGGCCAAAAAGTCATTGATCCCATCGGACAAGGGATCGACAAACACGACAAACTGGGGTTCGCAGGCGGGATCGACGCCAATCCGATCGACCCAAGCATTCGGCGAACCATCTAAATCCGGTAACGCATCAGTTTCCACGTGAAACGACTGCACCGCCACATTCGGCAACACCGCCAACGTGAGGCTAACTAACATATCATCTTCGACTTCCTGCACCATGCCCTGGGCATCGGTGCCAATAATCCCCGAACCGCCACAACCGACGATCGGCAAATCGGGAAAATGTCGCCGGATCAGCGGCATCACGCGCGGATACTCGCTGGCAAAGGCCGAAGACACAAACAAAAAGCCCACGGTCGGCGGGCCTTGAAGCGTGGCGCGCGCCCGATCGACCACTTCGCTAATGGCCGCCTCCAACGAGGGCTGCTTGGAAATAACGCTCGACCATTGCATCGCTTCGGACATGAAATTTTGCGGTTTACGATTGTCGGGTTAGTACGCTCTCAGTTTAGGTCAATTGCGACACCAAATCGGAGCTGCGCCACAATTCGACTGGAATTTCCCCGATCGCCAAATCAACGATCGCTGTCCCCAATGCATTCGCTCAAACGCCGCAGTTAATCCGACTTCACGTGATTTCACGGATGATTTTGCGTGGGGCGATTTGGCATGTAAATAGAGGCGACTCAATGCAAAGGATTCGTTCCGCCCGCATTCGGTTAAGACTCCATTGCAGAGGCTAGCCGATCACCGAAAAGCGCGTTAGCATAAAACCATCGAGAGTGACGGAGCTTAAAAATCAAATGACCACGACAACTTCCAAAATCGAAACGATCGTTGAAGAAGAGCGCACCAATGCGCGCACCGTCTGTGACCTGACGGGCGCGACCTCGCCGGAATGCGCTGCTGCTTGGGATGCGGTTGAAGAGGTGCAAGCGGAAGCCGCCCACCAAAACCAAGTCAAGCCCAAGACGAACTTCGAAAACTACTGTAGCGATAACCCTGACGCCGTCGAATGCCGGATCTACGAAGACTAAATGGTCATTCGCGTTCATCGGGCACCTTAGAGGATTCCCGATGCGATGTAACCCAACGGAGCCGCCATGCGCAATGTGATGCACAGGCGGCTTTGATTTGGCCCCAATTTGGCCCGGATTCACGAAACCCACTGCGCCACGCGCCGCTGGGATGTTATCGTATGAACCGGATTATTCTCGTTATGAGCGCGCATTGGCGTCGTTTTTTGCATGCAAGTTCCTCCTTGGATGGCAGCGGCTGTCTGGACTGACTATCGCCTGGCTGTGGTGTTCGCAGTGCTGGTACCTTTGGTATTGGTGGCTTGGTCGTTCCTGAATCGGTCGGAAGGAATCTATAAGTTGCTGGTGATTTATTGGCGGGTCGCAAGCCTGCTGGGGATTACGGTGTACTTACTGATTGGCGCATTGCCGATCGGCTTTTTGTCGGGTTGGCTGGCCATGGTGTTGATTCCGATCAGCCTGTGGTTCTGGATCGACATCAACGACGAAATTCGCGATCTGCCCCACAGCAATCTCAAGCTCCTGACCACCAGTTGGCGCTGGGGGCTGTCGATCTATTGCGCGATCGGCGGCTTGTTTCAGCTTTCCAGTCTGCGTTGCGCCTTCGTTTCCCACAGTCAGCTCAAGACCGATGCTGCCTGTAGCATCTGGCTCCAAGCCCCTTGGGGCTTCCACGCGCTGTTGCACAGTTCGACCAAGCCGTGGTTTTTGGGCACCCTGGGGATTATGGGTTTAGTGATTTATGGGTTGATGTTGAGCTACTTCATGTTCTTCCGGTTGGGTAAGGTGAAACGCACCGCCCTCGGCCAGTAGTTTTTACCAGTCGTTTTTTAATCGTGTGATGACCGTGACGATCGGCCGCCGTTTGGAACAATATAGCTTGGCACATCCCAACGAGGTGTTGCTGGTGACGATCGACATCGCCGGGAAACCGGATCAGGTGGCGATTTTCAAGGGCTTTTCCAGCTCGCTCATGGGTGCGACGGCCTTTGACCCGGATATCCCGGTGATCCCGGAGAATGCCGCGATTCAGTCAATCGATCGGCTCAAAAGCCCTTACAATCCCAACGATCCGCGCTATATTCAGCGCGATCTGAGTTGGGCCGAATTTCAGTCGTTGCTCAACCCGATCGAGTCGGCCTAAGCGCTCACCCGCCCGTTACCCAGAGAACAGAGGAATGCCATGCCATCGGATGATTTAGCCCCGCGATCGTGGGGGCAGGTGGACTTGCCTGCATCGCAGTTATTTGGGACTGATGGCATTCGCGGCCAGGCGGGGGAGTTGCTCACCGCCCCCTTGGCGCTGCAAGTCGGCTACTGGGCGGGCCAAGTCCTGCGCCAAGCCGAACCAGATTTAGGGCCGATTATTCTGGGCCGGGATTCGCGCAATTCTGGCACCATGCTCGGCACCGCCCTGACGGCGGGATTCAATGCGGCAGGAATTGATGTGTGGGATTTGGGCCTGTGTCCGACGCCCGTGGTGGCCACGATCGCCCACCGCACGAAGGCGATCGGCGGCGTGATGATTTCCGCCAGCCACAATCCGCCCGAAGACAACGGGATCAAATTCTTTGGCCGCAATGGCAGCAAACTCGCCCCCGCCTTGCAACAGCAAATCGAGGCGGCCCTGCGTGGCAAAGTCGCAGAACTACCTGTGAGCCGATGGGGACAGCACATGCTCCGGCCCGATTTGATCGCCACCTACCTGGGGGCGATCGTCCACCCCCTGACCCAAACCACCCCGCAACCCCTCGCGGGCCTGAAAGTCGTACTCGACCTCGCCTGGGGCGCGGCCACACGCACCGCCACAGCGACATTCCGCCAGTTAGGCGCGGATGTGACGGAATTGCACCCGACCCCCGACGGCGATCGGATTAATGTCAACTGCGGCTCAACCCACCTGGCAATCCTCGGCGATGCGGTGAAAACCGCTGGCGCTACGGTCGGCTTTGGCTTTGATGGCGATGCCGATCGGGTGTTGGCGGTCGATGCCCAGGGTCGCACCGTCGATGGCGACTACATTCTGTACCTCTGGGGCAAGCAACTCATGGCCCAAGGTCAGCTCCCGGACAACACGATCGTCGCCACGGTGATGTCGAACCTGGGGTTTGAACGCGCCTGGTCGGCGGCGGGGGGCAAGCTAATCCGGGCGGCGGTGGGCGATCAGTACGTTCATGCCGAAATGGTCGATCGCGGGGCCGCCCTCGGCGGCGAACAATCCGGCCACATCCTCTGTCCGCAGTTCGGCGTTAGCGGCGATGGTCTGATGACCGCATTGCATTTGGCGGTGCTGATCAAGCGCGGCGGCGGCGATTTGGCAGCGTTAGTGGATCAGAGCTTCCAGACCTATCCCCAGATTTTGCGCAATGTGCGGGTAGACGATCGGACAAAACGCCTCAACTGGCAGGAATGTCAGGAATTGCAGGCCGCGATCGGTGAGGCAGAAGCCGCAATGGGCGATCGGGGTCGCGTCTTAGTCCGCGCTTCGGGCACGGAGCCATTGATGCGGGTAATGGTCGAGGCCGAGACAGCGGAATTGGTCGAAACCTGGACGGCGAAGCTCGTCGCCGTGGTCGAACAGCACTTTGTTTGATTTTTGGGATTTAAGCCTCGGCACTGGCGAGCAACGTCTTCTGCTGCATCATTTTGAAAATGTTGTAAAAGCCGTTGACCCTTGAGGGCGTGAGGCTGACGTTCAACCCCGTATCTTGGATGAAATCAGGGGTGAGGGTGAGGATTTCTTTGGGCGTCAACCCATTCAGCCCTTCCACCAGGATCGCGACCAAGCCTTTAACCAATTGCGAATCGGAGTCGCCATCGAATTTGACTTTGCCACTGGCGAGGTGGGCGGTGATAAACACCTGGGAAGTGCAGCCAGCGACTTTGTTGGCTTCGATCCGATCGGCGTCGGGGAATTCGGGCAACTTGCGGGCGAACAAAATCAGACGTTCGTATTTCTGTTTGGGGTCAGTGACGTTTTGCAGCCGTTTGACGATTTTTTCGAGGGTGGCGGGCAGGGGCGCGGCGGTTGTCATGGTGGGGATCGATGGGGCCTTGGACAGGTTTCTAGTCTAACAAATTGTGGGGTCAGACAAAATTTGACGATACCCAGGCGATGCAACTCATTCGCCGACTATACTAGAAACAGTTCGACCACAAAGCACTTTGAGGCGCATCCTGATGCAATCCCTGCCATTGGAAGAGTCACTGTTAGCCGCACTCCGGGTCTTGCCCAATCGCGATCAACAGGCCGTGCTGCAATACGCCCGATCGTTGCAGACACATTCTGCCCAGCCCCTTTCAACACCGCCGATGACCGCTGTCAGCCGAGGATTGCAGGAAGTGCATGGGATGCTCGTGGCCAAAACCTCCGAACAGGGACTTAATCCAAATTGGGTGGTGCAGCAGATCGAAACATTGCGTGACGATCGCACGGTGGATTTGATGAAATGGTAAAGGTGCTCTTGGATACATCGGTTTTGGTTGCCGCCGCATTACCGGAACATCCACAGCATTCGTCTGCATTGGCGAAGCTACTCGAAGTCTACAACCAAGAATTAGAAGGCTTTTTGAGTAACCATACGCTGCCGGAGACATATTCCGTCCTGACCAGATTTCCCCGATCGCCCAAGCTCACCCCGATCGATGTCGCCCAGATTCTGCAACGCCACCTGACACATTTTACCTGCATCACCTTAGAGACTGAAGATTATCAGCATGCCATCACGCGATTGGTCAACTTGAACTTACCAGGAGGCGTCATCTTCGATGCCCTCATTGCCGAAGCCGCCCTAAAAGTCGCAGTCGATCGCATATGCACGCTCAATCCCAAGGACTTTAAGCGTTTGGGCGAGCCGATTACCCCGTTAGTCGAAACATTTACTGAGTGATCGGCCCCAGCTTATGACTTCCCCGACAATGACTTAAACCGCTCCTGCGCTTCCGCAAAAGATGCCTTCATCACCGCCTGAATCCGATCGGGGTCAGGTGTCTTCCCGCCCATCAGATCGCCAAAATACACGCAGGCGGCTTCGCCTAAGGCCCAGGTGTAGGCCGTGGCCCAAGATGCCGCCACGACGCTGCCAAATACGGGAATGAATTTCACCAGTTCCCGACCAATCAATTGGGCCAAAAAGCCCCCGGCGATCGCGCTGACTAAGGCCCCAGCCTGGGATGGCTTGATCTTCTGACCATAAAGCTGACCGAGTAAGCCCACCATCGTAATTTGCACCGCCGTCAGCACGGGCATTGTGGCAAAGGGCAAGGGCACCGCCGCCAAGGTGCCCGTCATCAAGGAAAACGGCAGGATGTAACGGCGGGCCGCATCGCGGTAGAGCTGGCCGAGCTGATCGACGACTGGCCCATCACCCCCGACGCGCTGATCCAACAATTGGGCGATCGCCCGCGATTCGGCTTCGGGCAGCAAGCCGGATAGACTGTCCAACAATGCTTCTAAGCCATAAAACACCGGGTCAAAGCCATCTTCTTCCAGCGTGAAATCCAACAGCACACACCGATCGTACAGCCCTTTGAAGTCGGCTTGAATCTGGGTCACGGCCCGGCCGATCGCGGCGGCATCGGGGGGATAGGCCGGGTGGTTGGCCAAATCCGGTGGATAAAGTTCGTGCAAACAGGTGATGGCCAGAATGCAGGGAATATGCGGCTGTTGGGTGCGGATTTGGTGGGCGATGTCGCGCAGGGTGGCGGTGGCGAAGTCCGTGACTTTGACCGTCAGGATGATGACTTTGGCGTTCTCACTGGGTTTGGCTGCGCCGGGGGGCAATTCTCCCACCAGTTCCTGCACCACCGCTGAAGTGGCTTGCACGCCATCGCCGAGTCCCACCGTATCGGTGAAGATCAACAGCGGCAGGGCATCGGTGGGGAAATTATAGCGTTGGGTGTTCTGGGTGTGGGGCCGGTAGCCTTGGCCAACGATGTCGCCGCTGACGCCCGTCAGGCCCCGGACGATCGAGCTTTTACCCGTCTGCGGCTTGCCCACCAAAATCGCTTCCGTCGTCGGCAATGACTGCCGCACCTGCTCCAGAATCTTCGCCACTTCGGCTTCGTCCACCTTAAACCAGCCCATGACCCGATCCGTCATGGCCCGATCGGGCCAACGCCATTGGCGCGCCCGCTGACCGACCCATTGGGTCAACGGCGCAAGATTGAGTTTGGGGACGGGCATGGCTCACGCACCTACGGTGAATGGGGTGACGCCTCTCATCCTACTCAGACTCTTCCGCATTGGAACTGCTGGATTCCCCACCCGGCGAAGATCGGTAAATCGCATCGAGGCGTTCCCGCGCATCTTCCACGGTCATCGACTTCATCACCAGCAATGGCTCTTCGATCACGCGGCCATTGGCGTCGAGCAATTCGGGATGAGAGGCGCGCAAGGTCGCCGCCCGCTGACTGAGGCGCGATCGGGGGCTAACTGGGCGCGTTGCTTCTGCCCCCAACGTCAAAATGCTGCGGATCAGATTGCCCACTGCCAAAAAGGCGACAATCGCAAAGGCCAAAATATACAGAATCTGAAGCATGACTACAATCTCCCTAGGCAGCCTGAATGGATAGGTAGCCTGAGCATTCGGATGATTCGATCGGGGATGGAATACTTCCTCTAGTGTGCCAGACGATCGCCCAATCTGGGTGGTGACTTCGGCGCGATACACGATTTTTTACAACTGGGTTTGACCCTCGCGGGCTGGGGGCTTTAGGCGGCCGATCGATGTTGCATACTCAAAGCCCAGCATTGCGTGACGAGTTTGTGCCAGTCCATCATTAAGGACATCTCCACCCCCGCCTGGCCATCGGTGGCCGCCAGCAAACTCTGGGCCACACCCACGGCCTGTTGCGCTTCGAGCACCCGATCGAGCATGGCCTGCTGATCCACCGCCGCCATAAAGTCCAGGGACTCCGCTTCCAGCAGTTGCCGCGATCGGTCAAACCAATATAATAAATCTTCCAGCAACGGTGCAAGCACCTGCTTCAACAAGTCGGGATCGGGCGGCAAGGTAAACATCGGATCGGCGACCTAAAAACTTTTGAGCCAGATTAGAACAAATCGGGGATTTGTTACATTCCGTTACCTAATTCTAAGGGCAAGCGGGGCCGATCGCCAACAGAAAACCCGCGCGATTGATCGATCAATCGCGCGGGTCTGCATCGAATAAATAGTTGGTTTGTACGAGTTTTGTTCCGCCAAGCCAGAACCAGCAGCAACCCCCAAATCCGGCTAGGCCACTAAGAAATTCAGGACGCCAACCACGACGACGAGGATCCCCCAAACGCCGGAACCCAAATACAGCAGCTTTTTCGACTGATCAAAATTCTGCGGCGAAGCGTAGAGTACGGGGACTGCCACGATCATCACGAAGGAAAACAGCACGAGTGCCCCAAGGAATAAGTCAAATACGATACCCATCGTTCTCTCCCAATACAGCAAAAACTTCAAGCAACACCAAACCCCGATCGGTCACACCATGTAAGCTACAAGTGCGGGATCGGAATTCGCCCATGATAAGAAACTACCAGAAAAATGGATTTGATTCTATGCCATACGACTGCCGATTTTGATGCGTTGGGGGCAGCGGTCGGTTTATCGCGGTTACATCCCGGCAGTCGGATCGTCTTGGCGGGCGGCGCACATCCGGCGGTGCGGGACTTTTTGGCGCTGTATCGGGATGAGTTTGCGCTGATTGAACGCCGATCGGTGAACCCCGCCAAAATTCAGACCCTATATGTGGTCGATACCCAGCAGCGCGATCGACTGGGCGCAACGGCGGCATGGCTGGATCAACCCGGAATCACGATCCGGCTATACGATCACCACGGCGAGTCGGTCAGTGACATTGCCACAGTGCACCGAACGATCGCCGCTGTGGGCGCGACGACGACGCTCATGGTGGAGCAATTACAAGCCCAGGCGGTGCCGTTGACGATCGCGGAGGCGACGGCCATGGCGCTGGGGATTCATGTCGATACGGGTTCACTCACCTACGCTCAGACGACACCCCGCGATGCCCAGGCGCTGGCTTGGCTGATGGTTCAGGGGGTGAATATCGCAACCGTGGGCACATACGTCAATCCGGGCCTCTCGCCCCAATTGCAAACCCTGCTGCAAACGGCCCTGGCCCAACTCGCCCGTCGATCGGTGCAGGGGCAGACGATCGGCTGGGTGCAGTTGGCGACCCCGAACTATGTGACGGGTCTATCGAGTGTGGCTGCGCAGTTGATGGAACTGACCATGCTGGATGGGCTGTTGCTGGGACATCACTATGTGCGGGGGGCGCGGCCAGTCCT
This sequence comes from Cyanobacteria bacterium VAR_4_metabat_243, assembly GCA_031415035.1. Classification (GTDB taxonomy): domain Bacteria; phylum Cyanobacteriota; class Cyanobacteriia; order Leptolyngbyales; family Leptolyngbyaceae; genus Romeriopsis. The sequence continues at coordinate 28,960 of JANOQX010000200.1, forward strand.
GACCGTGATTGGTCGATCGCGGATCGCGGGGACGGACTTGGCGCAATTGTTTGGGCCGATCGGCGGGGGGGGGCATGCGGCGGCGGCGGCGGCGACCGTCCATGTCGCTGATCCGGCGGCGGTATTCGCGCAACTGGTGGCGGATTTTGGGGAGCAGGTGCCGCCAGCGGTGACGGCGGGGGCAATGATGTCGGCCCCGGTGCGGACGATCGTGCCGACGACGACGATTGTGGAGGCGCAACGGATCTTGCTGCGCTATGGGCATTCGGGGCTGTCGGTGGTGGATGGCGCGGGGCAACTGGTGGGGATGATTGCGCGACGGGATTTGGATATTGCGTTGCATCATGGGTTTGGGCATGCGCCCGTGAAGGGGTACATGACCCGATCGGTGCGGACGATCACGCCGGAAACAACCCTGCCGACGATCGAAGACCTGATGGTGACTTACGACATTGGGCGGTTGCCTGTGGTGGTGGATGGGGCGTTGCGGGGCATTGTGACGCGGACGGATGTGTTGCGACAGCGGGCGGGCAATGGCGGTGGCTGGGCACGCCGATCGGGGGCAGCGGCGCAACCATTACCACCCTCGATCGGGCGACTGGCCGCACCATTACAGGAATTGTTGGCGATCGCGGCGCAGCAGGCCCAGGCAAGGGGCTGGCAGCTGTATCTCGTCGGCGGCGGCGTGCGGGATTTGTTGCTGGCGACGGGGGATGCACCTGTGATGTTGAATGATTTGGATTTGGTGGTGGATGGCAATCATCAGGGCGCGGCGGCGGGCGCAGGGATGACGTTGGGGCAGGAATTGCAGGCGTTGTATCCGGCGGCGCGGCTGGAGGTGCATGGTAAGTTTCAGACGGCGGCGCTGCTGTGGCATCAGGATCCGGTGTTGGATTCGTTGTGGATCGATATTGCGACGGCGCGAACGGAGTTTTATCCTTATCCGGCGGCGAATCCGGAGGTCGAGGCCAGTTCAATTCAGCAGGATTTGTATCGGCGGGATTTTACGATGAATGCGTTGGCGTTGCGGTTGACCTCGCCGGATGCGGGGGCGATGTTGGATTTCTTTGGGGGCGTGGCGGATTTGCAGGCGCGGCGGGTGCGGGTGTTGCATCCGAATAGTTTTATTGAAGATCCGACGCGGATTTTTCGGGGGGTGCGGTTGGCGACGCGGTTGGGGTTTCAGTTTGACCCGCAGACGGAGGAGTATATTCGCTACGCGATCGGTAGTGGGATTTATCAGCAGGTCGCGGAGAAGCAGGTGACGCCCGCATTGCAAACGCGGTTAAAGGCGGAGTTGCGCTATATTTTGCAGACAGATGGTTGGCGATCGGCGATCCGGCAGTTAGCCGATTTAGAGGCATTGAAATGTATTCATGCCACATTGCAGTTAACACCAGAATTGTGGCGGCAGCTACGCCGAATGGAATACTGGCTGCAACGATTTGACCCGGACGATCGATTAGTCCATTGGCAAATGTTGTTGGAAACGTTGATTGCGGGAATCGCGCCGGAATACCGATCGGCGGTGGCGCAGAATTTGCAATTGACGACGGAGGGGATCGATCGATTAACCCAATTGGCTGACGTTGAGGGGGCGATCGCGACTTCATTACCGAGCTGTGCAAAACCGAGTCAGGTGGTGGGGTTGTTGCAGGGGTACGATCGGGGCTTGTTGTTGCTGGTGGCGGTGCGGCCATCGACGGTGCGGAGGGTGATCCGGCAGTATTTGCAGGCGTGGTCGCAGGTGAAACCGTTGTTGAATGGCAATGATTTACGGGATTTGGGATACAAGCCGGGGAAGGAATTTAAGACGATTTTGGCGGCGGTGTTGGGGGCGACGTTGGATGGGGCGATTCGGGATAGGGCAGGGGCGATCGAATTTATCAAAAGCCGTTATCCTCCGTAGGGGCGCGCATCCCGCGCCCTCAACCAATCACGCGATCGGCCTTGGATTTGCGTGTGGGAATTTGGGAGGACGATCGGTTGTTCAATTGATTACAGATTCGATCGATTGTTCAATTCCTTCGCGATCGGTTATTCAATTAATTCTGGGTGCGATCGGTTGTTGCGTGTATGGCTGGTTGG
>JANOQX010000201.1:0-1981 GCA_031415035.1 Cyanobacteria bacterium VAR_4_metabat_243
GCCAATACACGGTCGAGGAAGGCGGAAAGTCGTGGGGCAGGTCACCCCAGTTACAACCACTCTTCAGTTGATAGAGCATCCCATCCAATAGTTCGCGCTTCGTCCACTTGCTCGGGCGGGTCGCTTTTTTTGATGGCAAGGTGGCCGTCAGAACGGGTTCTAATACTTGCCACTCGGCATCGCTAAGATTACTGGAATAAGCCATGGGAACTCCATTGAATCACTGTTAATAGTCTAATTCAGGCTCCTCAAAGATGTCAAATGGATTCTATATACGTAAGCACCCATTGCTTTCGCCAGTTGAATTGCGATCGAACCAACTCCACCGGCTCCAGCATGAATTAGAACCGTCTCACCGACTTGTAAATTTCCTCTGGTTACAAGGCAATCCCAAGCAGTTCCTCCTGCCAACGGAAAGCAAGCTGCCTCAACGTGGGTCAAATTAATCGGCTTAACTGCAACAATGATTTCCTCGGCAACATGGTATTGAGCATAACTACCAAACTCTCCAAAAATCTGGGGCGAGTAGTAAACTTCATCTCCGACCTTGAAACGGGTGACTGCCTCTCCAATGGCTTCAATCACACCCGAAACGTCAACTCCGATAATTGCAGGGAGACGAACTAAATCTTTGTAGTCACCCCGACGAGTTTGATAATCAAGGGGATTGATCGAGGTCGCATATACTCGTACCAAAACTTGGGTGGCTTTTGGAACTGGCTTAGATATGTTTTGAAATTCAAACACCTCAGCTCCACCAAAAGCAGTCAGTACCGCAGCTTGCATATACTCCATACCAGCCTCCTTGCGTCTAAAATGATTGAGTAGGTTTAGCGATCTGGGGAGCGATTTCTTCGGCTTGACCAATACGTCCCAATTGAAGCGAGCGTGTCACCAGGCCCCCTCTAGATTTGTGCCATGCCGCCATCGACGAATAGCTCAATGCCGTTTACAAAGCTGCTGTCATCGGATGCGAGAAAGACAACGGCTTTGGCGATCTCGTCGGGCTTGCCAACTCGTCCCAATGGGATATTGTTGGCTTCGCTCTTCACAAATTCTTTCATCTGCTCTTCACTTAGTCCAAAGAGACTACTGTAAGCGGGAGTCGGAATGGTACCAGGGCTAACCGCATTCACTCGAATCTGGCGGTCTTTGAGGTCGAGTATCCAGTTGCGGGCAAACGATCGCACGGCGGCTTTGGTGGCGCTATACACGCTGAAGGCTGGGGTGCCCCTGATGGAAGTCGTTGAGGCATTCAAAATGATTGAAGCCCCCGCTGGTATCAGTGGCAGTGCCTTCTGCACAGTGAAAAGTAGACCCTTGACATTGGTGTTGAATGTTTTATCAAAGTGTTCTTCGGTGATCGATCCGAGTGGGATGAGTTCGCCACTGCCAGCATTGGCAAAGATCACATCCAGGCGACCTTGCTCTTGCTCGATCGTGGCGTAAAGACGATCGAGGTCTGCCAGATTTGAGACATCGCTCTGAATGCCCATTACGTTCTTACCAATCTCGTTTACCGCCGCATCAAGTTCAGTTTGACGACGACCCGTGATAAAGACATAGGCACCTTCCGCGACAAATCGCTTGGCAGTGGCAAGCCCGATGCCGCTGGTGCCACCCGTAACGAGGGCGACTTTATCTGAGAGTTTCTGTGACATGGTGTTCTCCTGGTTAAGTTTAGAAATTACAAATTTGATTACGTTTCGCGAAATGCTACAACAACCATTGGGTCAGCGGATGAATCAGGTAGCGGATCGAGAACGCCTCCCAGATCGCGCCGACAATGAACAGTGGGATCGCGGACAGGCTCAGCCAACCGAGCTGTTTTAGTCCACGGACTACCCCTGTTAAGGTGAGTATTTGTACTACTATTGGTTGTTGAGTAATCGAGCCGTGGCGACATGGGGATGTTTTGGGTCGAACGGTTTTTTGGTTGTGGCTTTCTTTGGCCCGCGTTTCGATTTACGAAATCGTTTCA
>JANOQX010000202.1:0-12209 GCA_031415035.1 Cyanobacteria bacterium VAR_4_metabat_243
GGCGTTTTCCCGCACTCCGACGGGTATCAGCTAAATCGGAGAAGGCTTCGACAATCGCAAGTTGGGACATGAAACCCTCGGATTTAGGCCAGATTAGTTAACCAGCATATCACTGCCTAGATAAGAATGAAATAGCCCTGCTGGTCGAGGAAGTGATATCTTTACTAAGTCCTAATTGCAAAAGGCTTTGGCAGACAACAAGAACATCTTCCTCTTCTGTCCATTGTAATTTCTCTTTAATTTCTTTCAATACTATTCTGTCAGTATTATTATCCTTGGTGCGATCATCTTCTATATCGAATAAGGTTTTGAGAACAATAATTTCTTCTTCTGATATTTGATTAATAATGCGAATAATTGTTGATTTACCACTAAATTTACTAGTAGGCTCCACCATTGAAGCAACTAAAGCGTTAGCGAGAGCTTGATGTTTCTGTTCAGACACTGTTCTGGCTGCGGCCTCAATTGCCTGAATCAATAGCTCGATGAACTCTGGTGAGTTTACAGAGTTGAGGTTCAAGTGATTTTCAATTTCATTCAGTCTCGTTTCAACACGTTTTTTAAATTTACCCACCTGCTCATTTTGCCAGGAAAGTACAAAAATGCTGCCAGCTACACCAATTGGTGCAGTGTCAGGAAACAAATTCAAAATTCCAGCTACTGCTGTAGCAATAATCAGTGGTGAATTTCCTGGATTGAGAAGCTGTGTTCTAGATTGTGGCATTGCACCGTCTCGGTTTGGAAGTAGAAAATATATGTCATCGCAACTTATCATCGGATTTCCGTTTCGTCAACAAGCAATCCTCAAAACTAAACGCTTCCCCTTCCAAAAAACTTGCGTGAGATCGCCCCTTCGATCGAGAATTTCAACGCCGCTGTGGTTTGAGAGAACGTGAGTCAGCCATTGGACGACAACCGTCAATCGAACGAATCATTTCATTCTACCGTGGCCCGATCGGCTCAAAGTGATTAGTTCGTAGAAACTACTTCGATCGGCGAAAGTCGATACGTTATCATTTGAGTATGAATGAGGAACCTGAGAACGAACTAGACGATGACTTACGTCCGGAGTATGACTTTGCCAGCATGGCAGGCGGGGTGCGCGGGAAGTATGTCGATCGGTATCGGGCTGGAACGAATATCGTTTTGCTGGAACCGGACGTTGCCGCCGCTTTTCCAAATGCTGAATCGGTGAACACAGCGTTACGAATGCTCCTGAATATCGCCCAGCGGAGTCAGCAAAATCAGACAATCCCAGCCGAGTAGAATGTCGATCCGATTGGCATGACGATGCTCCTTCGGAGATACCGTGCGATCGCCCCCTTCTGAAATCCTTCGCACGATCGACGACGTAATTTATGCTGGTGAATGACGACCCAATAATCGCTCTTCACCACGAATCGCCACCATCGTCGGTCGATTTAATCCCAATGCCTGCACCGTCGATCGGCCCGTCGCCGTCAAACCAACAAATTGCGTTTTACTTCATCAATAATAATCGCGTCGATCGCAATCGTAGCAAGGATAAAAACTCAGCTACTTCTACCAACCCTTCAGCCTCTTGGCGCTCTTCAGGGGAAAGCACCTCACCGCCATCCTGCCGATCGAGCAAAAGCTGCAAACGATCGTGAACATCCGTCGGCAACTGAAACTGCGTCAACTCAAGTGGAATCTCAATCACTTCAGGCATAACAAATATCCTTGAGAAGATCTTTCATAATCGCAGTATAAGCCAAAATCCTCAATTCTTCCACGGCACTTCAAACCACAGGCCCACAAAACTGAAACCACAGAAGCCGGAACCGATGCTTGGGGCATTGCCACGATCGCTATCCCTTTTGCCGCTGTGCCACCTTCACATATTCAGACAAATGTTCCGGCAACGTTTGAATCGCCGCCGCCGACAGTTGTTCGTTTGGGAGGGTCTGAATCATCGCTCTCTGGGAATCTTCACCAAGGCGATCGAGTATCGCCCGAGCTTCTTGTTGCAGCGAGTCAGTCATCGGACGGCAAACACCTACAGAAATAACGAACTATCCGTCCAATTCTAAACCCAACACCGACCGCCTCAGCAAAAGTTATGCCCTTGGAAGGAACGATCGGCTTGGTACATCGATCGGCTATCCGCCTCAAAACAATTCAGTGTGCAGGAACCAATTCGATCGGCATATATCCCTGAGTTGCTACTCAGAATATAGCATTGCAAGAATATTACTCCGTGACACTCCGAACCAGCATGATCATCAAAGATCACACCCAGCAACTCACCCATAACCCCAACAGACAAGCCATGAAGGGGGTTTGGGGGATTAAAGGCCCCCAAGAGGCAGGGGCGCGGGGATAAGATCCCCGAAACGTCGCGCAGCGGCCCGAGAACCTTGAACCCGATCGATCCAGATTTAGCGCCACCAGCCTAAACCCCGATCGTCAGCTTCCACCAATTCAGCTTCCCCTGATCCCCAGCAATCGGATCAATTAACCGTAACTGCCAAGCCCCATTCGTCGATTGCTCCAATAACCGTTGCAAAGCCGGAGTATTTTGCATATCGTAAATCGTTTGCAACTTCGTGCGGCGACCCAACGTGCGATTCTGCAACAAAGCCGTCTCCCCCGACGGCGCAATCAACTCGATCGTGATATCGCCCAAATATTCATGCTCCACATCCACCGTCACTTGCAGATTCTTCACCGTCCCCGCCTCCGCAATATTAATCCGACTGGTAATCCCCGCCTCCACCCCATCCGGAATCCCGATCGGATTATTGCTCAAAGCCGGAAGCCAACGCGTCGTCTGAAACGCCTTAATCCGTAAATTCATCGCCGCATTCACCGCCCGTTGCGCATTCACCTTCCCCGCCCCAAACCACTGACTGTGCCCATTGCTCTCATACGTCCCCTTCCGCAACCCAAACTGCGGATCAGGATTGTTATCCACGATTTTGTCCGCCGTCTGCTCCAGAATTTGGCGAACTTCCCGCGCCGTAAGCTGCGGATTCGCCGATAGCACGAGCGCCGCGACCCCCGCCACCAAAGGACAAGCACTCGAAGTCCCCCCAAACTCACCCGCAAAGTTGCTGGGGTCATAGCCCGCCGTGCCCAACCGATCGCTCGTGACGATCCCCAAACCCGGCGTATCCGTCTGCAACTGCGGCGGCGTCGCCACATAGCCCACATTCGGCAACCCAAATCCCGGCGGGGCATTATTACTCGGGGCGCAGATCGAAATCTCATTGCCCCAATTGCTGTAGGCCGCCTTGCGGTTGAGACTAGTGCAAGCCGCCACGCAGATCACATCAGGATGCACCGTAAACCCGCCGTACCACTTGGTCGCCCCGGAAATCACATTCTTGTCCCAGCCCGATTCATCGATCGTGCCATTCACCGGACGATTCGCATTCCCCGCCGCGAACAGGATGACACAGCCCCTGCCCCGCCGTCCTTTCGTCGCCGCACGCGTAATCGCCGCCTTCTGGCGCAACGACAGCGGATAATTCACCGCACTCGGTCCCCAGCTACAGGAAATCACCGCCGCGCCCTTCTTCACCGCCCAATCAAACAAATCCTCGATCGTCGTGTCATCCAAAAACCCCGTCGTCCGCATCGGCATCAGCGCACAGCCCGGAGCCACCCCCACGACGCCAATGCCATTCTCTTCCGCCACCGCGACACCCGCGCAGGCCGTGCCGTGATCTTCCCAGTTCTCCACCGGATCGGGCTGAAAATCCGTACCCTTGAAGTCACGCGGCGCGACGATTTTGCCGGGACCTTGGAAATCGGGGTGATTGGTTTCGATGCCGTCATCCATCACGGCCACCACGATCGAGCGATGGCCGCGTGTCACATCCCACGCCTGCTCCGCAAAAATATGCGAACCCGGCGTCAGATTTGCGCCGCCGCCGTGGTTGAGGTGCCATTGGCGGGGGTAGAGCGGATCACGGGGACGGTAGTGGGACTGCGCTTCCACCACGATATTCGGTTCGGCGGTCAGCACCTCCGATCGCTGCATCAACAAATTCGTAATCTTCAGCGGATTTTCCTTCGCCGTCGGGGTCAACGCCATCACAAACGTATTCGGCAAATCCTCGATCGGTTTGACTTGCTTCAGACCCAGGGGCTGGACGATCGCGGCGATCGTCGCCGCACTGACAGCGGGCGCAAATTGCACCGTGATTTCTTCGGTCAGATAGATCCGCGAACTGGAATCGCCTTTCATCTGGTAAACGTGGCTGGCATAACCCACCTGATCGAGCGATCGGGCGGCCTTCATTGACTGTTCTTGCTGCTTTGGATCCACCAAGAATTCGGCAATGCTGTCCGGGGTTTTGCTCGGGCTGAATTGGGCGTGGAGCTGGGTGGCGAGTTGTTCGGGATGCTTGGTGGTGATTTGGCCGACGGTGAAGCGATCGGCGATTTTTTCGAGGATGATTTCTTGGCCGCCGCGCTGGAGCACGATGCCGCGATTGGCGTCGGGCATTTGGCTGTTGCCGGGGGTGGAGGTCGAAAAATTCGTCATGATGCGCGCCGCTAGAGTGAAATCGTGGAGTTGAAATCGTTCCTCCAGTGTATTGATTTCTGGGGGCGCGATCGCAGAAGTTGGGAGTAAATTGATTGACTTCGCCTCGCAACCGCCCTGGAATGGAATTCCGGGCTAATAGCAAAAGTCCCAAAGGGACTAAATCCTCAGTCCGTAGGACTTTCGCCTGTAGCCCGGAATTCCATTCCAGGGCGGTCTGGGCCGTAGTCGGCTAATTCCCGATCGCGCCCGGAACTTTCCACCCCAGCCCTACGTCGGCCAATTCACGGGTGGGTGCGATCGACGCGTGAGGCGGGAACATCCAATGGATCCCCGTCGGTGCTAAAATCCGTAAGCCAAACCCTTTTGTGTAATCACTCAAGACGCCTTCATGAAATCTTTTGGAACTGCTCGCTCGAAACAACTCATGACAAAATCCCTGGGTCAAATTGCCCTGCTCGGCTCCCTGGCGATGCTCGCAACCCTGGCGATCGCGCTCCCGGCCCGATCGCAATCCGTCGTGATTCCCACCGCCACACCCGACCAAGCCGGGGACAGTGCGGATCTAAAATCCGTGGGTTTCTTGAGCCTGAAGGGCGGGCAAAGTCTGATGGCCGATGCGGCCCGCGCCGTTTCCAGTGGCAACTACGCCCTCGCCACCACGAAGCTCAAAGAATCGCGCCAGGTATTTAATACCCTGTCGAATACCTACCAAGAACTCGCCGCCAGCTTTACGGGCGTGGACAGTCGGATTTCCGATAGCCTCCGCAAAAAAGCCCTCGATGCGGCCCAAATGCGCGACGAAGCGACCTATCAACTGGCCCTGGCCCACCGCGCCCAGAATCAGCCGGAATTGGCGGTGCCGTTGTTGACCCAAGTCATTCGCAGCCAAAACCCCACCCGCGACCTCGGCAAAAAGTCCTACAACCAATTGGTCGAACTCGGCTTCGCCGATGTGCCTTATCCCGCTGGCAAGTAATTGGTGCTTGCACTATGGCTGAACGCAAAACGGCGCGATTCCCGATCGGGAATCGCGCCGTTTTGCGTTATTTCACGCTGACGAAACTGGTCTTGGCGATCGCCTGCAAATGTTCGACATCCTTGCGGCGGGCGATCGACAGTGGCACCGTGCTCTGAATCGTACTGACCAGCAACGCCGTATCGAGGGCCTGTTGGCGATAGAGCGATCGGTATAGGCCCGTGATAATCGCCTGCTCAATCTCGGCTCCACTAAACCCTTCCGTCACTTGCAACAACTGCGGGAAGTCGAACTGGACGGGGTTTTGTTGATGCTTTTGTAAATGGATTTGAAGAATCTGCTGGCGCTCTTGGGCATCGGGCAAATCCACGAAGAAGATTTCGTCGAAGCGGCCTTTGCGTAATAGTTCTGGCGGCAGTTTGGAAATATCGTTCGCCGTGGCAATCACAAACACCGATTGCGATTTTTCCTGCATCCAGGTGAGGAACGACCCGAATAGCCGCTGACTCAAGCCGCCGTCGGCGTCGCCACTGGAGGGACTGAAGCTTTTTTCGATTTCGTCGATCCAGAGAATCGTCGGGGCCATCGATTCGGCCAGGGCGATCGCGCGGCGGAAGTTTTGCTCCGATTCGCCGACGTACTTGTTGTACAGCCGTCCCGCATCGAGCTTCAGCAGCGGCATTTTCCAGGCTTGGGCGATCGTCTTGGCGGCCAGCGATTTGCCGCAACCCTGCACCCCCACGATCAAAATCCCCTTCGGAGCCGGGAGGCCGATCGCCTTGGCACGCGGACTAAAGCCAATACTCGCCTCAGTCAACCATTGCTTCAAGCCTTTGAATCCACCCAATTGCGGCGCTTGATCATTGGCCGGAAAGAAATCCAGAATGCCGTCATTGCGAATCACCTGGGCTTTGCGATCGAGGATTTGGCCGACGTCATTGCCGTTGAGTTCGCCGTCCTCCAGCGCCGCATGACAAATCACCTGCCGCGCTTGTTTCAATGTCATCCCCGTCAGCGCCGTGACCAGCCGCCGCATATCCGCTTCGGTCACATTGACATTCACCCGACTTTGCACCCGCAGGGTTTTGACTGCATCGGTAATCACCTGTTCGAGTTCATCGGGTCCCGGCAGTCCGAGGTCATAGAACACCGCATCCTGCTTGATCTGGGCGGGCAATTCCAGCTCATGGCCGATTAGCACAATCACCGATCGGGTTTGGGAAAACTGCTGGGCCACTTCGCGCAACTGCCGGACGATCGTCGGATTGTCCAAATGCTGGGTGAAATCCTTGAGGAGATAAATCGCTTTGCTGCTGTTTTCTTGGAGCGTGGTCAGTAGCTTTTCGGGATCGGTGGTGTCGGCGTAGCTGGTGGAGGATTGGTTGCCAGGCGGGGCGAATTCGTTGCTCCAGCGGTTCATGCCGGGCAGAGGCATCCGACTCAAGCCGCGTGTGACGCTCCATTCCATCAGTTGAATGCCGACGGCCTGGGACACGGCCTGGAGCAAATTGGTGGCGCGTTCTTCTTCCATCGTCGCAATGGCGATCAGCGGATGATAGGACTGCACGAGGGTTTCGAGTGCTTTGCTGCCCTGGGCGAGGGATTGACTCTGGAGGTGCATAAATATGGGGGTAATTAAGCGATACAGGATTGACTACCGATCGATCCTGCGGGTTTACGGAAGGTTCTGATCTAAAGTTCCCCGATCGCCCCGATCAATCTCCCCCTAAATCAGACATCCCCCGGATTCAGTAACATCATCTGCCAGGTAACAAATGTCCCGATCGGACTCCACAGCAAGTAGGGCAGCAATAACCAAAACGCCGTACTCGAAACCGGGGCAACGAATACACTCAGCCCCAGCCCAAAAAAGAATCCCGTTGCGCCAATGATCGTGCCCAGCCGCAGGCTGCGAAACCGACTCATCACAGGCGTATAGGCGAGAATAATCACTTCCAGTAAGGCGTAGCCGACCATCAGAAGCCAGGTGCTCGTCGTCCCCGGCGCGGTTTGCCACACGTTGTAAGCCGACCAGCCGCCCGCAATGAAGATCGCAATCCAGATCATCGGAATTGCGGCCTCAAAGGTCAGCCACGCCGGACGCCGCAGGCGAAAAAACCAGCGCTGATCGCCGCCAATGATTTTGTTCAGTCCGACGCCGATGAGGACGGCGGTAATGCCGATGATGAGCCAAGCAGGAATCATGAGTTGTCTCGAATTTGTGCGATCGCTTTTCCCCCAGCATAGAGGAATTGATCCCTTGTTTGAGTAGTTCTGTGGCTGAAGCGATCGGCAATCCGCTATATTGAGAGTAGAATTCTCGCGGATTAGCCCCATGGCCACGCCACTGCTTCAGCGCATTATCCAACATCCGGATATTTGTCATGGTAAGCCTTGCATTCGTAGGCTGCGCTACCCGGTCGAATTTGTCTTGGAACTGCTCAGTTCCGGTATGACGACTGAGGAAATCCTGGCGGACTACGATGACTTAGAGGCTGGTAGGGACTGGTAAATAATTGCCTCTCAGCGGCTGAAAGTTTTACTTCAAAATCAACTGAGGGTTTTATTGCCAGTGACGACTCGGCGTCGGTCATCACTTCTCGCTTTTTGGCCCGATCGGTAAAGCCCAACCCCCCTTGCCTGTAAGGTAATATGGGATGAGTTCTAAAGGAGTAGTGGATATGGTCAAGGTTGGATGATGCGGGAGCAACTGCCGATCGATGCCCTGAACCAAACCACCTTCCAAACGGCGGATGTGGTGCGTTACTATGGCCAATTGCAGCAGTTGCAGCCTGCGGAGGTGACGATTTTGGCGCAGTTGGCACCGCAATTGGCGACGATGACGATGCTGGATCTGGGGGTGGGAGCGGGCCGCACCGTTAGCCATTTTGTCGATGTTGTTGCGAGTTACCGGGCGATCGATTTCGCCGCTGATATGATCGCCGCTTGCCAAACTCGATTTCCCCAAGTCGATCCGCGTACCTTTGTGGTGGGTGATGCTAGGGATCTGAGGATGGTGGCGGATGATGCTTGTGATTTTGTGTTATTTAGCTACAACGGGATTGATAATGTGATTCAGGCCGATCGGCTGAAGATTCTCGCCGAAGTTCAACGGGTCGGGCGATCGGGTGGTTATTTTTGTTTTTCTAGTCATCATCTAACAGCCTTTGAGCGGGACTTTGATCTGCGTCAACAGCTCAGTTGGAATCCTGGCAAAACCTATGTAAATCTCGTGATGTCAGGATTGTTGAATTGGTTAAACTATCCGATCGGTTACCAGCAGCTCCAAACGATGGATCACTTTGTCCTGCGTGATGAAGCCCACAATTTCCGATTGAAGCAATACTACATTCGCGCTGCCGCCCAAATCGCACAGCTCGAAACCGCTGGTTTTCGTGCGGTACAGGTCTATTCCTGGAAGACTGGACGGGAGCTAGTGACCGAGGCGGAACGATCGGCTTGTCAGGATTTGTGGCTTTACTATCTGTGTCGGATTGATTAGACTGATGCTAAATTCCTGCCGAACCGCCCCCCGGCCCCCAATTCTGGGGGAGTATGAGTGGATTTAAATCTCTCATTTCGGCAGCGATCGGTTGATATGGTCGGCGATTAATTGATTTCCAGCGGTGTTCATGTGAACCCGATTGTGGGTGAGAAGGCCTTGATCCGCAGCGGTGAGATGATGGATTTTCAAGTAATCGGTAAATGCCTGCCGGAGGTTGCAGAAGATCACTTGCTGGGCGGCGGCGACTGCTTTGGCAATCTGGCTAAACTCATCCAGCATGGCGTTTTGGGGACTTTCCTTCAGATTCTCACCAATTACGGCGGGCGTTGCCAGGATGACGATCGCGCCTGATTGTTTCGCTTGGTTCACCAGTTCGCTCAGCGTCGATCGAAATACTTCCGGCGGTGTTGGCGGCTCATGCCAAATGTCATTCACGCCAATGTAGAGTACTAAAATTTTCGGCGCAGTTTTCAGGATATCGGCATAGGGCTTCGTCCGGCTCCAATTGCTTTTTCCTGTCCACAAATCGGCGGCGCGTCCGCCGCTCAGTCCGTAATAGGCAATTACCCGATCGGGCTGCGATCGTTTTATCAAATCCACATAGCCGCCAGGATCCCCACCCTGATGGGTAATCGAGTCGCCGACAAACACGATGTCCGGGTGGGATTGATGGCGAAATCGGGAGAAGATGCTCATGGCTTCGCTTCGGTTCTATTCGCGGCGATCGGGGGTGATGATGGCGGCATTATCGGCGATCGTTTTGGCCATGTTGATAAAGTCGGAGGGAATCATGACAAGGGTTGTGGTGTTGTTTTCCGCGCCGATCTCGGTGAGCATTTGCATTCGGCGCAGTTCCAATGCCACGGGGTTGAGGGCGATTTGGGCGGCGGCTTCGGAGAGTTTTTGAGAGGCTTCTTGTTCGGCGGCGGCTTTGATGATGCGGGCACGTTTTTCGCGTAGGGCTTCGGCTTCTTTGGCCATGGCGCGTTGCATCGATTGGGGGATTTCGACGTCTTTGATTTCGACGCGTTCGATCGCGATGCCCCAGGGTTCGGTGACTTCATCGACGATCGCTTGGACGGCGGTGTTGATTTTGTCGCGCTGTTGGAGGACGTCGTCGAGGCGGTTTTGGCCGACGACGTTGCGGAGGGTGGTGAGGGCGATCTGGTAGACGGCGAGTTGGTAGCTTTCGACTTGGTTGATGGCGTTGGAGGGGTCGGTGATGCGGTAGTAGAGGACGGCGTTGACGCGGATGGTAACGCTGTCGGCGGTGACGGTTTCTTGGGGTTCGATGTCGATCGTTTTGGTGCGGATATCGACTTGGACTTTTTGATCGACCATGGGGATGACCCAGTAGAGTCCGGGGCCTTTGACGGCGTGGTTGCGACCGAGTCGAAAGATGATGCCACGCTGGTATTCGCGATCGATTTTAAAGCCTGATCCGACGAAGAGGCCGAGGGCGAGCAGCGGGCCTAGAATAAATTCCATTTGTGATGTTCCCAGGCGATGTGGAGTGTGTGGCTGGGCATTTTGAGGTTAGCACAGAATTTCGGCGATGGGTTGTCGGCGATCGGGGTTTAGGCACGTTTGGCGGAGAGTAAGGAACTATCACCCCGATGGAATTTGATTTTGCCTTCGAGGGTGTTTTTGTCTTTGAGCTTGAGCCAGCCGCTACCATAGGCTTCGTCATTTTCGTCGCTGCCGTCCCAGGTGAATTCTAGGAGTTCTCCCGATTCATTTTTGATGATTTCGCCGTCGATCACGCCGGTGACGTAGCCAAATTGAAAGTTACCGCCGTTGTTTTTGTCGATCGTGATGTAGGCTTGCACGTCTTCGTTGAAGTAGTCTTCGTCCCAGGTTTCCATTTCGGTGATGTGCCAGGTTCCGGTGAATTTGCTCATTGGATGGGGACTCCTAAGTTTTTTGAATGGTTCTGTGATTGAGTTGTGTTTATCGCCACCCTCGATCGCGCAGGTGTTGTATGTCTTGCTCAAGTTCTTCGACGTCGTAGTGGACACAGATGCCCCGATCGCTAATCAGCTTTTGAAATTCCATCAGGTCGATTCCGGCGATTTTGCTGGCGCGGCTGAGGATCTCGCGGATTTCGGCGGCGCTAATGTCAGCTTGATCGGATTTTGAATAGAGGGTGACGAGGCGGATTTGTGCTTCAGTTTTGAGATAGTAGATGAGGCGATAGCCGCCGCTTTTCCCTTTCTGAATATCACTGTTCTTGACCCGGACTTTGAAAAGGATGTAGTCCATGCCGGGAATCTGATCGCCGGGAAGTTCGCCAGAGGCCAGTTGGTCAATCACGGGCTGAATGTCAAGCCGAATGCGACGATAGCGTTTTCCGAGTTTACGAATTTCGGATTCAAATCGATCGCTGAAGGTGACTTGGATGGGTGGGTTAATCGACATCCATGCCCTCCCAAAGTTGAGCAACGGGTTTTGTGCGTCCGGCTAAGACGTCTTGCCAACCCTGATAGAGTCCTGCGCGAATTTCTTCGATCGGGGTGTCGTCGGGGTCTTCGCCATCTTCTGAGACGAGTACGATGACGCGGACACGGCGGTGATGGGCGAGGGTGAGGGGTTCGTCGAGGGTGAGTTGACCGTTCTCGGTGAGGGTGGCGTTGGTTTCGATCGCTTTCATGGGTTTAGGCTCCTTGGTCGGGGGTTTCGCTGAGTTTGTCGATGTAGGTGATGGCTACAGTTGCCAGTACGCTGTTGTCGAGTTTCTTTTTTGCACCTTCAACTAATGCGGCTTTGAATGCCTGGAGGTGGCGTTCCGGATTGAGGAGTTGTTTGCGAAGGGTGGCAAGTTTATGGTTGGGATTACGTTTGATTTCGGTGAATTCGGCGTCGATGATTGCGATCGCTTGAGCTTCGGTGGTGACAGTAGGGTGTTGGGTTTGCAGGTTGGTGATGAGAGTTTTCAGGTCGTCGATCGTGGCTTGAATTTCGGGGTCAGTTGTGTGGTTATTTTCGATGTAGGTATCGACTTGCTCGAAGATTTGGACTTTTTGCGCGTTGGGGAAGGCGTTGTCGTATTTGCTCATTCTGGGTTCTCTGGGCTGAGTCGCATTTGTTCGAGATTGCGGGCACCGTGGACGACACGGACGATGTCGATGATGTCCTCGGTTAGTTCGTAGAGGATGAGGTGGTTTTTGAAGCCTTTGACTGGATATTGGCGGAGTTGAGCGACCTCTGGGTGG
>JANOQX010000203.1:0-11986 GCA_031415035.1 Cyanobacteria bacterium VAR_4_metabat_243
ATTCAAATTTGGGCGATTGCGCGCAATATTTCCCTCAATTTGTATCGTGACTTTGGGTTTGAAAATATGGCTCAAGCCCAACGACTGGCTGGCTTTAGCCTTAACACACTCAAGCGCCTATTTAGAATGAAATAGCCCTGCCTCGACCAGTCCTGGAACCTGCTGGAAAACCACAACGTTAGCAAAGCGGGTATATGAGCACGACCTATTTGCCATGCCCATAGCCAATACAATCAGAACTACGCACTAAAGTACTTCGAGGCCGGGTGATAGGTGATAAACGCCGTCGTCTATTGCTCCGGATAGAGTTACTCACTCTCATCGTTCACGGAGTGTCTCTGCAAGAGGATCGTCATGCCAATCCGATCGATCGCTATAGTTCGCTTCCACTCGTAGGGTTGATCGATTTTCTTTCCGACTCGGCAACCTGCTCAAGAAACGTCATCATCTGTACCCGTCCCTCTTCTGTATCCGGAAAATGATGCTTAGACACATGCGGATCACGGCGGCTGAAAATCGTTCGGAGTGCTGTCAAGTCGTCCCGATGCGCGATCGCATAGTGCCGCAGTTCGTCAATGGGCATGGTCTCAAAGTTCGGTGTCATGCGTAAATCTCCACATTTGCATTTTGACCAATCGAAACACTCAGAGCCTCCCCCGCCAGAATGTAAATGTCTCCGGTCAAGGGATCGAATCGGAATAAGTAGATATCCCGATAGAGGTTTGAAAGCCTCTGGCAGATTTCTACTGCCTTGATTGCCTGAGCTGCCGTAACCTGCATTACTCACGTCCTCATATTGTGCCACATAAAATTATCCCTGTGGGAAGCATTATCTGCCATCCCCACAGGGATATACGCCAAAAGGTTAGTTCCTACGCACTAAAGTACTTCGAGGCCGGGTGATAGGTGACAAACGCCGTCGTCGATTGCTCCGGATAGAGCTGCTCACTCTCATCGATCGTCATGCCAATCCGATCGCACCCCAACAACGCCAACTGCGGCACCTGATCCGAGACCACAGGACAAGCCGGATAGCCAAAGCTATACCGCGAACCCTGATACCGCTGCGCCAACATATCGCGAATATTATCCGGTTCCTGATCGCCATAGCCCAGCTCCCGCCGCACTCGCGCATGACCCCACTCCGCCAACGCCTCCGCCAATATTTTCTGGACTAATCTGTTCTAGCGCTTATGTTCTGCGCTAAAATATCCTTCTTGACCACATTCACCGAGGAAAGAAAGTAAATGGCTATCAGCATATCTACAATTGATCTATTTTGTGGTGCTGGCGGGCTAACTTACGGGTTTGAGCAAGCAGGACTTCCAGTTAAAGTTGGATATGATATTGATCCAGCGTGTAAATTTCCATATGAACGCAACAATAAGGCTAGGTTTATACTAGAAGACGTAGGGCGTATTGATAAGTCCGATTTAGAGAAATATTTTTCTGACAATACGATTAGGATTTTAGCAGGTTGTGCTCCTTGTCAGCCTTTCTCAAGCTACGCAAGGCGATATGACGATAAAGATTTAAAGTGGAAACTCTTACAAGATTTTTCTCGCCTGGTTCAAGAGGCTGAACCAGAAATCGTTTCGATGGAGAATGTTCTTCAGCTAAAGCACCATCCTGTCTTTATGGAATTTCTCCAAATCTTGGAAAGTTTGAACTATTCGATCAATTCTTATGAAATAAATTGCCTAGATTACGGCATTCCTCAAGCTCGGAAAAGATTAGTTTTATTGGCCTCAAAGTTTGGATCAATTGAATTGGTTGCCCCGACGCATAATAAAGATAGACAGGAAACAGTACGCAAAGCAATTGGCCACCTTGATCCTCTGATTGCAGGTCAAACATCTAAGGCTGACAGACTTCATCAATGTAGTAACTTATCTGACTTAAATCTCCGTCGTATCCGTGCTTCTAAACCTGGTGGTACTTGGCGCGACTGGCCCCAAAATTTAGTGGCTCGATGTCATACGAAGAAGAGCGGTCAAACTTATCCAGCCGTTTATGGGCGAATGGAGTGGGATCTACCTAGTCCAACTATCACAACCCAATGCTTTGGTTTTGGTAACGGTCGTTTTGGACATCCTGAGCAAGATCGAGCCATATCCCTGAGGGAGGCGGCACTGTTGCAAACTTTTCCACCAAATTATGAATTCATAGATTCCGATGAACCTGTCATCTTTGATCGGATAGGACGCTTGGTAGGCAATGCTGTTCCCGTCAAACTAGGTCATGTCATTGCTAAAAGTATTTTAAAGCACATCAAGAAATGCACTTAAGTAACATTCTTTCTCGAATCATCTAAATATTCCTCGCTTTCCAAATAAACCTCAATATTTTGCAGTATTTGTTTTAAATATCGGATTACTTTATTTTTGATTTCTAGAAGTTCATCTGCTGTTTTATCACGTCCTACTTCAGCAAAAGATTTGATTCCATGTGCCAAGTCGTTTCTATTAGCCTTAACGGTAAGTAAATCCGTGCCATTGCCAGTCTTCACCTGATCAGTTGCATGAGAGAAACCGTATTCACTTGCGGTCTCTCTAATCTTTTTTCCATCAATATTCCCTGAAAATAAATCCTCCTTGTCAAACCCAGCAGTGATTATATCAACAGAGATTGCGGTTATGCTGGAAAGGATTTTATCTGGGTTTCGTTTCTTAAGATTTTTAAGAACAATTTTCTTAAGCTCTGGTCTCACTTCGTCATAAGAAACACCCTTGCTCTTAAGTTGATCGAAAATCGCTTCTATTATATTCCGCATTGTTGCTTCTACTAAATTATAGAGTAGGAGAAATCCGCTTGCTTTCAAAGTTTTTAATAACTCAGGGTCTATTTCTTTATTTTTCGATTTACCATACTTAGTTTCCATGCTAAGTCGAGTTGTACCTTGCTCTAGACTTTTCAAGAGAATAAAATATTTGCTCACTTCTTTAGAGCGTTCAGTGAAGTCTTGAATCAATACATTAGTCATGATTGGCCGAGGAGTTGATTGCGGACATATTCAATTCTCTTTTTTACTTTAGGTTTAGAATTGCTAGCATCTGAAGTCGTATAGTCCTTGAATTCTGGTGACTCAAGCCATTCCATCGATCTTGGCTCAAGCTTTTTATTTGCTCTTAGGGCAAGCGCTGTTCCTACAGCCATTGCCTCAAACCTAATTCTAGGAGTGGTAGTATGTTTTTTACCCTTGCGGAATCCATTTGGAAAATACTTCTCTACAAATTCAAGCATTGATTCAAATTCAGCACGCATAACTTCATTGTTGAAATGCTCATTATTATTTGATTCCAAATATTTGTTGAGAAATTCATTGACCTGACGCTCAAAGTTTTCATAGTTATTTAAGTACGCAAAAAATCTCAGAACAAATTCCTGTGGTTCCCGCCTGCGAATAAGAGGTTCTGAGAATGGGCACAAACTAAGAAATTTTGGGTTTTTGGATAGTTCATCAATGAAATCAAGAAATGGCCCACGCTGTATGCCTCTTCGTTTCTCCATGTCATTCAAAACTACGCTGCCCGTATTGATACGCTCAAACATATCTCTACGGATATCCTCAGTTGCTTTTTCAGTTAGCTGAATCATCCGCAGTGTAGTGCGCTTAAACCGTCTTTGACGAGGAAGGGGTAAATCAACGAACCTGAAATCATTCAGTTTTTTCAATTTGTCCAGATCTCCAAGCTTTAGGTCATTGCCAAGAAATCTAGCTAAAGTGCGAATCCGTTGTGTTCCATCTATGATTTCCAATCGTGCTTCATTCTCTTCATCAGGAATGTCAGCCACGAAAATATAAGGGATAGGCAACCCCAAAAGCACAGATTCAATAAATTTTGACTGCCTTGAATCATCCCAGGCCATCTCTCGCTGATAATCTGGAATAAACAGTTCGTTTGTATCGTCCTTTAGTCCGTCATTATACTTTTGAACAAGTATTTCTACTGGATACTCCTTTGTGTCGTAGTCTATAGGTTTTTGTTTATCCCGGATTTCGGCTTCAGCTTCATCCCTCCTCTCAGCCGTAATTTCTGTTTCTATTGGGACATTTGGAATTTTCGGCATCTTGCTCTCCAATATTGAGGTAGCCAGTGTAGTGAGAAAGCCATATATCTGGATTAAACCACCAACTATTTTAGCGGTTTATTGACACATTGATCTCGTTGAGCATGGCAGGTTCCCCCGCGCTGGATCAGGACTAACTCGAATCTCGAATCCTATTAATCTTTATCTACGCACTAAAGTACTTCGAGGCCGGGTGATAGGTGACAAACGCCGTCGTCGATTGCTCAGGGTAAAGCTGCTCACTCTCATCGATCGTCATGCCAATTCGATCGCACCCCAACAATGCCAACTGCGGCACCTGATCCGACACCACAGGGCAAGCCGGATACCCAAAACTATATCGCGAACCCTGATACCGCTGTGCCAACATATCGCGAATATTATCCGGCTCCTGATCGCCGAAGCCCAGCTCCCGCCGCACTCGCGCATGACCCCACTCCGCCAACGCCTCCGCCAACTGCACCGCCATTCCATGGAAGTACAGGTAATCGGTGTAGCTATTGCCCTTGTATAGTTCTTGCGCTTTCTCGGAGGCGATTTCACCCATTGTCACCGCCTGCATGGGCAATACGTCGAACGTGTTTTGTTCAATGGGCCGCATGAAATCGGCAATGCAAAGCCGACGCATTGACTTCTGGCGGGGGAATTGCCAGGTCACAACGGGCGTTGCGGTTTGGGGCGTGAGACCTTGCGTGATCACCGAGGGATCATAAACGTGCAATGAGTTGCCTTCCGCTGCACAGGGGTAATAGCCATAGACGATCGTGGGATCGAGCCAGTTTTCGTCGCGGAGTTTTTGTTTCCAGGAGGCGAGGACGGGATGAACTTTTTCGGCGAGGAAGGCGTCGTATTCTTCGCGAGATTGGCCTTGGGGTTTGCGGAATTGCCATTGGCCCGCGATCAGCGCCTGCAAGTCCATGTGCCAGAAGAGTTCTTCGAGATCCAAGTCGGCGGCGGTGATGATTTTGCTACCCCAGAACGGTGGGGTGGGCCGGGGAATGTCGATGTCCACGGCTTCCGATCGCACCAGATCAATCACCTCTGGTTCCGCAGGCTTCTCCTCTTTGGGTGGGCCATTCAGTTCCAGTTCGGCTTGCTCGATCGCCTTTTTACCCTTTTGATTAAACTTGGCGAATTCCCCGGTGAAGCCTTCGGTGTCTGTCCAGGATTCTTGGCTCCGAGCGGGCATCAAGTTATCCATGAAGGTGAGATCGGCGAAGGCGTCTTTGCCATAAATCACTTGGCCGTTGTACACATCTTGGCAATCGCCATAGACGAATTTCGGCGTCAGGGCTGCGCCGCCGAGGATAACGGGAACGCTAATGCCACGATCGTTGAATACCGAAAGATTCTCTTTCATGAATGCGGTGGACTTCACCAGCAATCCACTCATGGCAATGCAATCGGGCTTGTGGGTTTCGTAGGCATCGACGATCGCGTCTACGGTTTGTTTGATTCCCAAGTTGACGACTTTGTAGCCGTTGTTAGTGAGAATGATATCGACGAGGTTTTTGCCGATGTCATGGACGTCGCCGCGCACGGTGGCGATCAGGAATTTGCCCTTGCCCCGATCGTCGCCTTCGCCTTCGATTTTTTCCATGAATGGTTCGAGGAATGCCACGGCGGCTTTCATGGTTTCGGCGGACTGCAACACGAACGGCAGTTGCATTTGGCCGTTGCCGAACAGGACGCCGACGACTTTCATGCCGTCGAGGAGGAAGGTGTTGATGATTTCGAGTGGCGGATACGTATCCAATGCGGCTGTCAATGCGACATCCAAACCAATCCGCTCACCGTCAATAATATGTTGCTTCAACCGTTCGTTCATTGGCAAATCAGCCAGGGAAGCACTCGATCGGGCATCCTTTGTGCTCACCCCTTCAAACATCGTGGACAGCTTGCCCAATGGATCGTAGGTGCAAATATCGCCTTCAAAACCGCGATTGTCGTAGATCAAATCACGACAGATTTTTTGGTGTTCTTCGGTGATCTTGGACATGGGCAAAATCTTCGCCGCTGACACGATCGCGCCGTCCATGCCGACTTGCATTGCCTCGTAGAGGAAGACCGAGTTCAGCGTAATTCGAGCCGCAGGATTGAGACCAAAGGAAACATTAGAAACGCCCAGCATGAAATGCACGCCGGGGAGATGTTCGCGAATCATTTTAATCGACTCGATCGTCGCTTTCGCATTCTCCCGATCTTCCTCAATTCCGGTGGAAATCGGCAGTGCGAGGGTGTCGTAGAAGATTTCGTGCGGCGGAATCCCGAATGCCAACACATCTTTGTAAGCGCGTTTGGCAATTTCAAACTTGCGTTCTGCTGTCCGCGCCATGCCTTCTTCGTCGATGCAGCCGATCACCACGCCTGCGCCGTATTCCTTGGCGAGTTCCAACACCTTCAGGAAGCGCTCTTCGCCGTCTTCGTAGTTGGTGGAATTCAGGATGCACTTGCCGCCTGCGACCTTGAGGCCCGCTTCCATCTTCGTCCATTCGGTCGAATCCAGCATCAATGGCAGCGTCGCACTCGTCACCAATCGCGACACCAATTCCTTCATATCCCGCTCACCGTCGCGGCCCACGTAGTCCACATTCACGTCCAAAACATGCGCGCCTTCTTTCACCTGGGACTTGGCGATCGCCAACAGGCCATCCCAGTCATCTTCATTTAGCAAGTCGCGAACTTTCTTGGAACCACTGGCGTTCAGTCGTTCGCCGACGATCAAGAACGAATTGTCCTGCTCGTAGTTTTGGGCGGAATAGATCGAAGCCGCCGCCGGTGTGTAACCCAGCAAAGGCCGGGGAACGTCGGATTCTTTGACGACGCCATTTTTCCAAGCGTGATCGCCGATCCGCACGCGGCGTTCCTTCGGTTTCATCGTCTTTGCGGCATCGGCTAATGCCTTAATGTGGTCAGGCCGTGTCCCGCAACAACCGCCAATCACCTGCACGCCCCAATCTTCCACAAACCGATGCAGCGCCATCTGCAATTCCATCGGCGTCATTTTGTAGTGCGCATGACCGCCGATATTTTCCGGCAGGCCCGCATTCGGCACACAGGACACGACAAACGGCGCATTTTCCGTCAGGTACTTGATATGTTCCGCCATCCGATCAGGGCCAGTCGCACAGTTCAGACCCAAGATATCGATCGGGTATGGCTCCAAAATCGCCAACACCCCCGCAATATCCGTCCCCACCAGCATCGTCCCCTGGATTTCCATCGTCACCGACACCATCAGGGGCAAGCGGGCACCTTTTTTGGCGAACACGGCTTCGATCGCGTTCAACGCCGCTTTGATCTGCAAAACATCTTGGCAGGTTTCGACGATAAATAGGTCAATGCCGCCGTCGTACAAGCCCTCTGCCTGCACGGTGAAGCTGTCTTTCAGCTCATCGTAGGTGATGTGGCCGAGGGTGGGGAGTTTAGTGCCAGGCCCGATCGAACCGGCCACAAAACGCGGCTTCTCCGGGGTCGAAAACTCATCGGCACAGGTGCGCGCCAGTTTGGCGGCATTGCGACTGATTTCGTAAGCCTTGTCGGCCAAGTCGTATTCGGCCAACACCAATGGACTCGACCCAAAGCTGTCGGTTTCAATCACATCAGCCCCGGCGGCCAGGAAATCCCGGTGGACTTTCGCAACTGCCTCTGGCTTAGTTTCGATTAAATATTCATTACAGCCTTCGTATTCCAGCCCGCCAAAATCCTCGACGGTGAGGTTTTGGCTTTGGATATTGGTGCCCATTGCGCCATCGAAGACGAGGACGGGGCGCTCCGGGCTGTGAAGGCGTTGGAGGAAGCGGCTGGTGGTTTGGAGGCTCATAGGTGTCATAGGGCAATGGACGCGCGACTGCGGGTTGCGAATAATAATAGTTACAGAAACTACATATACTGTGCCACATTTGCGGGAAAATTCCGCTATGTCGAGTGGAATTTGGTGAAAGTTTTAAATAGGATTTTGCTGGGGTAGGTGGCTGCTTGCGTGAATTTGCGGCATTATTGCTAGGCTAGATTACCGAATTCCCCCAAAACACCTGATGCAAGAATTGCGTGGCTGGTTATGTCTGATGCTAATGATCCCCGTTGGGGGTTGTGCCGCGCCATCGTCGGTCAAGCCGATCGTGTCGCCGAGTGTGACGCCAGCCACGACCCCGACTACGCCTCAAGGACAAGCGGGGCAGGCGAAGGCTTATATTGGGGCAATGAATCGAGGGCAGCAGGCGGTTTTGTTGGAGACGAATCAGTTTGCTGGGTCGATCGAGGGGATTGGGTTGGGATTGAAAGCGGAGTCGGAGGCTTATACCTATCGCGTGGTACCGCAGGCTGATCCGACGCGATCGGTGGCGAATTTGGCGATCGCAAAAGTGCCGGGGGATGTAAGTTTTTTGGGGTTGGTGTATGTGGTGGTCGATGGGGCGGGGGAGAAGTCATCGATCGTGCAGATTTGTTCGACGGATCAGCCGTTGACGACAGTACCGACGTTGGGGCCGGGGCCGCAGCAAGAAAGCGACCCGATCGTTTGCCCCAATGGTTTCACGGCAATTTGACCCGATCGACCACCCGATCGAACATCCTTTTAAATCCGGCCTGCCGATCGGCCTTCGGTTCCCCGGTCAAATTCCACAACGTCTCATAGAAAAAGCACGAAACCCCAGCAAATTTTTCCTGTCGCACGGTTTCGACTTGCTTTTGGATTTGGGTCAAACTAATTGGCTTGGCGCGGAGTCCGCTGAGAATCCCGATCGCGACGGGAATATGCCGTTTTGCCGCCAATACTTCCGGCTGACGCAGTTCATTCAAGAAGCTCGAATCACTGTCCCGATACACTTGCAACACCAATTCCTCCACGTATCCCGCTTGCTCCCACCGCCGCCAGTCCTGAAGCGAATGATTCAATGAAAAGCTGTAATTATTCGGGGCAAGGCTAAAGATCGCCTTGGGTTTTCGGGCTTTGATGTCACGAAACAATTGTTGGGTAAAGTTCGTGATTTTATTGGCCCGCCACGCAATCCAGGCCGGATCTTTGGGATTGTTTGGTGGCTGACGACCCTGATTTTCCTGGGCATAAAGTGCCGTGGTGAAACTATCGTAACCAAACTCAAACGGCAACCCATAGTGATCGTCGAACTGAATCCCATCGACGTCGTAGCGCGTGACGATTTCTAACACCAAATCCCGGATAAATTGCTGCACTTCCGGTTTGAACGGATTCAGCCATACGCGGGGATAATCCCCTTCGGCCCAAATTTGTTTGCCATCGCGTTTTTGGGTCAGCCAATCGGGATGCCGCAGGGCCAACGCCGAATCCGCCGGAGCCATAAACCCAAATTCAAACCAGGGAATCACCGCCAGTTTGCGATCGTGCCCCACCTGCACCAGCTCCGCCAAACTATCCCGGTTCTGCAACGAATCAGGACGCGGATCGACGGCACTACCCGTGGCCACTTTCGCCACGTCACTGGGATAAGTCGTATACCCCCAGTTCCAAACGACCGGATAGAGCGTATTGAATCGATGGTCGGCGAGTTCGTTGACGGCGGATTTGAGCCGATCGGCGGTGAACAGCACCGGACTATCCACATTCGTCAGCCACACGCCCCGAATTTTCCGCAAGGGAGGCGTTTGGGCGATCGCGGGCGTGAACCAATTGCTCAGGCCGATCGCGCAAACGATCGCGAAAAATCCCAATATCCAACGGCGAAGGTAGTTTGTCGGCATCCGATCGGCTCCTGGCAATGTGGCACACCTTCCAATATGACGCAGAAATCGGATAAAAAGCTCCTAGGATGATTTTGAGTTGGGTTAAGATAGAACTAATTGTTTCTCCCCAGCTTCTATGGTTAGCGCTATTTCACGGTCAACCCAAAATTCTTCTAACATCGCTGTATCCAAAATGATCCAGCCATCAAGTGGCGGGGTGATTTTGCACAACGTTAGCTGGGAAGCATTGGAAAAGCTCGATGTGGAATTGGAACGTACAGGCGCACGATTGACTTTTTTGGATGGAATGTTACAGATCATGGCACCGTTATCAGAATTTCACGAAGAGCCGAAGAAAACCCTGGCCCAAATTCTCGAAGTCTACATGCGCCTGAACGACATCCGGTTTTATGGCCGGGGCAGTACGACGATCGGGATGAAGGAATTGGGTGGACGCAAGGAACCGGATGAATCCTACTGTCTCGGCGATCGCAAACAAACGCCGGATTTGGCATTGGAAATCACGGTGACGAGTGGCGGCATTAATGTCCTGGAGATTTATCGGCGGATTGGCGTGGCGGAGGTTTGGTTTTGGGAAGATGGGATGATTTCGATTTATTGCCTGCGGGCAACGGGATATGAATTGGTCAGCCAGAGTGAGTTGCTACCGGAACTGGACATTCGATTGCTGGAGTTTTGCTCGCGGATGGCGGATCAGTACGATGCGGTGACAACATTTATCGATCGGATTCAAACGGCAAAATGAGTAATTCTATGACCCCGATCGCGCCGCCCGCACCCCAACAATTCATTACCGCCCTCAAGTCCAGCCTCAATCAGGAAGAATTCTTGCGGCTGACCCTCTCCGGCTACCGAGGCGAAGAAGTCGGATTGAATTCGCTAGTTATCCAGTTAGTGCAACTCAAGGCTGGACTAAAACTCGCTTTCACCTATCGCTACCAAACCAAAGAAATTGTCAAAAACCTGTCGATCGACGATGCCATCACCCAAATTACCAACAACATCGGCAACCAATTCACCAACGCGAGAATCTTCACCACGCAACAGGATTACCAACTAACGTACAACAAACGTTTAGAACCGCGCCTCGTCAAGGCAAAACCCACATTCCCCAAAGCCACCGCACCCAAAGCCCACGATCGGCAAAAGCAATATTTCATCCAACCCGCCAATAACATCTACCTCAAAGCCCTCGGCATCACCAACGCCCAAGGTGAAATCGTCCGCACCCGCGAAGCGAAGTTCAAGCAAATCAATAAATTCATCGAAATCATCGACAGCCTCTATCGCAATTCCGATTTACCCCAGCGCGATCGGCTCTCGATCGTCGATATGGGTTCCGGCAAGGGCTATCTCACCTTTGCGGTGTACGACTTTCTGAATCACACGATCGGTAAGCCCAGCCAGGTCACGGGCATCGAACTGCGGGAAGAACTCGTCACGTTCTGCAACACCACCGCCCAGCAGGCCGAATTTAGCCAGCTATCCTTCGCGCCGGGAACGATTCAATCAGCGGCCCAGCAACCCATGGACATCGCGATCGCGCTTCATGCTTGCGATACCGCCACCGACGACGCAATTCACGCCAGCATCCAAGCCCGTGCCACAATTATCGTTCTCGCACCTTGCTGCCACAACCAAATCCGTCGCCAAATGAATGATTCAGCCGTAGTGAAGGCGACTTGGGAATTTGGCATTCTAATCGAACGACAGGCGCAACTGGTCACCGATCGACTGCGATCGCTGTGGCTCGAACTCCACGGCTATCAGACCAAGGTCTTTGAATTCATCGATGCGGAACATACGGATAAGAATTTGATGATTACCGCAACGAAGCACGATCGAACGGTAAATCAAACGGCGATTCTGGCCCAAATCGCGCAGTTGAAAATGCAGAATGGGATTCGATCGTATTATTTGGAGGATTTATTTTCGGGGCCGATGCCTTTGCAATCGACGTTGGCACAGATGCTCGATCGCTAGATTCAGCGCCAGCGATCCAATCATCAAGTTCAGTCCAAACCATTGAACCAACTTTTTGCTAGAATGACTAATACTCGATGTTCAAGTTTTTCATAATCCGCCAAATGGTACAGTAATACTGTATTGACGTATAGGTGTGATGCGATGTGGTTGAGCCAACCCTTGCCGTTCATTGAAGATTTTATTGATGAGTTAGGCCAAGGGTTGACAG
>JANOQX010000204.1:0-5400 GCA_031415035.1 Cyanobacteria bacterium VAR_4_metabat_243
ATTCAAATTTGGGCGATTGCGCGCAATATTTCCCTCAATTTGTATCGTGACTTTGGGTTTGAAAATATGGCTCAAGCCCAACGACTGGCTGGCTTTAGCCTTAACACACTCAAGCGCCTATTTAGAATGAAATAGCCCTGCACCTGGTTCAATCTTGGCAAAACTCAGCCAGCGCCACGCCAGCGACCAAAATGCCAAAGGGATCGACCAACACCGCAAGCTCAAAAGTGACATTGAAGACTGCGATAACACGATCACCCAAATCGGCCAAGAAGCCCGCCCCGAAATCCGCCTCAAAGCCCCCACGATCGGCGAAACCCAGGCTACGATCGTCAAAACTCCCCAAAAAACCAAACCCTCCAAACCCTTCCCCCTCTGGCAAACCGCCGTCCTCCTCCTGCTCAGCTACGGCCTCTTCACCACCCTCACCGCCCCACCCCCACCGATTCCCCCAAACTCCCAAACCCAGCCCAAATGAGCCTGGTGGCTGATTACCGATCGACCACAGCATCCGACACCCACTGGACAACTTCCGCCAAACCTCGCTACGATAGGCTCAACACCTCAGGCAATTGCCCTATGTCTACACCCATGTTAGCGATCGTCCGCAACGGCAAAATCGAGCCGATTCAACCGATCGATCTACCAGAAGGCACATCACTCCTGATCACACCCAATCCCAGTACCGAAGCATTGGAATGGGCAGAACTCTCCCTCGCCGGACTAGCCCGCGCCTATGGCGATGATGAACCCGACTATGACCTCACTCACCTTAAAGAACTAAACCCACTCTATGAAGGAACGTGATGTCGTATTGGCGGTGCTCCCACAGGCCGATGGTCAGAGAAAACCCCGTCCAGTCTTGCTGTTACGTGAAATGCCACAGTATGGCGATTTTCTCGTCTGTGGCATTAGCACCCAACTCCGACAATATGTGCCAAACTTCGATGAACTGATCCAGGCCAATGCCCCCGACTTTGGTGAGAGTGGCCTGATTAAGCCATCAGTAGTCCGACTCAACTTTCTGGCGATCGTCCGCCCTGCTGAAATACTTGGTCAAATGGGCCGTTTATCCGTTGATCGGCATCAGCGTCTCTGATCCAACTTGTCAAACTATCTCAAAGCCTAAAGTAGCCTATCCATTGAGAATTGCTACAATCCCCGATCGGATTCCAACATCGATCACAACTTCGGATTCATCCGACGCATCTGCCACCAAGGCCAAAACCGTGATACCAACCAAGGCCACCCCAACAACACCAGCCCCATCCCACCAAACAACCCCGCAAAAATCCACGCCCCATGGGGCACCGTAGTCTGCCCACCCGCAATATTTCCCGACTCCGCATAGCTAAAACTCCAGCCTGTTTCACTCAAGTCGATCGTGGTTTTCACTGCCGCCGATCGGATAAATTGATTCACTTGATCCGCGATCGCCATCGAAGCAGGTTCGTAATTTTGTGACGTAAATCGGATGGTCGATGACTTACCCGCCCGATCAATAAGCAATACGGAATAGTAACGGGCTAACGTCGTCGTCGCCTGCGCCGCATACTTGGATCGCTTGGTCGATTTCCCCGTCACCAACGCCACCTTCGCCGATCGCACATCCGCAAAATCTTCAACCCGACCACCCCATCCCGCCAGGGTTTTAATCTCCGCCCGACAATTCGCCACCTGCGGCCCCACCTTTTGGCAATGCAACTGCTGCGACTGTCGATCGGCTCCCGCAAAAGCGATGCCCGCAACCACAAAGGCCAAACCAATAATATTGCGGAATAACTTACCCATGGATGCGATCGGACTCAATTAATCATGTTTAACTCAGGTTTCCCGATCGCGCGTCGTTTTGAACCCGGAACTTGGCCGATCGACTCAATCAGTCAAATCTCGCTCTGTCGGGGGAATCTTCGATCACCCTAATCACCGAATCTTTCCTGCCAGCGTTGCGGATCAAGTTTTCCATGAAAGCACGCTAAAACAAAAATCGTGTCATCCATCAACACATAAAATAGACAGTAGGGAAACCGCTTTAACAGCACCCGTCGCACCTGCCGATATTTCACCGGATAGGCCAACGGATTCCGACCAATCTTGGCGATCGCCACATCTACCGCTCTGACAAACTCCGAACCTAATCGTGGCTGATTCGCTTCATACCAATCATAGGCATCATCAATATCCTGTTCTGCTTCAAGCCGAATAATTAGCTGATACTCGATCTTCAAGTTTTCCGTCAGAGAATATTGTTTACACGATGGAATAAGGGTTTCAGCTCTTGGCTGAAATGGATCGATCAACGAGGAATAAGGATTCCAGACTCCGATTTTGAAAAACTTGAACATCGAGTGATACATTGTTACCGCTTGCCAATTCGCGCTTTCACGGCTTCCCAACTTGACCCAGCAGCTAGATCGCTCTCCAAATGTGCCAAACGCCGATCGAGTTCCTGTTGTTGCGCTGCGGGAACTGGCAGCAAATCGGGATTCTCGGCCATACTATCCCACAGCAAATCGATCAAACTCAGCCGATCTGCCACACTAATCTGCGCAATTTCTGTCTTCAATAAAGGGTGCATCGCATCCAGCCTCAACCATGAATACCACTCCATTATAGCCAATCCTCACCCCGGAAACTGGCCCGATCGCACCTCCGCCGCATAGTCCTGCACCGCCTGCGTAATCACCGATCGCAAATCCACATAAGCCTTCGCAAACGGCGGCTTCCAACTGCCCAACCCCAACATATCCGTCGTCACCAAAACCTGTCCATCGCAGGCTTTCCCCGCCCCAATCCCGATCGTCGGAATCGATAATTTACTGGTAATTGTGGCGGCCAAATCAGCAGGAATATGTTCGAGGACAATCGAAAAAGCCCCCGCCTGTTCGACGGCGATCGCTTCGGCCAAAATCCGATCGGCCTCAACTTGCGTTTTTCCCTGTTGCTTAAAGCCCAGTTGTTGTGATGATTGGGGTGTGAGTCCCACATGGCCCATTACTGGAATTCCCGCTTGGACGAGTCGCCCGATCGTCGCCGCCATTTCAGGATAGCCACCTTCCAGCTTCACCGCATTCGCCCCAGTTTCTTTTAATACCTGCCCCGCCGATCGCATGGCTTGCTGCCAGCCTTCTTGGTAAGTCAGAAATGGCAAATCAACGACAACTAACGCATTCTTCACACCGCGCCGGACGGCTTTCGCGTGGTGAATCATTTCATCTAACGTAATTGGCAACGTTGTTTCGTAGCCTAGCGTCACCATTGCCAGTGAATCCCCCACCAGGATGACGTCAATCCCGGCATTATCGAGGATCTGCGCGATCGCGAAATCCGCCGCCGTTAGGACAGAAATCGATCGACCCTGTTGTTTCCAATGGGCCAACTGTTGCACGGTCGTCACAGGCATAGCGAGAACCCTCAAAGATTAAGTGGCAAGGATTTCTACGATAGCAAACCGTTGGGCCAATCGGGTTATTGCGGCTCTTTCTCTCCCAAAGTTCGGGGAATTTAGAAATAACTCGACTACGCCACCCAATCGCCCCGCGCGTAAACGGCAGGGCTATGAACAAAACCCCGCTAAAGCGGGCTAAGAAGGGGATTTCAGCCCGCTTCAGCGGGGTTGCCTTACTAGCCCTGCCGTTCACGCGCGGGGCGGGTCATGCCGTAGTCCATCAATTCACCAACAGCATCTTGGAGGCAGTTCAGCAGGCTCCCTAAACGCTCACCGGATAATCCGTGTAACCCACCTCCGTCCCGCCATAGAAAGTCGATCGATCATAGGGCGTTAAATCCGCCGCAGTCGCAAACCGATCGGGCAAATCGGGATTAGAAATATACCATCGACCATAGGCAATCATATCCGCATGACCGGATTGCAGCGTTTCCTCGCCTGTTTCCCGATCGTGCCCACCCGCGCTGATAATTGTGCCGCGATAGATCATGCGGAAATAAGTCGTACTCAACGTCATATCGGGATTTTCCACCGTTTCATTATCCTGCACACGCGGTTCGACAAAATGCACATAGGCTAAATCCAATGCGTCCAATTGCTGCACTACATGGGTAAACAACGCGATCGGATCACTGTCCGACATACTGCCGAAAGTCCCACTGGGTGAGAGTCGTACGCCCACCCGATCGCTGCCCCAAACATCGACAACCGTTGCCATCACTTCCAGCAATAGTCGCGATCGATGGTTGATCGACCCGCCATATTCATCCGTCCGCCGATTCGACCCATCCTGCAAAAATTGGTCGAGCAAATAACCATTCGCCCCATGCACTTCCACACCATCAAACCCCGCTGCTAAGGCATTCTTCGCCGCTTGGCGATAGTCGGCAATAATCCCCGGAATTTCTGCCAGTTCCAGCGCCCGGGGTACGACAGCAGGCTGCGGGCCAGTAAACGTAAATGCATCACCTTCCGGCGCGATCGCGCTAGGAGCCACAGGCAACCCACCGTCCGGCTGAAAACAAGGATGCGACACCCGCCCCACATGCCACAATTGCAGAAAAATCCGCCCACCCGCTTGATGCACCGCTTCGGTGACTAATTTCCAGCCCGCAATCTGTTCGGCGGAATGGATTCCCGGCGTGAAGGGATAGCCCTGACCCTGCGGCGAAATCTGCGTCGCCTCGGCAATCACCAAACCCGCCGTGCTGCGTTGGGCGTAGTAAGTCGCATTCAAGGCCGTCGGGACATTGCCCTCGCTGGCCCGCATCCGCGTGAGGGGAGCCATAACCAGGCGATTCTTTAACAAATATGGCCCAAGCTGAATCGGTTCAAGCGACTGTAGTGAAGTGTGAGCGCCCATAAAATGCCTCTTTGTTCAATAGTTCGACAATCTCGAATTAACGAACTATATCAACGATCGTGGCATAATGCAAGGTATCGTTCAACACAGTTTGGACATTCCACTAGGGCCGAGCCATGCGTCCGTTCTATCATCCCCAATCCACCGATATTTCCCTGGCGGGCGTGCTGTATGCGCTGGGCGATCCCGTGCGGTTGTCGATCGTGCGGCAGTTGGCCGATCGCGAACTTAGCTGTGCGGAACTCGATTGTGGCAATGTGGCCAAATCAACGCTGTCCCACCATTTCAAGATTTTGCGGGAATCGGGGGTCGTCCGGAGTCGCAAAGACGGAACGCAGCATATCAACACCCTACGCCGCGAGGATTTGGAGCAACGCTGTCCGGGGTTGTTGGCGGCGGTGCTTCGCTCGATCGACGCCTAAGCCGCGATCACAAAAATTTGGGGCTGATGCTAGTAGACTGGGGCTTAAATAAGTCTGCCATTAGCGGTATGATAAAATCATCCTGTTAATTTTGCTTTCAAGTCATGCCACGATTAAGCCCAGCCGCCATCAGTTTGAGTGAATCAGAACGCGCCGCCCTCGGCGCA
>JANOQX010000205.1:0-50601 GCA_031415035.1 Cyanobacteria bacterium VAR_4_metabat_243
CGGGTGAAGCTGACTTGACGATCGTGTGGCGGTGGGTCGAGCCTGTAAAATTCGACCGACTGCGCCATTTGCCCGCCCCGCGCGTTAACGGCAGGGCTAGTAAGGCAACCCCGCTGAAGCGGGCTGAAAGCGCCTTCTTATTAGCCCGCTTCAGCGGGGTTTCGCTCATAGCCCTGCCGTTCACGCGCGGGGTGGTGTCTGGGCCGCAGTCGGACAAGCGAAGCCAACGATACCCCCTACAAGCCCCAACCTTCCAATTCCAATTCCTCAATCACCTGCAACCCACGCGGATCGCCGAGCTTCAGCATCGCCGCCTTCGCATCCTCGCGCACACTGATATCCGGATCCTCAGCAAACGCCTCAATCAATGAATCCACCGCCGTCGCATAGACCACATTCGACGGCAAATCCCGGCACAGCTCGCCCACTGACCAAGCGCAGTTACTCCGCACCGCTGGCACCATGTCTCCCCGTAAGCCTTCAATCAGCGGCGGAATCACTTGAATGATTTGCTCATAGCCGATCGTCCCCATCTGCGCCATGGCACTCGCCGCCCACAGCCGCACCGCTGCAATATCGCCTTTAATTGCCATGAGTAACGTCGGCACCGCCCGCACATCGCGGCAATTGCCCAAGGCCCAAACGACGCCCTTGCGCACATAGCCATTCCAATCCGCCGCATATTGCTGCATCAATGGCTCAACGGCATCGGCACTGGTATTGCGGCCCAGGCCGTAGGCGGCGCTCACCCGCACCAACGGACACCGATCGGTCAATAGCGTAATCAATGCCGGAATCGCCCGCACATCTTCTAATTCACAAAATGCCCGCGCCCCGATCGACCGCTGTTGCGGGTCATGCGACGTCAATAGCGGCAACATGACTTCCGGATCGGGTTTCGGCTGGGTTTCGGGTTCCAGATCAAGCTGATCCAGCGGATCGAACCCCTCGATTAAATCCGCTTCAAACGCTAGAACACTTAAATCATCTTTGCTATACATACCTTTCAGGGTAATCGGAAAGGGGCTTGGGGGTAAAGCCTCGCCCGGATTTTTCGCCCAGAGTTTTTCGACTACAGGCGTTTTAGCATGGCATAGGCCGCGATTTCATAGCCTAGGGATTGGTACAATGCTACAGCGGGCGGATTATTCGCGAAGACTTGTAGACCGATTTGCCGATCGCCCCGTTGGGTGGCCCAGGTTTCGGCCAGTTGGATTAAGGCTTTGGCAATGCCCTGGCGACGATGGGCCGATCGGACGTACAGTAAAAAAATATGGGCATGGCGCATCCCGGAGGACTGATCGATTGCGACCCCTAACCACAAACAAGCGATCGCCCGCTGGGTATCATCAAATACCCACCACAGCGGTGTATCCAGTGAAAAATATTGTTCCACAGTGGTGGTCAGATGCGTCACCGAGTTACCCGGAAAGAGTTCGGTGTAGGTCATCGCCATGAACTTATTCAGCAATGCCCGATCGATCAGCGAACCGGACTTGATCGTATAACCCGCAATGGGAAAGTCCACTAGACGATCGGGCGGAAAGTCCGGGCCATCGACCGATCCGAAACTGGGGCAGCGGCGGGCGTGACTTCTTCCATTTGGGCGGGACCCGCCATGTCATCGGGCAGAAAGATGCGGGCACTGGCCGCGACTAGGGCCACTGTGAATAGCAACACCACAATCAGCGGTGCAATATATTGCCGAAAGAAAGCCATGACGTTACCTGAAAATAAACGATTGCGCTCATCCGATTCTAACGTGGATTTAGGGGGTGAAGCGCTCCTCTTCGCTCGGCATCGGCGCGTTCCAAGGGGCAAAGAAGGGCAGCAGGAATAGGCCCGGAATCGCCGCCGCGATCGTCAGCAGGAAGAAGGTCGTCCAACCCGTCGATTCGGCAATTTTGCCCGCTGGGGCGACGAGAATATCGCGACTGAAGGCCATCATGCTGGAGAGCAAGGCAAACTGCGTCGCGGAAAATAGCGGATTACAAATGCTCATCATGAAACCCAGGAAGCCTGCATTGCCCAGACCCGTGCAGAAGTTCTCGATGTTGATGGCGACGACCATGAATGCTTCATTTTTGCCGACGATCGCCAAGAGCCAATAAGCGATATTGCTCAAGGCTTGCAGGCCGCCGAAGACCCAGAGGGATTTGTTGATGCCGATTTTGCTGAAGACGCTGCCGCCGACCAGGGTGCCGACGATCGTCGCCACGATCCCCATGCCGCCTTGCACCGCGCCAATGCTGGTTTGACTAAACCCCGTTTCGAGCAAAAACGGCGTGGCCATATTGCCCAGCAACGCATCGCCAAACTTGTACAGCACCATAAACAGCAGTACGGCGATCGTCTTACCCGCTCCAATCCGTTGGAAAAATTCCTGGAAGGGTTTGACCACGGCTTGGTTGAGGGTCATGCGTTCTGGCGATTGAGCGGGTTCGGGAGCCAGCCAAGTGGCGATAATCCCCAAAACCATGGTGAAGGCCAGGAGCAGATAAACCTGTGACCAGGGCATCCGATCGGCCAGGATGAAGGCCACCGCGCCCGTGATGATCAGCGCCAGTCGATAGCCCGTCACAAAGATCGCCGCCCCCGCCCCCAGTTCGTTGGGCTTCAGCACATCCGTCCGGTAGGCATCGACGTTGACATCCTGAGTCGCACTGAGGAACGCCACCACCATCGCCACGATGAAGAAGGGACTGACGGAGAGGAGTTTGAAGGTTTGCCAGGTGTCGCAGACGCCCTTGAAGAAG
Organism: Cyanobacteria bacterium VAR_4_metabat_243; assembly: GCA_031415035.1. Lineage (GTDB taxonomy): Bacteria > Cyanobacteriota > Cyanobacteriia > Leptolyngbyales > Leptolyngbyaceae > Romeriopsis. The sequence goes on from JANOQX010000205.1 coordinate 2,757, forward strand.
CCGCTGCCAGTGCAGGTATTGCTGATTGCGCCGATGTTTTTGAGACTGCTGGGGTCTTGGAAGCTGAGCCAAGCGATCGCGCCAATCAAGATCACCTGCATCGTGATCATCCAACCCCGCCGATGCCCCAGGAAGGGCAACCGGAACCGATCGAACAACGGCGACCACAGAAACTTCAGCGAGTAAGGCAGCGCTACGATGCTGAATAGACCAATTACGCCTTTACTCACCCCCGCTGTGGACATCCAGGCTTGGAGGGCTTTGCTGGTCAGAAACAACGGTAGCCCCGAGGCAAAACCCAGGAAAATCAACGCCGCCATTTTACGGCTTTCAAAAACTTTGATCAGTGACTGAATTGGGTTCACAGACTTTACTCCCACAGCGGATCGCACGTTCTTGCCATCATCTCACGGACGCTGACAAAAAATGCGTGGCACCCATGGCACCACGCATTTCCTGGATATAACAGGCTCACACCGCACGATTCGAGCCAAGATCCACTGGCCTATCGCACGCTGCGCCAAACGGCTTTGAGGATGCCTTGGATGTCCACTTCGCTGGCTTTCACCTCGGTAATGGGATACAGATCCCGATCGGGGTTCCCTGGCATCAAGGTGACGCGACTGCCTTTCTTTTGGTAGTACTTCAGGGTGGTTTTGCCTTCGACACGGGCCGCGACGATCGTGTTGTTCTTCAGCGATCGGACGTCGTGGGGGCGTTCCATGATCACGGTGTCGCCATCGTCAATCATCGCTTCGATCATGCTATGGCCGCGCACCGTGAGGGCGTAGTAGTCCGGCTTCATCAACATGCCGTTCAAGTCCAATATCTCGACTTCCGCATCATCGTAAATCTCCACCAAGCTCGTGGCCGCGATCGCGCCCATGATTGGCAGACCCATGGGTTGATTGTGGAGTAGCCGGATCGTCCGGGCTTGTCCTTCTTCCCAGGCAATGTAGCTTTTCTTCCGCAGGTGGTCGAGCCGACTTTGAACGGGAGCCGGGGACTTGAGTCCCATGGCCCGCATCATCTGGCGGATCGAAGGCGAGTGTTGATTGGTGCGGATATACTCCACAAGCCAATCATAGAGTTCTTTCTGAGCCGTGGTTAACGACTCTAGGGCTTCAAAGGGTTGCATGATCGCTTGCCATATCGATTGGGTGAAATGCTGGTATTAGTACCATAAGAACATTTGTACCCGAAAACGTTTGAACTTGTCTAGTCTTATTTAGAAATCTTTTGGATGATTTTTAGTAGATGCTGATCTATCTTTAGTTAGATTGACGATCCCTCTGAAGATAGACGTAGTTCGTCAGCACTGATACATCCTTCCATCAAGCTAGCAGAAGTCACTCCGATCCGGCAAGGGGAAATTTAAAACTTTAAGTTTTCAGTTCGAAGTTATTAGTTTCGGCAGGGTGTGGATGGTGGAACTAAAGCCTTTGAACTAGCGGCTGTCGGGCGATCGGGCGGACTGTCCGCTGTGAGGGTGCGAAACCCGTACCCGCTTGGATGGATGATCCGCCCAAATCTCGCGCGGTAATTACGGCCTAAATTCGCTATCCTAAATAAAGTGTTAAGTTCATGAAACTTCACACGCTATCCTTCATTACCCAATCTCTATGAAGTGTGTCATCGATCGTCGTGCTCAGTTCTCGGCTAGCCATCGGTATTGGCTGCCCGAGCTGAGTGAGGCAGAAAATGCTGAACAGTTCGGCCTTTGTGCCAAATTTCCCGGTCATGGACACAATTACACCTTGCATGTCGCCATGTTGGGTGAGTTGGACGAATACGGAATGGTGCTCAACCTGTCCGAGGTGAAGCATACGATCAAGCAGGAAGTGACGCTTCCGCTGGATTATTCTTTCCTAAATGATGCTTGGGCGGAGTTTCGTGAGACTCTGCCAACGACGGAAAATATGGCCCGAGTGATTTGGCAGAAGCTCGCGCCGCACTTACCGATCGTCAATATTCGGCTGTATGAACATCCCCTGCTCTGGGCAGATTACCAAGGAAAGGACATGGAAGCATTTTTGTCGGTGAGCACTCACTTTAGTGCCGCCCATCGGTTGGCTCGGACTGATCTGACGATGGAAGAGAACAGCGCAATTTATGGCAAATGCGCTCGCCCCAACGGTCATGGCCACAACTATCACTTGGAAGTGACGGTGAAAGGGCAGATTGATCCACGCACAGGCATGGCGATCGACCTGGGTAAATTGCAGGTGGCGATCGATGAGCACATCATCCAGTCGATGGATCACACGTTCCTGAACAAAGATGTGTCGTACTTCGAGAAAGTCGTGCCGACAGCGGAGAATATTGCCTTCTATATCTGCCAGATGTTGGAGCCACGGGTGCGCGAATTGGGGGCAGCGCTGCATAAGGTGAAGCTGTCCGAAAGCCCGAACAATTCCTGTGAGGTCTATGCCAGCGGGGCCACGGCGGATAATTTTGTGATTCCGGCGCAGTTGCCCGAGTTGGTTGGGGTTTAGGTCGTAAATCAGGACTGGTAGGGGCGCGCATTCCGCGCCCTCAGCCAGATCCACGCCCCAAGCCGATCGCCCGCAAATCATGCCAATGCCCGATCGCGCACCGCATTCCGGTATCGATCGGGCATTTTGGTGAGAATGTGAAGCCCGAGTGAAGGATGCGGGAGGGATCTCATTCCACCGAATTTCCGGATTTCGGCGCGATCGAGGCTTAAATTGCGCCCTTCACAAAATATTAAAGTTGCCCACCAGATAAAGATCGAGCATCCAGCGATACATCTTTTTTTTAAGGGGTATGATTTCAATAGCCGCGATTTCCTGTGTACGCTTCGCTGATCGATCGCGGGTATGTTGAGTTTGAGATACGAGATTTTAGATGATTTGAGATTGAGTCAGGGTTGTTTACCGCAGTTACGCTTCATGCCGTTAACTTGCGAGGACAGCTTGTTTTTATGATTACTAATTTTTTGACGAAGGTGACGATTGCTTCGATCGGCTTTGTGGGCACTGGTGTTTTGGGTATGCGATCCGCCTCAGCCTTATCCTTAACCACGGCTAATTCCTCCGGGTTTGCAACGGGTACGCCAGCTTCACCTCAGGCATTTTTCCAGCAAACTTCCAGTAGTGGGGCGGGGACAGGTGCGTTAAATTCCTTCCTGAGGATCCAAGAGACTGGTCAAGGGGATAATGTTGAAGAGGGCTATAACACCGATAACCGACCTCTTCAGTTTGACGAAAATAGCGCCGCTAACTTCACTCGATCGTTATTGTTAAGTGCGATTCCTAAGGTCACATTGGCAGGCGTGATCTATCGGGAATTTGTGCTGGATATTAATGAACCTAATGGGCCGAATAGTTCTCCGATCGACCTGACGGCACTTCGGATCTTCCAGAGTACTATAGTAAATTCGATATCTTCGCCTTTTCCGGCAGCGGATCAGGTATATGCGCTGGCTGAGACGGTTTTCATGAGTGATCTGAATTCTGGTAGTGGCAGCATCGATTATGCGGTGTACATTCCTGACAGCTTATTCAATGGCAAGCAAAATGTCACGCTTTACTCAAAGTTTGCCAATGCCCAAGGGGGCTTTGAAGAATGGGCCGTGAATAAAGGTGCCGCCGATAATCAAGTTCCCACACCAGCCCTCTTACCCGGACTATTTGCCTTAGGGGTAGGCGCACTGCGGAAGCGGAAACAACAGGCAGCAGGCGCGATCGCGTAAACCCAATCGTCAGGCGATCGCCCTCGAACGATCGCCTCAATCCTTGCACCCGACCCATGTTTACTTATCCCCAGATAAATAATCTTTATCTGGGGATATTTATCTTTAAATGTGGGAATGATTGAATTAGTCGCGATTTTCCGCCTACGCTTCAATCGATCGTGGCGATGTTGAGTTTGACCTACCTTGAGTTTTCATCAGTGTGCGATCGCAGTCAGGGTTGTTTGCCGCAGTTACGCTTCATGTCGTTACTTGCGAGGACAGCTTTTTATGATGACTAGATTTTTGACGAAGGTTTCGGTGGCGGCTGTTGTTGCCGTGTCAGTGGTGGGAGCATCCAGTTTTCTTGGTATAGGTGTGGAATCTGCGCAAGCCGCTTCGCTGGTTGGCCCCTTGAATGATCTAGAAGGTATCGAAGATTTGGTCGTAGGTAGCACAGCCTATGACGTTGAGTTTGCTCCAGGAACTTACAATAGCGCGTTTGGCACGCCAACTTTTCTAAATGATCAGCCGGGGGCAATTGCCGCCGTTAATGCTATCAACACCTTTTTTAACTCAGTTAATTTTGGTGATAATTTTGGTCCACCAAGAGATGGCATTCTTGGAAATCGTAGTCGTCGATATTTGCTTCCATACCTTGTTGCTGGTGATGGAGTCGCTGTTACTTCCAAACTCGGATTTTATCCCACAGCGCTTGTGGGCAATTGGACATTAGGCCGCGATTTTGTATCTGAAAAAGATGACGCCCAGGTTCCCAGTTACGCGGTGTTCACCAAAAGTCGCAAAGTTCCAACTCCAGCGCTCTTGCCCGGATTGTTTGCCCTCGGGGCGGGCGCACTGCGGAAGCGGAAGCAACGGTTGGCAGAGGGTGCGATCGCGTAGGCCATTCGAAGCACGATCGTGAACTGACTACGACCACATCCGCCCGTGGCTAAAGCACAGGGCTAGTAAGGAAACTCCCCTAAAGGGGACTCAAACCACCATCTGAGCCGGGTTTAGCCGGGTTTCCTTACTAGCCCTGCCGTTTACGCGCGGGGCGGGTGTCGCGGCTCACCGACAATTTACGCGTAGGGCGGGCGATCGCATCCAACAACCGACGATCGCCATTCGATCGAGCAATTTGGGTACTCTGAGCCTAATTCTTGATCTACTACGCCATCGATCTTGCTATGAAGCCAACTCATCTACTGCCGTTCATCATTGTCCCGATCGCCCTGTTTGGGGGTGTGGTCGCCGGATTCATGTCCGCGCGGGATCAGCCGAAAGTCGCTCGCCAACCACCCGCTTACCAACAATCCTTCGCCAAGGCCCGCAAATCGTTCCAAACCCAATTGCAGCGCCAAGAATTCAGCAACGACCCGGTGCCCAATCCACCAAGGACGATCGCCCGGAAGGTGAAGTTTCCGTCGAGCGCGGGCCAGCTTTCGGCCTACATTACCTTACCGCCCGCCAAACCCAGCAATTCCACCAAACCCACTGCCCCGGCCAAATCCCCCGCGATCGTTTGGCTGGGTGGCGGCTTCTGCAACTGCATCGACGGCGACTTCTGGAAACCTGCCCCCCGCACCAATGACCAAACCGCCAGTGCCTTCCGCAAGGCCGGAATCATCACCATGTATCCGGCGCGGCGGGAATGAGAAAGTGGGCGTGAAGGAAGGCTTCTATGGCGAAGTGGATGACGTGCTGGCCGCAGTGGATTATCTCGCCAAGCAACCGGGCGTCGATCCGACACGAATTTATCTCGGGGGCCACAGTACAGGCGGCACCTTGGCCCTTTTGGTCGCCGCCGCAGCAGGCAAAAATCGCTTCCGATCGGTCTTCGCCTTTGGCCCGGTGGATGAGATTGCGGGGTATGGGGAGGAGCTGCCGTTTGATCTGGGCGATCGGAAGGAACGGTTGATGCGATCGCCCAAGGTGTGGCTCAATTCGATTCAGTCACCGACCTTTGTGATTGAAGGCACCGAACGGGGCAACCTCGACAGTCTCCAAACCCTCGCCCAGATTGCCGAACATCCGAATCTCCGCTTCTATCCCGTGGCCGGAGCCGATCACTTCACCGTCTTGGCCCCGATTAACGACTATCTGGCCAAAAAAATCCTTCAGGACAAGGGATCCACAAGCAATATCCAGTTCCAGCCCGACGAGCTAAACCAGATCTTTGCCAGCAATCGCCCCAAATCCGTCCCCAAAGCCCAATTCCGCCGCCAAATCTTCGCCCAGCGCTAATCAACAAACGCCCCCACCCGCTCCAAAAATCCCACCGCATCCTCCAACATCGGAAAATGCCCCACATCCGGCATCACCGTAAATTCGATCGCGGGATTCAACGCCGCCGCCGATTGCCCCAGTTTCACCGGAATAATCCGATCGTACTGACCCGAAATCATCAACGTCGGCATCGTAAAACCTCGGTAAACCTGTGGCAGCGCGATCGACATTGGCCCACTCACGGCATCGAACATTGTCCCCAGGGCCGCGCCATTGTCTGCCATCAAAAAATCTTCGAGGAATTCCTTGCGATCGGACTGCGGCAAAGGCCGATGCAAAAATCGCTGCATCACTAGCCAATCCATCCCCGGCACCTGGGCGATCCACTTGGGGCGGAACTGCACGACGCCACTACCGAATTTGTAAAACGCCTGAAACGCCCGCTCGTTGTATTCAAAAATTCCCCCACAGGTCAAAATCGCCCGATCGACCCGGTTCCCATACGCGCCAAGAAACAACGCCGCGATCGAACTGCCCATCGAATGCGCCATCAGACTCAACCGATCGACGCCCAACTCGCCCAACAATGCGGCCAAATCCGCAACGCAAGTCGCCAAACTCACCGTGGCATTGGGTTCGATCGGCGATCGGCCAAAGCCCTTCATGTCATAGAGCAAACAATCATACCGATCGCTCAAAGCCATCGCTGTAGCTTTCCAATACCGCGCCGAACCACCCCAACCGTGGATAAAAACCAGAATGGGTCGATCGGTGCGAGTTTCCCCGATCGCCGTCACCCATTCGTAAAACAATTCACCATCGGGTAAGGTCAGGATTGCCATCGACAAGTTGCGGATCCTATGCGGACTCGGGTTTCGGTAGTGAGGATGGGTGGACGAGCAATTCGGCGGTCGATCGCTTCTCCACCATGTCGCTGGTGATCACACAGGGACCGCTCATGTCCTTACGCGATGGCACTTCGTACATCACATCCAGCATCAATTCCTCCACAATCCCGCGCAACGCCCGTGCCCCGGTCTTGCGGCGATAGGCTTCCTTGGCAATACTGCGAATTGCATCCACCTTGAATTCCAATTCCACATCGTCCATCCGCAACAGCTTCTGATACTGCTTGACGATCGCGTTCTTCGGCTCCGTCAGAATCGCCACCAGCGCTTCCTCATCCAACGGCTCCAGAATCGCCGAAACCGGAATCCGCCCAATAAACTCTGGAATCATCCCAAACCGGACAATGTCATCCGCTTCCATATGCTTCAGAATGTCGGCGCTGCGCTTGTCACGGGAGGCAACATCGTTATTCACGGGCTGGACAAAGCCCATTGACTTGCGCCCAATCCGCTGCTCGACGATCTTGTCGAGACCGACAAAGGCCCCACCACAGATGAACAGAATATTGCTCGTGTCGATCTGGATGCAGTCCTGATAAGGATGCTTGCGGCCACCCTGGGGCGGTACATTCGCCACGGTGCCTTCGAGCATTTTCAGCAATGCCTGCTGCACGCCTTCGCCAGAGACATCGCGGGTGATCGAGGGGTTCTCGCTCTTGCGGGCAATCTTGTCGATTTCGTCGATGTAAATGATCCCGCGCTGGGCTTCCTCAACGTCCAAATCGGCAACTTGGAGCAATCGCAGCAAAATATTTTCGACATCTTCGCCGACGTAACCCGCTTCGGTCAGGGTCGTCGCATCGGCCACGGCGAAGGGCACATCCAGAATGTCCGCCAAGGTCTGAGCCAACAGCGTCTTGCCGGATCCTGTGGGGCCAATCAGCAAGATGTTCGACTTCTGAAGTTCGATGCCATCGTCGGTGGTGGGCTTGGTCTGGCCGCTGCCGCCGTCCATCACGCTCAATCGCTTGTAGTGGTTGTACACGGCCACGGCGAGGACTTTCTTGGCTTCGTCTTGACCGACAACATGCTCATCGAGATAATTCTTGATTTCACGCGGCTTCGGCAACTGGCCGAGGCTGAGTCCGCCCGCCTTGGCGCGGCGTTTTTCGGCTTGCTCACCGCGTTTGGGCACGGGCTGTGGGGCCGCAGCGGAGTCGAACAGCTCCTCATCCAGGATCTCGTTGCAGAGATCGACACACTCATCACAAATGTATACGCCTGGCCCGGCGATCAGCTTGCGCACTTGCTCCTGCGACTTGCCGCAGAAGGAACATTTGAGGTGGGAGTCGTAGCGATTCTGAGCCATGCGTTCCCTCTTAGCTTACAGCTGCAATAGTTAGCGCTGGTTGAGTGTCACGTGTAATTACGCGATCAATCAAACCATACTCCTTTGCGTCATCCGGCGACATAAAGAAATCCCGATCGGTATCCGATTCCAGTCGCGATAGGGGTTGGCCCGTGTGGTCGGCCATCAGTTGATTCAGCAAGCCCTTGAGATACAAAATCTCGCGGGCCTTGATTTCGATATCCACGGCCTGACCCTGCGCCCCACCGAGCGGCTGGTGAATCATAATCCGGGCATTGGGCAGGGCCATCCGCTTGCCCTTCGTGCCGCCGGACAGCAGGAACGCGCCCATACTGGCCGCGAGACCATAACAAATCGTGGCGACATCACAGCGCACTTGCTTCATGGTGTCATAGATCGCCATCCCGGCACTGATGGAGCCGCCGGGGGAATTGATATAGAGCTGAATATCCTTTTCAGGGTCTTCGGCTTCCAAGAACAACATCTGGGCCGCGATCGTGTTGGCCACGTCGTCGTTTACATCGGAACCCAGGAAAATAATCCGTTCGCGTAATAGCCGCGAGTAGAGGTCAAAGGCTCGTTCGCCGCGCCCCGACTGCTCGACCACCATGGGGATCATGCCACCACTGATGGCATAGAGCTGAAAGTCCGATTGACTAGTGATGGAGTGGGGAGATTGAGAACTGACCATAAAGCCTCGTGAACCGCCTGGACGTAATGCGTGCCCCCATTATGCAACAACTCCACTCATTCTGGGGCGAAACAAGGGGCGGATCTTCACCCTCGCCAAGGCGGGATTTCTCTGCCTTGGTGGGAGTGACTGGGTGCTTACTTTTTCTTGGTGGGCGCTTTTTTGGCCTTGGACTTGTCGTCGGATTTGTCGTCGGACTTCTCAGCTTTAGGCTTTTCGTCGGCTTTTTTGTCAGCTTTGGGCTTCTCTTCTGCCTTCTTCTCAGCTTTAGGCTTTTCGTCGGCTTTTTTGTCAGCTTTGGGCTTCTCTTCGGCCTTCTTCTCGGCTTTGGGCTTTTCGTCGGCTTTTTTGTCAGCTTTGGGCTTCTCTTCGGCCTTCTTCTCAGCCTTAGGCTTTTCGTCAGCTTTCTTGTCAGCCTTCTTCTTCGCCTTTTCGGGTTCGTCCTCGTCGTCCGCTGCCGGAGCGAGGGAACCTTCGGCCACTAGCTCGATCGTCGAGTTTTCTTCAATCCAACCCAGGATTTTCTCCTTCAGCAGCTCTTCGGAGAGCACCGATCGCAGGCGCTCAGGATCGACATCGGCGGTTTGGTCGCCCATCTCTTCCATCGTTTCTTTGATCTTGTCGTTCAGTTCGGTCGGCGTCACTTCCAGCTTTTGCTGTTTGGCGACTTCGCCGAGGGCCATGGTGCGCTTCAGGCGGTTGATTGCTTCGGGCCGCGAGGATTCCTTCAGCCGGGGCATTGTGTCCTGGTTGAACAGTTGGCGCACGTCGATGCCTTGCTGTTGCAGTTGGTAGGCCGATTGCATCAGCATCGATTCGATTTCGCGATCGATCAAGGTTTCCGGCAAGTCCACTTCGACTTGGGTCAGCAATTCATTCAGAATCGCCGTCTCTTTGTTCTGTTTGGTCTTGTCGGTGGCTTCGTCGTTGTAGCGTTCTTCCAGCATTTCCTGGAGGGCGGCGATCGTCTCGTACTCGCCGTCGCTAATCTCCTTGGCGAAGTCATCGTCGAGGGCGGGCAACTCCCGCTCCTTGATCTCATGCACAGTCATCGAGAACTTGGCGGCACAGCCTGCCAGATCGGGGGAGCTGTAGTCCTCGGGGAAATCGACCTTGAGTTCGCGGGTTTCCTCGGGTTTCATCCCGATCATCCCTTCGACAAAGCCGGGAATAAACCGCTCTGGCTCCACATCCATTTGGAAGTTCTCGGCTTGGCCGCCAGGGACATCCTGTTCTTCGCCATCTTTGGGCGTGTAGCGACCGTGGTAGCTCACCACCGCCACGTCACCCTGCTTCAGGGCACGGCTTTCCACTGGAACGAGGGTGGCGACTTGGGTGCGGTAGCCATCGAGGGTCGTGGTGACCTTGCTCAAATCGGGTTCGACGCCTTCGGCTTTGAGCTTGAAGCCTTGGCTGCTCTTGAGCTTGACTTCTGGCTGCACGTCCACGGCGGCGGTGAACTTCAGCACTTTGCCTGGTTCAAACTGGGCCATCAGGTCTTCAAAGGAAGTCTTGAGCTGGTAGTTGCCCAGGGCTTCGATCTTTTCCTGCTTGAGGGCGTCCTTCAAGGCACTGTCGATGATTTCCTGGAGCGCCTCGCCATTGATGCTCTGCGCGCCGAAGCGCTGCATCAACACTTGTTTAGGCACTTTGCCGGGACGGAACCCAGGAAGCCGAACGGTGCGCATAAGGTTGTTCACCACCTTGTCATAGGCTTTCTTCGAGGTCTCCGCTGGAACTTCGATTTCCAAACCAATCTGGCTCGCGGGTAGCTTTTCCTGGGTAACTTTCATCGGTGTAATTCTTCGGTGTGGCTAACTGATGTTTGGGCAAGGGGGGTTTGTGGGGCCATCGGCAAAGTTTCTGGCGTCTCAGTCCGATGATCAACGGTCGGTCGCAGACCATCACCCGTTGGGTCAGACTGCACTTAAACCGCAGTTAGTAATACTAACCCATGGGTGACGGTGGTGGGACGTGAAGACCGGATTTTTCTGGAATTGCCAATGGTCTGCGACCAACCGTTGGTCATCGGGTCGGGTCGGGCGGTGAAGTTCGGGGTTTAAATTGGGGAGGTTTTGCTCTAACTTAAAGTACTGCCTTGAAATATTGCAACGCACCGGAGGTGATCGTCTTGGGTCAGTCATATCGCGTCGCGATTCTCGGCGCTACGGGTGCCGTCGGCACCGAACTACTGACGCTCCTGGCGGAGCGCAATTTTCCCATCAGCCAGCTGAAGCTCCTGGCTTCGCCCCGATCGGCGGGCAAAACCCTGAAGTTTAAGGGCGCGGACATCCCGATCGAGCCGGTGACCGCCGCTGCCTTCGCAGGAATGGATTTCGTCCTAGCTTCGGCGGGCGGATCCACGTCGAAGGAATGGGCGGATGCGATCGTCCAAGCGGGCGCAGTAATGATCGATAACTCCAGTGCCTTTCGCATGGATCCGACGGTGCCGCTAGTTGTGCCGGAGGTGAATCCCGAGGCGGCGCAGGCCCACGCCGGGATTATCGCCAATCCGAATTGCACGACGATCTTGATGTGCCTGGCGTTGCAGCCATTGCACCAGATTCAGCTGATTCGGCGGGTCGTTGTCTCCACCTATCAATCCGCGAGTGGGGCCGGGGCACGGGCGATGGAAGAGGTGAAGCAGCAGGCCCAGGCGATCCTCAATGGTGAAACGCCGACCACGGAGTCCTTCCCCTATCCCCTGGCGTTCAACCTGTTCCCGCACAATACGCCGATCAATGATCAGGGGTATTGCGAGGAGGAGATGAAAATGGTGAACGAAACCCGCAAGATTATGGGTATTCCCGATCTGCGGCTGACGGCGACTTGTGTGCGGGTGCCCGTACTGCGGGCACATGCGGAATCGATTAACCTGGAGTTTGATCAGCCGTTTGATCCGGCGATCGCGCGTCAGGCGATCGCCCAAGCGCCGGGAGTCGAATTGGTCGAAGATTGGGCGAACAACTATTTCCCCATGCCGATCGATGCCAGTGGGAAGGATGATGTCTTGGTGGGCCGGATTCGCCGGGATATTTCCCATCCCAATGGTTTGGAGCTATGGCTCTGCGGCGATCAGATTCGCAAAGGCGCGGCCCTGAATGCCGTGCAGATTGCGGAACTCCTGGCCGATCGTGGCTGGATCAAAGGTTAACGACCGACCGGCATCCGGGTTCGTGCATACTGGGTCTTGCCCAGTGACTGAAGATTAGCGGCTAAAGATTGAATTTTTGGTGAGGTTGTCAGTGATATTTGGACGGGTTCTGACGGCGATGATCACGCCCTTTGATCAAGATGGGCAGGTCAATTATGCCGAAACCGAAAGGCTGGCGGCCCACTTGGCGGCCAATGGCACCGATACGATCGTCGTCTGTGGTACCACGGGCGAATCGCCGACGCTGACCTGGGATGAAGAATTTGCTTTATTCAAAGCGGTGCAATCCGCCGTAAGTGGGAAAGCTAAAGTGATGGCCGGCACCGGGTCGAATTCGACCAGTGAAGCCATTAGTGCCACCCAAAAAGCCGCCACCTTGGGGCTGGATGGTTCTTTGCAGGTTGTACCCTACTACAATAAGCCGCCCCAGGCGGGCTTGGCGCGGCACTTTAAGGCGATCGCCGTCGCCTCGGATATGCCGATCATGCTCTACAACATTCCGGGCCGCACCAGTCAAAATCTCTTGCCAGAAACCGTGGCCGAACTTGCCCTCGTGCCCAATATTGTGGCAATCAAGGAAGCCAGTGGCGACCTTGACCAAGTGAGTCATATTCGGCGGCTGACCCCGTCGGAATTCGCGATTTACTCGGGGGATGACTCCTTGACCTTGCCGATGCTGGCCGTGGGCGGCTGCGGTGTGGTCAGTGTGGCGAGCCACTTGGTCGGGAATGATTTGCAGCAGATGATCCAGCTATTTGAACAAGGTCAGGTAAAAAAAGCCTGCGAAATTCATTTAAAGCTGCTAAGCTTATGTAAATCGCTGTTCATCACGACCAACCCGATTCCGCTCAAAGCGGCAATGCAACTCAGTGGTTGGCACGTCGGTGGTTGCCGCTCACCGCTTTGTGATGCGTCCGACGAAGTGGTCGAGACTATGCGACAGACCCTTTCCGGTCTGAATCTGCTGTAGACGTTCATTGTCGCCTGCCGGAATTGATCCAAGTTTTGACAATTTAATCTTTGCTTGCCCTGTGCAGCGGTTCGAGATTGATTGTTGGTTCGCTCGTTCACTTTTCTGATTTGTTCCAGTCGCTGAATCTATGCCAAAGTTATTTCATTCAACTGTGCCGTTTGTCCCGCTGGTCTTGATGCCTGATCGCGGACGATGGTTGTCGGATTAAGTCGCCATTGCGCTAAATTTTTTGCCAGTTGATGGGGTTTCCCCGCAATTACGTGGCCTTAATTGGGGCATTTCAACTGGCACCGTATTTGGGTTGAGGCCTCTGGCCCGCCCCCAAGTTAGCAATTTTGATTGAGTCGCGCCCCATGGCGGTTTGACTCGATCGAATTGTTCGAACCACGCTACACATCCTGGTTCACCCCCCCAAGTTTCAAATTCGCTATTGTCTTAAAGGAGACATGCATTAAATGAGTCAAACAGAATCAGTGCTTAAGGTTATTCCCCTCGGTGGTTTGCACGAAATCGGTAAGAACACGTTGGTGTTCGAGTACGAAGACGAAATCCTGCTGTACGATGCGGGACTGTCATTCCCGACCGAAGGTATGCATGGTGTGAACATCGTGTTGCCGGATACGACCTATTTGCGCGAGAACCGCGAGAAAATCAAAGGCATGGTCGTGACCCACGGGCATGAAGACCATATTGGTGGCATTGCCTTCCACTTGAAGCAAATTGACATTCCGGTGATCTACGGGCCGCGTTTGGCCTTGGCCTTGCTACGGGGCAAGATGCAGGAAGCGGGCGTCGAAGACCGCACCGAACTGCGCACCGTTGGGCCGCGCGATTTCATCCGCATCGGCAAGCACTTCCTGGTGGAATTTATTCGCAACACGCACTCGATGGCGGATAGCTTCACCGTCGCGATTCACACGCCCAAGGGAATTGTGATTCAAACGGGTGACTTCAAGTTCGACCATACGCCCGTTGATGGTGAGAAGTTTGATGTGCAGCGGTTGGCCGAGTATGGCGAGAAAGGCGTGCTCTGCTTGATCAGCGACTCGACCAACTCGGAATTGCCGGGGTTCACCCCGTCGGAGAAATCCGTTTGGCCGAATCTCGATCGGATCTTCGCCCAGGCTTCCAATCGCTTGATGGTCACGACCTTTGCTTCGTCGGTGCACCGGGTCAACATGATCCTGCAACTGGCCGAAAAGCATGGCCGATCGGTGGCGATTTTGGGCCGATCGATGTTGAACGTGATTGCCCATGCGCGGACGTTGGGTTACATCCATTGCAAAGATGAAACCTTGATTCCGCTGAATAACATTCACAAGCTGCCGGATCATAAGGTGTTGATCCTGATGACCGGTTCTCAGGGTGAGCCGATGGCCGCCATGACCCGGATTGCCCGCCAAGAGCATCGTCAGGTGAAGGTGAAGACAGGCGACACGATCGTCTTCTCGGCCAACCCGATTCCCGGTAACACGATCGCCGTGGTCAACGTGATTGACCAATTGATGATGCAGGGCGCGAAGGTCGTCTATGGCCGCGCCGAAGGCGTCCATGTTTCGGGACATGGCTGCCAAGAAGACCAGAAATGGATGATTGCCTTGACCAAGCCGAAGTTCTTCTTGCCTGTGCATGGTGAGCACCGGATGTTGGTGAAGCATAGCCAAACGGCCCAGTCCATGGGGATTCCGGCGGAGAACATGGTGATCATCGAGAATGGTGACATCGTCGAACTGACGGAGAATTCGATTCGCAAGCATGGCAAGGTGCCGTCGGGGATTGAGCTGATCGATACGTCCCGATCGGGCGTGGTGACCAGCAAGGTCTTGGAAGAGCGCCAGCGGATTGCGGGCGATGGCGTCGTGACCGTGGTGGCGACGGTGGGTGATGACGGGAAGTTGTTCTCCAAGCCGGAAATGCACTTGCGTGGTGTGGTGACGAGTGCCGAGCGCGGTGCCTTGGAGCTGCGGATTCAGGAAGCCGTGGCGATCGTCTTGGGCGAACGCTGGACGGAGTTTGCCCGCAAGCTGCCCGGTAGCACCAAGATTGATATCGATTGGGCTGGGTTGCAGGTGCAGATGGAGCGCGAAGTGGCGCGCCTGCTGAAGCGCGAATTGCAAAGTGAGCCGATGTTGGTGTTCTTGATGCAGAATCCCGACGCTGAAGGGGCGGCTAACTTGAGCAAAGCCCGTCGTCAATCGACGCCGAAGCCCGAGCCGAAGCGCGGTTCGAGTCGTCCTGCGCCGAAGGAAGCGGTGACTAGCTCCGCTAAGCCCGCGCCCGTGGAGAAGAAAATTCTTACGGTCAAAGCGGCCAGCCCCAGCACGGAGATTCCCGTTAAGGTTCCCAGCAGTAGTCCTGTCATGGCCGAAGCCGCGAGTTCGACTACGCCCACGGGCCGCCGTCGCACCCGATCGAGTGCTCAGGTCTAACCTGTGGTGATGGCATAAATCAACGATCGGGCGGCGTCATCAGGATGCCGCCCGATTTTGTGTTTGGGGCGGGCGGCACTTCGCTACAATGCGGAGATGCGATGTATTCGGGGATGCGCCCGTGGACGGATGAGATGATCAAGCGATTGTTGGGCCAATTTCCCTTCCTCCAAAAGTTTTCAGCTAAGGCCCAGCAACCGTTGATGGTGCAGCGGTTGACCCGGATCATTGGCCCGTTATCACCCGCCCAGCAGCAACAAATCCAGCGCCTATCGCCCGCCCAAATGACGGCCTTGGCCCAGGCGGCGGATGACTTTTCGACGCCCGATGATTTGGCGACCTGGCTGCGATCGGCGGGTCGGTCGGGCAACTAATTCAAGGCGCGGATCGGATGACTGACTCAGATAATCTTCTCAATCGTTGGCAATGGTTGCCGATCGGCGTTTGGTCGGTGGTGCCGCCACTGCTGTTGTTGTTGCTCTATCATCGGCGCTTGCGATCGGTGCCCTCGTTGAACGGGGCCGTCTGGCTATTTTGCGGCGGGATGTTGGCGGGGTGGGTGGCGACGGGGTTGGTGCAGGGACTCGATCGGTTGGTGCAGGCTGTGCCAGGGGAATGGGCCTTGAGTCCGACGATGCCCGAGCAAGCGTTGTTCAGTCGCCTCCTCTGGCAAGTGGCCGTGGTCGCCCCGGCAGCGGAAACGGGGAAATTTGTGGCGGTGGTGTTGCCGTTGGGCTGGCTGATGCGACGGTATCGCCAACTGCCCGCCCAGCCCAGTACGGTGTTGCTGGCGGCGATCGCTGTGGCCTTGGGGATGGGGGCGCAGATGAATTGGGTGGCGCTGTGGTACGAGCGGGAACCCGTGATCGATCGGTTGCTGCTGCTGCCGCTTCAGGCGATCTTTAGTGCGCCTTGGGGGTTTGCGTTGGGATTTGCGTTGGGGCGGCTGGGCCGCTACCGGGACTATTCGGCTCGGTTAATCTGGCGGAGTTGGTTGGCGGCTGGTCTCTGTCATGGGGCGTGGAATGGCTTGTGGCTGCTCAGTCGGCTACCGGGGCAGTTTGTGATCCATCCCCAACTGCCCTCCCTGACGGCGGCGGCGTTGCTGTACGGGCTGTTTCCCTGGGCCTTATGGCTGTGGTGGCAAACGGAGCGGATGGTGGTGCGATCGCAGGGCGAACTCCCTCCGCAACTGATTACCGGAACCACCCCGGCAGCGCGCTGGGCGCAATGGCTGATGGCGATCGTGGCGTTGGGCCTAGGCGGTGTGGCGCTGTATGCGTGCCGGGACTTTGGCGATAGCCTGCAAGATACCTGGGCCTTGCGGCTGACCTTCGATCGGCCTACGGCGATCGCCCTGGCCCAGGAATTGCTACGCACGGTCATTCTGGGGACAGTGGCGCTGTATCTGTTCGATCGGCTCCGACAGGCCAATCGCTAGCGCGCCAACCTATGGGGCCGACTTCAGTTCGGCGGCGATGGTGAGCAACTCACGGGGATGATCGATCAAATAATCTGGCTGCCGATCGCGCAGGGCTTGGGGCGAGTTGAAGCCCCAGGTGACGGCGACGGAGTGGATTTGGAGTTTTTTGGCGGCGTCGATGTCGCGGGTTTCGTCGCCGACGTAGATCATTTGGGCGCGATCGAGGTGATGGCGCTGGCTCAGTCGTCGCAGGGTGTGCTGCTTGCCGAGGTAATAGGGACAGGACTCGACAAATTCAAATAGATGGCCAATGCCTTGGTGATTCAGAAACTCGCGCACCGTTTCGGCGGAGTTGGAAGTCACCACCCCGATCACATAATCTTGATCCCACAGTTCCAAAATCGTTTCGCGCATCCCGAGGATGAACGGAAAATTCACCACTTCCTCGCGTAGCGCGGCTTTGAATCGTCGCAACATTCGGGGCAGGTGCAGAATCGGCAGATCCAGTTCGCTGAGGATTTGCTTCGAGGTCATATGCCGCCAGCGTTCGAGCTTCTCCGGGGTGACGGGGGCAATGCCATATTCCTCGGTCAAACGATTGCCCACTTCGAGACAGAGGTGAAAGCTGTCGGCGATCGTTCCATCAAAGTCAAAAATCACTGACTTCCGGGTTGGCGTGGCGACCACAGGATCGGTGGACGACCACTGACTGACAGTGTCGCCGAACCAATTGAGTGTTGCCGATGGAGTTGCCCAGGATGTCATTCGTTTGCGGTGGGTGGTAATGAACCTTACTCTTACTAGTGTAAAGAATCAGGAGGGAAATTTGAAGGGGTTTGTGTGGTCTTTCAATGTCCTGAAGCCGCTGCAAATTGAAGATTAAGTAACCCTCACTCTACATTGAAACTAATACTCAGCGGTAATCACAGGGCAACCTTCGCATTCAAACGCAACAATTGATCGACTAACTTACGCATAAATCCGGAGTTTGTGAACAAATCCTAAGATTTAAGCCGCGATCGCAAGGTGCGATGCGTAGATCGACGGAAAATGCGTCGGTAGCCTCCCGGAGTCGGAGTCGGGAAATCGGGTTGAAATTGGTGCTTTTTGTCAGCGGTTTGGGTGGGTGTTTGAGCGACTACGGCAGCGCCCGCCCGCGCGTCAACGGCAGGGCGGTTTAGGCCGTAGTCAGTTAATTCGCCGATCGGATCTTCAATTGCGCCCGATCGTCTGAAACAAAGCCGCCACCGCATCAAGATCCTTATCCCCCGGCGCAATTTCGACCCCGCTGGATAGATCAATGCCGTCGGGCTGCACTAAACTCAGGGCCGTGCCCACATTGTCGGGCCGCAGTCCCCCGGCGAGAAACCAGGGTTTGGCGGGGCGGAATGATTGGAGGGTGGCCCAGTCGAGGGTTTTGCCGGTGCCGCCACCGAGGTCGGGGTGGTAGGCGTCGAGCAGCAGCCAATCGACCACGGGGGCATATTCGGCGGCCATTTCCAGTTCCCAGGCGCTGCGGACACGGAAGGCTTTGATGATTTCGATCGTGGGGAGTCGATCGCGGATCGCTTGGCAGTCAGCGGCGGATTCACTGCCATGGAGTTGGACGGCGGTGAGTTGGCCGACTTCCACGATTTGGACGAGTTGATCCAAATCTTCGTCCATAAAGACGCCAATCCGCGCCACTGCGGGCGGCACGACGGCCTGAATTCGCTGGATTTGGGCCGGATCGACATAGCGCGGCGAGGCCGGAACGCAGATAAAGCCCAGGGCATCCGCACCTAACGCGGCGATCGCGCGTCCCTGTTCCGGCTGGGTAATGCCACAAATCTTGATGCGTAAAGCCATGGCCGCAGTGGGGATAAAATATTGGCCCGATCGTAGCAGATGCATCCCCCGGACGGTAATCCGCTCGCCCTTGGGTGGTCGGGGCGTTCCAGTGAACCGGATAATCCGTTTACACTAGGAGTATCTAAATTGACGTTTCGATCGCACCCTATGCAAAGCCAAAATGCCCGCCGCGTCGGCTCTCTATTCAAAATCCCGCTCTTTCTTGATCCCAGTTGGTTCTTGATTGTGATTTGGATTACGGTGACGGATGGCTTGCAGTGGCAAAGCCGTTGGGGGGCACCCGTGGCCTTTAGTGCGGGTTTGGTGATGGCGCTGTTGCTGTTTGGGTCGGTGTTGCTGCATGAATTGGGCCACAGTCTGGTGGCCCAGCGCCAAGGGATTAAGGTGAATTCGATTACGCTGTTCCTGTTTGGCGGGGTGGCGGCGATCGAGGATGAGCCGAAGACGCCGGGGCAGATGTTCCAAGTGGCGGTGGCCGGGCCGTTGATGAGTCTGGCGCTGTTTCTATTGTTTGGGGCGATCGCCTGGTTTACGCCGTTGCCGAATTCGACGGCGGGTGAAGTGGCGTCGCTGTTGCTGACGCGGGTGGCGAGTTTGAATCTGTCGCTGACGTTGTTTAACCTGATTCCGGGTTTGCCCCTGGATGGCGGACAAATGCTGAAGGCCTTCGTGTGGCAACGATCGGGCAACTATCTCAAGGGTTCGCAAGTTGCGGCCAAAAGTGGGAAAGTCCTGGGCTGGGGAATTATTAGCCTCGGTGCGGCGGATTTGTTTGGGCTGACCCAGGTGTTGCATCTGCCGTCGATCGGCGGATTGTGGGCGATCCTGATCGGTTCGTTCATGTTGCAAAACGCTGATCGGTATAGCAAATTGGCGAATCTGCAAGAAAGTCTGGTCAACCTCAAAGCCAGTGATGCGATGACCCGTGACTTCCGGGTGTTGGATGCGAACCAGACATTGCGGGAGTTTGCCGAGGCTTATGTGTTGGCGACGACGCATCCCGTGGCCTACTTCGCCTCGTCCGATGGGCGCTATCGCGGCCTGGTCGAAATGGATCGGCTGCAAACGATCGAGCGCAGTCTGTGGGATACGAAGACGATCCTGGACATTGTGCAGCCTTTGACGGCGATTGCGTCGATCGTGGAATCAACGCCGATGGTGGATTTGATCCGGTTGATGGATGAACAATCATTGGCGAAGATTACGGTGTTGACGCCTGCTGGGGCGGTGGCCGGGGTGCTCGATCGGGGTGATATTTTCCGCGCTGTGGGGAATCAGTTGGGTCTGACGGTGTCCGATGATGCGGTGCGGCAGGTGAAGGAAGCGGGCGAGTTTCCGGCGGGATTCCAGTTGGGCGCGATCGCGCAGTCAATTCAGGGGTTGAAGTAGCGGATCGGCGAGGAAGATGTAGGTGTTGTAGTGCAATTGGGTCAATCCGTCCGCGTTGGTAAATTCCTGATGTAATGCGGTGAGCCGATCGATTAGCTGTAATTGGGCTTCGCCAGTCTTGGGTGTGTACGATCAGCTGTTGGCTAATCCAATTAGGCCCGCGATCGATAACGATTGCTGGTGTGGAATGACGATTTCGCGAATGTTGGTGAAATGGGCGGTGGCTTGGCGTAGGGGTGTGACGTCGGCGAGCCGATCGATGCCCACAGGTTTGTTCGAGACGCTTTGCAAGACTTTGCCGTAACTTTGGGTGAAGGGGTCGGCGCGATCGCGGTCGTTCCAGACGATCGCGAGGCGGCCCTGGGGTTTGAGAATCCGGTGCAGTTCCGGCAAGGCGACTTCATGCTGGAACCAGTGGAATGCCTGAAATGCCGTGACTACATCCACGGATCGATCGGCTAACCCCGTTTGTTCGGCGGTACCGACGCAGCGGGTGATATTCGGGTGATCCGGGGCGGCGTCTTGCATGGCGGCATTTGGTTCGACGGCCCAGACTGGGTGGCCCCGATCGGCCAATAGTCGGGTCGAAATCCCCGTGCCCGATCCAATGTCGGCAACGGTTTCGGCGGTGATGTCGGTGAGGATGGCGTCGATCGTGCCGGGTGGATAGGTCGGACGGTAAGCGGCGTAGTCGTCGCTGCGTTGGCTGAAACGCTGGGTGGGGTCGAGTTGGTGCAGTGGAGTGGCATCCATTGGGCACAAAACCATAAAGGGATTTATTCTATTGATAGCAGTCGCGGGAGCATTCCTGTAGAATGTTAGGTAGATTTTTTTAGTACTGAAGTGCCATGATTCTTCCCGGTTCTCTGGTGAAAGTCACCAATGTTGACGATATTTACTACGGTGTCCAAGGTTTGGTGCAGCGCGTCACTGACGGTAAAGTGGCGGTGCTGTTTGAAGGCGGCAATTGGGATAAGTTGATTACCTTTCGGCTGTCGGAGCTGGAATCGGTGCAGCCCGTGGGCCGCAAAGGGAAGTAAGCCATGCGATTGCCCTTGGTTCAACCGACCCGCGCCCCCCGACCCAAAACCCATGTGGGCGAGGTGATCGAAACTGCGACCTCAGAGTTCCTGGCCCAATGTTTGGAGCCGGATGATTTGAGCTTTCCGGCGATGCCTGCCTTTGGGAGCTGGGTACGATCGTGCGATGAGGAGTCGGGCAATCAGATTTATGCCGTGGTTTATCACGCGACCACTAGCCCGATCGACACTGTGCATCGGGCGCGGGCCTTGGGGATGAGTATGGAAGAGCTGCGGGAAGAGCAGCCGCAGATTTTCGCCATGCTGAAAACCGAGTTTCGATCGGCGATCGTCGGGTATCAGCCGGATCAGAGTCGGCAGGGTTCGCCGTTTCAGTTTTTGCAGCATTTGCCGCCGCGTCCGCCGCAGATCCACCAGGCAGTGTACGAATGCACGGGGGATGAGGTGATTGCGTTTACGGAGCAGTTAGATTTTTTGCGGACGTTGTTGCAGGTGGGGGGTGCGCCGACGGATGCCCTGGCGGCGGCGACGATGCGGGAGATCTATCAGTTGCGGAAGGCCGATCGGGCGTGGCTGGTGGAGGCGGGGCGGATGTTGAATTTGTTGTTGAAGGATGATTACGATCGGTTGCGGGTGATTTTGAGTCAGATTCACGTTTGAGGAAGTCGCACCATGCTGAAACGTCTACATCTGGAAAATGTTGGGCCAGCATCAGTGATGGATGTGGAGTTCGCCGATCGGTTGAATGTGTTTACCGGGGATAATGGCCTGGGGAAAACGTTTCTTCTGGACATTGCTTGGTGGCTATTGGCCAATCAAGGTGAGAAGCCCTTTCCCAAACAACACACACTGAATCGTCCCAAAATCGATTTTACAATCACTCGATCTAAGAACCATGAGCAAGTTCTTGAGTCACATAAACTAGAGTTCATGCCGAGACAGCAAGGCTGGTTTGGCAACCCGATATTGTCTCTTGGCCCGGATATTGTATTGGGAATTTATGCTCGACTTGATGGTGGTTTTTCTGTTATCGATTCCCTTAAGACGGCTGTGCTTGACAGTGCTTCAGAGATTGAGTTAAGCAATGTGTTCAATCCCAGCAGTTTAGTCCTTTCAGCCGATCAGAGTTGGAATGGACTAAAAAACGGCGATGTTATCCTCTGCAATGGATTAATTCAAGACTTAGTAAGATGGCAAAATCATCCAAATCAAAGTAATTTTGAATTACTTTGGAAAGTGTTAGAAAAGCTGTTACCGACTGACGAGAAAATATTTCCTGGTGAGACGGCTCGGCTCTCATTTCAAGATGTTCGAGATATTCCAACAATACAACTTGCTTACGGTGTTGTTCCTGTTACTCATCTATCGGCAGGTATAAAGCGCATTTTGACTCTTGCTTATAGTTTAGTGTGGGCATGGTCAGAGCATCAGCAAGTTGCACGATTAGCCAATGTTGAACCAGCGAAGAAACTATTATTCTTTACTGATGAAATGGAGTTGCATCTGCATCCTCAGTGGCAACGATCGATCTTCCCCGCCATCCTCGAAGCGATCAAACTCCTCGACCCCGATATTAAAGTCCAAGTTCTCACCACGACCCACTCCCCACTGGTGCTGGCTTCCCTCGAACCCTACTTTGATGAGGAAACCGATAAGTTGTTTGGGTTTGATCTGCGCGATCGGGAAGTTGTGCTCGAAGAACTGCCTTGGGTCAAAATGGGCGAGGTTGATAATTGGCTGACTTCGCCAATCTTCGGGTTGGAGCGGCCTCGATCGAAGGAAGCTGAGGTCGCGATCGAAGCGGCATTTGCCCTAATGCGTAAGGCCGATATGGCAGATTTTCCAAAGCATTTACAAACTCAAGCTAGTATTCACCAGGAACTTCAGCGGCTGCTACCCGACTATGACCCGTTTTGGCATCGTTGGGTTGTGACGGGCAGATTGCCTAGTTTATAGATTTGAGGATTGATGGAATGTGGCGTTGCGTGGCTGTTTCGGAGCCAGAGGAGTTTGAGCAACAGGTTAGGCAGAAAGGTGATTTCTGGCTGGCCAATAACGCCGATCGGCTGCCCAAGGATTTCTGGTCGTCGAGTAAACCGAAGTTGGCTGAGGCATTTCAGTTTCGCTGTGCTTACACAGCCATGCGGATCCCCAGTGGTTCAGGCACAGTCGATCACTATTTGAGCAAACGCAATTACCCCAAACTGGCCTATGAATGGTCAAACTACCGTTACGCCATGCGATTGGTGAATGGCTGCAAAGGCAACTACGACGATCGCATTCTTGATCCATTTGAGGTGGAGAATGATTGGTTCATGTTGCAGCTTCCCGATCTCGAACTCGGATTAACCGATAAGGTACCTGTAGAAATGCGATCAAAAGCAGAATTCACGCTTGATCAGTTGCAACTAAGGCGCTCTCCGTGGATTATTGCAGAACGTGCTTACTATTATGATGCTTATTGCGATGGCAACATCACGATCGCCCAGCTCGAAAAAGATGCCCCACTGATTGCCCAAGCAATTCACGATTACAGGCAAGCGTGAGGCGGTGAAGAGATGTTCGATTACAAATTCCGAATCCGATCGCGCACCACCATCAACGCAAACCCCAATAAATTCCCCCCCGGCCACTTATCGGGCGGCGTCACTTCCGCATCCTCAGCCGATAACCCAATCCCCCAAATCGCATCCACCGGACTGGCTTCGACTAAGACGCGATCGCCCGTATCCAACAAAAATTTCCGCAATGCCGCATTCTGGGTGAACTTGTAGTAGTTGCCTTCGACGACGATCGATCGGCAATATTTTTCCCATACGGCGGGGTCGAAGTTCTTCACCTTGCGGCCCAAATCCTTGGCTTGCCTGGGGTGGGTGGCGGTGATGATGTCGGCGAGAATGGCGGTGTCGTCGAAGAGTCGCGCTTTCCCGGCCATCATGAAATGCTCGGCGGTGGGGTAAATCACGTTGTCGGCGAAGAAGGGTGAGCCTTCCCACCATTGGGCGAAGCAGGTTTTGGTGATGCTGCCGTCGCGGGACGGGTGATAGTTCCAGAAGTAGAGGTATTTGGGGGTGGCTCCGGATTGGATGGCGGTGATGAGGGCGGTTTTGGAGTCGATCATGGGTGGATGTAAGGATGGGGTTACGATTATTAAAACATGCGCAATTCAATTCGATCGGTGCAACCCGGCGATCGACGCTACAATAACAGCTGCTAGCCAATGCTCCCCAAAAATCGTACACTTGTTCTGAACTCTGCTCGTTTCCGGCGATGCTCCCATGGTTGAGATTCTCTCTGTTACCCTGAAAAATTTCAAAGCGCATAGCGATCGCTTATTTACCTTCCAGCCGGGGACGAATGCGATCACGGGGGAAAATGGCGCGGGTAAGACGAGCATTCTCGAAGGGATTGCCTGGGTGCTGTTTGACCATCGGGGGGAGTACAAGGTTGAGGATTTTATTCGGAATGGGGAGAAGACGGCGCAGGCGACGGTGAGTTTTATTTCCAGTCGGGACAATCGCACCTATGAGGTGCAGCGCAATACCCGATCGGGCTACACGATTTATGATCCGCAGTTGAATGAGAAGCTGAATCTCACCCGGATTAAGGAGGAAGTGCTGCCGTGGCTGCGGCAGAATTTGGGGGTGGCTCCGGGGACGGATTTGTCGGAGCTGTTTTCGACGACGATCGGGGTGCCGCAGGGGATGTTTACGGCGGATTTCCAACTCACCGTGGAGAAGCGCAAGGCGATCTTCGACAAAATCCTCAAGGTGGAGGAATACCAGAAGACCTATAAGGATTTGATCAATATTGAGAAGTATTCCAAGGCGCAGTCCGATGGCTTGGTGCGGGATATCGCCCAATACGATGAGCAGTTGGCTGAGTGGGGCGCGCTGAACCAGTCGCAGCAGGATTTGCAGCAGGAGATCACGATCGGGCAGGCGGAGCTGGCCGAATGGCAGGCGAAATTGGTGGAATTGAAGCGGGAACAGGAACGGTTGGGGGCACAGGCGGCGGCGTTGCAGCAGTTGACCCAGCGGTGGACGCAGGCGACGGCCCAGGTGGCGGCCCAGGAAAAGGAATTGGCCCGGTTGACGACGGAATTGGCTCAGGCGCAGCAGGCGGTGGAAATCTGTACGGCGCGCCGATCGGCCTACCAAGCGGTCTTACAAGCCGAGGAGCAGTTGAAAACCCTAGAGCAGCAGCAACGGCAGCAGCAAAAGATTCAACTGGATAAGCAGAAGTTGATTCAGCAATCCGCCGATCGCACGACCCAATTGGCGACCCTGAATCACCAGCTCGAACGTTGTGCCGCCGCCCAGACCGAACTCGATCGGCTGCAACCGCAGCTGCTCGAACAAACCCAACAGGAAACCCAACGCCAACATATCCAGCAGCAGATCCAAAACCTCAATAGCTGGCGGCAAACCCTGACCCGCGACGAAAAGCGATCGGCGCAGTTGCAGCAACGATCGCAGACGCTCCAGCAGGAACTCGATCGGCTCCAAACCCTGGAACATACGGGCGCGAAAATCACCGAACTCGAAGCCCAGCAGCAACGCTACCAGCAACAACTCAGCCGGATCGCAGCAGCGGCGCAGTTCGATCGTGACCTGCGACAAATCCTCGCCCAAGCCAACCAACGCGGCCAAATCCATGAACAAGAAATTCAAGCGGTTACGCAACAGTTACAGGGTTTAGATCTGAAGGCGGGGATCGCCGATCGGATCACCGCCGCCCTCACCCAAGGCCCGAAACTCCAAGGCCAATTGGTCGCGGATTTGCAAAGTATTCTCGATGACCTGTCCGAGCAGATCGTCGCCGAACGCCTGGAACAGGCGATTCAGCAAACCCAAACGGAACTGAACCAACTCCGCCAACAACAGGCTAGCTACTTGAGCCTGGGCACGAAGCAACAAGAACAAGCCCAGGTCTTCGCCGAAATCATGGAAGTCAAGGCCGCGATCCAGCAGGCCAAAACCCACTTGGCCACGGAACCGGAATGGCAGGCGCAACTCGCGGCGATCACCGCCACGCTGCAAACCTTGGACGATCCCCGAGGTCGCAGTCGCTTCCTGCAACAGGAAATCGAACAGCAGACCGCGCTCACTCAGAAGAAACGGCAGTTGCAAGCCGCGATGGCGGAAACGGAAGCCACGATCGCCACCTTCGACAAACAGCTAGCAGAATTCGTCGATCTCGCATCTCAAATCGCCGAACAGCAGGGCGCACGAGACTTGTACCGCCCCGACTACAACCTGTATCTCGAACACCAAAAGTCCGCGAACCAGTTCAAGCCCTTGCAACAAACCCACGCCGAAGCCCAAACGCAGTTGGCGACGCAACGGGAACAACTGACGACTTTAACCACCGATCGCGATACCCTCGCCGCCACCCTTGATCCCCAGGAAATCGCCACCCTGCAAGCGGCCTATCAAACGGCGAACCGGGAAACGATCACTCGCCAAGCGCAATTGCCGGAGAAGCTGAAACGTTTGGAATCGATCGCCGCCCAAGTCGCCAAACTCACCCTCGTCCAAGCCAAACGCGACACCGCCCAAGCCGAAGTCAAGCAACAGCAAAAGGTCGATCGCTTCATCAAATTCGCCCGCAAAGCCTACAAACAAGCGGGTCCCAGGATCACCGAACTCTACGTCCAGAGCATCGCCCGCGAAGCCGACAAGCTATTCCGCGAATTACTCAACCGCCCGAATGTCGCCCTGGAATGGACCCGCGACTACGAAATTCTGGTACGCGAAGGTGCGAACGAACGCCGTTTTATCAATCTCTCCGGCGGGGAGCAAATGTGCGCGGCCCTCGCGGTGCGACTGGCGCTGCTGAAAATCCTCGCCGATATTAACATCGCCTTCTTCGATGAGCCGACGACGAATATGGATCGGCCTCGGAGAATTCAACTGGCAGAGGCGATCGCCAACATCCGATCGTTCCGGCAACTCTTCGTCATCAGCCATGACGACACCTTCGAGCAGGTCACGGAAAACGTGATTTTCGTCACGAGAGAAACCCCGACGTAGGTTGGGTAGAGCAACGCGGAACCCAACGCCACCAACCAACGTGGCCGGATCGGTGATCGACCCAAACCGCCCCGCGCGTCATGCCGTAGTTGCAAAATAGTCCGAAAATTCACTAACCGATCGGCGACCCATCATCTACCAGGCTTTCGCTTGATACGTCGCCTTACAAGCATTCAGCAACGTCATATCATTCTGACTAACCTTGTCAATCTTCTGGAAGCCAGAAAGACCCACTTGCCCAATCCCGTTCAAATTGCTCGAAGCCACCGTGGCCTTCCGATCGAGGGCGATCGCGTAGTTCGATGCGGTGTTGTCGTAGGCATCTTGTACCTTCAACGCCAATTCCTGATACTTAAAACTCCCGTGGGCACAGTCGAAGGAAGACTGCGGCATATACAGCGCCCCCAAAACCTTGCCCTGCGTCACTTCGAACACAAAATAGGACTGACCTAATTGATCCGGCTGATTCGTCTCACCGAAGAGATAGACGCCATCGGCGAGCTTAGCGGCCGATCGCACCATGCGGGCCGCATTCGAAGCGGGCGACGGCACGGGACTAGCAGCGGCCATCGCGCTGGAATAATTCGTCGTCGCATAAATTGTCGAAATACTTAAACCGAACGCTGCCGCCATTGCGGTGCGGGCAATTGGGTTCGTACCAGCAACTTTAAACGTCCACATAAACAGCCTCTCGCAAGTAATCAAGTGTCTAAAGATAGAGCGGAATCCGTACGAGCTTATGCCGATCGGGCAAAAACCGTAGCGTATCTTTGTGTGAGGGCGAAAATGGCGCGATCCGAAGTTGTTCGAGAACGATTAATTTCGGTTTTACTCACTACAACGAACTGTAGTGACATTCCAGAAACGGAAACGGAGTCAACGAAGCGATACGGTAGCCTGAGGTGAAAAACTCGCACTCGTAATCCAACTACCAGACGGAACGGATGAGATCCAGTTCGAAGCGGCATCCTGTCGCTCTATCACTATCAAATCATATTGTCCGAAGGGTGTAGCGGATCGACGTGCCAGTCAACAATCTGACCACCTGTATTCAAAATAACAAAAAAATCTGGGTACGGCGAATTTCGTTGCAAAAGTTTGATCGGCCGATTTTTGGCGATTTTTGGCGGATTCGATCCCGCTAACCTGCGGTAATCCCGACCCACACGGTCGCATATCACTAGTTAATCATGGGGGATCGGATGCGCTGAGTTCAGGGTTTCATCACTTGGGGGTGATGGTGGGCTGGACTGGGATTTAAGTTGCGGATCGGGGAAATTCCTCAAGTTAATCGCCCGTTAACGCCCCGCTTTTTGCCATTGTTTAATCAGGGTCTGGGCGGCGGCGGAATGTTGGCCGCGATTGGCTGGGACGAGCTGGGCGGCAGCGATCGCCGCCTTGAATTTCCCCTGTTGGGCGCGTTGTTTGGCGATGTCGAGGATGTCGGTGCACCAGCGATCGATTTGGCGTTGGGTTTCGTCGTAGCGGCCATCGCCGGGGGGAATCTGGCTGGCGCGCTCGATCGCCCGTTGGACTTCGGAGGCATTGGTGGGACGGATCAGGGCGCGGGCTGCATCGAGGATTTTGGCGCTGTCGGCGGGGGGCGATTGGGGGACGTTGAGGCGGGGCGATGAATCGGGGCTGGGCGCGGTGGGGATCGGATTGCTCGTGGGCGGGGCTGTGGGCGCTTTCGCTGGGCTGGTTGCCGTGGGGGCGCTGCCCCAGGTGACGGGTTTGTCCCGCCAGAGGAATTTGGTCAATCCCAGGACGATCGCTAAAAGGCTGCCGAGCACCAAAATTTGCACTAAGGCTTGGCGGGGATTGAGTTCGGCGGCGCTGACGGGGCGGGCGGCGCGTGATGACCTCGGGTGGCTCGAAGACCGTCGAGGCGTCACGGCGGCGGGCTGTGTCACTTCATCCAAGACGATCCGATCGCTGCGATCAACGACGATCGGTTTGGGGACGCTGGTCGGCGACCGATCGGGGGTGATTGGAGTTTGAGTGGCTGCGGGTTGGGGAATTGCGGGTTGGGGAATTGCGGTCTGGGGAATCGCCGTCTGAGGCGACTGGATCACAGTGGCCGGGGGCTGCACCGCCGTACTGGCTTTCTGGAGCAGGGTGGTGGCGGGCGGCGCGGCAATGGTTTGGAGCGCCGGACTAAGCCACTGCTCCAAATGCACTGGGGCCACCATGATGATCGGATCTTGGCGCGGGCGTTGGTGCTGTTCACTCAGCTCCGGCAGCCGCACTTGCAAAAACCGCACGAGTTTGATCAACGGCTGTCCCGCATGTTCGCGCAATCCTTCCAACAGCGCCGCCGTAAAGAAGCCATTCGACAGCGCTGCCGATTCGTGGGAAAACTGCTCCGGCTGGCAAGACAAAATCGTGGAGATGCCAAATTCCTTGGCATTCTGCATGGTTTGGCGACCGAGGGGATTGCCCGCGCGAGCCGACTGACTCCGGCTCATATCGAGTAGCAGCAGGATATTTTTGGTGGGGAGTTGGCTGAGGCGACTGTAGAGCGATCGGGTGGCGATCCAGCTGTTGGCGTCATATTCGGCAGCGGCATCCAGGGGCAGTAAGTAATCCTGCCCGGCCCAGCATTCGCCATAGCCACTGAAGAAGATCCACAGCGTATCCGTCGGCTGAATCGCAGCGGTGGACAAGCCACCGAGCCAGGTTTTGAGCGTGTCGGCGGTGGGATAGGTGGCGGTATCGCCGATTTTGGGAGCGCGATCGCTCAGCAACACACAGGTGGATGGGGCAATGCCCGCCGCTTGGGTGAGGAATCGATGCAGCGACTGAGCATCCTCATGGGCACACAGCAATGGCTGACGAAATTGGTACTGATTAGCACCGATTAAAATGGCCCAGTGGCGACTCATGGGAACACTCCGAACAGCAACAAGTCCAGCAATTAAAATAACACTTGCATCCGATGTAAAGTCGAAATTTCGCGCAGGTGACTTCGCCATTGTGGCATTCTTCAGCTAAACTTCAGTGTTTACACAGTTCAGTTGTTTACGCAGTATTGATTCAGTGGGTTGGCATCGATGCCGTCATCAGTCGCTAAAGTATGGGAGCAGGTATGAAAATGAAATACTCATTTGGCCGGATGACAGCGGCGGGGTTGGGCCTGCTCCTGCTGACAGGTGGCGTCTGGGTGGGCCAGACGGCATTGCGTCCCCCCGTGGCCCAAGCCTACAAAAATCGCGTCGATGTCCGCCTCGATCGGTTGCGCGATGAGACGTACCAATCCCTGATTCGTCGGGCGGAGATCGTGGCCCGCGCCGCTGCCCAGCGCAGCTTCGATCGGGATATTTTGATGAGCGAAGTTTCGGTCATGGTGATCGGCGAGTACCAAGGGGCCGAAGCACCGCTACTGATGTTGGAAGTGAGTCGGCAAAACTGGCGGCAACGACCGGATACCCGTCGCTGGGCCACCTACTATCGCACGGCTCGCACGTTGCTGAAATTGCCGAGTGCGGCTGATCCGGCCCGACCGAATGCAGGGCCACAATCGACGGATCAGGGGATTCCGAATGTTGCGCCCGTCGAAGTCTCGATTCCCGCACCGCAAACCGTAACGCCACCGCCAGTTCCGGGCGTTGATGCGCCACCGAATGCGGGGCAGGCTGCGCCGACGCCGACCGTCGCGCCATCGCCGAACCCAACCGCCTCCCCATCGCCGCCGCCAACCGCGTCGCCATCACCGACCGTCGTGCCAGTGCCATCCGCGTCACCGACTGCTTCCCCATCGCCGACGGCAACCCCAGCAACTTCGCCGCAGCCATTGCCCGCTGTGCCTCAGACGACCCCGAAAGCCGCGCCGAAAGCCGCGCCCAAGCCAAAGCCGAAACCCGGCAAAGCCAAGGCCGATGCCGCCGCCAAAGCTGCTGAAGCCGCAGCTGCAGCCGCCAAAGCCGCAGCGGATAAAAAATAAATGCGCGTAGGATGCGTTTCTGCAACCGCAAAACGCATCGCCAAAATATCGCATCCCCACAAAAAAACCGCCTCCCATGGGAGGCGGTTTTTTCATGATCTTAGGAATCGATTATTCCGGCGATGCGTTGCCCTGTGGGACAACACATCCTACCCTTGGCGATATTCCTTAAACGTCTGATAGTTCCGATCGGCGTGATATAGGTGGCATTTACCCACTTCACCCATCAGCGCCAGGTTGAACTTGCGCTCAATCAACCGATCGCCCCACACGCTTTTCAAGAAGCGGTGCGCTTTACGCAGATTGTAAGAAGGAATCGCGGTGGAAATGTGGTGAGGAATGTGAACGCTAATGTCATGGCACATGAATTCGACCCATTTCGGGTAGTCACAATGCACGGTGCCAAACAACTGTGCTTCCACTTCGTTCCACTCCGGCTCGGCCTTGAAGGGGATTTCGGGCAGGGTATGGTGGACGATCGTGAAGGTGCTCATCCAGAAGTGATAGACCAAGAACGGCACCAACCAGAAGTTAATCAACCCCCAGAAGCCCGTGGTGGCAACCAACGTCGGTAGACCAATCAAACCCGCGACGATGACGACGGTGTTGGAGAACTTGGCATTCTTCCAGTCGCGATCGCTGGCATAGTTTTCGCGTTTGAAGTGGATCAGCGCCCAGTGGAAGATCGACCCGATCATCCAAGCCTGTTCTCGCATCAATTGATAGAAAAACCGTATGACGCCATTGAGGCTCTCGTAGTCTTCGGGCCGCCAGGGCTGCCAAGCGTTGTCCACTTCCATTTTGTTGGTGTGTTTGTGGTGCTTGTCATGGAGCAAGCGCCAGCTATGGAAGGGATACAGAATCGGCAGGAGGGTAATGTGGCCGACCAAATCGTTGATCCAGAGCTTGTTCGAGAAGGATCGGTGCCCGCAATCGTGGGCGATCACGAAGAAACCCGTCAATGCGGTGCCCGTAAACACCCAGCACAGCGGCAACAAGTACCACGGTGCCACGGCCAAACTCCAGTAGCCGATTGCCACTAAAGCGGTATTGACGACGACTTTCGTCCAGGCTTGACGCATATCCTTCTGGAAATATTCCTTGGGAATGCTGCGGATAATGTCTTTGAGGCTCAATTCGTCGGCCTGGTCTGGTAGTCCCTGAGCAGAAATTTGCGTTGCAGTCATGTATTCAACCTGATTCGGACGTGGGACGCGATCGCACCAAGCAACTTTTACGTCTTGGGTGGCCGGATATTGCGATCGGGCCGGACGTTGAAGCGGTCTGGTCTATATGAGAAGTTTTGTTGGTAATTCGTCACAAAACTTTAGTAGTTATAACATGTTTCGATCGTTGGGCAGAAGCCGGATTTCCCCTGCGTTGGTAGGGTTTTGGCGTGGCTCGGCAAATCGGCGGAGGGGGCTTTATGGTTGGGGCAGTTTTGGTTCAGCCACATATTCTTCGATGAAGGTTTCGAGCTGCGCGATCGTGTAGTCCGTCAGGTTATTCTTTGAAAGATGATTTTCAAAGGCGACTTTAATGGCTGTGAAAGTTACAGCTGGTTCGTATTGCTTGTCGATCGCGGCGCGTTCCGGTGTGATCTGAAACAGTGGTTCGGCAGAAAACTCTTTCCCGCCTCTCGCTCGAAATAGGTGAACACGATAATCGTATTCTGCCTCCAGTCGGACAAGCTCACTGCGATCGTTGCGAAGCCAGTCAAATCGTCGCTGACATTCGCGTTTTGAACTGCCCGCAAAGCAGGAAATTGAGGCCCAGCGTGTAATGAAGCATGGGCTAGAAATCATTGAGTCAGCCAGCTCATCGTAATTCTCTGCTCTCAGCCAACCCAGTTCCCCCATGTAGAATGGCAGCATTAGCGGATCACGATCGCGCCACCAGTCAAATGCTTCGATCATTGCCGGAAGGCTACTGTAACTACAAGTTTTGCCCAACGTATAACCTGTTTGCTGTCTCAGAAAGTGGTTCTTGGACAACAGCAGGGTTTCAACGGCTTTGACAACGATCGACTCAGGATATGCCGCTTTTACGGCTTGGCGCTCATCACCTGGCGAGTAGATAATCAAATCTTGGACAAAACCGAGTGTGGTCGATAATGTCTCATAGTCCGACGATTGAAGCAGTTCAACCGTCGCCGCGAACAAGTCATCAACTGCGACGGAGCCAGCGAGTTCATCTAAATACGACCCTTCGCTGAGATATTTGTTCCAATAATCCAAAATCCGCTGCGTCAGTTCCATCGTTTCTAGGCCGATCGGGGCAAAGGCTGTTGGCGTAAGACTTCCGCTTTGAGCTGGTCGATTAGCACTCTGTCAAGCCCCCAAGATTTGGCCATCTCTAAATCTTGCAGTGGATTCGAGGTAGGTTCTACCGCAAGTTCTCGTGCGGCAATGATCTGACTCAGCCCCCGCTGAAGACCCACGATCCCTTCTTCCTCGAGCTTTGCCTCCAGATAAAATCCGGCATCGGCATCAAGCCGCAGGTATTTGAAGATCAAGTC
Source organism: Cyanobacteria bacterium VAR_4_metabat_243 (assembly GCA_031415035.1). GTDB lineage: Bacteria > Cyanobacteriota > Cyanobacteriia > Leptolyngbyales > Leptolyngbyaceae > Romeriopsis. The sequence goes on from JANOQX010000205.1 coordinate 36,343, forward strand.
CTCAAGCTTAGTTGTTTTTGGGAAACTCATTCCAACGACTCCTGTATTCTTGCCAGTAACCGATCGCGTCAGCAATGTCCTCGGCTTGAGACCCTTTATCCCCGCCACACAGTAACAAAATCAACTGTTGCCCCGATCGGGCAAAGTAGACTCGATATCCTGGGCCAAACTGTAGCCTCAGTTCAGACACACCCTCCGCAATGAACTTATAGTCGCCCAGATTGCCACTGGATAATCGTTCAAGCCTTGACAGCAGCCGCGAACGACTGCGCTTATCTTTTAGGTTATCAAGCCATTCGTCAAATGGCGAGGCTCCATCCGGATTTTTATAGGTTTCAACTTCCCAAACATTATTTTCCAAGGCGGCTCCGACCAGACACTTGTGGTATTAAACCGCCCCAACCACCACCTTGACATCCTTCAAAAGGGGGAAACCCAATTCCTCCCGCTGGGCCAGATATAAAGTTGCCACCTGCCGCGACATATTCCTGACCTTGGTGATATACCGCGCCCGCTCCGTCACCGAAATTACCCCGCGCGCATCCAGCAGGTTAAACGTATGGGAGCATTTCAAAATCTGGCCAAAGGCAGGCAACACCAACTGCCGCTCTACCAACCGCAGGGCTTCCTGCTCATACAAGTCAAACAACTGGAACAGCAGTTCCGGATTCGATGCCTCGAAGTTGTAGGTCGATTCCTCAATCTCGCCTTGGAGATGAATGTCGCCATAGGTAATCGTCTCATTCCACTGAATATCGAAAATCGAATCGACATTCTGCAAATACATCACCAGCCGCTCCAGCCCGTAGGTGATCTCCACGGACACGGGTTTGCAGTCCAAGCCGCCGCACTGCTGGAAATAGGTGAACTGGGTGACTTCCATGCCATCGAGCCAAACTTCCCAGCCCGTGCCCCAGGCACCCACTGCCGCATCTTCCCAGTTATCCTCGACGAAGCGAATGTCGTGATCTTCCGGTTTGATCCCCAAGGCCCGGAGCGAATCGAGGTAGACGTCCTGAATATTTTCCAGAGACGGTTTAATTAGCACCTGATACTGATAGTAATGCTGGCCGCGATTCGGGTTTTGGCCGTAGCGACCATCGCCCGGTCGGCGACAGGGTTCGACATGGGCGACCGACCAAGGTTCTGGCCCGATCGCCCGCAAAAACGTATGGGGACTTTTGGTGCCCGCGCCCTTTTCGGTGTCATAGGGCTGCACGATCAGACAACCCCGATCGCTCCAAAATTGATGCAAGGCCGCAATGACTGACTGAAAATTCACGTACTTGTCGCTCCCAATTAATGCTTTTACAATTTACCGTATGTGGGGTGGGCATTGGCTCATTGAACCCGCGATCGTCGGTGAACAACGTTATTGATGGTGGGCAGTGCCCACCCTACCGTTATGCCATTTCAAGGTCTGCAATCACTGCTGCGCCAAATTGAGCGCCAATATCAGTCGCCGACGCAGCGGCATTGGCGATCGCTCGTTGAAGTTTGGCCGATCGTCGTGGGCGAAAAACTTGCGGCTCAGACCCGCCCGACGAATATTCGGGCGCAGATTTTGCAGGTGGCAGTGGCGAATCCGGTGTTGGTGCAGACCTTGATGTTCGACCGATCGCGGTTGCTGAAAAAGTTGGCGGTGCAGCTCGCCGATCGGCAACTCGAACTGACGCCGGAAACCACGATTACCGACATCCGCTTTTCCACCGCTGGCTGGCATCAACCGACGTCGATCGACTCCCCTTACAACCAGTTCAACAGTTGGGATCAACATCCCTGCCAAGCGCTCCCCGGATCGGAGCCGCCCTTACCCGCCGCCTCGGCAACGGCTTTGGATCCGGCGATTGTCTTTCAGGATTGGGGCGATCGGGTGCGATCGCGCGATCAGCAATTACCGCTTTGTCCCCGATGTCGCGCCCCCGCCGCACCCAGTGAACTGGAACGCTGGGGATATTGCAGCCTGTGCTATTCCCAAAGTCAAATGCCGCGACCCGATCAATCCCTTGCGGCAACCGATGACCGACGCTCGGTCGGAGACCTAAATCCGTGAATCAAACTAGGTGATTTGTTGCAAATATTACACAATTCACCTCCGTGATGATCGGGACTGAAATCCCGACTAGGTCGGTCAATGGTTAAAAATACCGACGGATCGGGTTCCGGGTGCGGGCAAAATTAGCTGCACGAATCTAAAGAAAATCTATCGCTGGGATCGCTCAGTGAATGCGCTAAAAGTCGCATCCCGCCGTAAGTTTGGCGGTGCTGTCCGAATCCGCCGCCATTCTCAAATCCGCCATAATATAAGGGTATAACAAACCCCTATCCACCCGCTCAACACTATGTCCTCCGCTGATCCCCGGATTTCTAACTGCCGCCATTGCCAGCATTACCAGCTTCAAGGTCGCCGGGGCGGATTATGCCAAAAATTGAACGTGGCGGTGCGGAGTGAATGGTCGGCTTGTTCGTTGGCGTTACCCGCTTTTGCCAATCCCCTCGACCTCGCGCCGCTGGAGATGCCGAAAATCATGGTGGCGGCGAATGCAGTGATTCAGAAGGAGGCGGTGCTGATTGACACACTCCTCGGATCCCGTGCTGCCATGGTCGGATTCGAGCCGCGCCATGAGCGATCCCTGGCGCTGGCCGGTGAGCCGATCGAATAGTCAGTTACCGAATAAAGGGGCGATACACCCAGCCCCGCTGTCCTTGGAATGAGACTTCCCGCCAGATGCCGATCTGTCGTCCTTCATCGACTAGCCAGTAGCCATTGGGGACGGCGCGAATTTTGCCATTGTTGCTGCCGGGTCCCACTCGTAGGTTGACCCCATCGTAGGGCGTGGGTGACTGGACATAAAAGCCTGGGAGCGGTGCGCGTGTGGAGATCACGCGCCGGGGTGGCACCGCAGCGGGCCGCACGGTCGCAGGACTAATCGCCGTAGATTTTTGAGTTGAAGTGTTGGTTTCGACGCGTTGCCCGCTGGTGATGGTGGGGCGGTTGTCGATCGGGGGTGGCGGCGGACTGCTCAATTGATTGACTGTGGTGACGGGGCGGTTGGGGTTCCAGCCACCCTGCATCAGCCAAAGTGCGCCGGACAGGAGGCCAATGCCGACGAGGAGAAAGCGCCAGTTATTGGCCAGGCCGCCCAGTGACCAGTTGGTGGGGGTGGTCGATTGGTTGCGCCGATCGGGTGCCGGGCGCGCGGGTGGGTAATTTGGCTCCGGCAGTGGATTGACGATCGTGTCGGGAGCGGTGGCTTGAAGTTCGGTTTCCGGGGTTTGGAGTGTGGTGCTGGGACTGGGTTGGGTCGTGAATTGCGGTGTGTCTTGGGTGCTGGACTCGGGTTGTTGGTGGAGCCAGGCGGTGATCGTGCCAGCCCGATCGTGGAGAATGCCGTCGCGGGTGGTGCCAAGATCGTCTTGGCGGGGATCCCAGTAGGGATCTTCGTTGATGTAGCTGAGGGTGCGGCGAATCGCGAGGGGATTGGGGGTGGCGTCGGGTAATAGGGTGACTTGATGTGGATTACCGATCGTGTCGGTCACGGCGGGATCGGTTGCTGTCGTTGGTGCGGATCCGGCAGGGGATGTGAACTGATAGTTGTCCACCGCTTCTTGGAGTCTGGCCCGATGGGCGACCACCGACCGTTGGTCATCGCCGATCGTGCTGGATTCGCCCACGATCACGACTTGCTGAATGGCGGGGTTGAGTCCGCCGAATTCATGGCGCACCAGGGTTTGGAGGTGGCCGAAGACGCGATGGACGGCATCGGCGTTGAGCTGGGGCAGGAAGTAATAGATCCGATCGTCAACGATCGTGTAGACATGGCGGCCTTCATCGGTATTTGGCTCATGAAACCCGTAGGAGCGAAATTGTTGGGGCGATTGGCCGCTGCGGTGGGCGATCACCTGCTCCGCGAACAACTGCATCGATCGCAGATCTTTGCACATACGCTCTGGGGGATGGAGGCGGTGGGGTTGATTTTGACCTTGTAGCATTGCTGCGACTCCGCATACCGTTGGATTGATTCATATTAAGGGATCGCAAAAATGAAAATCAATTCTTGGGGATTTGTTTAACGAATTTGGGGCGATGATGGGCTGAACCCGGTTCAACTGGGTCGCTGCCAGCCGCCGAAATAAAGTTTTGTAAATAGGGTGACTGATTTCCGGGTCGATTGATGCATTCTTGGATCGATCGGTATACCACTTTACATTTTTTGCTTCCGGGGTTCGCTACTGTGAATCGGGGCTGGCCCGCAACATTTGATCCAGCCACGATGATCGTGCTCCCTGGTCAGTCGTTTAGTCGTCACTTCACCGGATTCTATGGAAACTAGCATTTTAGTCAAGTTCTTCGCAGCGGCGGGGATTGGGTATGTGTTCTTGTTGGGGACGGTCGCCGGAGCGATTTCCCCAACGATCGCGGCAGCGGGTTTGGCGGTCGCTTGGTTTGTCGGCCGGAATGCCACGAGCTAAATCTGGCAGGTCAGCGCCCCGGATTGCTTGGTGAATTCGAGATTTTCGCGGTAGTCCACGGGACAATCGATGATCGCGGGTACGTCTTGGGCCAGTGCTAGCCGCAGGATCGGGATGAATGACTCAGCCGATTCGACCCGATAGCCTTTGAGACCAAAACTTTCGGCTAGTTTGACGAAGTCGGGGTTGTCGAATTTGATGTAGCTGGATGACTGGAACTGGTTCATCTGCTTCCATTCGATCAGGCCGTAGCCGCCATCGTTGAAAATCAGCGTGACGAAGGGGGTGCCAATGCGCTTTGCCGTTTCGAGTTCTTGCATGTTCATCAGAAAGCCGCCATCGCCCGTAACCGCTACGACGCGCCGATCGGGGTAGACGAGTTTAGCCGCGATCGCTCCCGGTATCGCAATCCCCATGGCCGCAAAGCCGTTGGAAATGATGCAGGTATTCGGCTGTTCACAGTGATAGTGCCGCGCCATCCACATCTTATGCGCCCCCACATCAGAGATGGCGATGTCTTCGGCGTTCAATACCTGGCGCAGGTCGTAGATGATTTTCTGCGGCTTGATGGGGAAGCCCGTGTCATCGGCATATTTGGCGTAGTCGGCGCGGATTTCGGCCCGGAGGCTGAGGGCGTAGGGGGCGGGGCGATCGGCCGTGCGACCCGTCGCTTCAATCTGGGCCAAAATCGCCCCCAGTCCGGTGGAAATATCACCAATCACCTCCGTCACAGGAATGTAGCTGCGATCGATTTCGGCGGGGGTGAGATGGACATGGACGATCGGGATCTGGGCGTCGGGGTTCCACTTTTTCGGCGAATACTCGATTAAGTCATAGCCGACGGCGATCACCAGATCGGCCCGATCGAAGCCGCAACTAATGTAGTCGCGCTGTTGCAATCCCACCGTCCAGAGGCTGAGATCGTGGGTGTAGGAGATCACGCCCTTGCCCATGAAGGTATTGACCACGGGGATATTCAGCGCCGTGGCGAAGGCGGTGAGGGCGTCACTGGCGTTGCCGCGAATCGCGCCATTGCCCACCAGGATCATCGGGTTTTGGGCTTGGGCGATCGCCTCGGCGGCTTGATGAATGCTGTGCTGGGAGGCGCAGGTGCGTTCGTGGCCGTCGGTTTGGAGTGGCGTCCCGATCACGCTCATGGCGGCGACATCTTCCGGCAGGTCGATATGCACGGCTCCGGGCGGCTCGGTCTGGGCGATCTTAAAGGCGCGGCGAATCAGTTCGGGGGTGATGGCGGGTTTGACCACCTGTTGGCTCCATTTGGTCACGGGGCCGAACATCGCGACGAGATCAAGGTATTGATGGGATTCGATATGCATCCGATCGGTGCCGACTTGGCCGGTGATGGCGATCAGGGGGGCGCGATCGAGGTTGGCATCGGCGACGCCCGTCATGAGATTGGTGGCTCCCGGCCCGAGGGTCGAGAGACAAACCCCCGCTTTGCCCGTGAGTCGCCCGTAGACATCGGCCATGAAGGCGGCCCCCTGTTCGTGGCGGGTGGTGATGAAGCGGATTTTCGAGGTTTTGAGCGCTTCGAGAATGTGGAGATTCTCTTCGCCGGGGAGTCCGAAGATGTATTCGACGCCTTCATTTTCGAGGCAGCGGATCAACAATTCAGCCGTATTCATATGCGTTACTCAACCCACTTACTTAACCCAAACCGTTTTGACATTGACAAACTCATGGATGCCCGCGCGTCCCAGTTCCCGACCGAAGCCGGACTTCTTGGTGCCGCCGAAGGGCAGGCGGGGATCGGACTTGACCATGCCGTTGATAAAGACGCTGCCCGCTTCGAGTTCGCGAATGCACCGCTGCTGCTCGATCGGGTCAGTGGTCCAAGCACTCGCGCCCAGTCCCAGATCGGTTTGATTGGCGATCGTCAAAGCTGCATCCAAATCCGGTACGCGGAACACCAACGCCACCGGGCCAAAGAATTCCTCCAATGCCCCAGGGGAATCGGGCGGAATGTCACTCAGAATCGTCGGGGGATAGAAATTACCGGGCTGATCGAGCCTGTGGCCACCGATATGGAGTTTGGCTCCGGCGGCGATCGTCGCTTGGACTTGCCGATCGATATCGTCCACGATCGCCGGGGTGGCAAGGGGGCCAATGTCGGTCTCCGGCAACATTGGATCGCCGATTTTCAACATGGCGAATTGTTCGATCAGGTGTTGGAGAAATTCATCAGCGATCGATTCGGCCACAATAAATCGCTTGGCGGCGATGCAGGACTGGCCGTTATTCAGGGTGCGGGCGGTCACGGCAGTTTGCACCGCGAGGGCCAAATCCGCACTGGGCATGACGATGAACGGATCGCTGCCGCCGAGTTCCAGCACCACTTTCTTCAAGGCCTGGCCGGCATTCATCGCCAGACTCGATCCGGCGGCGGCGCTACCCGTGAGCGTGGCGGCGGCAATCCGCCGATCGCGCACCACATCCGCCACCTGCTTTGCCTCAATCAACAGGGTTTGAAATGCCCCGGCAGGAAATCCCGCTTCCAGAAAAAGTTCGGCGATCGCCAAGGCCGTTTGGGGCACGTTGGACGCATGTTTCAGCAAGGCCACATTGCCTGCCATCAGGGCCGGAGCGGCGAATCGAATGACTTGCCAAAAGGGGAAATTCCACGGCATCACCGCCAGGACTACGCCTAAAGGCTGATAGGCAATCCAACTTTGACTCGCATCGGTGCCGATCGGCTCATCGGCGAGGAATTTTTCACCCTCGGCGGCATAGAACCGACAGACCCAGGCGCACTTGTCCACCTCGGCCACGGCGGCTTTCAGGGGTTTGCCCATTTCCAGGGTCATGAGTGCCCCGTATGCCTCACGACGGAGTTCTAACAGCGTGGCGACCTGATTGAGCCAGGTCGATCGGGCACTAAAACTGCTGTGACGATAGGTTTGAAAGGTCTGGGCCGCTTGGGCGATGGCCGTTTCGATCGCGCTTGGAGTCAGCCGATCGAAGGTTTGACAAACTTGACCCGTGGTTGGGTTGACTGTGGCGATTGCCATTGGCCCCTCCTTTGCTGGGGAATGACTTGATTTCACTCTAGCGTCAGAAAAGTGCGCACCACCGAAATCCTTACGAGTTGTAATGGTTTAGCGGGTTTCGAGCTAGCGGGTTTCGATCAGGCCGTTGACCAAGGCGATAATCCAAGCCAAAACCCATAAGCCCATGACAATAAATCCCGGCACGATCGTCAGCAGCCCGAATCCGCGCAAAATCCACAGGGCCAAGGCAACGGCCACAACGGTCCAAAACAACACAAGCCGACGATAGGTGGTGGGGCGCATAGGTAAGTTGTTTGGGACAAATTGGGGTGGTGTGTGGACAATCGAAGAACTGGCTGGTTGGGCATGGGCCGATCGCCCAACTGGATCAAACTGTGGAGGCATTTTACCCACAGAATGGGGCCTTGAAACGCTAGGCGTAGACCGATCGTCGAGGGCAACGGTGGAATTGCCAGGCTTCTGCTCGATTACTACCCATTGTCTGACGAACCTTACGGATCTCGGAAAGGATTCACATTTGGCAACATGAGCAAAGTTCCGGTTCGGCCTTGGTCGGATTGGCGCTCGGCCCGAATGGATGATTTCTTGAAATCTTCACGACTGACTGATCGGGTTTTCACATCGGGCGGAGTAACGTCAATAGTAGATGCGTCAATCCACGCTAAACTACTGCTTGATTTTGCTTCAACCAGGATGTTCAAACGTTGCCTCAGTCGTCTCATTCGCGCGTCATTCGCCCTGTTGATTCACCTCGCTGCACCCTAAATGTTGGCTCAAACCACCCCACCCATCGCTGCTCCGACTCCCGACCCGATCGTTCGCGGTCCCCATGGATCCAATCTTGTAGCGCTGCTCAACGGCGATGTCCTGCTCCAAACCCACCGCCATTCGGCTTGGGGCGGCGCAGTGACGGCCCAGATCTATTTGCCGCTGGATCTCCAGCAGGTGTGGCAGCAGCTCACCGACTATTCCCGCTGGACGCAATATTTTCCCGACGTGACCCACAGCGAAATCCTCCATCCGGGCATTGCCACGGCGGGCGGCACAACGCTCAAAAAGCAGGTGAAGCGCCTGTATCAAGCCGCGAGTAAGGCGTTCTTGATGATTACGGCCAAGGTTGAGGTTTACCTCAAGGTGCTGGAAACGCAGCATCAGCGGATTCAGTTCTTCTTTGAGTCGGGCAGTTTTAATGAATTTTCGGCGGACTTGCAGTTGCAGGTTTGTGGGGAAGGAACGATTCTCAGCTATTCGGTGAAGGCGACCCCGACGATTCCGGTGCCGGGACTGTTTATTGAGCAGGCAATGCAGATGGATTTGCCGACGAATCTGCGGCAGATGCGCCGAGTCATGTGTGGAAGTTGAGAATGGTGAATTGAGAACGTTTGAGGCGCGATCGCACCCTTGTATTTTCGCCCTCGATCTGCACGATTACAATGCCGTTACATTTGCTTAAATGCCGATACATCGGGATCCGGTGAATGTTAGTCTAAGCCTTGTACATCTGACATACAAGATTTAGGACAAGCGGTAATGACCGGGCCAAACGACAACATTCCCTATCTGTTAAGAGCGACCCGTAAGGAACCGCTGGCGCGGCCGCCCGTTTGGATGATGCGGCAGGCGGGGCGCTACATGAAGGTCTACCGCGATCTGCGCGATAAGTATCCCTCGTTCCGCGATCGCTCGGAAATTGCCGACCTGGCGATCGAGATTTCGTTGCAGCCGTGGCGGGCGTTTCAGCCGGACGGGGTGATTATGTTCTCGGACATTTTGACGCCGCTGCCGGGGATTGGCATTCCCTTTGACATTATTGAGAGCAAAGGCCCGACGATCGAGCCGCCGATTCGCACGATGGAACAGGTGAAGCAACTGCGGAAGCTGGTGCCGGAAGAATCCCTGCCATTCATCAAAACGATCTTGACCTCCCTGCGCCAGGAAGTGGGTAACTCCGCCGCCGTGTTGGGCTTTGTCGGTGCGCCTTGGACGTTGGCGGCCTATGCCGTGGAAGGCAAAAGTTCTAAGAACTACGCCGTGATTAAGCACATGGCCTTCGCGCAGCCGGAGATTCTCCATGCGTTGATGGCGATTTTGGCCGATTCGATCGCGGAGTATGTGCGCTACCAGATCGACTGCGGTGCCCAAATGATTCAGATGTTTGATTCCTGGGCGGGCAATCTCAGCCCGATGGACTACGACACTTTTGCCTTGCCCTACCAGAAGCGGGTGTTCGACCAGGTGAAGCAAACCCACCCCGATACGCCGTTGATGCTGTACATCAGTGGCAGTGCGGGCGTGCTAGAGCGGATGGGCCAGACGGGGGCGGACTTTATCAGCGTCGATTGGACGGTGGATATTCTCGATGCCAAGCGCCGTCTTGGCCCGGATATGGGAATTCAGGGGAACATCGACCCCGGTTTGCTGTTTGGGACGAAGGAGATTATCCGATCGCGGATTATCGATACGGTCAAGAAAGCGGGCAATACCGGACATATCCTCAATCTGGGCCATGGCATTTTGCCAGGGACGCCGGAGGAGAATGCGGCTTACTTCTTTGAGACCGCGAAGCAAGTGGATCAACTGATTGCTCAAGGGCATTAGAAGCGGTGGGCCGTGCCCACCCTACGATTTTCGGCCAATTGTAGGGTGGGCACGGCCCACCTTCAACGGTGTTCTTGAATTTGGAATTGCTGTCGGGTGGTAGAGTATTCATTGCCATCCTGTCCTTCCCCGATTTTTTTGATCGCGAATCCATGACCCGAAAGCGGATCTTCATTACTGGTGCGAGTGGGTGTATTGGGCACTACATTGTCGATGCCCTCATCCAAGACACGGCCCACGAATTATTTCTGCTCGTTAGAACGCCTGACAAGCTCAAGTTTGATTGGCAATCCCGACCGGGGATCAAACTGTTGCAGGGCGACCTGCGGGAAATCGAACAATTTGGCGATTTGCTGAAGACGATGGATTGTGCGATTTTGATCGCAACTTCCTGGGGCGGCATCGAAGAGTCCCAGGAAATCAATGTGAATAAAACCCAGATCTTGGTGAATTTGCTTGATCCGGCGGTGTGCGAGCAGGTGATTTATTTCTCCACTGCCAGCATCCTCGATCGGGAAAATCACCTGCTCCCCGAAGCGGGCGAACTGGGCACGGAATATATCCGATCGAAGTACTTGGGGCATCAGGCCTTGGCCGACACGAACTTGATCGATCGGGTGACATTTCTCTATCCGACGATCGTCTTTGGGGGCAACGATCGGTTTCCGCGATCGCACCTGACAGCGGGGTTTGACCAATTGCCGAGGTTGACCCAGATTGTGCGGTGGTTCCAAACCGATGCGAGTTTGCACTTTATCCATGCGCGGGACATTGCCCAGGTGGTGGGTTATCTCGCGGATCATCCGCCGGAGCCAGGGGCGGAGCGACATTTTGTGTTGGGCAACGAGCGGTTGACGGTGAAGCAGTTGATTGTCCAGTTGTGCGACTACTTCCAGCAGCGGATTTATTTCCAAATCCCGTTGTATCCCTGGTTGATGAACTTGTTTATCCTGTTGTTTCGGGTGCAGATCGGCGACTGGGAACGCTTTTCGATCAATTATCGCCACTTTACCCATCGGGTTGTTGTGACGCCCCAGAGCTTTGGCCTCACGACGTATTACCCGAAATTAGCGGATGTCTTGCGGATTAGCGGCGTGCCAGCGGGACGTTAGAGGGGGTTTCAACCAGTCTGATTGTTGGTCGCAAAGGCCACGATCCCCCTAAATCCCCCTTAAGAAGGGGGACTTTGAATCCGGCTCCCCCCTTCTTAAGGGGGGCTGGGGGGGATCGTTTGACGCGGCAACAAATAGGCGACCAGGGCGCAGAAGATCACGCTGCCCAGCAGGTATTTGGCGAAGTCGGGGATCAGCGGATTGGGTGAGATAAAGCCTTCGATCGCGCCCGCAATCAGCAACATCGGGATCATGCCAAAAATCAGTTGGGCGATCGTCGGCCCCACGATTTTGAACGCATCGAGGCGGCGGTAGCGGCCCGGAAACAGCAAGGCTTTGGCGATCATCAGGCCTGCGCCGCCGGAGATGAAAATCGCCGGGAGTTCGAGTGCGCCGTGGGGCAGGACGAAGGCCCAGAAGGGCACTGCCAATTTGTTTTGGGCCACGAGGGCGGCGATGCCGCCGATCAGCAAGCCATTGAAGGCCAGGATGTAGATCGTGCCGAGTCCGGCCAGGAGGCCCCCGGCGATCGAGCGGAGGCAGACGCCGATATTGTTGGTCATGATGCCGCTGGAGTTGCCGGGGGAGTCGCCCATGATCCGGCCCATCCAGAGTTCGCCATCGTCGCGCACGAGTTCGATCAAGTTTTTGGGGACGACCATTTCGAGAAAGTTCGGATCCGACCAGGTAAACCACCAGGCAATCAGCCCACTGGCCAAGAAAATCGTGGTGGAGAGCAGGGTGTAGACCGCCGTGTCGCGCAGCACTTGGGCAAAGCCCGATCGGTAGAATTCCCAGAACTGGCTCCACTCTTGGCGGCGGGTGCCTTGGTAGACCTGGGCGTAGCCGCGACTGGTGAGTTTTTGCAAATCGTGGATGATCACTTCGCCGACTTGATGGGTGCGGGCGCGAGCCAAATCGGCGGACACCGATCGGTACAAACTCGCCAGATCGTGGATTTGCTCGGGTGAGAGCGATTTGAGTCCGGTTTTTTCGGCCCGATCGAGCAATTGTTCGAGGCTTTGCCAGTGGGTTTCACGGCGGGCGATCCAGCGCTGAATGTGCATAGGGGCGATCGGAAGAAATATATAGGAGGTGTGTGAGTTTGCCGATTCCGCGTCTACTCTAAAGCATACCCGTTCTTCTTTTCTTTTGATGCGCCCATGAATCCGACTCAACCGATTCGCCCGCTGAACATTGGTAATGTCGTCAGTGCGGGCTTCCGATTGTTCAATGACAATCGTCAAAGTTATTTGCTGGTGGGCCTGCGGGCCGTGCTGTGGAGCACGTTATTGTTGGTTTTTTTCGTGGCGGCGATCGGGCTATTGATCGGCGGCAGCTTGAGCCTGGCGGCGACTTCAACAGCGGGCGGCGGCGATCCAGCACTGGGTGGGATTTTGCTGATCGTGGGTTTTCTGTTAATGCTGCTGTGCATTCCCCTCGCATTTTTCTGTAGCGCCAAGGTGATTTATAACGAAACGTTAATCGCCGCGAATGCCTATGGGCATTTGACCAACCAACCGGAGCTGATGCCCCTCACCAATCAGCGCTTGAAGCGCCAGACTTGGACATTCTGGTTGGTGCGGTTTTTGGTGGGTCTGATCATGGGGGCGCTGAGTGTGCCGTTTTCGATCCTGCAACAGTTCGTGCCAGCGCTTGGCGCATTTGCGGGGGATAGCCAAGCGGTGGCCACGATCGTCGGACTGCTATTTTTGGGACTGTTGGTGTTGCAGTACGGCCTGCAATTTTGGTTGTCGATTCGGCTGCTGCTGCCGGAAATGGTGTTGGCGATCGAGGAAGAGGTGCAAAACGTCAACAGCATTCCCCGATCGTGGAATCTGACCCAAGGCAATACCATTCGGATTGGGGTGATCCTATTGGTGGCGTTTCTGATCACTTGCCCGCTGTATTTGCTGACGCTGATTCCGGCGATTTTGTTGGCGGTGGCGCTCCTGCCCATGTCGATGTGGAGTGGACTGGCGGCTTCTTCCTCGGCCACAGCGCCCCCAACGGAGCTGCTGCTGCAACTGTTCGTGGGGTTCGCGATCGTGTTCTTGGTCTACATGGTGCTGGCCCTGCTCGTCCAAATCCTGGTGCTGCCCTTCTGGCAGACGATTAAGGCGGTGATCTACTACGACCTGCGCAGTCGGCGGGAAGGGATGGGTTTGAGTTTGGACGATCGAGGCTAAATCCACTATGCAATTGTTTAATCGCATCACGCTCAAAACGCCGGAAAGTGTCGAGCTGGAGTTCAATCTCGCGGGCATCGGCAATCGGACGATCGCGCTCCTGGTGGATAACCTGGCGATCTGGCTGATCTATATCGTGGTGGTGTTTTTGGCGGCCCAAGTCCTGGACGGATTGACAGCAATGGGGATTGAGCCATCAAATGCCCTCAATCAGTGGCTGGGCGCGATCGGCATACTCTTCAGCTTTGGCTGGTTTGTCGGCTACTTCGCAGTGTTCGAAATCCTCTGGAAAGGCCAAACCCCCGGCAAGCGCCTCGCCAAAATCCGCGTCATCGGCAACGATGGTCGTCCGCTCCAACTCTATCAGGCCACCCTGCGGGCGGTGCTGCGCCCGATCGATGATTGGTTGTTTATCGGCTTTTTCTGTGTGCTGTTTGGCAAGCAGGAAAAGCGCTTGGGCGATTGGGTCAGCAACACGATCGTCATCCAAGATGAACAACCGAAAATCGGATCAGCCCAGTCGCCGTTCTCCGGTCAGGCGCAGGGAATTGCCGATCGGATTCAAATGAATGCCCGGATGAGTCAGCTCAAGCCCGACGACTTCGCCATTCTGAAAGAATTCCTGCAACGGCGGCAATCCCTCACCCCGATCGCCCGTGACCAACTCAGCGGCCAATTGATGGGCCAAATCCAGGCCCGGTTGGATCTCGAAGCCTTAGAATTTACGGAGCCAGCGGAAGCGTTTTTGGAGGGCGTCTATTTGGCCTATGAGCAACAGACGGACGATCGGGCTTGAGCACCCCATCGGCGGATCAATCGGTGGGCCGTGCCCACCCTACGATTGGATGAAAATTGTAG
>JANOQX010000206.1:0-9451 GCA_031415035.1 Cyanobacteria bacterium VAR_4_metabat_243
TCGAGTTAGCAATAGTATCGGGGTCTTGACCAATAATCAGGGGCCGAATCCCCGACTTCGCCCCGTTCGCACAGACTTGGCCGATGATTTGGGCGATGCCGTTATATTTAAACAGAATCGGACTTTCATCGATCGCCAGCAAGGAATCTGTCACCTCCAGCGCCTTGCGAAACGCCATCGACTGGGCTGACAAAGCCAGGACTGCTGCCTCGATGTTGTCGCCAACATTCCGCAGCGCAAACACCGTCAGCTTGGCATCGGTACGAATCGTCGAAGGCTGAGAAATCGCTTTCCCCACCCGACTGGTGAGCCACCCTTGAAGTTCAAGAATGATTGTCGCGATCGCTTCGTTCACCGACTCGGACTCAACCCCCAGATCCAGGTGCCGCACCAGCTCCACAAAGTCCACCAGCGTGGGCATTTTGAACCAATCATCACGGCTGAAGCCCGATTCAAATGCCCGATCGTACCGTTCTTGAAGTGCCGAGTCCGCGAAGAATGCCGCCAGCCCTTGCCACAAAACAGTATGCACCCGCTTACCCAACTGTCCCTCGGTCTCCGTGCCCATCACCATTGTGTTGAGTGCTTTAACCAAGAATTCCTTGTAATCGTCTAATCGTTCCGATCGCTGTTTTTCCGGTAAATGCCGCAAATCAGGAATCTGAAATAGATTATTCGACTCCGAACCGATGTCGAAGTAGGCCCCCGCGTCGCCAAAGAATTTCACGAGGTCAGTGTAGGTCGTTGTCCCGTCAGGCTTCGGGTAGTCCAACGAAATGACATTCATTCCATTAGCGATCGCCCAGACGAAGATCTCCGAAGCCAACACCGATTTCCCGCTCCGGGTTTCACCAAAGATCAGAATCCCGCGATGCTTGGTGACAAAATCGATATGCAGCGGCATATTCCCCTGCCGCGTCAGCAGTTCCAAACCCTTTGAATCGACTGGTTTAGTGCAAGCCAGCGGCATCAAGCCCGGAGCCTCATTGGTCAAATACATCTGCCTCCGGCCATCATTCAGCAAATTGCCATCGACTACAGGCAACGACTTCAGCCACATCTGCCAAGCCACTTCCGTCTCCCGAATGAAGTCCCCCTGTGGAAACGCATTTGTCAACTTCTGGCAGACTTCCGCCAGCATCAACGGGTCGTCCCGATGCACCAACGCAATCACTGAAACCCAGATTGGCAAGGAACCTTCGTAAATCTTCTCCTGGGCTTCCACCCCCTTTTTCGCTCGCATCTGGGACGCAACATCAACATCCTTGTATGCCGTCGCCCGATGAATTGCCGTATAACTCTGCCGCGTCAGCCGTTGCAAAGTCATGCGCGCCATCGTCCGATCGGCAGCACCTAATTCACAGACGAACTCACAGTCAGGAAACTCTTTTATCACCTGCCACAGGTAATAAAGCTGATGCTCTGGACTGACAAATCCCGGTGGTTTTGACTCCAGCACCACGGCCCCAACGAACTTATTTTTGACCCGCACCCATTCCCGATCGGCCTTGGGATGAGTCGGCCTCCCTGCTTCCCCACGAATCACCACACTCATCGCGTGATTTGCATCGTGAATCACTTCAGTCAGTCGATCTTCCTCAAGCACCAAACACTGCGGCATTTCTGGCGGTTGTCCGTGATTGAACTGCGACCACAGATAACCCCATAAATCATCAGCCGTCATCGGCGTCGCCTGCAAACCCATCCGCGTATTAAGTTGCTGTTCCCAATGCAAATAGCCATCGCTAAAACCACGAGTCAGCAATTCCCGATAATGGGTCTGCTCTCGCTTCTCCCGCAGACCTTTGAACGTATCGTACTGATGGATAAACCAAGCCAGCGATTTCTCAATTTGGTCTTTGCTACGCTCTCCCGGCGCGATCGTATAAGTCGCAAACAAGTAGATTTCCTTCGGCTGACGTTCCCCAATCTGCGTCAACTCCCGCGTCGATCGCTGCTGGGAAAGCAGCAGGAACTGGCTTTCCAGACTTTGTTCAGGGTGAATCAAATCTGATAATTCCGACTGTCGATCGGTATCCTGACCAAACGATCGGAGGTGAATCCGTAGTCGATCGCCGGGTCGAAACCCCTTCAATCCTTCCTCCAGTCGCGCTAACGCCACCTCAGCCTGTCCCTGAACCAGCAAAGTATGCAGCCCCTCAGTGCGAAATCCAAACACCAGTGAGAACTTCTTACCCTGTCGCAGCAGATAGGCCCCCACGTCTCGCCCTCGCAAAGCCAGACGGCAAATGCACTCCAGGTCAGATTCATCTTCAAATGGTTTGAATTGATAGCGTTTATTACCACTTCGATGTTTCGTTTGAGTCATGATCGTTCTCACGTAAACAGCATCGATAACCGAGATGTCCCCGTTTCCAATCGGGGACACCCTTAAATTTGTGCGTAAACCGCCAAGTCTTTTCCCCCACAACCACCCACCAGCTAGCGATGCCCCAAATACTGAGCAGCAAAAACCAAGTAAATGGAATGTGGAAAATCACGACAAACAGCACGTAAAACCCAAATAGAATTCCCGCCGATGGCCCCAACAGATTGGATGGAATGGGACCCAGGCTAGGCTGTTGTCCTAGACTTTGATTCACAGGTCGAAACTGCCGATTCCGATCGCGTTCCGCCATACTTACCCCCCGGCTCTAGCACCACCGCCCGCCGCACCACCGAAGAACAGCGAACTCAAGCCCTCAACGACGACCACCGCAGCAATCACAATGAAGGCATTCTGCATCAATGGTTGCCACTGTTCACCCCGTTGGGCTTGATAGACGGCAAATAGCACAAAGCCGATCGCTGAAATCCAGACGACGACTCGCAGCAGGCCAAACATGAACTTGACGATACTGGGGTCGATATATGACCCAAAGATGCTGTTGGTCTGTTGTTCAGCATTCTTGAATAGTTGCGCGTGGGCTGGATCGCCGTGAAGCGCGATCGTACAGAATACCAACGTGCCACCGAGAATCCCGATCGTCCGCATCCCACCCAGTCGCTGTACCCAAGGATGAACGGTGCAATAGGCCGCTACATGGGGAAAGCGCAGGCAAACCAACGCAACTAAACAGCCGAGATAGAGCAATAGTGGCGACTGAACGACAAGAACAGCCGCAGAAACGATACAGCAAGCTAAAGCCAGCGTAGAAGGTACTCGCGCACCAACAAATCTGGCTCGGCGTAATGACGCAGAGTGATTCACAGGAGTGACCTCGATTATTTAAGGTAGGAGAATACTCAGGAAGTGACAGGACTTCCGAAAAAGATCTAAATGCGTTGCAGATTCATTTCATTGCTTGTTCGTATCTTGAACGATAAATTCGAGATGTCAATGAGCTGTAATTATTTCTTAATAATTGCTGAGAAGCCTACCTCATATCAACCTCAGCTTTACCTCACTTCAACCTCAGACGCTCTCGCTCATTGATATAATTACAGGGAATAGAGGGCGTTTACAAAACCACGGTGCTTATTTCAGGGGATTTATCATTAATGCGGGAGAAATTGTTGGGGAAGTATCTCAGTTTGGAGGCGTTTTGCACCTGTACCCAAACGTATCGAAAGTATGCCGATCTGATTGACCCATACCCGCAAAATTTGGAGGAGACGATTCCGACATTAGCATTACTGTGTCAGTACATTATCGATCCGGTGATTGATTATTTTGGGTGGGAGCGGTTTGAGCTGACCTATGGGTTTTGCTCAAAAGATTTGAAGCGTTTTTTGGCGCGGAAAGATCCGGTGACGGGGGTGAAAAATGGGCGGGTTGATCCGAGTCGAGATCAGCATATGGCGCATGAGGTGAATGGTAATGGGAACTATTTTTGCGATCGATTGGGGGCGGCTTGTGATTTTCGGATTCGGGATTTGAAAAGCGATCGACTGGTGGAGTGGATTTTGGAGCGGCAGTTACCGTTTGATTCGATTTACTTTTATGGGGTCGATCGTCCGATTCATGTGAGTCATGGCCCTCAGAATAGGCGGAGTATCTGGACATTTTCACCCACAGGTGTGCCGACAAAGAAAGGAATTGAAAAATGGATAGCTTAACTTTTTCGTTCCGACTGTTTGGCTCTGATCGCCGATCGCACCAGCTTTACCCGGTAGGGATCAGCATCTTTCTGCCAGATCACTCGATGCCCCTTTAGCTCGGCGCAGTTTTCCTCCAGACATTTCAGCCAACTCCGTCGGTCGCGAATTTTGCCAAAATTGTCCAGTAGCCCCCAATCCTCTTCCTGCTGCGTTAATTTAGCGAATTTCTCATAGCTCGGGTATTCCGGTGTTACCAGTAAATTTTTCTGGTGCAAAAGGGGGGGATTATCGGCGGGGTCATAATCTTGGTAGTGGACATAGAGATCGCGTAGACGAACTTGCATACTGGTATGCAATGCAGGATGGGGGTCGGAATCAAAATCGGGAAAAACCAGATAAGAAATCTTCGGTTTGCGGAAATGGAATTTGACGACATTAGCTTCCTGGGGGCGTCCGATCGTGCGCGAGGCACAACCCTCATAAAGCCGTAGCAATGGATCCAAAGCATCAATCACAGAAACATGAACCCAGAGAGAATTTGGGCGCTTTTGGCCGATCGGGCTATTCTTGCACCGTTCTTCAATCATCTCCAGATTCCCCAAGCTCATCAGCATCAGGTCTGCTGCGGCACATGCCTGGGGATAGCTGCCAAACAGACTCTTGATGTCATTCTGTACCACGGCAGACAAGTCCCGGACCTTGGGGCGATGCCCGAAATGGCTCAATGCCAGATAAACCAGCAAATCCTGTCGCCGTCGATCGCTGATGGCATCCCATTCCTGGGGATTGGTCGCTTGCAATACAATTTGGAAGGCCCGCTTCAGGTTGCCGAATTCGCTGGTTAGTGCGGATGTTTCCGGGAGTTCCTCGATCGTGGGCAATCGTCCCCGATCGGCAAAGAAGTCCATCAAGGGTGTCAGTTGTTCTTTGTAGTCCTCGAACCGTTTGTTCTGAAGCTGAACCCTCGGCACTGTGACCCGCGATCGGAATCGTGCTGCCCGAAAAGTCTGTGCCTGCGCCTCATCCCGAAAGACAAAATAGATTCCCAGGGCAACGGGAACGGCATCGACGCCCAGCACCTGATCGATATAGATCTTCAGTTCTTCTTGGTCGTAATATTTTTGGAAGGTGTTGCGGCTGGTGATGACCCCATCGCCATAGGCAATTTGGCTATTCCCTTGGGCGATTAAGACTTGTGCGGCCACGATGAGTACCTGTCGCGTCAGCCCCCAGGCTTGGATCAGTGCTTCACGCCGTTCGGCCTGGGATTCAATCACGTTGATGATGTAGCCGAGGTTGACGACATCCGCCTCAATTTGTGGCGTATCTGGTCGATAGTGGGGATCCCAACCGGAGCATTCGTAGCCCAGTTTAGTGATGCGATCGAGGTCGCCTCCTTGCCCACAGCCATAGTCGAAGAAACTTGTCGCTGGATGAATCAGTCCTGCTTCAAGGGCGAGTCGCACGGCTTTGGAAAAGTCATTCCGGCTAATCGCGGCTTTGTGTCGATCGATCTTGACTTGAGACGACTGAGAGTTAAGCAGCGACCGATGAACCAGTGTGTGCCCCTGAAAGGCGACGCGAAACTGTGCTAGTCGTTCTTCCCAAGCCCGCCGAGTGCCAATCGATCGGGGATTGTCTAACAAACCGATCAATTCCTCTTAGCAAACTGGTAGCATCAATAGTTTGGGATATTAGAATTACTGAACACTGTTCTCTTCAATAATATCTAAACGAATATACAGGTCACCAGGACTTCCTCCAGTATAACTGGGGTAACCGTGTTCACGAACTCGTAACCGACGTGCAGAAGTAATTCCAGCGGGAATTGTTATATTAAGATAGCGACGTTTCCTAACCTTCTCAGAATTTTGGTCTATTTCATCAATATCAAAGGGAATCTTTTGGACTCCTCCATTTGAAGCAAGCTGAGCATTTATTTTTATTGTTATTTCAAAATCCGCTCCTTTATTCAATGCAGCATGAGCAGCACGAATTGTTTCGCGCCAATCTTCATCACTAACCCCTAGAACATTATAACAATGTCCATAGTATTTCCGTAAGGTCAATACATCTAGTCCCAATCGGTCAGCAATTTCTTTCTCTGATGGCAATTTTGCGAAACTATTAAATACTTCATCGATAAAGCTTTTCTCGTCATCTTCGTGAAAATATCTTGCGTGACTATACTCTCTAACAAATTTGTCAGAAATTTCCTTACGCTCTTTTTTAGACTGTTGATGAATCTGATAACACTCATGGATAGGCCAGGGCGGGGCGTATTCGTCAAATAATACAGAATCACCATATCCATTACTATGGTAGTAGACTAACTCGCTGCACCACCAACATGGAGTTTTATAACGTTTTTTTACAACCTCCACAACATTGCCAGAAAAGCCATATAAAAGATCAGTATATGTGTCATCTTCCTTCTTTTCTTTCACGCACCAACCGCATTGACAATTTTCTTTATGATTATAACCAGGCATGAATTTTACTCCTTGTTAGAATTCCTGCTCAAGCATTCTTGCAAAAGGCATATCGCTATTTGTGCATTCACGAGCATTTCGCGCTGCTGCCTCCAAACTATCCGCCTGCACATCGACTTCTGTGTCATCACGAAAGTAGACTGCGTAGGAGGTTAGAGAGATTATCCATAAGACAGGTACTACGAAAATTTCAACATTCACCTTAATTATGCCCAAATCAGGCTGAGATCTTTACTTTCATGGAAGATGGCTGTAAATTTTCCAACGGGCAGGTTCGATCCCGATCAAGAGACCAACGCCTACACACAATTCACCATTCATCACAATTATGACCGGGGTGCAAACACGACTGGCTAGCACACGAGCGATCTCAAGATTGCTGGTTTTGAATATCCACTGAAGTTGGACACGATGACACTCTCTAATATTGGCCAACTGCATCTCTCGTACCGCATATCGTTCTGGAGATTCCAGTTCACTTGTATCAATCATTCTCATCAGAAGCACTCCCGAAATGAATAGTTTCTCTTTTATAGGGAAATCCAGTTTGTTATCATATATGATAACAAACAGAGATGTCTGTTATCCTTCGGAATCATGTTGTTTTGATCATGTTCTGGCATAATTAAACAATGGGACGAGCAGGAAAAGCACTCAAGCAGATTTTAGGGACTCATGGTATTAGCCAAAGCAAGTTAGCAGCGGCTTTAGGTTTCGATCGGCCAATTGTTCATCGTTGGTTTCACGAACAAATAGACCCAACGGCGGAAACAGTCGTCAACATTGTCGGTGTATTGCGTGACATCAATCCCATTGCCGCAGAGAATTTCATTGACCTATTTCTGGGTAGCCCAGATCATGCTAGAGCAGTTTCCCCTAGGCTGGCAACAGTTCAGGACTTACCCGCTTCGGATCAGATTAATGTTGCGGCACTGGCGCGTCTCTTTGATGACACAACAAATTCTTACAAATATCTCTTTTTTATCTCCCTGCTCGATATTCTGCGAAGACGCCAGTTTGATGTGTTATCCCCGATTAGCTTCAAAGAGCTGGTCATTGAGATGCTAGCCAATGCTTGGTATCCACACACCTATTTCAAACTTGCCTTTGGCACACAAGACAAAATCGCCGACCAATTGGATGCACTGAGTTTAGAAATTACCGCGCCAATACTGAAATTCACAGATACAGACAAAAAAGAGTTACGCAAAGAAATCAAGGGACAGAGCATCGATGACACTGTTAAATTTATTGGCAAGTACGTACCCTTCCGGTTGATTCGTCCCTTCTTTACTGCCCATCTGGCAGGGCTTACAGATTCTAAAGTGAACCAAGGCATTGTCGATTTAGCAACCACGCATTTCAAAACGACAAACCCGTTGTATTCGTTCGACACGGCTACTGCAAGTTCTTGTAGCGCAATTGTCGTAAATGAAGACTGGGCGGTATATATCGAAACAAATTATGCAATTATTCGGGCGTGGGTATCCTGGGAATGGCTAAACTACATGCAAAAACGAAACCCAAATGTTCCCAGCATTGTTAATAAGATATTTATGCCTCAAGAGCGAGGCTCTTTGGATAAGCAAACTAAATACTGGAGACTCATACTAGAAAGCACTTCTATGAATTGTATCTATTCTCAGCAAATGTTAGAGGCCAAAAGATTTTCATTAGATCACTATTTACCCTGGTCGTTTGTCGCGCATGATCAACTCTGGAACTTGATCCCAGTTCCTCCAGAAGTAAATTCATCCAAATCAAACAAGCTGCCAGACCACAAATATCTACAGAGATTCATTCAAGTTCAACACCAAGGCTTGAAGCTAGCGCGTGAGAACCTCGGCGAAAAAGAATGGAAGAGATATGCAGAACCATTTGTAGCGGATCTAAAATTGAGTAACGAAGAAATTCTCAACCCCAATCGTCTTCAAACTGCCTATGAATCTACAATCCAACCCCTAATCCTGCTGGCTGGACAGCAGGGTTTTACAGCTAATTGGTCTTATTCATGACTTTACACTCAAGGATTTGGAGCTTAATCGTTCGCCGAGGCCACCATCTCGAACCACTCATGTTTGGCGGTGGACATCAGCAGGGAATGCGATCGGGCACCCTCAACGTCCCCGGCATCGTCGGACTAGGAGAAGCCTGCCGACTACGATCGCTCGAAATGGAAGAAGATGAAGCAGCGATAGTGCTTAAACGGGACAGCCTACAGCAAATGCTGTTAGAACAGATTCCTAATTTAGTGATCAACGGCGACACCGCTAACCGACTCGCTGGCAATCTGCACATTTCCATCCCTGGTATTCCCAACAGCGCCATCATCGCCCGTATCCGTCATCGACTCGCCATCTCCACCGATTCTGCCTGCTCATCTGGCGTTGAAGCGCCTTCCCACGTTCTACAAGCACTGAAGTTACCCGAAGCGATCATCGAAGGAGCCTTACGTATCGGCATTGGGAAATTCACCACTGACGAAGAAATTTCTGAAGCCGCTATGATTCTGATTGATGCAATTCAAAAAACAACTTGCGCAATGAATGCCTAAAAGATGATGCCGAATCCAATTGATGTATCACCTATGCCCCGCTGGTTCAACACCGCTGGCCCTTGCCAGGAAGATATCCACTACATCCTACCGCCTACCCGTCGCCTGCCCACGCTAGAGCGACTCATCGCCCAGCGCAGCTATACCTTGCCGGGGCATAGAATTTAGGTTTTGAGCGGTTAAAATAGGGGAGAACATCCCGATTTATCCGGTGGTCAAGCCAATGATCAAATTGAGCTTTAGCGAAGCGGCGATTGCGGCGCTGCACTATGAACGGTTTCATCACCCGCATCCACGCGTCCAACGGAAGATGGAAGCGGTGTATTTGAAAAGTCAAGGTCTACTGCACCGGGAGATTACGGCG
>JANOQX010000207.1:0-19373 GCA_031415035.1 Cyanobacteria bacterium VAR_4_metabat_243
CGAAAATCTATCGGATTATTACGTCGTTGAAGACGTTCAGGCGACTTGGCGAGGATTAGAAATTGCGATTCTGCCGGAAGCATGGCAGACGTTTCAGACGATGACGAACAAGGTCTTTGCCCAATCGTTACGACAATGGGCCGAACGGGTTAGTCTGAAACGATTTCGTAAATCGAAACGCGGGCCAAAGAAAGCCACAAGCAAAAAAACGTTCGACCCAAAACATCCCCATGTCGCCACGGCTCGATTACTCAGCAACCAATAGTAGTACAAATACTCACCTTAACAGGGGTAGACCTGGGAACGCAATCCGTTCTAGCGAATATCAACTCACTTCCTCGATTTCTCAGCTTCCTACTGCATGTTTAGGAGACTCAGCATGAGCGTCACCCTTGATAGTCCACTGGTTGACTCGGCCCAAATTGGTCGCGCTGAGTTGGCTGAACCCCGGATTCCGCTGACTGGGATTAGCTGGGATCAGTATGAAACGATGATTGCGACTGTGGGCGATCGGCCCCGTCTGCGTCTGTCTTATCTCGATGGTACGCTGGAAATCATGACGATTTCGCCGGAACGCGAAATGCTGAAGAAGATGATTGCGCGTCTTCTGGAAATCTACGCCCTGGAATCGGATATTCCGCTCTACAGCTATGGTTCGGCGACGTTTCGGCAACGGGCCTCGACAAAAGGTTTGGAGGCGGATGAGAGCTATTGTCTGGACGATCGCAAGGATGTTCCCGATTTTGCGATCGAAGTCGTGATCACCAGTGGGACGATCGATAAGATGAAAATCTATGCGGGGCTGGGGATTCGGGAGGTCTGGGTGTGGCAGGCGGGCGTCATTAGTGTGCAGCGGCTCCGATCGGACAGTTCTGGTTATGATGAATTTGTCAGTAGTGCATTGCTGCCGCAGCTGGATTTGGCGGTGTTGGCAGAGTATGTTTTGCCGGAAGATGAACCGCAAGCGCTGCGGGCTTTCCGTAATCTGATTCGGGCGCAAATTCAGGCTTGATTGAGGGGCGATCGACTGGTTTGCTAACATGAATGCCGATCGGCAAGAGGAATCGCCCAATGACTACCCCGACAATCAATCTACCAATTGCCCAATTGCCCGATCGGGAACTACTCGAACTGGCGAATGGTGGGATGCCACCGGAACAGACGTCCCGGTTGGCGTTGCTGGCGGCCAAGCAGCGATCGGGCAGCTTGATCGGCGATGAGGTGCCGGAATTGGGTGCGTTGTTGCAGACTTATAGTGATGGCTGGTTGCGGAAGACGGATGCGTTAGTGGAGGCGATTCGGCGTGGGTTGATGGTGCCGATGTAGGACCGATCAAAATTGCGTTAATCGCGGCTGGTGAAGAACACTTCGTATGGCAACGAAAACCGCCAGAGAAATCCTTTCGGCAGGACGGTACTGGTGGTATCGGCGATCGGCAAATACTGCGATTGATAGGCCCCTAATGCCTGACGTTTTTGCCGAATCACCGATCGGATGGACAGTCGTCTTGCTCCCGCGAGTTCCTGTGGGCTTAAATCCTGAAACAATACGGGTTTCCACAAAATCCAGATGGGGTATTCGATTAAGTCGATCGACAACGCCGATCGGTCGATTGCCGCTTTAATCAATTCATAGGACATTTCGTGATCATTGCTGCGATCGTGACGATGGGTGACGTAGATTTCGCCGGGTTGGAATGTTAGTAGCCGATCGGTGAGCTGTTGGGTAATCAATTCGCGTTGCACCGGGTCGATCCACTTTAATTGACCGTCATGGTGATTGAGGAAATGGATTTGTGAGGATTCGACGCCGAGCTGGGATAGGGCGGCGATCGCTTCCTGTTGGCGAACGGGGGCGATTTGGCCCTGCTCAAACTGGGGATGCCAGATATGGGAAGCTGCCCCATCGGTGATAAACAAAACTTCGACCGGAATCTGTAATTGGCGCTTCAAGGCAATTAATCCACCGCAGCCCAGGGTTTCATCGTCTTGGTGGGGAGAAATAATCAGGGCTGACTTGGGACTGAGGTCGATCGTCTGACTGCCCAAATACAACAACCACAAAAACTGCATCCGGCTCCGAAAGATGGGCCAGTGATGCTTTTTGATCCACTGAAATTTATTCTGGAAACGCCGAATTACCTTGTGGGCCTGCATGGGGAATGGGTTGATGGTGGACTTCGAATCGATGTGCGCTAACCGCTGGCAAATCCCCTACTTTCCAGTATGGCTTCGGTGTCGGCGGCTGCGATCGTGACAATCACGGAAATCCCACTGCCCGCTACACAATTGACAGGTTTCAAGCACGATCGATGCGTTCACGGCAAGTCCAATGCAATGCTGAGTGCACGGTTGATTTGACCGATCGCTTCGGATGACAATTGCCCACGCAGTCGGAGTAGTCGCGATTTAGCTAAAACTCTGACTTGATCGGCCATGACGATCGAATCGCGTTCTAGTCCGCCATCGGGTGCCCGGAGTAGTGCCTGCGTTGGATAAACCCGCTTGCCTTCCCGATAAGTTGTACAGGGGATGGCCAAAATAACGGGGCTTTTGGCGTTGATGGCATCGCGGCTAACAATGACAACTGGACGGATGCCACCTTGTTCTGATCCTTCGGTCGGGTCAAGGCGGGCATCGTAAATTTCTCCACGCTTCATGCGGACTGTTCCCCCAACTGTAGGGCTTCCCACTGGGCGATGGCGAATTCGGATTCGAGTTGGGTCACGTCGGCTTGATAATCAGGGTCGGCAGTCATTTCAATCAGAGCTGCATCAATTTCGGCCCGGTCAGCAAGGCGCAGAGTCTTCATTTTGAGAAATTGGACAAAATCAAGCACTTCATTTACCTGATCACTGGGCAGTGCTTTAACAATTTCGTAAATTTGTTCAGGTATTGCCATAATTTTTGCCGATGTTCAGAGAACACTATACTTGGGATTTGATAAAGTTAATTCCAATTTTGTTTGATCCAATTTTCTAGATTCTGACATTTTCCCATGTTCTTAAAGAGATTAGCTAAGTAAGAATCAGGGTACAAAGCCTCTACAGCTTGAAGAGTTATATCCGCAGCATAAGGCGTGATTTCTACAGCCTGCTTACGAATCTTCTCAATATCTTTTCCAGGATCATCAATGCCGTTCAAACTTATATTTTGAAAGACTTGCCTTGCTATGAATCGATTGCCGTGAATAGGAAGCATTGAGCCACGACCTTGATACTGCTTCTCCTTTAATGTTCTCTCGATAGAACGATGAATTTGCACAAGCCGCCATAATCTAAAGCCGGAAAGGGCCGGATTGAACAATGATTTGTAAGGGGCTTTAGATACATCTTCCCACAAGGCACTAATTTTACCTTTAGCTTGTACAGCATATGAAAAATCGGCGTGAGAGCAGGCAAGAGTAACAGTTGCTTCAGTTAAATCAAAACCGTTTTTCGGATCACGCATCGAATATCCAGCTTTGTACACGTACTCTACGCCATCTATCTGTAGATCAGTTTTCAGCCTTTCTTGTTCAGGATCAAGTGAGACAAAATCGCGTGTTTCAATCCGGTTTTGGGTATTTGTTGCCCGTGTTATTTTAGCCGCAAAACCTTCTGGGCAATTTTCTAGAGATATAAATCGAACCATGACGCGCACTTTAGCTAGAGCCTCTGGCGCTTTAGAGAATGCTGTGTAGATAGCACCTACAGTTTGAGCACCATTAACAATACTTACATTTGCACATTCAAAATAACCTGTATCGTGGACTGGGCCGCCAATAGGTTTTTTTCTAACATTACTGCAAAGCGCTGTTACGCCATTATTGAAATACCAAAAATTTTCTGGATCTGCAACTAGAGTTTCAACAATTCCCTGATTAAACTCCGTCGCACCCAGGAATGATCGGATATTTAACGAGAAGATTCTAGGATGATATTTGCTCATCCATTCAGCGATATCAGTAGCTGCGACACATCCATAATACGCAGAAAAGGGTTCTCGGACTTGCCCCCAATCATGTAGCACTACATCCAAGTTAATTGGTGCCCCCAATGTCCCACTAGCTACTATTCCATGCAGATCACCTTGCCTTAAAACTCGGAATTCAACAACATCAGAAGGATCGTTCATCTCCTTTAAGAAATCTTCAAAATCCCGTGCTATATCCTTCCCTAAATCGCCTTGACCAGTATGCGCAACCAATAGCATGATTCTGGTATTGCTTAGAGAGAGAGCATTTTGAATTTCCTGGGAACGTTTTTTTATTTTCTCATTAAAACGCCCGAACTCAGTATTGATCAAATCTTTGACGCCAGTCAGGAATTTTAGACCATCCCCACGCTCAATACT
This sequence comes from Cyanobacteria bacterium VAR_4_metabat_243, assembly GCA_031415035.1. GTDB lineage: Bacteria > Cyanobacteriota > Cyanobacteriia > Leptolyngbyales > Leptolyngbyaceae > Romeriopsis. The sequence goes on from JANOQX010000207.1 coordinate 4,335, forward strand.
TCCAGAGCCATTGTGGTGCCATTTAGTTTGAACCAGAAACAAAATGTTTTCACGATCATCAAAATAGATTGCATCAATTCCATTGTCTTGATAACCATCCGTAATAGAGAGTGCTGCTTTTTCTGGTTCAACATCTGCTACGGCGGAAATTGAAAAAGCAGCAAGAGCACGTGTTAAGAATGCGGACTCTTTCTCCTGCTCGGCTTTGTTTTTATAGTCATCAATATCTACAAATCCAGAGAAAGTAGAGGAGAGATAAGATTTAATTTGTTTGACGTGAATAATACTCATTGGTACGAACTCAAAGTGAATAGTACTTCATACATACAGGTGAGTGTATCAAGAAATGATGTGCGTCCAACTAAATTATTCATGTTTTAAGCGGCTGTCCAACCACAAATTGAACGATCGCCCACTCTCCCCACTTTTGCGGCCTGCCAGCAGACCGTCAAGCGCAATATGCTCATCGAGATCCGCCCACTCGATCGCCTCACCATTTCCCAATAATTCCCAATTGAGACGTTCCGTGACTGTGCCATGCAGCAACCTTGGATACCAAGCCAACGGCACACTCAACGTTCTGCCATCCGTCAATTCAGCAATCAGGTGGGTATCCGTGATTTCGATCGTGGCAATTGGGTCAGCTTCCAACGTCAAAGTAGTCATTCCAAGCCTCCAAGTAGGTTTCTCGGTGATCTTCCACCAATTTAGCCATCGTGCCGAATTCATCGTATCCCCAATCGATCAAAAAAGGGCAGGCACAATTTTGTACCCACCCCTTTTCTAGCTCAATCTAGCGGCGACAGTCATCTGCCTAAAGTAATAGATCTGAACTATTACTTCTTGCCCGCCACTTTCTTCTTCTCCAACTTCCGTAGGCGAATTGACGAGGGGGTGATTTCGAGCAGCTCATCCGGCCCAATATACTCCAGTGCCCGCTCCAAGCTCATATCTTCCGGCGCTTTCAGTTGCACCAGTTCTTCACCGCCGGAGGCGCGGTGGTTGGTGAGCTGCTTGGCTTTGCAGATGTTGAGGTCGAGATCTTGGGGACGGTTGTGCTCCCCGATGATCATGCCTTTGTACACCTTCGTTCCCGGCTTGATGAAGAACAAACCGCGATCTTCCGCGTTCTGCAAGGAGTAGAATGTCGCCGTGCCTTCCTCGAAGGAAATGATCACGCCGTTGTAGCGCGACAGAATTTCGCCGACCATGGGGCGATAGTCCAAGAAGCTGTGGTTCATGATGCCTTCACCGCGCGTCAAGCGGATGAATTCACCCCGGAAGCCGATCAAGCCCCGCGCCGGAACGACGAATTCCAGTTGCGTCCGACCGTTGCCGTTGGCTTCCATATCCTGCATTTCCGCTTTACGGACGCCGAGCTTCTCGATGCAAGAACCCACGGCTTCGTCGGGCACATCCATCGCCAAGGTCTCAAACGGCTCGCAGGGACGACCACCGACTTCGCGGAAGATCACCTGCGGCTGCGACACCTGGAACTCATAGCCCTCGCGGCGCATGGTTTCGATCAAGATGCCGAGGTGCAATTCACCCCGTCCGGCAACGGCAAACCGATCGGGCGAATCGGTCTCTTCGACCCGCAGGGCGACGTTGGTTTCCAGCTCACGCATCAACCGATCGCGCACTTGACGGGAGGTGACAAACTTGCCTTCCTTACCCGCAAACGGTGAATCGTTCACCATGAAGGTCATTTGCAAGGTCGGCTCATCGACCTTGATCAGCGGCAAAGCGGCCGGGTTATCGGGGTCGGCGATCGTTTCACCGATGTTGGCATCGGCAAATCCGGCGACGGCAACCAAGTTTCCGGCGGCCGCTTCGGCGATTTCGATCCGTTGCAAGCCTTCGAAGCCCAAGAGCTTCGTGATCCGGGTCTTGACGATTTTGCCGTCGTCTTTGATCAGCGCGGCTTGTTGTCCGGCGCGGATGGTGCCGTTGTGGACACGACCGATGACAATCCGGCCCAGGTAGTCGGAATAATCCAGCGTCGTCACCTGCAACTGCAAGGGCTTCTCGGGATCCCCGATCGGGGGTGGCACGTGACGCAGGATCGCATTAAATAGCGGCTCCATATTGTCCGACTCATCTTCCGGCTGCATTTTGGCGAAGCCGCAGAAGCCCGAACCGAACAGGTAAGGGAAATCGCACTGATCGTCGTCGGCACCGAGTTCGATGAACAGATCCAAGACCTTATCAACGGCGACGTGGGGATCGAGCCGGACGCGATCGATCTTGTTAATGAAGACGATCGGGCGCAACCCCTTCTCCAACGCCTTCTTCAGGACGAAGCGAGTCTGGGGCATCGGGCCTTCGTTCGCGTCCACGACCAACAGACAGCCATCCACCATGCCCAGCACGCGCTCGACTTCGCCGCCGAAGTCCGCGTGTCCAGGGGTGTCAACAATGTTTACCCGCGTCTCTTTGTAGACAATGGAGGTGTTCTTCGAGAGGATTGTGATACCGCGTTCCCGTTCCAGATCATTGGAATCCATCACGCAGGTCGGGATTTCTTCATTTTCGCGGAAGGTTCCGGACTGCTTGAGGAGCGCATCAACCAGCGTGGTCTTACCGTGGTCAACGTGGGCAATGATGGCAATGTTCCGAATCGGAAGAGACATGGTATTTCACAATGTAAGAGAATATTTTTTCGCTCCTCGGTGACAGAAAAATCACTAACTTCCGTTATGAAGAAGCGTAAATAATTTTAGCGTACCGTGACGAAAATCGGGAGAAATGGTTAAGTCGGGTTTGGGGGCGGTTGGAACAGTGTGAGGGCTTGCGGCAACCGTGTCGATCCCCTTAAATTTTGGTCTGAAATCCACCTAATGTGAGTAACCGGGCGGCGATCGCGTCGTCGATCGGGATCACCGATAGCCGCGTCCCCCGCTTCACCAATAGCAGCTCCTCCGGCGTGAATCGTTGGCGTAGGGTTTCGAGTTCGATCAGTTGGGGTAGGGCTTCGACGAACTGGAACTTGACGGTGTGCCAGCGGGGTTGGTCGGGGGTGGATTTGGGGTCGTAGTATTCGCCTGCGGGATCGAATTGGCTCGGATCCACTACTTGTTCGGCCACGACTTTGACCAGTCCGGCGATGCCGGGGGGCTTGGCATTGGAGTGGTAGAAGAAGGCCCGATCGCCGCATTGCATGGATTTGAGGAAGTTGCGGGCCTGGTAGTTGCGGACGCCATCCCAGATGCCGATATTTTCCCGCCGCATGTCTTCGATGCCATAGACATCGGGTTCGGATTTGATTAACCAAAATGCCATGACCAGCTGCTCCGATCGACCGATGGGCCGGGATAAATAACGCAATTCCGGGGATCATCTTAAGCGGAATGCGGCTCCACTGCGCGGTGGATCAGAAAAACCTTGTCATGGGGTAGGCATGAGGCTTTACTCTAATGAGACACGATGACAATTGACCCGAAGTCACCGATTTTTCAGTCGATTGACTATGCTGGGGATGGGTCACATGGATTGAGGAGTGAGGATTGGCATGAGCCACGATGCCCTGACGGTGCTAAAGGAAACTAGCCGCACGTTTTATATCCCAATTAGTCGATTGCCCCAGGGGTTGCGCGAAGCTGTCACGGCGGGGTATCTCTGTATGCGGGCGATCGATGAAGTCGAGGATGATCCACATCTGCCCGCTGACGCCAAAGCCCATATCCTGACCGAAATCAGTCAGGTGCTGCAATCGGGTCGGGCCAAATTTACCAACGAAGATTTTCAGCGGGCCTTTGGTGACTTCCGGCATCAATTGCCAGAGGTGTCCCTGCGGATTGGCGAATGGGCCAACCATGCGCCAGCAGCGATCGGCCCCCGGATCTGGGAAGCCACGGCGGCAATGAGCGATCGCATGGCCTACTGGGCACAGCACAATTGGGAAATCCAGACGGAGTATGATTTCGATCGGTATACTTTTAGTGTTGCGGGATCCGTGGGATTATTGCTCTCGGATTTGTGGGCTTGGCATGATGGGACGCAGACCGATCGGGTGCAGGCGATCGGCTTTGGTCGAGGCTTGCAGTCGGTGAATATTTTGCGCAATCACCAAGAGGACATGATCCGTGGAGTGAATTTTTATCCGGCGGGTTGGACGGATGCGGAAGTCGATCGGTATGCGCGACGCAATTTGGCCTTGGCCGATGCCTATACGGCGAGTTTGCCGAAAGGGCCAGCCCAGGACTTCTGCAAGTTGCCGTTGGCCTTGGCCCATGCGTCTTTGGACGCGATGGCGGCGGGGCATCAGAAGCTCAGTCGGTTGCAGGTGATGGCCGTGGTCGCGCAGGTGACGGGGTTGAGTGTGTAGTGGTGGGCAATTAGTGGTGGGCAATTCAAATCAGCTCACCGACTACGCCCCAAGCCCACCCGCGCGTCAAGGTTGGGCGGGCATGGAAACCCGGCTAAACCCGGCTCCGATTTGGTTTGAGTCCCCTTTAGGGGAGTTTCCTTACTAGCCCGTGCTTGAGCTACGGGTGGGACGGCAGCGGAGTCCAGCCATTTGTTGTCAGCGATCGCGCATTGTTTAATGAATTTGGTCTAAGTGCATAAATGACTGCTGTAATTGAATTTGAAGCTACGACTGCCGCCGATCGGCTCGATGCCTATTTGGCCCAGGAATTGGCGGACTTGTCCCGATCGCGGTTGCAAAAGTTGATCGCGGATGGTCAGGTTTGCCTCAACGGCGAAGTCTGCCTGTCCAAAAAAATCACCGTCGATCTCGGCGACCTAATCCAGGTGACGATTCCCGATGCGACGCCGTTGGCGATGCTGCCGGAGTCGATCCCATTAGATATTCTCTATGAAGATGCGGATTTGGTGGTGGTGAATAAACCCGTGGGTATGGTCGTACATCCCTCGATCGGGCATTTGACCGGGACTTTGGTGAATGCCCTGCTGGCGCATTGCCCCGATCTGCCCGGCATCAATGGCGTCCAGCGTCCCGGCATCGTCCATCGTCTCGACAAAGACACCACCGGCGCGATCGTCGTCGCTAAAACCGAATCCGCCTTCATCCATTTACAAGAACAATTCCGGGTGAAATCGGCCCGGCGGACTTACCTGGCCGTGGTGCATGGCACACCCAAACAGGATGCCGGGACGATCGATGCGCCGATCGGGCGTCACCCCGTCGATCGGCTCAAAATGGCCGTCGTCGATGCCGCCAAAGGCCGCAGTGCCGTCACCCATTGGACAGTGGAAGAACGGTTGGGGGGCCATAGCCTGTTGAAATTTGAATTAGAAACCGGACGGACGCATCAGATTCGCGTCCATGCCGCGCATATTGGGTTTCCGATCGTCGCTGATCCGACCTACACGATCGGGCGGCGGGCGGTGGGCGTCCATCTGCCGGGACAAGCATTACATGCTTGGCGACTGCGGCTGATTCATCCAACGACCGGGGCAGAATTTGAGGCGATCGCGCCAATGCCCCCGACGATGGTGAAATTGTTGAGCGTATTACGACAGCGATCGTGATTTCCGACGGATTAATTATTTTTCCTGCGTCGTTAATCGTTTTTCAAATTCCTCCACAGGTACCGCACCGGAGAACAATTGCCCATTCATGATGAACGCGGGTGTGCCGTTCAACTCCAACGATCGGGCGAGTTTGACATCCGCCGCGATCGCGTCTTTGGCCGCTTGACTATTGCGATCGCGATCGAATTTCGCGATGTCCAATCCTAGGGTTTTGGCGGTTTTTTGGTAGAGGGCGTTACCGAGCTGATCTTGCTGCTCAAACATGGCATCGTGGAATTCCCAGAATTTGCCTTGCTGTTGGGTGGCCCAGGCCGCTTGGGCGGCGGGTTGGGCTTCGGCGTGGATTTGGGTGAGGGGGAGATGTTTGTAAACCAGTGTCACATCGGCCGATCGCTTGGCCATAAACTGCTTCACCGTCGCATGGGCTTTGGCGCAGTAGGGACATTGGAAGTCCGAAAACTCGATTAGGATGGTTTTGCCATTGCCGCGTTTGGGTGATTTGCCGATGATCGCACTTGGGTTGCTAGCGATTTGGCTAACGGCTTTGTTGCGGGCATCGGACTGTTGTTGTTGCTGTTCGCGCTGATATTTCTCAACCGATTCCAAAATCACTTCGGGATGCTTGCGAAGAATCTCCAGCACTTGTTTCTCAAGATCCGCATTCACCGGATTATCGGCGCTGACTGACTTGGAACAACTGGTGATCGATACTGTCAGTAACAGCAGCCCCAACAGCGCATTTCTCGTCACCGATCGATAGAATTGTTGCCAAAAAAACATTACAGTCGCCTCGCCCGCCGGAAGATATTGCCTCACCCATTCTAGTCAGATTCGATGATTCGGCAACCTCTACCCCGGCGGACTGATGTGGGATGCCCCGATCGCCGCTAAAATGGAGAGATAATGCGCTAATCCCACCCACCACCATGGCCGCCGAGTCCGTTCGCTACAGTGATCTCCTGAACCAAATCGTGCTGCAACGTAGCACCATGGCGGAACTTGGCCGGGTTGAAGTGCTGTGGGAATATCCCCAAGCCCATCGCGTTTTTGGCTTTATCTGTAAGTCGGGGGCCTTCGATCGCACCAAGACCGCCTTCAACCTCGACCAAATCGAGACGATCGGCGACAATGGCCTATTCGTCAACTCGGATCCCGTCGAAACCGATGCCGATCGGGTGAAGCAGATTGAATCGCTGATTGGCAGCGAAGTCTGGACGGACATGGGCAATCGCTTGGGCCGGATCAACGACCATTTATTCGACCTCAAAACCGGGGCGATCAAGCTGTATCTGTTCAGTCCCGCTGGCTTGAAGCGCCTGTCAGGGCCAGTGTATGCGCTGTATCCAACGCAGGTGTTGGGCTGGGGCAATCGGCGCGTGGTGGTGTCCGCCGGGATTGCCAATCAGTTGGAGGTCTACGAACCGGGTGTGCAGGATCGAATTTCCCGCTTTGCCGAAGTGTTTAATACAGAAAGCACTCAGGTCGGTCAGGGATTGCTCGATCGGGCGAAGGCCAAAGCCAAACGGGCGGGTTCCAAAGCCCAAATCCTCGCCGAACAAGCCCGCGATCGTGCCCAGGAACTCAGCGCCGAATTGCTCGATTCGGCGGAATATGCGCGGGGTCAGGCCCGGAATTTGCGGGATGAATTTTTGGCAGATCATGACCGGGATTATCCCGATCGTGGCCAGCCCCATCGCCATGAACCAACGGACGACTTCGACTTCGACGACTGGGAAGAAGCGCCGCCCGATCGGCGACCACCCACCGGCGAACGGCCCCCTTTGAACCTCGAACCGAAAGCCCCGCCCCGTGAGGCGCTGCGCCCGCCTGCGCCGGAACGTCCCCCGTCGCCCTATGCCCAACGTCCCCCGTCGCCCCCATCCCGCGATGACGATCCTTGGGATGACGATTGGGAGTCGTGAAGAGCTGTAACGAAAGTCAGCCAAACCCCGTCAATAGTGCGAATAATGGAACTAGGAAGTTTGATATTTCCGTTCACTTCATTGCCAGTCTGACGCCCCGGCGCGCCTGAGTTACCCTTCACTCATTCAGGAGACTTTATGAACCGACTCGTTAATGCCGTCATGACCCAAGACCCGATCGTGGCCTATCCCGAAACCTCGATCACCACTGTGATTCAGCTATTGGCCGAAAAACACATCAGCAGCTTACCCGTGGTCAATGACGCGGGACATCTCGTCGGGATTGTCTCGGAATCGGATTTGATGTGGCAGGAAATGGGCGCGACCCCACCCGCCTACATCATGTTGCTCGACAGCGTGATCTATCTCCAAGATCCCGGTAAATACGAACGATCGTTGCACAAAGCCCTGGGCCAGACTGTCCTCGACGTCATGAGCAAAAATCCCGTCACGATCACCGCCGACCAAACCTTGCCCGTCGCCGCCCGCCTGATGAACGATCGGCATGTCCAAAGCCTACCCGTTTTGGATGATGACCATCAGTTGATTGGGATTTTGACGCGGGGTGACATTCTGCGGGTGATGGCAGCAGAAATGCAAGTAATGCCGGTTTAGATGCATTGCAGTGCGGTGATTTGCTTTAGCGGATCGCTTGTGAGACGGGTGACGGGAGTGCGAGAATGGATTCTGACCCACTTCATCATTGCGTTAAACCTATGAGCCGCCACACGCCCGAATCCGCCCAGGTGCTTCTCAGCGCTGAAGCCTTTAGCGATCGTATTCAGGGGATTAATGCCCTGCGTGAACTCGCAGCGGCGGATGCCTTTCCCTTGCTAGTTCCGGTTTTGACCGATCCGAATGTGCGGGTGCGCTATGCGGCGGTGAGTCTGCTGGCCTCGGTGGGGCAAGTGGATCTGCCGCAGTCGCTGGAATTGTTGCGGGCGGGATTGAAGGATCCGGAGATGGATGTGGTGGCGGCGGCAGCGGACGCGATCGCGGGACTGCGGCTACATGATGGCTATCCCGAACTGCGCGAACTCTATCAGGAAAACACCGACTGGATTGTCCGTTTCAGCATTGTGTCGGCCCTCGGTGAACTGGGTGATCCACGCGGGTTTGAGATTTTGGAACATGCGCTTCAGTCGAAGGATGTGCTGCTTGTCCCAGCGGCGATCGGGGCAATGGGCGAACTGGGGGACGATCGGGCGATTCCGCTGATTTTGCCCTATGTCACCGATGCGGATTGGCAAGTGCGGCATCGCGTATTGCAAGCCCTGCTCCGCTTCAACCGCGCTGAGACCCAAGCCGCCCTCCAAATCCTGGCCCAGGATTCAGAGGTGCGGATCGCCGAGCAAGCGCAGCAGGCGCTGGCTTAGAGAGTCGGCGGTGTTGCCGCAGTCGCGGTCGGTACGGCGCGGATCGTCAGTGCCGCCGTCGGTGTTGGCTCGGCACGGGGTAAGCCGATCACCTGCCAATTGGGTGGGAAACCCGGTTCGATCGGGCGTGGGTTGGGGTCGCGTAGACCAAAGCGGGCCAAGATACTCAGGGGTACACGCGTAATCGGACTCGGAGCAATCGAATCGACGATCGCGGCACTGCTGCGGTTCAAGTTGCTGCTCAAGGCCACGTCCAGCGGATTGGGCGGCGTGAATAATCCGGCATCTAGGGCGAGCGGCTGGCTCAACAAATCAGTCAGAGGGGCGTTGGGTAACATATAGGCTTTAACGTATACAGGGCAGCGATTTTCATCCGTTCACTAATTACTACGGACGCCCCCGCCGCCATCCGGAGAATTACGCAGAAGAATCCGATCGGGGAGCGGGGGCTGTATCTTGAGTTAGGGTGAAATCACGTTTGAGGTGGGGTGACGATGGATTATTACAAGGCGGAGCATTTACCCAATTTTGGCAAGATTGGGGCGGGGAGTCCTGAATTGGCGGAGAAGTTTTTTGCCTACTATGGGGCAGTGTTTGAGGATGGGGCGTTGTCGAAACGGGAGAAAGCCCTGATCGCTCTGGCCGTGGCCCATACGGTGCAATGTCCCTACTGCATTGATGCCTATACCAAGGAAAGTTTGCAGCAGGGATCGGATTTGGAGCAGATGACGGAGGCGGTGCATGTGGCGACGGCGATTCGCGGTGGGGCATCGTTGATCCATGGTTTGCAAATGCTCGATCAAGTCGATCGGGTTTCGATGTAGTCGATGAGCGCGGATTAGGCGGCGATCGGGTTACCGAAGTCTCCCGCCTGGATCACCGTCCAATTCCCGCTACCAAATTGAAAAGTTTGGGTTTTTTGTGGGGTGGGTTTGGTGGTTTGACGCGGATCGGCTAGCGAAAATTGTAAGCCATTGGTTGATGGATTCCGGAAGATGAGTTCGGGTGCCCCGTTGCCATCAATATCCACGATGCCTTGGAGTTGACCGCTACTGGCGATCGGTTGGAATTTCGATTCCCATTTGCCCGATCGCAGGCTCAGATCCTGAATCACAACTTGTAGATTGTCGGCACTTTGCCAATAGATCTGGTTGTCGGCAGTGCGACGGAATTGAAGATTATTGACTGGTGCGGCGTCCAAATATTGGGCATCGGCGACCACGCGGCCATTCAGCCGGACGATCGCCGTTTGATTTAGCTCGCCCAGCCGGAACAACAGATCCATATCCCCGTCGCCGTCGAAATCGGACATCGCTTCAATCCGCCATTGAGGATTGCCTGTTTTCAATACAACCCCATTGGCATCGCGCAGATAGTCGTATTCTCGAACGGTCGCACCATCGGATTGCATGAACCAGAATGCCACTTCATCGCTCACCGGATTATGCCAAACCACATCCAGGATTTTGTCTTGGTCGATGTCCGCCATGCCGATCACTTGCCAATCGCGGTTTCCGGTGCGGAGGATTTGGCCGTTTTGGCCAACTAGCGATCGAATCCCATCGACTTTTCCATTCTGGCCCAAATTCCAGATTGCGACTTCATCCTTGGTGGCACTGTAGGTTAGCAGATCGGCCACGCCATTGCGATCGATATCGGCGGTGGCGGCAATTTTCCAATCAATGCTCACGTTTGCTGGCTGTCCCGCGATCGTCCCGAAATTCGCACCATAGGTTAAGCTGCGGCCCTGCTGGAGTTGATTTTGTTGATTTAGGTAAAGTAATGCGACTTCGCCTGTGTCGGTATTGCGGGCGAGAAGTTCCGATCGGGGTGTTTCAACTTTCCAGATTTTAGCAAAACTGTTGCGACTAAAATCGTCATATGCAAGCATATAAAGCGTCCCATTCACGTTAGTCAACTGGCCAACGCCAGCAAAATCCTTCACTAAGCGGGTGCCTTCGGGTGTGCCATCGCTGGCCCACAAGTCAGAGTTGGCAACAAAATATAGGACGCCGTTCACTGCTATAAGTTGTGTTGGATTTGATGAACCATTGCCGATCGTAATATCTTTAACTAAACGGGTGCCTTCTGGTGTGCCATCTGTCTTCCACAATTCATCCCCGAATTCATCGGTATTCATCGAGAAGAACAACGTATTGCCAACTTTAGTAAATGGATCTAACCGAAACCCAAAGTCCGCAGTCGGTTTTAACGTTTTGAGCAGCGTTGTTCCGGCCAGCGTTCCGTCGCTTTGCCAAATCTTGATATCTCGTTCGAATGGTGTAATCTCGGTAAAAACCACACGATCGCCAATCGCACCGAAACCACCACTAACAGAAGATCCGCCGAAGCCAATAGAATTACTCGCCTTAAATTTCTCGATCGCCTTTGTTCCTTGGGCGGTACCGTCACTACTCCAAAGGTAACCTGGGCCGAACGTACTCCTTCCGGTGAAGAAAATCGTATCATCGGCTCGGGTAAAGTCACTAAGTTGAAAGGAGCCGCCAAGATTATCTGGTCTTTGTAAAGTAATAAACGGGTTTGTCCCAGTGCTCGTCCCATCGCTTTTCCAGAGTTGCATTGGCGTATTTGTTCCACCTTCGCCAGTCGCAAAAAATAGCGTGTTGCCTTGGGCTAACAAGCCCTGAGGCTTTGCCTCGGCACCCAAATCCTTAACCAAAACTGCATCTTCCAACAATCCATCGGTTTTCCAGAGTTGGCGACTATTCGCAATGAAATAATTGGCATTTCCAACTTGTGTAATGGTTTTGAAATCAATTGCCACGTTGAAATTTTCGACGACAGTCTCAACTGCCCCATCAGTCTTCAGCAACGCTAAAATCGTATCATCTACCGGCCTGAGAGAATCACCACCTGGAGCATACAATTGATAATACAAAGTTCCTTTAATATCAGTTAAATTCTTGATGAAAAAGCCACCAACGCTAGACAGTTCTACAAACCGTTCACTGGCTTTAGTCCCATCGGTGCGCCACAGTGCACGACCAGATTCGTTTAGAAAATTACTGCTCAAGTAAAGCAGCCCATTGGCACTACCCAGTTCGCCTCCAAATAGGAAAGATGGAAAGCTCTGACTTTGGCCTTGAAGGACAATGGTTGGTTCTGGGTACATATGACGACCTGATAAGCGATGTTCTGATATTGTATCCTCCCCCTTTTCTCATGAGGCGGAGGATTGCTGATTAATTCAAGATTATTCGAAGATGCGCCATTCTCGTTTGACTGCTGCATCCACAAATGTCCGCATGGCACCCCCGATCTGTTGTCCTCCAGCGGTCGATGGATGAACGCCATCAACACATAGTGGTAGCGTAGGAGTGTATCCTGTCAGCTGCTGTCTGAAGTTGAACAAATATTCTGCATATTGAGATGAATTTTGCACCAGCAAGGCATCTAGGGCACGGCAATCTGCATCATATTGGGCACGGGTAGCATCGGCAGGATCGGGGCCACCGATGTAGCCGTTCGCTCGGGGGGGAGTGGTCATCAAGATCACGCGCCACCCTTCAAGTTGCCTCAAACGGCAATATTCACGAATATTTTGCTCGGCCAAGGCCACTCGGTTTGGTTCTGACTGACGGTAGAAGAGTATGTCATTAGTACCTTCCCAGAAGAACAGGAAATTGTTCTTTGTGCGATCGACTTTGCCAAGTTCCCGCGAAGCCACAGCAATCCGTTGGCGTGTCGTATGCCCACCAACTGCATTCGATGAAATGCTGGGGAAAATCCCGAGTGCGGCCCACGTTGGTTTCATCTGATTGAACCAGCCAGGTGCATCGTAAAATCCTGTTGACATTGAGTTCCCATCAACCTTGAAGATCGGGCCAGGGTTAGATTGCAATGTATAGATTGGCTTAGTTGGTGTAGCGGGAGTGAGGCCACCAATTTCAAATTCAATCATTTCAGCCGTATTTCCTGCGGTTGTAGCAACGCAAGGGAAAATTTGCTCGCTTTGGGCCACGGGAATTTCCCGGAATTTCGTCCAGTTATCAGTAAGATTACGTCGCCAGGACAACCATATTCCGTACTCACTTCGGAATAACTGTACATAAATGATGTTGGAAGGTAAGGCAATATTGTGATTGACTACTGCCCCAAATGTGCCAGACCAGAGTACTCCTCCAGCATTCCAGACATACGCTAACCATTGCTGTGGAGCAGCTTCAGTGGATGGAGTTGTTCCAGTGGTTTGAAACCCAACAATAGTCGCTGGTGACATTTTCCAAACGATGTATCCACCGCGATATGGTGGGATGGCCTGTGCTGCTATCATGTACTCTTTAAATGGCGCATTAGGCGTACTGCTGCCATAGACATTTCCATTTCGAGTTAACCCTGGGGAGGAAAAGGGAACCTGACTACCTGGTGGACTGTTTGGATTCGTGTCTGGCTTTGCCCCGATCGTCATGCGAATAGCGGTCATGGAAATCTCCTTAACTTAGAGCATTGGGGTATAAACCGGAAAAACGACAGCTTTTCCGAGTGAGATAATATGCACCGAACGAAATTCCGTAGAAAACCTCAACATTAAGAGGTGAAGAGGGATATATCAACCCAAATAAGCGATTAAGTAGCTTTTTCGCGTCTTTTGACCTCTCGAACAAATTCTACGGGGGGGGCAAAACAAAAGTCAAGCGGATTTTCTGGTTTCTTCCCGATTTCTTCCCGATTTGCTGACGCTTCATGCAAAGCCCCTCACCTAACCCAACGGCTCATCAAATCTCGATCGCCCCAGAACCCGACAATCCCTGGCAGACTAAACTGATTTCAAGTACGATCGGTAAGACTTGTTTCGCCAAATCACCCTATGCCTCCTGTCGATTCCCAGCCTGCCGTTGCCCGATCGCGCCAAACCCTCGCCCGTCGCGATGCTCCTTTATCTAACCCGATCGCCCAACAGCAAGTGCTCGCGGATCTGGATTTGGCCCAGTTGCCGCGTGCCGGCGATTTTGCGACGACGATCGCCGCTCCACTCCGACCAGCGGCCTTGGAAATCTTCCAAATCAACATCGGCAAGCTCTGTAATATGACTTGTCAGCATTGTCATGTGGATGCTGGCCCCGATCGCACGACGGAAAACATGGATCGCGCGACGATCGACCAATGCCTCGCCGCATTAGATCAGACCGACGCCCATACGGTCGATATTACGGGCGGTGCCCCGGAGCTGAATCCGCATTTTCGTGACCTCGTCGATGAATGCGTCAAACGCGGTAAACACGTGATCGATCGCTGCAATCTCACGGTGTTACTCCTTCCCGGCAAAACCGACCTGCCCCAGTGGTTCGCCGATCGGGGGGTGGAAATTGTTTGTTCCTTGCCCCACTATCGCCGCTTGAATACGGACAAACAACGGGGTGAAGGCACCTTTGAAAAGTCGATCGTGGCGTTGCAGCAGCTCAATGCAGCGGGTTACGGCCAGGGCAATCCGGCGCGTCAATTAACTTTGATGAGCAATCCTGTGGGGGCGTTTCTTTCCAGTGGCCAAACGCGGTTGGAGCAGGAATGGAAAGCGGGGTTATTGCAACATCAGAATGTGACGTTCGATCGACTGATTACGCTGAATAATATGCCGATTTCACGCTATCTGGAATGGTTGGTGCAATCGGGTAATCTGCAATCCTATATGGAATTGTTGGTCAATTCGTTCAATCCCGCCACGGTGGATGGCCTGATGTGTCGCAATACCCTGTCGATCGCCTGGGATGGGACGATCTACGACTGCGATTTCAATCAAATGTTAGGCTTGCCGATCGGGGCGGGGATGCATATTCGCGATTTTGACGTGGTGGCATTGGGCCAACGGACGATCGCGACCCAGCGGCATTGTTTTGGTTGTACGGCGGGGGCGGGGAGTTCTTGTGGGGGGACGATCACTTGATGATCGGTTTTTGATGCGGGCGAATTGATGGACTCCGCTGTTTGCCCGCCCCGCGCGTGAACGGCAGGGCTAGTCAGGAAACCCGGCTAAACCCGGCTCGAATTTGATTTGATTGCTTTGGTTTGAGTGCCCTTCAGGGTACTTTCCTGACTAGCCCGCAATTTATTCGCGGGGCGGGTGGGGCCGTAGTCCAGCGAATCCTGAGTGCCTGACAAATCTATCGAAAACACTGTGGTATCAGGTCTGACAATCCAGTTGTCGAATGCGAGTAAACCAGATCGTGTCATAAAATGCCTGTTCGGCTTTTTTCGAGGCAAAACAAGGTTCTGGATCGCGGGGT
>JANOQX010000208.1:0-2365 GCA_031415035.1 Cyanobacteria bacterium VAR_4_metabat_243
CAGCACCCTTCAGGGTGGTTCCCTTACTAGCCCGCCGTTCACGCGCGGGGCGGGCGAATTGCGTAGTTTGTCAATTCGCCAACAGAATCTTAAAACCCAAATTGAATAGAACGATCGCACGACGATCGCCCCACGGACTGATACCAAAGCGCAACACGATCGCCTCAGGCTTTGGCGGAATGTCGCAGCAAACTCAAACATGCTACGCTACATCTGGTGTACAATCAGGATATGTTAGGCTATAGCTCCACCACGTCGCCATCGCTGCCCCGGAACCCCATGCCTGCATCCAAGACCAAGCAACTCGCCGTGGTTGACCCCGATCAGTTCGTCGATCGGTCGATGCCCCAGTGGAATCAGATTCGACCGATCGACCGATCGGCCCATGACTGGTATCGCTTTGTCCTGTCCTACCCGCCCCACCTCGTCCAAGAATACGTCGAGAAATTTCAACTGCCGCCCACGGCCCGTGTGCTTGATCCCTTCTGCGGCACTGGCACCACCGTGGTCGAATGCAAAAAGCTCGGCATCGCCAGCGTCGGCATTGAAGCCAATGGTCTGGCTCACTTCGCTGGCACCACCAAGCTCAACTGGCAAGTCGATCCGGCGGCCTTGCTCAAAACCGCGAAGCAAATGGCCGATCGTACCCGCCAGCTCCTCGCCACCGAAACCGAACTGCGCCGCTTCCCCGAAGATGCAATGAAAATTTTGCTCAAGGGCTGCCTCAGTCCGATCCCGACTCACAAAGTTCTAATCCTGAGTGAACAGATCGCCGCCTGCGCTGCCCCCGAGCTTCAGTCCCACCTCTGGCTGGCCCTGGCCAAAGCCTTGGTCAACGGCATTAGTAACCTCTACTTTGGCCCCGAGGTCACCGTCGGCAAAGCCAAGGACGATGCACCTGTCGTCGAACTCTGGCTCGATCTCGTGCAGCAAATGAGCACCGACCTCACCCTCCTGGGCCGACGGCCCGACACCGAAGCGCTGATCCACCTGGCCGACTCCCGCGACGCCCCCAAAGTCCTAGCTCCGGACTCGATCGATGCCGTGATCACGTCGCCGCCCTACCCGAACGAAAAGGACTACACCCGCACCACCCGCCTCGAATCCGTGGTCTTGGGTTTGCTGAAGGACAAAGTGGAATTGCGGGCCTTGAAGCAGGGATTGATGCGATCGAATACGCGCAATGTCTATGTCGCCGATCAAGACGACCTCTGGGTGGCCAACCATACCGAGATCCAACGCATTGCCCAAGCGATCGAAGACCGCCGGATCGAACTGGGCAAAACCAGCGGCTTCGAGCGGCTCTATGCCCGCGCCACCAAGCTCTACTTTGGCGGCATGGCACGGCATTTGGCCGATCTGCGGCCCGCGCTGCGACGGGGTGCCCAATTGGCCTACGTGGTCGGCGATCAGGCCTCCTATCTTCAGGTGATGATTCGGACGGGGGAATTGTTGGCAGATATTGCCCAGGGATTGGGGTACGAGATTGTGGGGATTGATTTGTTTCGGACGCGGATTGCGACGGCGACGAAGGAACAACTGCGGGAAGAGGTGGTGTTGTTGCGGTGGCCGGGGGATATGCCGACGACGCCCTATCCGTTTGGGTCAGGTATCGAGTCAAGTCAAAATCCGCTCAACATCAGCAATTCCTAACAAAAATCGGTCAGTCAATCCCGATTCATATCCGTATCCGCGAATATCATAGGGTATCGGTAATCCTGGATATTTTGGACGCTATGAAATCGACCGCAGAACTCAAGTTTTTACTGACGCTCCTCGGTTGTGCAGGCTATCGTTCGCTTCTAAGCGCTGCTTGTTTCAAAAGTTTTTCCGGGAAATCGCAACTTTGCCAAGCGTTGGGCGATCGGGGCTGGGTCGCGTATTCCCAGGAAATTGCCACAGTGAAGTTGCTGCCTGCGGGGAAATCCTTACTGGCATTGGATACGACGAATCTCCCGATCGACGCTGACGCACTCCAGCTTTTGGGCAAACTGGCGGACAAATCGGGCAAAGTTGCACTCAAGGATATTGCCACCACCAAAATTAAAACCACTGCCGCCAAACAGACCGTCTTGCAGAAACTGGCCGATCGGGGTTTGGTCGAACTCACCTGGCAAATGCAAAAAGCCAAGGGCGAAATTTGGCTCACGCCGCAAGGGCTGGAATATCTGCGGGAAGACTATCATCCCAAAGGTGCAGCACTCATCAGCCTGAATCTTCTGGGCCAATATACCTTGCCGGGGCATAGAATTTAGGTTTTGAGCGGTTAAAATAGGGGATAACATCCCGATTTATCCGGTGGTCAAGCCCATGATCAAATTGAGCTTTAGCGAAGCGGCGATTGCGGCGCTGCACTATGAACGGT
>JANOQX010000209.1:0-61432 GCA_031415035.1 Cyanobacteria bacterium VAR_4_metabat_243
GGCGACTGAACGGTGTCTGGCACCCGATGGGCAAGCAATCGACCATGCGCTTTTTTTAGCTTATCAATACCCTTGCTACTGAACGGTGTCGAGCACCGAGGGTGGGACGGGTTGTGACCTCCTAAACATACAAGGGTGGGCCTTGCCCACCTGCCAACCCAGTACAGATCGCCTAAAACATCTCCATCGGGTTCTCCGCCTTATCCTTGTAGATCGGTAACAACACATTGAAGATCGAACCTTCACTAGGACGGCTCTTAACCGAAATCGACCCACCACAGCGCAGCAGCAATTGCTGGACGATCGTCAGGCCCAGACCCGCGCCGCCTTCGTCTTCGCTACTAACCTGGCGCACCCGATAAAACCGATCGAAGATCTTGGGAATCTCATGCACCGGAATCCCCACGCCCGTATCCTTGAATTCCAACTGGATGTAATCGCCCTGCCGCTTGGCCCGCACCCACACTTGACCACCTGAGGGCGTGAACTTAATCCCGTTATGCAGCAAGTTCACCACAATCTGCCGCAGCCACGGCGTCAGATTTGCCACAGGCGGCAAGTCCTCGGGCACGGTATAAGCCAACCGCACGCCCTTCTCTTCCGCCAGCGGCTGATAGGTACTCACCACACCGGGCACAATATCCGCCAACTTCAGCGGCTCCAGCACCTTCCGTTCCGCCATTTGATCCAAGCTGACCAAATCCAGTAAGCTGCCAATCAGGGATCCTTGCCGATCGCACTCCTGGGTCAGCAAATCCATGTAGCGCTGCCGTTGGGGCGGCTTCAGGTTCGGCGAATTGAGCAGGGTCAAGGCCGTTTTCATGTTGGTCAGGGGCGTGCGCAATTGCTGCCCGACGTTACTGAGAAATTCGTCCTTGGCCCGCACCATGCCCGAGAGTTCTTCGTTTTGCAGTTGCAGCACATTGACCAATTCCGCCTGCTTGCGATAGGTCATCGCCCGCTGCCACAGCTCTTCCTGGCGCTGCACATGCTTGCTCAGGAGGATCGACGAGACTTCCAACGAGGGCGTCAGGGCCAGGGGCGACTTCGCCGCCAGCTCCCACTGCTGCGCCAGATCGCTCAGCGGCACATCCTCACCCAGGATTTCGTAGTTGGGCTGGCGGACGAGTTCGGCCACCCGCAGCACGGCTTTCTGGACGGCCTGCGGCTCCAGCAAACAAGTTGCAAGTAAGGGCGTCTTACTGGCGGGGGTTTCCTCGGGGCTATGGTCACCAATTTCGGAGGTGGGGGTCACGGCGTCGGACAGCGATCGTTCCCGCCGACTGCGCTTCGCCGCCAACAGCGCCGTAATCGACTCCGACCAAACCATCACCAAAAATTCACCCTTCAACGGATTCTCGAAGGGCAACTGAATTGAATGCACCGAAGACTTTTGGAACTGATTCGGCAGTACCGACGTGACAAAGCTCGGAATCACGTCGCCTTCGCCCGCATCGGCATCCTCCGCCACACTGCGAAAAATCGAAATCCCCTTCAACTGATCCGCCTGCGACACCACCCGCTCAATTTCCGCTTGCCAGGAATCGCCGCGTGGCAGCTTGACCCAGACCCAAGCGGGCACCCCTTGCTCGATCACCAGATCGAACAAGCTGCTGACCATCGATTTGAACGTCGCCGGGTTGATTTGCAAGGCCCCGGAGGCCGGATCAGCCGTACTGGCAAGGTCGTAGAGGGTGGTCTCAGGCAAAAGAATCGCGGCCATGGGGGATATGGGGTGAAGAAGTAATAATTGGCACGTATTCGCACGTCTCTACCTAGTGTAACTAGCGAGACCCGGAATGCTGCATCGAATTTAGCCACATTTTTGCGAAAGTGGCGCAATTTTTCCGCTGCCAACCCCACGATCGCGGCCTAGCCGCCCACACCTTGAAGTAAGGAAAGCTGCTGCTGCCCATATTCATCCGCTTTGCCGTAGTCACCCAGGGCGTAACAAGTATTTTTCAGGGTGCCGAGGACTTCGCTGACCAGTTTCAGGTCATGCAGGCGACGGGCCACGGACAATCGCTGTTCGTAGGCGGCTAAGGCGTCGGCCGATCGGCCCATAGCGGTATGGAATAGCCCCAAGCTCGATAGCATCTGCGACTCCAAGCCCAAATCCCCCATCACCTGGGCCAGATCAAAGCAAGCCTGGGCAAATTGCAACGCCTGCTCGAGATCGCCAATGCCATGGCAAGCATTGGACAAATTGCGCAGGATTTGGGTTTCGAGTCGTTGGTCGCCCATCTGGCGGGCCAATTCGAGCCGCTGTTCGTAGTAGCCGATCGCGGCGCGATATTCGCCTTTGCTGTAGTAGGCGTTCCCGAGGTTTTTGAGGATTTGGGCTTCGACGTGGTAGGCCTGAAGTGCTTGGGCCAGTCCCAGGGCTTGTTTTTCGACCGCGATCGCCAGTTCCGGTTGGCCAAAGGATTTGTACGCCAGACCGAGGTTATTCAATGCGGCCATCATGCCCGCTTGATCGTCAATCCGCTGGGCCAGTTCCAAACTGCGTTTCTGATAGGCGATCGCCTGTTCATAGTCGGTGATGTGGCGATAGGCATTGCCGAGGGTACTCAACGTCCGCACGGCACCGGGACTCGGGGCGCTGGCCGGAGCCACATCCAAGCTGCGCTGGGAATAGTGGATCGCCGTTTTGTAGTCGCCGAGGTGATAGCAACTGACGCCCAGCATCGACAGGGTTTTTTCTTGGCCGACCCGATCGGACAGCTCCCAATAGATACTTTGGGCCTGCTTCAGCAACTTCACCGCCGTCGGGTGATCCTGATGCTTTTGGGCCGACAAACTCAACCGCAGCAGCTCATCGGCTTCCTGGCAGCGGAGCCGATTGCCCACCGCCTGCAAATGCGCCATATTCAGCTCCAACCCCGAATTTGTCGGGGTTTCACTCAACCGATCGGGGGCCACCGTCTCACAGTCCACGGGCAATGGCGATAAATCCGCTGGGGTATTGAGGTCACGATCGATCATAAAACTTGGGTTCTCCAGATGTCACAGCACACATGACTCACGGATTCAGCACACCTGATTCCTCATCCGCCAACCTAACGTGCCCCGAATCGGGCTTAAAACCGCGCATCTACGGATTTATCGGCACCGCCATCCCCGCCTCAGCGGGCGATTCTTGCTGCCGCAACCAATCCAAGATGCAAGGATTGACCAGTTCTGGCCGTTCATCGTGGGGACAATGGCCCGTGCGTGGCAGTACGGTGACTTGAATCGGCGGTCCCGCCGTCCGATCGGCATAGAGCCGCGACGCCTGCACGGGCGTCCAAGGATCGGCCTCGCCCCACAGCACCAACAACGGCACCTGCACCAAGGGCAACAACTCCTGGGGACGCGGCCCTGGCGGCGCACTCAAGATCGCCCCAAACACTTTCTGGGCACCCGGATCGCAGGAAGGCCGATACAACATCTCCACCAACTCATCGGTAATCGCCGATCGCTGACTGTAGATCTGCTTCAAGCTGTTGCGAATCCGGTGCTTCTGGCGAATCCGATCGAACAGCCACGGCCCGACCCAAGCCGAACTGGCCAACTGGCCAAAGGTGCCGAGGACTTTGCCCAACAGCGGATTGAGTTCATCGGGGCGGTGGTTCAAGCCGCCCGCCGGATTCAGCAAAATCCCCTGGGTCACCATTTCGGGATGGTGCGCCAACAGCATCAGCGCCAACAACCCCCCGATCGAATTACCTACAATCACGGCGGGTCGCCGAATTAACGCCCGCCAAAAGTCATACACCAAGTCCTGCCACAGCTCCATGGCGTAGTCGATATCCGGCTTGTCCGATGCGCCAAACCCCAGCAGATCCAGGGCATACACCTGATACCCCGCCGCCGCCAACGCCCCAATATTCTTTTGCCAATGCCCGATCGACGCCCCAAACCCATGCAACAGCACGATCGGCTGTCCCTGCCCCACGGTCACATAGCGCACCCGATGGCCCCGCCACTGCCAATCCTGGGACGGCCAAACCAGGGCCGCCGCCCAAGCCGCATCCGACGTATCGGCCACATCCATCACCGCTGCTTCCACAATCACGCGCGCCCGCTCCCAAATCAATTCAAGCTGTTTACAAAACTACATACCATCATAACGGGATGCCCCCAATCCAACTGCCCCAAAAGATTCGGGGATAAAGCTTGACAAACCCCATTCCACTCTGCGAGTATAAGAAACGAAATGCGGGTGTAGCTCAGTGGTAGAGCATCACCTTGCCAAGGTGAGGGTCGCGCGTTCGAATCGCGTCACCCGCTTGTTTTAAGTAATCTAAACGGACGGCAGATAACTTCGGTTGTCTGCCGTTTTTGTCTGACGCCGATTGTCCGCATCATGCTCGTTGCCGTTGGTTCCATGGATTCCTTGCCTTCTCTGCCCGATCGGGACAGCCAGTCCTATCCCTGCCCCTGCCATCGCCACGGCCAATTGGTGCCGATTTATTTGACCGAGGCCTTTGGCTGCGATCGCTGTCCCCGCATGTTCGTGCTGGAGTCCGATGGGCGACTGGTGCAACAGCGGATCGGCAGTGAGATGGAGTCCCGCAGTTGGCGCTGGGTGGGGCAGGATTGGCAATTGATCGCGCCCCACCAGGACGATCGGCAGCGGCAAGCGCTGCGCCGGATTGCCTTGGGGCTGTTGCTGCTCCTCGTGGGTTGGCGCTTATTCGGTCAGCGCTGGGTTGCGCCTTGGACTTGGCTCTATTGGGGGTTGGGGCTGGCGCTCCTTGTCGGCCTACTGTCCTGGCTCGGCCGCTCCCGCCGCCGCCGCTAAAGCGCGCCGAAACCCGATTGATCGTTTACGATCGAGCCTGACATTTGCTTCGTCTGTTTTTACCCCCTTCTGCCATTTCATTGGAGTCCCTGCCGAGTGTCAGTGAACAGCGCTATTCTCCGGGCCACCCAAGCCGCCAACGCTCTCAGTGCGGCATCCAGCCAACAACGTACCCAGGCGATCGTCGCCATGGCCACTGCCTTGCGCGACCAACAAGATGCGATCCTCGAAGCCAATACCCTCGATCTGGAAACCAGCCGCGAAATGGCGATTTCCCATCGGCTGCTGGAATGGCTCAAGCTCACCCCCGAGCGCTTACAAAAAATCGTCGATGATCTCAATACCCTCAGCCGCCTCCCCGACCCCGTCGGCCGCATCGTCGCCACCAGCAAAACCAGCATTCACGGCCAGACCTTCACCGAACTATTGCCCCTCGGCGTGATCGCCTTCGTCCACGAATCCCTGCCGGATCTCGCCGCCCTCGCGGCGGGACTCTGCCTCCGCAGCGGCAATAGCCTCCTGCTACGCGGCAGCCAAGAAGCCCGCCAAACCAACCGCGCCATTTTCGAAGTGCTCCAAAGCGCGATCGCCGCCGCTGATTTGCCCAGTGATTGCCTGATCGACCTGGCGGTGCAAGAAGACTACTCCCTGCGCGATCTATTCAACGAAGCCGATCCAGCCCAATTGGTCATTCCCTATGGCCGTCCCAGTTGGGTCGAACAAGTCGTCCGCCAATGCAACGCCCCGATTTTGCAAACGGCGATCGGCAATTGCTATCTGTATTGGTCGGCATCGGGCAGTTTGGACACCGTGCGCAACGCGATTATCGACAGCCACCTGACCCAGCCCGACGCCGTCAACGGGATTGAGAAAGTCCTGGTCAACGCCCAAGTCAAACCCTCCACCCTGGGCATGTTGTGGAACAGCCTGCGGGAAAAGGGATTTGAGATTCGGGGGGACGCCGCGATCGTTGAGGAATTTCCCGACATCAAGCTCGCGGCCGATGTGGAATGGTCGCAATCATATTTACAAAAAACCGTGGCGTTTAAATTTGTCGATCGGCTCGACCACGCCGCCGACTGGATCAACCAATACAGCAGCGGCCATGCCGACAGCATCATCACCGACTCCTACGCCGAAGCCCAGCAATTCACCCAACGCCTCCACAGCACCTTTATCTACATCAACGCCTCACCCCGCTTCTACCGCCTCGATCCCGGCGGCCACCAGGTCTTCCTCGGCATCACCAAACAAAAAGGCATGCGACGCGGCACGATCGGCGTGGAAAGCCTGATGACCACCAAACAAATCATCCAAGGAATGCGCCCGTAATCCTCCCGTCGTCCCGATCCCACAAAAAACCGATCGCGCCAAATTAAATGGCCGATCGGTGGATTTTGCAAATTACAGGATTTTACGAATTGGGCAATTTTACCTTCGTGGCCAAACCCAATCGCTGTAATGTCCGAATCATCACCCACGTCATGTCAATCTCCCACCACCGCAATCCATGCCGGGCCGAATATTGAAACGCGTGGTGGTTGTTGTGCCAGCCTTCGCCGTAGCTCAACACCGCCACCCACCAACAGTTGCGCGAATTGTCTCCCGACGCATGACTCTGATAACCAAACTTGTGCGTCGCACTATTCACCAGCCAAGTGCAGTGATACACCAACACCAACCGGACAAATACGCCCCACAGCACAAACGGCCAACCGCCAATCAAATACAACACCAAGCCCAACACAACTTGCATCGGCAGAAAATAATTGTCAAAGAAGCGGTAGACCCGATCGTTAGCAATATCCTTCGTATAGCGCGAAACATCCTGCAACGCCGGAACTTCATGCAACATCCAACCCATGTGGCTCCACCAGAAGCCCTTATTCGAATCATGCTGATCGGTATTTTGATCCGAATGCATGTGGTGGTGACGGTGCAATCCCACCCACCAAGTCGGGCCGCCCTGCATCGACAACGTGCCGCAGAACACGAAGAAATACTCTAACCACTTGGGGACTTGAAAACTGCGGTGGGACACCAAACGATGCCACCCCAGAGTGATGCCTAAGCCACCGGTAATCCAATGGAGTACCAGGGCAAGTCCGACTCCGGCCCAACTGAAGTTGCCGGGCAACAGTGCCAGGAGGGCACCGAGATGTACCGCGCCAATTAAGGCGACCACATGCCAGGCAATCGGGGGTTTTTGTTGCGTTGCGATCGTCATCTAAATTCCATGCTGATAACTTTTCCCTGGCTCGATCGAGGATGATCGCTGGCGGCTTAGCGGATTTGGTGCGGATTTGGTGGGCAATCGCAGTTTCCGGTCGCAGCACAATCACCGTTTTTGATTTTTTCTGGTATCGCTACATTGGTCAAGCAAAATCTTTAACCATCCTGAAAATTTAAAACCCTCCCCAAGACGATGCGCGTCCAGCAGAGGGTTTGCCGCATTTCAGCGGATCAACTAGCCATTTGAGTTGGGCACCTTGACTTTGCTGGCCAAGCCCAAGCGCTTCAGCAGCGAAATCGTCATCCAAGTGAAGTCGATTTCCCACCAGCGCAACCCATGCCGCGCCGAGTATTGATAGGCATGGTGATTGTTGTGCCAGCCTTCGCCGTAGGTCAAGACCGCGACCCACCAACAGTTGCGGGAGTTGTCGTCGGATTTGTGGCTCTGGTAGCCAAACATATGCGTCGCGCTATTCACCAACCAAGTGCAGTGATAGACCAGCATCAGCCGCGCGAAGATCCCCCACAGGACGAAGTTCAGACCGCCGATCGCCGTATGGGTGCCGATCGCGAAGAGCAGGAAGCCAAAGGCAATCTGCATCGGGAAGAAATAGTTGTCGAAGAAACGATACACGGGGTCATTGGCAATGTCCTTCGTGAACCGGGGAATCTCCTTCACCGCCGGGACTTCATGGAACATCCAACCCATGTGGCTCCACCAAAAGCCTTTATTGGAATCATGGTGATCCACACTTTGATCCGAATGGACATGGTGATGGCGATGCAAGCCCACCCACCAGATCGGCCCGCCCTGGAGCGACAGCGACCCACAGAACACGAAGAAATATTCCAACCACTTCGGCACTTGGAAACTGCGGTGGGAAATCAACCGATGCCAGCCCAGGGTAATCCCCAAACCGCCCGTAATCCAATGCAGCACCAGCGCCAGGATCAACCCCTGCCAACTGAAATTCAAGAATGCGAGGAGACCACCAAGGTGAACGATCGTAATCACGGCGACGAAGTGCCAAGAAATTTTGAGTTTTGCTTGCGATGCAGTAGTCATGGATGTTCCATTCCGATAACTTTTTTCAGCCCGATCGACGCGACAATAGGCAGCGCGCCTTGAAGTTCAAATCGCGGCTCGCATTCCTAAGGGGATCACATGAATCTTAATCATTCTGACATTTCCTATCCCCGGATGGTTACATAAGTTTCCCGCGATTGGTTAGACTTTGGTTCAAACTTGCAGTGTCGATCGCCACAAAATGCCCCCAACCGCCAGCCTCATCACCGCCGCCACCGTGGCCTTAGCCCCCACCTTCGCGGCGATCGACGCCGAAGTAAAACAAAATTTGCACCGGGTGCTCAGCGCCTTCCGGCAGCAGCGGGTCGGGGTACATCACTTCGCCAGCATGTCGGGCTACGGCCATGGCGACCTGGGCCGGGAGGTGTTGGATCAGGTGTTTGCGGACATTGTGGGAGCGGAGTCGGCGGCGGTGCGAGTGCAGTTTGTCTCCGGCACCCACGCGATCGCGGCCTGTCTGTACGGGGTTCTACGACCGGGCGACGAACTTTTGTCCGTGGTTGGTGCGCCCTACGACACGTTGGAAGAAGTAATCGGCATCCGAGGAACGGGCCAAGGATCCTTAGCGGAATTGGGCATCACCTATCGGCAGATCGAACTGCTCCCGGATGGGTCGATCGATTGGCAAACCTTATCAACGGCGATCAAACCAGAAACTCGGATGGTGACGATCCAACGATCGTGCGGCTACGCTTGGCGATCGAGTCTGTCGATCGCCGACATTGAACGGATTTGCACCCTAGTCAAACAACAAAACCCCAACACCGTCTGCTTCGTGGACAACTGCTACGGCGAATTCATCGAAGCCCAAGAACCCACCATGGTCGGCGCGGATCTGATGGCCGGATCCCTGATCAAGAATCCCGGCGGCACGATCGTCACGGCGGGCGGCTACGTCGCCGGAAAAGCCGACCTTGTGGAAATGGCCTGTTGTCGGCTCACCGCTCCCGGCGTTGGCAGCCACGGTGGCGCGACGTTCGATCAAAACCGGCTCTTGTTCCAAGGACTCTTCCTCGCGCCCCAGATGGTCGGTGAGGCCAAGAAGGGCAATCATTTGACTGCCCATGTGATGGATCAGCTGGGTTATCCGGTCAATCCCGCCCCCTTCGCGCCCCGTCGGGATGTGATCCAAGCGATCAAACTCGGCTCACCGGAGAAAATTATTGCGTTCTGCAAGGCGATTCAGGCTTGGTCGCCGATCGGCTCCTACCTCGAACCGATTCCCTCCGAAATGCCGGGATACGAAAGTGAACTGGTGATGGCGGGCGGCACCTTCATCGACGGCAGCACCTCGGAGTTTTCCGCCGATGGGCCATTGCGCGCACCCTATGTGGTGTTTTGTCAGGGGGGGACGCATTGGACGCACGTGGCGATCGCTCTGGAAGCGGCGATCGATGCTGTGGGTAAAGCATAAACGCTACGTTCGAGCGATGCCCAATAATTTACCTTGAGCCGATTCCAGGATGGAATCTCGAATAAACGTACTGGCACGGAGAATTTCGACCCCGATCATTTCGCCCGCTTCATTCAGTTCGATCGTGAGGTTCGGCGCGATTTCAACGCTGTTATATTCGGCTTCATTGGACAGGACAAGATGCAGGACGTCCTCCTGCTCAAAATAAGTCATCTTCGGATTATTCATTAATCACAAACCTCCCATTTCTGACCCGAAATCGTAGCTGTTGGCGCGTTGTCGCATGGATTGTGACGGGTGTCAGGCGACTGCCACAAGTAGTCTGACCAAATAATCTCCGACATGACCCGCCTAACCGATTCGAGCAGAACACCATCAATCGCGCCAACATCAGCAACTCGATCAAGATTCCTTTGGATTTTACGGGAGTAGGCATCCAATCAGCAATTCCAAATTCAAAGGCTCCGCTGAGGCCCGCCTTGGGTTAAAAACCCCAGGCTCATCGCGGAAACCAGCTAAAGCCGGTTGCGAACCGCACAATCGATCACCCGCATCCGATTTAACCCGTTTAAACGGGTTTTCGCTGTGAGCCTGGGGTTTTAACCCAAGGCGGTTTGGGCGATGACGTATTTTCCGCAAAATGTTGTTTGAATTTGGAATTGCTGCTACCCCAGCCACAGGTGCTTTGTCCACAGGCAGCTTAGCGGCTGTTTTAAACGTTTAACAAAAAAGGGACAGCCATTTGGCTGTCCCTGCTTGTATGTGTATTGTCAAAAACTACGTTTAGCGGAAACCAATCGAGGCTTGCCACACAAACGCCAACGCTAAGAAAAATACCGGAATCACTGGTAATACATCTACCAATGGGCCAAACGCAGAATAAGCTTCCGGGAGCTTCGCCAGCAGCATCACAGCATCCATGATATCGATCGCCTCTTCAAAACACAGCTATTTAACAACCAATATTATCACGTTTGGCCCACGCCGTCGCGACTAGACTGATCCCGCCTAGGGAGCCGTTGCGGCGGCTTCGCGATCGTCGGAGTTGACGCTCGTCAGGGGGCGGTAGGTATAGCTGCGGGACGGACTTTTCTGGATGTCCTCGGTGATCGCGTCGAGATCGATATACCGATCGGCCACATTGATCAAACTGTCGCTGGTCATCGATCTCAGACTGACGACTTCGACCCGGACGCCGCGATAGCTCACCGCATTCACCGCATAGGCCAAATCCCCATCGCCACTCACCAAAACCGCAGTGTCATAGGAGCCGACCAGGGACAGCATATCCACGGCGATTTCCACGTCGAGGTTGGCTTTTTTGGAGCCGTCGGGCAGTTGGACGAGATCCTTCGAAATCACGCGGTAACCGTTACGCCGCATCCACAGCAGAAAGCCCTGTTGCTTTTCGTTGGTGCGATCGACGCCCGTGTAGAAGAACGATCGCAGCAGTCGGGAGCCGCCCGTGAGACGGACGAGCAGCTTCGTATAGTCGATCTCGATCCCCAGTTGTAGGGCCGCATAGAACAGATTCGAACCATCGATGAAGATCGCCACGCGACCCCGGTTTTCTAAAACCTGTTCGGCGGAGAAGATTGGGTCGGTGTCGTGATTGGGATGGAACATGGGGGAAAGCCTCGGTTTTATTAATCGGTATTTATTTAAGGGTCGATGCGGTCGGATGAATGTGATGATCGGATCCAGGATTTGTGATGCGACGGCCCGATCGATGCCGTCGGTGCGTCAGTCAATGCCCTCGATCGGGGCAGGCAGCTCCAATTTTTGGAAAACTGGTTGGGGATCGCCCAAAGGTTGTCCTGCTGCCAGTATTCCCCAGCGCACATGATCTGGGTGGGCGATCGACACATCACGTAAAGGACTGTAACGAAAGTCCACTAAATATCCCAATTGTTGATATATCTGCGTGCTGATCGTCGGCGTGATCGGTGAAAGTAGATACGCCGCCAGGCGGACGGATTCCAGGATGGTGTAGATCACCATCGCCACCTGAGCGGTTTCGCCCTGTTTGTAGAGCGTCCAAGGGGCTTGGTCATCGATGTAACGATTGCCCGATCGCATCAAGCTAATAATCGCTTCGCAGCCTTCATGGAAAGCCAACGACTCGTAGGCTTGGGCGACCTTGGCCCCGAGTTGGGCACCTTCGGCTTGGAGCGGATGATCCGGCGCGATCGCGCTCACGTCCAGATCCGGCACCTGATTACCAAAGTACTTCACCCCCATCTTCAGCGTCCGATTCAGCAAATTGCCCAAATCATTGGCCAAATCGGCATTCAGGGTATTGACGAAGCGGGTTTCTTCGAAATTGCCGTCTTGCCCGAATTTAATCGCCTTGAGGAAGTAGTAGCGGAAGGCGTCGATACCGTAGTGGTCGAGCAGATAGTCCGGCTTGATATTCTCGGTGCTTTTGCCCATTTTCATCCCGTCTTTGGTAACGAGAAAACCATGGCCAAAAATCCGCTCCGGCAACGGCATACCCGCCGACATCAGCATCGCAGGCCAATAGACCGCATGGAAGCGGAGAATATCTTTGCCGATGATGTGGGTATGGACGGGCCACCAAGCCTGGGCATTGGCCAGGGTGGCGGGCTGATCCGGGGGCACCGAGGCGGTGACGTACCCCAGCAGGGCATCGAACCAGACGTAAATCACGTGATTGGGATCCGGGGGCACCGGAAAGCCCCAATCGAAATTCACCCGCGAAATCGAGAAGTCCCGCAGGCCCTGTTTGACGAAGCTGAGCACTTCGTTGCGGCGGGCTTCGGGTTGGATGAAGTCGGGCTGCTCGGCGTAGAGCTTGAGCAGGGCGTCTTCGTACTTGGACAGCCGGAAGAAGTAGTTTTCTTCATCACGCCACTCGACGACGCGATTGCGGTGAATCGGACAGTGATTGCCTTCGAGCAATTCCTTTTCGTCTTTGAATTCCTCGCAGGCAACGCAGTAATGCCCCTGCTGTTGACTGAGATAAATGTCGCCCTGATCCCACACCCGCTGAAAAAACTCGGCGACGATCGCGCCATGGCGATCGTCAGTGGTGCGGATGAAGGCGTCGTCGGTGATCTGGAGCTGTGCCCAAAGCGCTTTGAACCGATCGACGATCAGGTCGCAATGGGCAATGGGAGTCCGATCGAGCGCGGCGGCGGTGCGTTGAATTTTCTGACCATGTTCGTCACTGCCCGTGATGAAATGCACCTCCCGACCACTCAAACGCTGCCAGCGCGCGATCGCATCCACCGCGACCGTGGGATAGGCACTACCAATATGCGGTACATCATTGACGTAGTACAGCGGGGTGGTGATGGCAAATCGATTGGGATTGGGAGAAGACATACTCAAAGCAACGCAATAACGGAACCATCGCCGATCGGCAGCGGTCGGCATCAGACTGTAACGATTAATTACCATCATTGTAAGCCGTCGGTTCCCAGCGCCTGGGCACAGAACCTTAAAACATCCGGTAGATTACCGCCGCGAAAATCGCTCAAAATCAATCAGGGCAGGAATTAGCGGTTGGAGCGTTGGACTTTGGCGATCGCCGATTTGACGATCGTGTATTGGTTTTTGCCGCTGTTTTTCGATTGGTACATCGCTTCATCGGCGGACTGGATCAGGCGATCCATTTGCTGGGCGTTTTGGGGATAGAGGCTGATGCCGATGCTGGTGGTGATATGGATCGCATGGCTGGAAATCGTGAATTCTTCGGCCAGGGTGGTGAGAATCTTCTGGGCAACACGACGGGCGATCAGCGGGCCAGGGACATTCGGCAGCACCACCACAAATTCATCGCCGCCCAGCCGCGCCACGGTGTCGCTGCCCGCCCGGAGACAGGCCTGCAAGCGTTGGGCCACGGCTTGGAGCAGCAGATCGCCGATGCCGTGGCCGAGGGTGTCGTTGACTTCCTTGAAGCCGTCTAAATCCAAGAACAGCAGGGCGACTTGGTGGTGGTGATGATTCGCCAGGTTGGCGGCTTCGAGCGCTTGCTGGAGGCATTCGAGGAAGAGTTTGCGGTTAGGCAAGCCCGTGAGGGCGTCGTGGTTGGCCAGATAGCTGAGTTCGGAGTTGTCCTGGGAGAGCTGGTCGCGGGCGCGTTTGAGTTCTTCTTCGAGACTTTTGCGTTGGGTGATGTCGTGAATTACGCCGACCAGGAAGACATTCCCCGCCCGATCGCGGTGCAGCGATCGCTTGGTGGAAATGTGGAACCGCTGGCCCTTGAGATTGATAAATTCCTCTTCGACTTCCTGGGTTTCCTGGCGACCAAAGACCCATTCATCCTGGGTGCGGAGCCACTGGGCCTGGGCAGCGGGAAAGATCGCATGGACATCATGTTCGAGCAGGGCCGTCATGGGAACACCAATCAAGTCGGCATAGGCCTGGTTCAGCACAACCCAAACTTGGTGCCGATCTTTGACGAAGATCGGGTCGGGGATCGAGTTGATCACCTGGGCCAAAAATTCCTTCGATCGGTGCATTTCCTGCTCCGCATGGGCGATGTAGTTGGTCACCATCGTGGCCGCCCCGAGCAGCGCCAGCAAGGGCGGCAGTGCGGGCACCAGCCACCCCAACCAAAATGCGCCATAGGCCAACCCCAATAGGCCGACACTGGACAGCCCGATGACGATCAGTGACTTACGCGGCGATCGCAGTCGCCAACTGATCCGGGTGCCCCAATAGGCCGCCAGCCAGATCCCCAGCCACTCCGCTGGCTCCGGCAAGCTCTGGAACAGCCCCTGGCCCGTGGTGGCGCTGGTGAGCAATTGGCTAATTAGATTCGCCTGCAATTCAACGCCGCTCATCAATTGCGGACTGTCTTGGTGCAGGGTGCTGAAGGGCGTAGCCACTTGGTCTTTGAGGCTGGGGGCGACGGAGCCAATCAGCACAATCCGACCCTGGAATGTATCAGCGGGGAGGCTGCCGTTCAGCACTTGCATTGCCGACACCTGACGAAAATGCCCCGTCCCGCCCCGATAATTGGCAAAAATCTGATAGCCGCCGATATCAACGCGGTTGTACAGTCCGTCGGAGGGTTGAGTCAGGGGAGTGAGTTTGGCGCGGCCCAGTTGCAGAATGGGCGGTTTGGGCTGGCCGGGCGCTGGCTGGGGTTCGATGTTAAACCGCGTTTTCAGGTAATGTTGGCTGATTTTGAGGGCGAAGCTTTCGTAGATCGTGGTTTTGACCTGGGTTTGACCATTGCTGTCCTGGGTCGGAATCGCCACGTGCCAGTAGAGCAATGATCGGCGCACCCGTTGATCGACATCTTGGATGATGTTATTGAAACCGACGCGCTCCGTTTTTTCGAGGACGACCGCCGGGCGGACGGCGATCGCGTCGATGGGTTGGCGGGCGACCCGATCGGGCGTCTCCGGCGGCTTCAGCAGCACAATCCCAAAAATATTCGCATGGGCCGCAAATTCCTGGTTGATCACCGGACTGCCCGCTGAATTTTGCAGATCGCGGTACAGATCAAGGCCGATCGTTTGGGGCTGTCCCTGCTGGATTTTGCGCAGCAGTTCCGCCAGCTTGGCGTCGCTCAGGGGCCAATCGTTCAGGGTGCGAATGTCCGCTTCGGTGACGCCGACAATCACGATCCGATCGTCGATCGGTTGAGCGGCGCGGTGCCGGAAGCCCTGATCGAGCAACGCCAGTTCCAAGGGCTGCAACATCCCGAGCCAGCGCAAACCGATCACCCCCAGCGTCACCCCCGTCGCCGTCAACCCGATTCGCCCACGACTCCAAATCCGCTGAAACTGTTGGCGGATCGGGGCGGGGGGCGTAAGTTGCCGTTGGCGCGGTACAGGGAACATAGCAATTGTCCCGGTGGACGGGTTAGCGTATGGCTGAGACTATAGCGGTTCACCTGTAGCCAACGCAACGGTCGTTTGGCGGGAATCCGTGAATTTTCGGGGCTTTGTGTGGGACGGCGAGGATTAGGCGCGTTGCTGGGCGATCCACTGGATCACTTGATCAGCGATTTGGCGTGGTGCTTCGCCAGGAGCGAGGCCCAGTCGATCGGCTTCGCGAATCCCCGTGGGGCTGGTGACATTCACTTCCGTCAGGTAGCCACCAATCACATCAATGCCGACAAAGTACAGCCCATCGCGGATCAGTTTGGGGGCGACTTCGGCGCAGATTTCCCGATCGCGACTCGTCAGGGGCGACGCCTCGGCGCGGCCCCCCACGGCCATATTCCCGCGAAAATCCGATCCGGTGGGCACCCGATTCACCGTACCGATCGGTGCGCCATTCAGCAAGATAATCCGCTTGTCGCCTTGTTTGGCGGCGGGCAGATAGGCCTGCACCATAATCGGCAATTGGCCTTGGAGCGTGCTGATTTCGATCAGGGAGTTGAAGTTGCGATCGTCGGGTTGGAGGAAGAGGATGCCTTCACCCGCTTTGCCGCCGAGGGGTTTGAGTACGGCCGCGCCATGGGTGTCGAGAAATTCCCGAATCACGGCCTTATCCTGGGTGACGATCGTCGTGGGACTGGCGGCAAATTGCAGGGCGTAGATTTTTTCGTTGGCGTCGCGGATGCCCTGGGGCCGATTCAGTACCAGGGTCTTGGCCGGATCAACGGCGTCGAGGATATAGGTGGTGTAGAGGTAGGCCGTATTCACGGGCGGATCGCTGCGCATGAATACCGCTTGCATCATCACCAGCGGCTGATGGACGATCGCCCCGAGGCTGAACCAAGGCGATGGGGCGACCCAATGGCCATCCACCAATTGCACCGGATACAGCTGCACTTGCTGCATCGTGGCCCAGGCGACCCCCGCTTTGATGCTGAGTTGGGATTGCTGGGTGATCCAGACTTCATGGCCCTGGTCGCAGGCCGCTTCCATCATCGCGACGCTGGAATCATGGGTCGGATCAAGTCCGCCGATCGGGTCGATAATAAATGCAATTTTCACGCTCTCATCGGCTCCTAACTGGCTTGCAAGAGGGGATCGAGTTCGCCCGCCCGATCGAGGGCGTGAATCGCGTCACAGCCACCGATATGTTGGTCATTGATGAAAATCTGGGGGACGGATTTGCGCCCATCGCCGCGTGCGGCCATGGCTTCCCGACCGGGTTCGTCGCCATCGACGCTGATTTCGGTGTAGGTCACACCCTTACGATCGAGCAACTGTTTCGCCCGGATGCAGAAGGGACAAGTGCTCCAGGTGTAGATTTCAACGGTCGCAGCCATAGATTTAGACCGTGCTCCGATCGTGCGGAGGCAGAATAATAACTCGCCAATTGTAAAGGGTTGTGGGTTGCTTCGGGGGTGAGACCCGGTCAGCCGAATTATTAGTGACTGAAAATATTCGGTGAATTACGGATTCCGTTGCCCCGATCGTGCGCCTATGATTTCAGCATGGATGTCGATTGATCGAACTCACCGGGCGGGAACTTTTCGGCTGGCTGATCGATCTTGAAGCTAACCCATGGGTTAAATTAAGTTACAAATTTCTTTCTCGTCTATGCGTTTTCCTATGCACTTCCATCCCCGGCGATCGTTGACCAGTCTCGTTGCGACGGGGTTGCTGCTCAGTTTAGCCACGGGCGCGATGGCCGAAGGCCGGTCAAAGACCATCGCCCAAGCGCCCGCACCCGCCGTCGCGCCAACGCCCGCGCCCACCGTGGCTCCGGCTCCCGCCCTGACCCAGCCGCTCAGTAATACGCCAGGGAATGTCGTGACGCCAACGACGCCTGCACCCGTGGTCGCACCGACCCCGATCGTCGCCCCGACGGTACGGCCCGATCCCCTCACCGATGGCCATCGGCTGGTGTTGAAGCGCAGTCAGCGCCGCGTATTTGTCTACAAAAACGACAAAGTGATCAACAGCTATCCCGTCGCCGTGGGCAAACCGGGTTGGGAAACGCCCCTGGGTGAATTCAAAGTGCTGACGAAGGAGCTAAATCCGATTTTCAAAAGCTTTAAGACGGGTCGGGTGATTCCGCCGGGTCCCGACAATCCCTTGGGCGTGCGGTGGATTGGGATTTGGACGGACGGGGCGACGCAGCTGGGGTTCCACGGCACGAATGAGCCGGAACTGATTGGGCAAGCGGTGTCCCACGGTTGTATTCGGATGTTGAACAAGGATGTGGTGAAGCTCTATACCCAGGTGAAGGATGGGACGGCAGTGCAGATTGTGCCGTAGGGAGTTTGTGGGGCGGGCGAATAGCGGAGTCGATGCGATCGTGCAACCACCCCAACCTATTGCGCCGCTCGGGGTTCAGCCACGATCGCCAATTTCTCCCAGTCATTCCCCACCCGAATCGTCAGATCCGACTCCAAGTCCCCGGTGGATTCCGCCGCGAGTCGATCGATCCGCAATTCCTGTTGGAGCTGCTTGGCGGCGGCGAGTTGGCCGCCTTGGACGATCACTTGGGTATTGGCCTGACTTTCGCTCCAGGCTTTGACCATAAAGACTTGGTTGTAGCCTTTGGCGGCGAGGGCATCGGCGAATTTGCGTCCGGCTTCGGGGTCATCGGCGGCATTCTGGATCGCAATCCGCAAATCGGTGGGGGCCGTGGCGCGCTCTGTGTCGGGATCGATCGCGGTGTCGGTCTGCTGGAAATAATCGCGCAGAATCCGATCGCGCTTCGCCCCATCCATAATCCAATAACTCGCCTTAAATTCGTCCGCGCCGCTAAACCGTCCAGGCAGCAGCACCATCTGGAAATCTTTCTGCTCCATTTTGAGGCCGAGATTGACCATGGCCAGCATTTCCTCGAAGCTCAAATTCGTGTCGATGTATTTTTCCATCGACTTGAGGATGCCGGGAATTCGGGCGATCGTCAGGGGATTGCTCATCTGTTCCCGCAGCGCCTTGAGCAGTGCCTGTTGCCGCTGCACCCGCCCAATGTCACCAAAGTCATCCTTGCGGAACCGGGCAAATTGCTCGGCCTGGTCGCCGTTCATCTGTTGCCAACCGGCCTTCAGGTCAATGTTCAGATTTTGGGTTTTGTCTTGGTACTGCATGTCCTTAGGGACGTAGACCCGGACGCCACCCATCAGATTGACCAATTCCCGGAAGGCGTCGGTGCTGACCCGCACGTAGCGATCGATCTCCACGCCGTTCATTGCGCCCGCCACGGTTTCCCTCGCCAGCAATGGCCCGCCACTGGCATTGGCTTGATTGATTTTGGTGATGCCGATGCCGGGGACTTCGACCTGGGTGTCGCGGGGAATCGACAGCATATTCACGCTGTTGGTGGCGGGATCCACGCGCAGGAGTAGCATGGTGTCGCTGCGGCCACTAAAGACGGCGGCTTTGCCGACGGCGTTGGGCACCCGATCGATGCCCATGATCAGCACCGTGACGGGCCGCGACACCTTGTATTGAAACCCGTTTTTGACCAGGCCCCCGAGCAGGCGCTGGCCTTCCTGGGCCGACAGTCCGCCGGGTAGGGGAATCGTCACAGCCGCAAGGGATCCCAAGGTGGCCGCCCCCAGACCCGCACCCAATAGCAACGCTACCCGCCCGATCCAGCGGCCGATCGCGCGCTGGGGTGGCGGGGGCGTGCCATTGGATCGGGGATCCGGCATCGATGCATCAATCACTTGCTTCAAACCAGCCTCACTGGGTTCTCGCTCTAAACTCCTCACAAATCCTCACCTTCTGATGCTGGGCTGAATCTTGATCGAACGCGGTCTTGATCGAACTGGTGATTGGATCATTCGGATGCCGCGTTGGCGCTCGGTGCGCTTCGAGACGTGGGCCATTGCCAATCGGTTCCTGTTGATTTCTCCCCCAGTGGCCGGGATGATTCCGGAAAGATTGCCGCCAGACCGGACAAAAGTCTATGGAATTCTACAGTACTTTTCGGAAATGTGAGTATAAAATGATTCAGATAAAGAATCCGTAGCCGGGGTGCACTGATCCGATCGGCGGGTGCGAAAGATTTGGGGTATTGTCTCATAGGGATGGTGCCACTGGATAATCTCGCGTGCCACCGTTTGCCCGAATATTTGATGCCACGTTCGTCCACGATTGAATTTTTTTCTAGCTTTATGGCCCAACCTACACTGATTCCCGTGATTCTGGCTGGTGGTAAGGGGGAGCGGTTTTGGCCCCTGAGTCGGCGCGCCAGGCCCAAGCAATTTCTCTGTTTGGATGGCGGCGATCGGTCGCTGCTGCAAGCCACAGCCGATCGGTTGATCGTCACCGCAGGCGGCTGGGAAAACCTCTGGGTCGTCACCGCCGCCCATCTCGAAGCCGGAATGCGAGAGCAATTGCCCGAAATGCCTGCCGCCAATTTGCTGGTGGAACCCGAGGGCCGCGATACCGCACCCGCTGTGGCCTGGAGCACGATCGAAGTGGCCAAACGCTACGGCGAGGATGCGGTGATCGGGTTCTTCCCGGCGGATCACTGGATTGCCGATATGGCGATTTTTGAAGGCACCTTGGCCGCAGCGGCGGAAATGGCGGCGAAGGACGATGTGATTGTCACGCTGGGGATAGCCCCCGGTTATGCCTCCACGGGCTATGGCTACATCGAGCAGGGCGAGGCCCTGGGCACCTACGGCGCGGGCTATCCGGCCTATCAGGTCAGCCGCTTCACCGAAAAACCCGATCGGCAAACGGCGGCGGAATTTGTCCAGAGTGGGCGCTTTAGTTGGAACGGCGGCATGTTCGTGTTCAAGGCTTCGACGGTGTTGCAGGAACTGGCGAAACATGCGCCGGATATTCTGTTGCCGCTCCAGGCCCGTGGGGTCGCGGCCTATGGCGAAGTGACGAAGATGAGCATCGACTACGCCCTGATGGAAAAAACCACCAAAGCCACGGTGATGCCCGTGAAGTTTGGCTGGGATGATTTGGGCGATTGGGGCGCGATCGAACGATTGCAGAAGTCCGATGCGCCGAATGTCGAATTGGCCAAACATGTGGGCCTCGACACCCAGGGTTCCTTGCTGTATTCCACCAGCGACGACGATTTAATCGTGACGATCGGCATGGAAGATACGGTGATTGTGCGCGATGGCAACGTCACCCTCGTGGTCAAAAAGGATCGCACCCAGGACATCAAACAAGTGCTGAAACAATTGCAGTCGATGCCGGAGTATCAAGACTTACTTTAGGGGCGGCAAATCCGCGATCGAACATCTGTCTCAGGGCCGATTGTCAACAGCTTCCAGCTATGCAACTCACCATGTGACTAAAGATATGTAACGACGATCGGGTCATGCCCCGCGTCCAGCGATCGGCTGGGCGCGGGGTTTTGGCGAATTACCCAAAAATTTTGTATAGCAAGATACTAAAACATTTCCTAATTCTATTATGATTGCCCAAATTGTATCGGTGCAAAGTGCATTGCTTGATGCGATCGTGCGCTGCCAAATTCATCTGTTTGTACCTGCTTGAGAGTTGTAAAAATGAAAAGACTTGGGGTGGCAGGGCTACTGGCCTCTGCCTACGTTGTGGTTGGTGGGATGGCTCCGGCCTGGGCGGCTGATCCGGTGACCGCAGAAACAGCGCAAAAAGCGGCGGAAACCGCCCTTTCTAGCGCCGACACCGCATTTATGATGATTGCGACGGCGCTCGTGCTGTTGATGACTCCGGGTTTGGCTTTTTTCTACGGTGGTTTTGTGCGTTCGCGGAACGTGCTGAACACGATGATGATGAGCTTCATCATGATGGGGATTGTCGGTTTGATCTGGGTGCTGTGGGGCTACAGTCTCTCGTTCGCACCGGGCAACGCCATCATCGGTGGGTTTCAGTGGCTGTTCTTGAACGGCGTCAATCTTGATACGACGGGATATATGGAAGGTTCGGCACCCGCTGAGGTGGTGTCCTACGCGGCGACCATTCCGCACCAGTTATTCATGCTGTATCAGATGACCTTCGCGATCATCACCCCGGCGTTGATCTCCGGTTCGATCGTCGAGCGGATGTCGTTCAAAGCCTATTTCTGGTTCATGGTGCTGTGGGCAGGCCTCCTGTATCCGATCTTTGCCCACATGGTCTGGGCCAAGGGCGGTTTGCTCGGTTTGTACGGCGGCATGGGCGCGCTAGACTTTGCGGGCGGTACCGTCGTGCATATCAGTTCGGGTGTGGCCGCATTGGTCGCCGCTTGGGTGCTCGGTCCCCGCAAAACCTATCCCGACAAGCCTGCGCCACCGCACAACGTGCCGTTCATCCTCTTGGGTGCGGGGCTGTTGTTCTTCGGTTGGACGGGATTCAACGGCGGTAGTGCGTTGGCGTCCGGTGGTTTGGCCGTGACGGCGATCGTCACCACCTATTTGTCGGCTTGCTCGGCCTTGCTGACTTGGGTGATCCTGGAATGGGTGCTGCGCGGTAAACCGACGGCGGTGGGCGTGGCGACGGGTCTGGTGGCTGGTCTAGTCGGGATTACCCCGGCGGCGGGGTTTGTTTCGCCGTTGGCCGCCTTGTTGATTGGTTCGATTACGTCATTGGCTTGTTTCTTTGCTGTCAACCTGAAGGCCAAGTTGCAATTTGATGATGCGTTGGATACGTTCCCGGTACACGGTGTGGGCGGGACAGTCGGCGCGATCTTGACGGCGGTATTCGCCGACTTAAGCATCAATCCAGCGGGCAAAGATGGCGTACTGAAAGGCAACTTCAACGAGCTGTTGGTGGAATTAACGGCGATCGCCATTACCTACCTGATTTCGGGTGTGGGGACTTTCCTGATCCTGCAATTGCTGAAGCTGGTCTTCGGCGACCTGCGGGTGCGTGAAGAAGTCGAATACCAAGGCTTGGATATCAATGAGCATGGTGAAGAAGGCTACGGCCAGGATCTCACCTCCGGCATGTCCTTGATCAAATAAGGTCACGTTGGGTTAATCATTAGATTGATCAAAAAGCCCCCCTGGCGCAAGCGCCAGGGAGGTTTTTCGTTATTTTGGGATTTCGAATCCGATTCCCCCCTTTTTAAGGGGGGTTAGGGGGGATCGTGGCCTGTTGGCTTAACCGATCGACGAAGGCTCCACAGTCAGAAACCGATCGGCGACAAGTTCCCCGGCGACGCAGCGGACGGTCTGCTGCACCAGTTGGGTTTGGCTAGCATTTTGCCAATTGATCGTGACGCGGTTGTCACCTTCCCAGAACGTGAGATCCCGATAGCCCAAATCGGTCTGCGGCGGGCCGGGGAGATATTGCGTCGCGAGGAAGACCGTGCCCTTTAGGCGGATCACAGCGGTTTGGTTCAAGGCGGGTAAGCGCAGGAGCAGATCGGGTTGGCCCGTGCGATCGAGATCGACGATCGCGCAGACTTCCCAGCCAGGATTCTGAGTTTTGACCCGTTGACCCTGTTGATCATTGAGATAGGCATAATTCGTGACCGTCGCCCGATGACCTCCGGTCGGTCGAAGACCATCGGGGGCGAGTGACCAGAAGGCCATTTCATCACTGATCGGATTGTGCCAGAGCAATTTGAGCGATCGGGTTTGGTCAAAGTCGGCCCAGCCGATCAGCCGCCAGTGGGGATTACGGGTGTGGAGGACTTGGCCCGCCGCATCGCGCAAATCCGCCTGGGCGATGACGCGACCCGTTGCGTCCAGTCGCCAGCATTGCACCGTATCCCGATCGACAGAGTGCAGCAGCAAATCGATCGTGCCATCGGGCCGATCGCCGGTATCGACGATCCGCCAGTCCGGGTCGAGGCCGATCGGTTGTCCGGCCTGCGGCCCAGGGCCTGCGGTCAAAGTGATCCAGGGGGCGATCGGATCGGCGGATTCCAGTTGCAGCCCGGTCAATTGGTCGGGGGCGCGCCGGATGACGGGTTGGGTGCGGCGTTCAGGACGGGCCACCAGCCGCACAAATCCGCCATTGGCGCGAACTGGCTCATCGCCCGGTGCGCCGATCACCAAGGTATGACCCGCCCGATCGAGCGCGAGACCCTGGCCGAATCGGCCCACCCCCTGGGCCTGACCACTGGGCTGCCACTGGGATTGGACATAGCGATAGGTGCGCACCACCTGGGTCGTGGGCAAATCCGTCGTTGCGAAGGTGGGCGTCAAGGTCGCCGTCGTGCTTCCCGCCACGATCGTGGCATCCGCCGCGATCGCCACGGTTTGCCCGAAGCCTTCCCCCGGTTGATCGCCCGTCAGTTGCGTGCCCTGCTCCTGCCAAAAGCCCGTCCGCCGCTGATAGACCCGAATACTGCCACGATTGGCGTCATGGCCCGTCGCCCCAACGGCGATCGTCTGCGCATCGGCGGAAAACGCGATCGCCCCCCAAACCATTCCCGACGGTTCCGCCCAATCAATCGCCCCAGCGGCACCCAATCCGATTCAACCCACTGATAGAGATGCACCGCCCCACTCTGGGAGCCATTATCCGCGTCGCTGCGGGGTGCACCGATCGATAGGGTTTGGCCGTCGGGAGCCAGGGCGATCGCGCTGCCAAAGTAAGCGTTTGCCGCCTCGCCCCGCAGGTCGTGACCGATTTGCGTCCAAGGGTTTGTCAGATTCGGGTCATAGCGATAAACCTGCACCTGGCCCGAATTCGGGCCATTGGCATCCTGCATCGGCGCACCGATCGCCAGGATTTGGCCGTTGGCGGAGAGGGCGATCGCGCTGCCCATGAGCGCGTCGGGTGCCGTGCCGAGGATCGGCGGGCCGTCGATGACCCAACGATCGTCCATGCGGCGATAGCGTTGGACTGACCCGACGCGGGGGTGCGCCTGCCAGTAATGGGGTTACCGATCGGCTGCCACTGGTCTCAAACACCGGGGTCTCGGGGCAGACGACGGCGCATATGCTGCACGATGCGCTGTGGCAGATCGATCGGGCCTACGATCCGACCCGACTCAATCTGCTGATCGCCATGGAAGGCGGCAATCACATGCTGTTTGGGGCGACGCCCGCCGCCGCCGCCGCCACCTTTGCAAAATATTGTGCGGCCCGACGGGCGGCGGGCTACAAGGTCGTCGCGATCGACACGTTTCCCCGCGACCACGGCTATCCACCAGGTTACGATCGGCATCAGCGCGACTATGCCACTGACTTGATCACCTACAACGAAATCATCCGCACCCAATGGCCCGACTTCGCCGATTGGTATTTTGATGCGCGGCTCCAGTTACCGGAATTTGATATGCGCCCGCCCTATATGGATGACGGCATCCACCCCAGTGTGGCGGGCAATGCCCGCCTCGCGGCCAAACTCGCAACATTTCTGATTCCGGCCGTAGCGGGCATGGTGCTGCGCCATCCCTTAACACCCGCCTAACTCAGCGTGCGCGCCAACAGCACGGGACAGTTGGCGTTGACCCGCACATAGTCGGAGAGCGAGTTGCCGAGGAGCCGATCGAGGTCGGGCATATTCTTAGCGATCGAGGGGCGACGATCGGGCGACCCGAGGATCAGCAGATCGGTCTTGGCGCTATCCGCCAGGCGACAGATCGCTTTGCCAATATTTTTGCCCGTGCCGACAAAGCCGCGCGTATTCACATTGAACCGGGCGGCTTGCTTGATGGCTTCGGCAATCAGCGGATCCTGGGCGGCGGCATTGCCGATCAGTTCCTCGGACGCATTGGGATCGACCCGAATCAGATTCAAGGTGCTATTCGGCATGTCCCGCAGCAAAAACAGCGCCAATTCCAAACATTGCTTCGAGGCCTCGGAGGAGTCGATCGCCACGGTGATATGTTCAATCTCCCGCACGAACACGTCATCTTTAACCAACAACATCGGCTTCGACGAAAGCTGGAAGACATACTGACTGACCGAATTACTGAGAATCGATTGCAGCCGCCGCAGGCCGCGCGATCCCATGATGATCAAGTCCGTGTCCAATTCCTCGGCCACGGCGCAGACCACGCCCTTCGGGTCGCCCTCGCGAATCATCGTCGTCGTTTTGCTGGGGTCGAGATTGAGATTGAGGATGGCATGTTCCATCAGGGTTTGGCCCTCGGCCCGTTTGATCGCCATCTCGGCTTCGCTGGACTGGGTCGAGACCACATGCAGCAGCGTCACCTGTGCTCGTTGCAAATAGGGAATCTGGATCAGCGCTTGGAGCATCTTCTCGGACGATCCGCGTCCCACATCCGCCAATAAAATTTTCTCAATCATGGTGTTTTGGAATCCCCGCTGCGTCGCTCCAATTCTAAGCAGCGATCGGGGTCAGTGGCCGCCGATCCCTCCTGGCTGTAATAACTGGTAATGTAAGACGATATATTTCACGCACGCCAGGGGCCAAACGTCAGCATGTCCTCCCTCTTTGACTGGTTTGCCAATCGGCAAAAGAAAAACCCGCAAATTCAATCGCAGCAACCCGAGCGCGAATTTCCCGATGGCCTCTGGACGAAGTGCGAGGCTTGCGGGGCGGTGATGTACACGAAGGATTTCCACGCCCACCAGATGGTTTGCCTCGAATGCGACCATCACATGCGGGTGACCAGCTACGAACGCATTGCCCAATTGCTCGATGACGGCAGTTGGACGCCCATGAATGAAACGGTGCTGCCCGTTGATCCGCTGGAGTTTCGCGATCGCAAGCCCTACGTCGATCGGGTACGGGAAATGCAAGAAAAAACCAAACTCACCGATGCTGTCCAAACGGGCTTAGGCAAGTTGGACGGCGAACCCGTGGCCTTGGCTGTGATGGACTTTCGGTTTATGGGCGGCAGTATGGGTTCGGTGGTGGGCGAGAAGATTACCCGCCTGATCGAAACGGCGACGGAGCAACGGATTCCTGTGTTGATTATCTGCGCCTCGGGCGGTGCCCGGATGCAGGAAGGGATGTTGAGCCTGATGCAGATGGCGAAGATTTCCGGCGCACTCGAACGCCACCGATCGCAGCATTTGCTCTATCTGCCGATTCTGACCGATCCAACAGCGGGCGGCGTCACGGCGAGTTTTGCGATGTTGGGGGATTTGATTTTGGCCGAACCAAAGGCGACGATCGCCTTCGCTGGACGCCGCGTGGTGGAGCAAACGATCCGCGAAAAACTGCCCGACGACTTCCAGACGGCGGAATATCTGTTGGCCCACGGCTTTGTCGATATGATCGTGCCCCGGCCCCAGATGAAGCAAACCCTGGCGCAGTTATTGCGGTTGCATCCGGATGGTCTTCGACCGCCCGAAGGTCATCGCCCCCCCGCAACAGCCGCAATGTAACGGGATGTAACGACTGTTCCTCAGATTTCCCGCGTCGATCGGCGTACTGACGTGGTATTCATAGTAATAGGCTTGTTGTGTTGTGAAATTTTGAGAGATTGGAGCCAGGTCGGAAGGAGAACCATGCTTAAGAAAATTGTTTGGCTGGCGGTCGCTACGTTGTTTTTTGCGTTTCAGGTGTTGACGCCCAGCGCGAATGCGGTTGATTTGGATGTTGCATCGCGGACGATTCCCCTGAATGCCAACGGCGACACGATCACGATCACTGTCCCGGAACTGGCTCGGGGTAAGAAAATGTTCCAATTCGCCTGTGCCCAGTGCCATGCGGGTGGTGTGACGAAGACGAACCCGAACGTCGGTCTCGAACCACAGACCTTGGCCTTGGCCACCCCGCCCCGCGATAACGTGTCGGAGTTGCTGAAGTTCATGCGAGAGCCGATGAGCTTTGACGGATTTAATGATATTTCCGAAGAGCACCCGTCGCTGAAGAGTAAGGATTTGTATCCGGCCATGCGGAGTCTGACCGAAGATGACCTGCAAGCGATCGCGGGTTACATCCTGATCCAACCCC
Source organism: Cyanobacteria bacterium VAR_4_metabat_243 (assembly GCA_031415035.1). Classification (GTDB taxonomy): domain Bacteria; phylum Cyanobacteriota; class Cyanobacteriia; order Leptolyngbyales; family Leptolyngbyaceae; genus Romeriopsis. The sequence continues at coordinate 27,174 of JANOQX010000209.1, forward strand.
GCGTGGTTGGCGTCAAATGGGGCGGCGGTAAGATTTACTACTAACCCGATCGTCATTGGGCGATCATTTAAGTTGATTAATCAATCGATTCTTGCGTTTGCAGGAGTCGATTTTTTTGCTCAAATATTGCGATCATGGAGTTTGATGCAGCCACTGAAGCTGGAGTTAATCGTGTTGAAGCGAACCATGTTGAAATTTGCCAAGCCCCGCCGGATGAATTGGGCCTTAGTGTGGGGCAGTTGCCTGTGGGTGTGGTTGAGTTTGGTCGGGGGCGGTAGTGCCATGCCCTTCGGGCGGCTGGAAGCCATCGCCGCGCCGGATCCCTATATCACGCAGTTCATGAAGGTGTTTCCATCAAAGCCCGCGACAATGACGCTGGACGCTGCGGGCACGACCAAAATCTTTAGCTACGCCGACATGGTGGAAGGCAAAGAACTGTTTGCCCAAAACTGTTTGAGCTGTCATGTGGGCGGCACCACCCTGTCGAGTCCCGATGTGTCCCTGTCCCTGAAGGACTTACAAAGCGCCATGCCCCCACGCGATACGGTGAACGCCTTGATGGCTTATATGCGCCATCCCCTGGCCCACGACGGCAGCGACGAAAATTATGCCTGTCGGGAAATCAGCGCTGAGTGGATCGCCGATGCCCAGACCGAGCAGATGGCGGCCTTCGTTTTGCGGGCGGCCCAGGCAGCCAAAGGGTGGGGGACTACCCGGTTCTAGGACGGTGATCCGGCAATCGGGCCACCCGGTCAAAATAATTTCGCAAAAATCGCTAATTTTTCCCACGACGACCTGTCATAGGACAGCTTGTCTAAGTTATGATCGGCCTGTTGAGTTTTTATTTAGATTTGAGGATTGGTCATGACATCTCTACGCACAGTTGTCCGTCAGCTATCAGTAGCGGCTTGCGCTGTTTTGCTGGTGGTGGGTACATTCTTCCTGTCCGCTGCACCCGCTGCGGCGGCTTCCTATGATGTCGTGATGGGCGGCGCAAAGGGCTTGGTGTTTGAACCCAGCAACTTGGCGATCGCTTCCGGCGACACCGTGAACTTCAATGTCGGTCAGTTGCCACCCCACAACGTGGTGTTCCAAACCGTCCCCGGTGACGATAAGGCGTTGGCGGCGAAGTTGGGTCACAAGGGCCTTGAGGGCAGTGGTGGTACCTTCAGCATTGATTTTGCGGGTGCGCCTGCTGGTGAGTACACCTACTTCTGCATGCCGCACCGTGGGGCTGGCATGGTTGGCAAGATTACGGTGAAGTAATCCGATCGGTGTTTGGTTCGTTTGATTGCATGGGCCAGAGGCCAGTTTGACGCTGTTTTTGTCGGTTTTCTGAAGGCCAGTCGTAGGGTGATCCTGCGGCTGGTTTTTGGTTTTTGGGGATTGTGTGGTTTATGGTTCGATGATGCGGTGGAAATCCGCGATCGGGCGTCCGGCACGATCGACCGGATCGAGGCCCGATTCCTCACTGAGCAGGATGACTAATTGTTTCAACGTCGATCGCCGTCGCTCAACCCGATCGGGAATGCCATAGCGATAGACCAAATGCCCTTGGCCGACGAGGACGACGATGCTCTTCGACCGACGGTCGGTCAGCGGGCGAGGGTTTTGGGCGATGCGATCGGCCATGGTTTCGTCCCAGAGGACTTGGGCTTGGAAGAAGCGATCGAAGCGGGTTGAGTCGGTGGTTTTTCCGGCCGGGTGCATGGTGGTGAAGATGTCGGCCAGCATTTTGCGGTAAGCCTCGGGGGCGGTGCGAATTTCGGACAACGGCGGGATGAAGCGGCGATCGCTCCAGTTCAGTGCGCTCAATCCCTGCCGACTGACTTTGCGGGTGACTTCCTGGGGCGTGTTCAGGGCGATCAGTGGGATGTTCTGGGCTTTGGCGTAGCGCAGGATGGGCGCATAAAGCTCCCAGTCGAAGCCCCAGCGCTTGTCGTATTCGCTGCGATCGCGCAAGTCCACTTCGCTCAAATCCCCCGCAATATACCGATCGAGCAATTTCTGGTAGGGCCGCTGGAACATCTCGAGACCGATCGTTAAATTGGGCTGACGATCGTGCAGGGTTTGGATGATCGCCAGTTGGGTGGCATGGTCGGCAGCCCGATCGTGGGTTTCGCCCAGGTAGACGACATCGGCGGATTCCAGTTGGCGGATCATGGCCGGAGTCGTGACCAGTTGGCCTTGGGCATCGCTGAAGCAACCGGGAATATCGGCGGCAAAGGCGATTGGCATCAGACCGAGCCAACTGGCGCTAACCCAACTGACGAAATACCGGATAAAGATGGATCGCATTACGACACGGCTCACAATGATTCGAGACACCGACTCCTTTACAATAGGAGACTGTCGCATATTGGGAAACTCCGAGGGAAGGCACCGTGGGATTCAAGGTGGGATTATTGGGATTGGGAACGGTTGGTGCGGGCACCGTGCAAATTCTGCAAAACCCGGCCCAGCGGCATCCCTTGCTCAAGGAACTAGAGATTCACCGCGTGGGTGTGCGATCGCTCGACAAGCCCCGTCCGGTCGAGCTTCCGGCGAGCTGTCTGACCACGGATTTGGCATCGATCGTCACGGATCCTGAGGTGGCGATCGTCGTGGAAGTGATGGGGGGATTGGAACCCGCCCGATCGTTGATCCTTCAAGCAATTCAACATGGCAAACATGTGGTCACCGCGAATAAGGCCGTAATTTCCCGCTACGGCGAAGAGATTTTTACCGCTGCGGCTGAGGCGGGCGTTTACGTCCTGCTCGAAGCCGCCGTCGGCGGCGGCATCCCAGTGATCGAACCGCTGAAACAATCGCTCTGTGCCAACCGCATCCAAAGCGTCATGGGCATCATCAACGGCACCACCAACTACATCCTCACCCGGATGCAGCAGGAAGGCGCGGACTTCGATGCGGTGTTGGCCGATGCCCAGGCGTTGGGCTATGCGGAAGCTGATCCGACGGCGGATGTCGATGGCTGGGATGCGGCGGACAAGATTGCGATTCTGGCGTCGTTGGCCTTTGGCGGGCGGATCGATCGGGAAGCCATCCACTGTGAAGGGATTCGGGCCGTCACCGCGACGGAAATTAGCTATGCCGACAAATTAGGCTATGTGATTAAACTCTTGGGCATTGCCAGTCGCGATGCGACGGACGCCAACCCCGAAACGCTCCAGGTGCGGGTGCATCCGACGCTCTTGCCCAAGGCCCATCCCCTCGCCAGCGTGAATGATGTCTACAATGCGATTTTGATCGAGGGCGATCCTGTGGGTCAGGTGATGTTCTTTGGGCGCGGGGCGGGGGCGGGTCCCACGGCCAGTGCGGTGGTGTCGGACATCTTGAATATTGCGGCGTTGCTGAAGGTGGGCCGGGATGGCGCGAAGCAAGCCGATGGGACACCGTTGCTTGATCCATTGCTCGCCTGTAGTCATCAGGATTACTGCACGATCGCGCCGATCGATCAATTGCAAATGCGGTTCTACGCCCGATTCCTGGCCCAGGATAGTGCCGGGGTGATTGGCCGGATTGGGACGGGCTTTGGCGATCATGACGTGAGTTTGGAATCCGTGGTGCAGGTGGGGATGCGCGATGGTCAGGCGGAAATCGTGGTGGTGACGCATCAGGTGCAGGAAGGCAAGTTCCGGCAGGCCTTGGCGAACATTGAGGCGATGCCGGGGATTCTGCCCGTGGCCAGTGTGTTGCGCGTGTTGTAGGTAAGGCCAATGAAAGTTTCTAAAATCCTGATCAAAGGCTTTCAGCAATTCGAAAACTTTCAACTGGATTTGACTAATCCAGAAACCGGGGAGCCGCTTGAGAAAATCTGTCTCATCGGCCCCAATGGCACTGGAAAATCGACGCTTCTAGCACTTGTATTATCAATCCTTAGGAACTGTAGTCAGGGAACCATTGACAACTCTCAAACAACGAGTTTCTGGCCTTCGACGCAAAGCTGGCCTCAAAATTTTTATAGCGCAAACACTAGTTCTGACACTTCCCTTCTCGCCGTTAAGCTTCATACTGCTAGCGGAAGGTTCATCGCCCAAGCCTCTGCAAATCCAGAAAAAGAACTTGTTTTCTATGATGCAACTGTTGAGTTCAATGATGATTGGATTCAATTTTGGAAAGATGCTGCTGGATTCTCAAATAGGGACTTCTGCCGTTTAGATCAACTTTCTGAAGTACCGTTTTCTAAATTATCTAGTTTGCAAGATTTAATTATTTATGAGCCTGCCGATCAAGTTTCAACATTGAGCGACGATCCACCCATTGCAACACTTAATTCAGCACTAGCTTGGCAAAGAGAATTCCCGATATTTCATGTGGTTTCTGTAGCTTCTGCATCTAGTTTCTGGAAAATTTTAATTTACTTGATTAATAAATGGCAGAGCGATTATCTATCGTTTCTCCATGAGCCAGCAAATAGGGATAGAAGCATTCGACAACTTGAAGCTGAGTTCTCCCAATCCCACCAGAAGATTCTCCCGAAAATTGCTGAATTGTGGGATCGAATTTTAGGCAAATGTGGATTGGAGTTTGATCTTAAACAAGCAATTGCACCAGTTCAGCTTGATGAAGGTCTTCAGGCTTATGTGAAGTCAAAAAATACGGATCAGCAGCTCCAATACAATCAACTCAGTAGCGGGATTCGCAACTATATTTTCAAGCTGGGCTATATTAAATCACTGTATTTTGATCGCCAAATCAAACGCGGTTTCCTGCTGATCGATGAGCCGGAAAATTGTCTCTATCCCGATCTGCTCTACGATCTAATGGACGACTATTGGAGCATCATCGAGAACACACAAACCTTTGTTTCGACCCATAGCCCGATCGTAGCGGCGCAATTTGAACCCTACGAGCGATTTCATCTCGACTTCGACGATCGGGGTTATGTCACGGCGACCAGAGGCGTCTCACCGATCGGTGACGATCCGAATGATTTACTTTACCGGGATTTTCAAGTTCGTAGCATCTACGGGAAGAAAGGCTTAGAAAAATGGAATCGATACCTCGAACTCCGCCGTTTAATCCCGGAAACACTGGATCCTGAAACCAAACGATCGCAAATGCAAGAATATCTGGCGATCGGTAATGCCTATAATTTCGACCCACAGTAATGCGCTACCTAAAAAAAGTCCCCACTTCCGAAATAGTTCAACAGAATCTCAACTATAAAAAAGGCGCGACTGTTGCGAATAGAAAAATTCGACAGATCCTAAGCGCCGAGCAGTTAGGCTTCTGTGCTTACAGCGAGCGCTTTCTTCGGCCCTTGGATGCCTTCGATGTCGAACATTTCGATCCACGGCTGAAACATACCGATCAAGACAGCTACTGGAACTGGTATTCCGTTCTGCATTGGGTGAATCAGCACAAGGCCAAAAAGATTGAACCATTTGAGCCGTTGCTTGCGCCATATGCCGATGACCTGATGACCAGAATTCGTTATGCCGAAGGAATATTTGTCCCGATCGACCCCAACGATCACCTCGTCCAAAACCTGATTGATTTCCTTGGGGTCAATCGCCCTGAAGTCTACGAAGAGCGCCGAAAACACGTCAGACGAATCGTGGCGCAGCAAAATCTGTATATGACCGCAGGCTGGAGTCAAGAAACCTTTTGGGATGACTTGGTTGACGACCCCGATAAGCTGAGCTTCTTCTCGGCACTTCAGGCGGAATTGGGGTTGCCAGATGAGTTGCTCGATCGCTTGGCCACGATCGTCGATGCACCTTAGGAGATTGGGCCGCCGCCAAAAATTACTCCGGGGCAAATATCAAAATGTCATCGATCCGTTGGTGCAGCCGATAACCGGAGGGCGCTGCCAGCCCCGGCGGGGCCAGCACGATCGCCCGGCGGGCAGCGATCGCTTGCTGAATCTGCGCTACTTCATCGGTCAATCCGGCTTGCATCGCCGGAAAATAGGCGGGGGATTTTTGGAGTCGGGGCCGATCGGGATCGAGCAGGACGCTAATCGTATCGATCGTGTAATTGACGATCGGCATACTGGGGTCAAAGGTATCGAGCGTCGCTTTCAGTTGATGATACCGATCGCTGAAGGGGCGGGAGAGGAATTTGCCTGCGAAGATCGGGATATCCGTTTGTTCGACTAATTCCACTTGCGGCGATCGAAACTGCCACGGAAACAGGACAGAACTGGTCGGCGTAAAGAGTAAGCGACTCGACCAATGCAGGCAGAGCAGACTCAGCATCGTCATCCCGCCCCACCGCCAAGCCTTGGATCGACCCCGTAATTTGGCTGATTCCAGGTAATAAAAAATTAGCCCCACACCGATCGATGCGCCATTGATCACCCGGAATACCTCATAGAGATTGAGTCCATTCAGGTAGCCAAACAGCGATACCAAACTCACGAGAAACACAATTTCTTCGCGGCGGTCGATGGGGGCTTGGGCCAATCGGAATTGGCGGCGGCGTTTGAGCGATCGCCACAGGATCGAGAACACCACCCACAGATCAAGCAGCAAAAGCAGGCTGAGGGCGATCGATCGGGAATCGCGCGGCGCAAAGAACACCTCGCCATGCCGGATATTACTGAAGAACATCGCGGCACCACTACGGCTGACGATCGAACCCTTGGCGACCATCGCTTGCAACGTCAAAAGATTATGCAATAAGAACTGATCGAGTCCTTGATTCACGATTAGGTAAACCAACCAAGTCAGCCACGGAATCAGTAAGCCCACGCCGAACACGAAACAACGTTGGCTGAATTGCCGGAGACCATGGCGATGGACAACCGATTGATAGGCAAAAAAGATCACAAATGGCGGCAGCACCGATTGCACGGCAGTATAGCGCGCCAGGATCGCCAAGCCCACCCAAAAGCCCGCCCACAGGTCACGCCGCAATCCCCGCCCCTGAATCAATGCCAGCACCGCCAGCAACTCGAAGGTATAGGTAAAGTAATTGGGCCAGGGATAGACCATATAGCCATGCCAAAGAAAGACGACCAATAGGGCAAATAACGCCGTCTGCCGACTCAAAAACGCTTTAAAAATCTGATACTGCAAGATCAGGCTGAACGCGAAAAACAATCCCGTCGTGATCCCGATCGCGCGGAAATTTTCACCGAGAATTGTGAGGCCAATGCTGTGAATCCACGACGTGAGGACACCGTAGTAAATCAACACATCTTTGCAGGCGATTAATCCATGCTTCAGTTCCCAGGCCGGGACGTACATCAGGCCCCAATGGTGCACATCCTGGTTGACCGTGGATTCGATCACACTTAACCCCAAACTCCCGATCGCAATTAGCCCCGCCAGCCAATCCCAAATCGCGCGGTTCATGTGGATTTCCTGGGTTTGATCCGGGTGAGCCAGTACAGTCCGGCGATCGCTGAGGCGATCGTCACACCAGCGCCGAGTCGAAAGCTGACGGGCCGAAACGAGAATTGCACCCGATGGTCGCCCGCCGGGATTTTGACGCCGCGTTGGATGTAGTTGGTTTGGAAAATCGGGGTGGGCTGACCATCGATCGTCGCTTGCCAACCGGGATAATGCACGTCACTCAGCACGAGAAAAGCGGGGGCGGCGGTATGGGTTTGGATGACGATCGTGGTTTCCTGCTCGTTGACGATTTGGGCCGTATCGCTGGGTTGCAAGGGCGCGGACTGGAACTGCGCGGCGGGATCTTCGACCAACGCTAAGGTGCCGGGTTGATAGACCTGACCACCGGGCAAGACGGTGGTTGTAATGGCGGTGAGAATCGGCGCTGACGGCAGGAGTCGCGTGGCGGGGACGAGCCAGGTGCGCGGCATGGCCTGCTGATTTTCATAGATTGCCGCTCCATTGGGCAGACGCTCGATCCGTCGCCAACGACTGGATGGTTCGGTGGGGAGGATCGGGGTGGCTTGACCCGCATCACCATTGATCAAACTCATTTTATGGATCAAAATCACGCCGGGAAGATTGCCCCATTTGAGGTGAAGCTGTTTGATGGACTGAGGGTGATCGAGTTTGATCGTGCTGACATATTGATGGGTGATACAGGTGTCGGCTTCAATGCTGGCACCAGGGTTTCGCTGAAAAATCTTGGCACGCTGATGCAGTGGGTGGATCTTAGGACAGTTGTAAGCCTGTTCGGCGGTATCGCGCCCAGCAAGCAGTGGGTGGGTCTCGACTTGCCCCTGGGCATCGGTGACTTGGATTTCCAGCACGGTGGCTCGATCGGGAATGCCGACCGAGCAGCCAAGGGAAGTGATTAGGCCAATTTCGCTGATGGTTTGCTGCGGGAGTGCTGGCACTGCCAGGTTCAAGGCAGATTGGTACGACGGTAAGGCACAAGCTCCAGTGCCCAGCCGCATCCCCAAATCCGAGGTAGCCCAAGGGACACCGGGCGTTGCGGGCAGGACTTGCGGGTCGATCGTCAGGGCCGGATTCACGATGGGGTCAGGGGTGACTAAATAGCGCACGGCCATTAAGTCCAGACCCCGCTCTGAGGGTTGGGGAAGGTGGTATAACACGCCATTGGGAGCCATCTGCATGACTTCGCTGACGCGGGTGAGGGTGAGGGGAGAATAGCCCCCGGCATTGGGCAAATTCCACAAGCGGTTCAAATTCGGGTACATGCGGTTGGCATCTTCGGCGGCACCGCCAGCGGTGAACAAGCGCTGGTGCTGCTGGCGCAGGATGGTTTGGTAGCGCTGGATCAGTTCACTGGGCTGCAATTGACTGGCGGCGGGTGGCCCAATTTGCTGGATAAACCAGCCGAAGCTCGATAGATCAATCGTTAACATCGTCACCAGCAGCAGGGCACTCCAGCGAAATCTGCGCCAGCGACTCCAGATCGCCAGACTGAGGCTACTGGCGCAGAAGATCAGAACGGGGATGCCGATCGCGGGATTATTCCAGGGCGATAGGTGCAATGAGATAATGCCGACTTTGCTGGCTTGCAGTTGGAAGTATGGTCCCAGGATCTGGATGCCAATCAAGCTGACGATCATCACCAGCATTCCGGCCCCGATCGTCCGTCGCAGTAGCCGATTCGAGACCAATCGTTGCTGGATCGCCGCCACCCCCAAACCGGACAGCACACTCATCGCCATCGCGACTTCGATAAAGTGTCGTCCCTGTGCCCGGAACTTGTTGTAGACGGGCATGTGATAGAGCAATTGGCCGACCAACAGATCGCCGCCAAAGGCGCAGGCTAAGGTAATCAAGCCGAACCAAAACCAAAATCGGGTGATCGGGCGCTGGGGATAGGCGATCGCCCCGATCGCCCCCAACATCACGGGCATTAGCCCCACATAACCCGAAATTTCCCCCAGTCCCCAAGGACCCCAAAGTGCCACTTCATAGAGCCGATAGGGCTGATCAAAGGCTGACCCAAAGAAGTAGGGAAACAGTAATTGCACCGTTTGCCAGCGCGGCAAAGAATAGTGAAAAAAGGCGGACCAAGTCATCACACTACGCAGACTCAGCTGGCTCAACTCCACGGTAGGCAGCAGTTGGATCGCACAGAGTCCAACGCCGAGCAATAGCAGTAGCAGGGCATTGCGGTAGAATTTTGCCCGCCCGATTGGGGCCGTCCAGCCGAGAAACAGCGCGTAGAATACCCCGATGCCCAGGCCATACACGGAAATCTGCGGATGCCCCCCGAGGCCACAACCGACGAAGGCCAAGGCTCCGATCGCGATCCAAGTGCGGGTTATGCGGTGTCGCAGGTTTTCGAAGGCGCAGACCAGTAGGGGAATCCAGGCCGCCGCATGGATCATGCCCGCATGGCCCAGATGGCCCATCATAAATCCGCTCAGACTGTACACCAGACCCGCCACCGTGGCCGCCAGGCGCGAGCGGGTAATCGTATACAAATAGCAGTAAGCAAAGCTGCCCGCCAGCACATAGGCCAGCACAATAAACGCATTCCAGGAATGGGGAATCCAACTGAGCAACAGCACCAGGGGATACCAAGTCATGTTCTGCGGGTCAGCGGCGATCGGGTAGCCGCCAAACACCAGATTTGTCCAGAGGGTTTTGGCCCCATAGAAGGCGGGGAGAAAATAGCTGATGCCATCGCCCGGTGCCAGCAATCGATCGCTGAACAGGATGGGGGCGAAGAATAGCGTATAGAAGCCGAGAAAGCCCAGGAAGACGAGCGCGGCATGCACCCACGGACGTTGGGGCGCGAATTTTGCAGCAGATTTTAACCAGTTCACAGCGATCGGGACTCCACTTTGAGATTGAGCATTGGGGGGGAGCGGCGGGGCCGTTGGATCAGCCAACAGCTGGCACCGAGAAGGGACAGAATCGTGATTCCAGACCCTAGGCGAAAGCTGAAGGGATGGAATTCAAATCGCACGATATGTTTGCCAGCAGGGACAGGGACGCCGCGTTGGACGTAGTTGGTCTGAACGATCGGCGTCGATTTACCATCCACCCAGGCTTGCCAACCCGGATAATTCACATCACTCAATATGAGTAATGCCGGTGCCGTTGTCTCCGTCTGAACCTCAACCTGAGTATCCGACATTGTGAGCAGTTTGGCTTGGCCCGTCCAGTCCACCGCCGCTGGAGTATTCAGGGTATCCAGTCCCTTGATCGCCTCCACCAAGGCAATCGTCTCCGGTTGATAAACTGCCCCATTGGGTAAACGGGATGTCCGAATCGTCTGGAGCAACGCCTCTGGCGATAGTTGGATCACTTGCGGCACCACCCAAGTCCGGGGTAATACCTGTCGATTTTCGTACATGACCCCACCGGGGAAACGATCGATTTCGCGCCACTTGCTCGTTTTATTAGTGGTCATTTGGTTAGTTTGCATAACTGGCAAGGCAGTATTACTCTGGCGGTTGAGCAAGCTGATCTTCTCTACGATGATATGCCCCGGCAAGTTATTCCATTGCAGCCGAAGTTGCTTTAGGGTGCGCGGTTTATCAAGCTGGATGATACTTTTGTAAGTGTAATGAGCGCAGCTCCCAATCCCGTTACGATCGATCATTCCACGCTGAAAGATCACGGCTCGTCGATGTTTCATCAGTGGCTGGACATCGGAACAGTCATAGGCTTGTTCGGACGTATCGCGGCCCGCGAGCAGGTGATGAGTCTCAACATTATCTTGGTCATCGACGACTTCAATATTCATGACGGCCGCGTTGTTCGGCGTCGCAATCGAGTTGCCTAATGTTGTCACGAAGGCGATTGCTGTGGTTTGATCCGCGATGCCGGATAGATCAATTGGTACAGACTTGGGGAACGTGTATCCCTTAACCGCACCAATCAATAGCTGCAAATTCTGTTCCGACCAACTAATTCCCTTGGGCGGCACTGTTAATAAGCCCTTGGGTTGACCCAAGAGATATTGGACTGACATCAAGTCAAGGCCACGATCGGCATCGACGATCGATTGGCGACCAAACATCCCGGTTGCTTCGGCTTGCATTAAGCGACTTACCCGCGACAGCATCAAAGGCGAGTATCCGTTCGCCACGGGAATCTTCCACAGTCGCGTGAGATTCGGAAATATCACGTTATCCACCGTCGGTGCATACAACCCAAAGAACGCAAAGACGCCCCGCTCGACTAAGAGGCGCTGTTGACTCTGCGCCAGCGACTTCTGATACTTTTGCGCGATCGCATTGGGCACCAGTTGGGCGGCCCGAGGACTGACCGTGGCCAAGTCATAAAACCAACCACCAAAGCTCGCCATATCGATCGTCAACACAACTAAAAACAACAGACTGTAGCCGATCGATCGCGACCAACGTGCCCAAGCGGCCAAGGCCACCAGTCCCGTCATAAAAATTATCAGGGGCACCCCGACCGCCGCATTCTCCCAAGGCCAAAACGTCAGCGCCGGAATACCAACCTGACTCGCTTCTAGCTGAAATTGTGGGGCGTTCACGACCAGTAAACTTAAAATGCCGAGCATTGCCAGCAGACTCACCCCGATTATCCGCCGAAACACAACGCGTGAGACGGTTTGCCGCTGGATTGCCGCCACCCCAAAACTCGCAAGCACACTGACCGCCAGCGCCAGTTCCATGGAATGCCGTGCGGGAACCCGAAAAGCATTGTAAATCGGGACATGATAGATCCACTTTGCGAGGGGGCAATTGATCCCAAAGATCAGCACAAAGCTAATGGCCGCGACACCTAACCAGAATCGCCACACACCCCGGCGATGATTGGTTGATATGCCCACTGCCGCTAGGGTCAGCGGGAGAAGGCCGACATACGTTGGAATATCCAGGATTCCCGCGCCCTTACCCCAGTACGACAACTTGTAGGGCGGTAATGCAATGTCACTGCCAAATAGCCATGGGAAAATGTATTGTAGTGCTTGCCAAGGCGGCAGTGATCCGGCGAAGAAGGCATCGGGCGTCAGTTCTGAGCGTAAACTTAAACTGGATAATTCGGCGGCGGGAATTAACTGAATGGCACAAATCCCGAGACCGATCGCCATCAGGCCAAAGGCATAGCGGTAGTAATTCCAGCGGCCCACTGGGGCGTTCCATCCCAGGAATAAGGCATAAAATCCACCGAGACCAATGCCGTAGACCGATATCTGGGGATGCCCTCCCAGAAAGCAGCAAACAAAGGCGATGATCCCGATCAGCAGCCAAAGCCGCTGCAATCGATGACGGAGTCTTTCCAACGCACAGAGCAGCAGCGGCACCCAAGCGGCCGCATGAATCATGCCCATGACACTCATGTGCGACATCATAAATCCGCTCAGGCTATAGACCAAGCCCGCCACCACACTCGCCAGTGGCGAAGCCGTTAACGTATAGGCATAGCAGTAAGCAAAACTTGCCGCCAACACATAAGCCAGTACAAAAAACGCATTCCACGATCCCGGAATCCAACTGAGCAGCCGCGCCACCGGATACCAAGTCATATTCTGCGGGTCAGCCGCCACCGGATATCCCCCAAATATCAAGTCCGTCCATAGGGTCTTGGGCGCATAGTAAGCAGGCAGGAAATAACCAATCCCATCATCAAACGCTAAAACCCGATCGCCCAACATCCCAGGAGCGAAGAACAGGGTATAGAAGACGAGAAAGCCCAGGAAGACGATCGCGGCATGCACCCATGGACGTTGGGGCGTGAGTTTTGCAGCCGATTTTAACCAGTTCACAGCGATCGAGACTCCACTTTCAGTTTGAGCGTTGGAGATTGGGTGCGAGGGCGGGGGGGCCGTCGGCACAGCCAATGGGTGGCCGCAAGCAGGGACAGGATTGTGATTCCCGATCCAAGGCGCAGGCTGAAGGGCTGGAATACGAATCGGATGATATGTTTGCCAGCGGGGACGGGGACGCCGCGTTGGACATAGTTGGTCGGGACGATCGGGGTCATCTGACCATCAATCGTGGCTTGCCAACCAGGATAATTTACATCACTGAGTACCAGAAATGCCGGAGTAGCGGTCGTTGTTTCGATTTCGACTTGGGTCTCGGTGCTGGTCATGACTTGCGCGGCACCTGTCCAGCTTGCCGTTGGGGCTGCCCACAAGGGATTATCACGATCGACGGTCTCCACCAGCGCCAGCTTCTCGGGCTGAAACACATCGCCATTGGGCAAGCGCGACGTTTGAATCGTTTTGAGGATGGCGTCCGGCGGGAGGGGCCGGATCTGGGGGACGAGCCAGGTGCGGGGTAAGGCTTGGTGGTTTTCGTACAGGATGCCATCGGCAAACGACTCGACGGAATGCCATTTGCGACTGGCCGCGATTTGGGTGATCGGGAGGGCGGTCTGACTCTGGCTGTCCCACAAACTAATTTGGGGCACGGTGATGCTGCCCGCTAAGGGTGTTCGCCATTGCAGGCGCAGTTGCCGCAGGTGGCGGGGCCGATCGAGTTCGACGATCGTTTGATACTGGTGCAGCGGGCAGAGTCCCACACCGGGGCGGGCGATCGGCGTGGTTTTGAATACCGGGGCGCGGCGATGTTGCATCTGGGGTCGGATGTCGGGGCAATCGTAGGCTTGTTCGGCGGTGTCGCGTCCGGTGTAGAGGGGGTGGGTTTCGATCGTCCCGTCCTGATCGATCGCTTGAATCTCAAGCACAGCGGTATTGTCCGGCAGGGTGACGGCATTGCCGAGGGTGGTGACCAGGGCGATCGCGGTGGTGGGCGGCTCCGTCCGGGGCAATTCTAGTTCAACCGAGGGCGTCACCCCCGTCCCCAGGACGATCGGCAAATCCGCCGCTGCCCAGTTTAAGCCCTCGGTGCGGGTCGGCAAGAGGCCGTTGGGTTGGCCCCAGAGGTGGCGAACGGCCATCAGATCGAGTCCGCGATTGTCATCGGCGATTGTGGCAGCAGGAAATTCCCCAGCGTAAGTCAGTCCGATTAACTGACTCAGGCGGGCCAGTATCAGGGGCGAATAGCCATTGATCACGGGCAACTGCCAGAGGCGGGTGAGATTGGGGAACGGCCCAGCGGGCGTGGTGCCCGGAGCTAACCGTCGCGTGGCCGCAAAAATCCCTCGTTCTACGATCAGCCGTTGCTGGGTCTGGGCAAGGATCGGCTGGTATTTCTGGGCGATCGGGTGCGGGTCAAGCTGGGCCGATCGCGGGCTGATCGCCGCCAAATCATAAAACCAAAAGCTAAAGCTACCCAGATCGAAGGTCAGAACCGCCAGCAAGCCGACGATCGTCCGGGGCGATCGGGGCCACCGATACCAGGCAACAATCGCCACCAGTCCGACCATAAAGCTAATCAGCGGCACCGCCACAGCGGCATTTTCCCAGGGCCAAAAAGTTAGGTCGGGGATGCCTGCGGCGCGGGCGCGGGACTGGAATTCGGGGGTTTTCCACGCCAAAACCGCGATCGCGCCCAGCATAATGCCACAACTTGCGCCGATCGTCCGGCGCAGAACGCGGGTGGCCACCCGCCGCTGCTGGATCGCCGCCACCCCGTAACTGGCCAAAACACTCACCGCCAGCCCCAACACCAGGGAATACCGCGCCGGAATCCGAAACGCCTTGTAAATCGGCACGTGATAGATCAGTTGGGCCAACGCCGCATAGCGCCCCATCGTGAGGATGAAACTGACGATTGCGATCGTCAACCAAAATCGCCCGATCGACCGTCGCTGTCCGCGCCGCGCCGCGACTTGCCCGATCGCCGCCAACAGCAGCGGCAACACCCCCACATAGGTCGCAATATCGACAATATTCGCGTCCTGGCCCCAGTAGGGCAAGCGGTAGGGCACCAAAGCACTGTCACTGCCAAATAGATACGGAAAAATATATTGCAGCAGTTGCCATCGGGGCAAGGAACCCGTAAAAAACTCCGCTGCCGTCAGGGCCGCACGGACACTCAACTGGGATAACTCGATCGCCGGAATCAACTGAATCGCACAAATCCCCAGGCCGATCGCCAGGATGCCAGCGGCGGTGCGATAGTATGCCCAGCGCCCGATCGCGGCGTCCCCACCGCGCCATAGCGCATAAAACAGACCCAGACCCAAACCATAGGCCGAAACCTGTGGATGCCCCCCCAGCACACAACAAACCGTGGCAATCAGGCCGATCGCAATCCACCGCCGTTGTGGCGGCTGGCAGAGACGTTCGAGGGCACAGATCAGCAACGGAATCCAAGCAGCGGCATGAATCATCCCCATGACGCTCATGTGGGACATCAGGCTGCCCGTCAGGCTATACACCAGTCCCGCCACGACACTGGCAAGGCGCGATCGGGTCAAGGTATAGGCATAGCAGTAGGCAAAGCAAGCCGCCAACACATAGCCCAGCCCAAAAAACCCATTCCACGATCCAGGAATCCAGCGCAGCAAAGCCGCCACGGGATACCAGGTCATATTCTGCGGATCGGCGGCGACGGGATATCCACCAAATACCAAGTCCGTCCAAAGCGTCGGGGGCGCATTGTAAGCAGGCAGAAAGTAGAGGATGCCGTCATCAAAGGCCAACATCCGATCGCCCCCGATCGCCGGGAAGAAAACGATCGCGTAGAACAGCGCAAAACCACAAAACACGGTGATGCTGTGAACCCAGGACGCGCCTAACTTAAATTTCGCCAGCGGGTTCACGCCCATCGATCGTCCCTATGACTTGACCCAAACGCCTAACACCGATTTGCCGATCGTATAATTTAAGATTCGATCCAAGCGACGCGAAATCGGCACCATCCACTGGTCCCAGAGCTTGATTTGGCTGGGGGTCGGCATTTTTTGGCTGAGTAGGCGACTGCCGAGGGAGGCCAGCAAGCCGACGGAATCGAGGTACTTAATCCGCTGGAGGGTCAAACCCTGGGGCTGGAGCGCGGCGAGACTGGCCCGGTTGTAGCGGCGATAATGCCCGATCGCTTGATCAAACGGCGAGAAAAACCACTGGTGCGCCGGGCCAAGTACGACCAAATACCCACCGGGTTTGAGATGGACGGCTACCCGTTGCACCTCGGCGTGATCATCGGCAATATGTTCCAACACATCAATGTAGAGAATCACATCGAAGGTCTCAGTCGGCGGTAAATCCGCCAACACCGTGGGCCGAATCGTACAAATGCTCGGCAAATCCGGTTCGGCCTTAAAGCTCTCAACCAAGCGCGGATCGGGTTCCAGACAAAGCCACCGATCGTGGCCCGATCGACAGAGCACCCGCGTCGTACCGCCAATCCCGGCTCCCACTTCCAGCACTTCGGATCCCAGATAACCGCGAATCATCTGGTAGTAGTATTCCTTCCAGTTCACCGCCGCCCGGAACAGTTCGAGTTCGGAACCAATGTAGGTATAGTCAGGGGTCATACGATCGCAAACACCGCGTCAAGGCGGAGGACAAAATGGTGATAATCCCGGTGGGGCAAAAAGCTCGAACTATTGCGGCCCACCAAAACCAAAAAGATAAACGCCACCGACATGATGAACGCCTGCAAGATAATCGAAATGAGCGCGATCGCCAGATAGGAAGACCAGCCGGGAATCGCCCAATCGGTCAAAAACCGCACACCCACAATCCCCAACAACCCGACGATCGCCAGCCCAATCAACAGACAGGCGGCCATCAAGAGCCGCGCCCCCACGACTTCGCCATGCACCGCGATCGCGCTCAAACCATGGGTCACCAACGCCACAAAATTCATCGTGGATTTGCCATGATAGCGATGGCCCCGACGGGTGGCGATGTCCACATAGGGCAGCTTCGCCCGCAAGACGCCAGCGGCATAGTGGCTCCAGATTTCCGACACCGCCACCAGCCGCTGCAACAAGGGAAATGGAATCACACTGAAATTGCCCACCCGAATGTCCGAACCCGTCAGCAGCCGATAGGTTTTGCGATACAGCAGATAAAACGCCTGAAATAGCCAGCTCTCCGATCGCTGCGTCCGGCGGGCAAAGACAATTTTCTCGCCGCGCTGGGCGATGCAGGCGCGAATCAAGCGCAAGGTCTCTTCCGGCGTATCTTCGCCATCACAGTCCATCACCACCACCATATCGGCGGTGTAATGTGCCTGGGCGTAGGCCAGCCCAATGGCGATCGCCCGCTGATGACCAAGGTTGCGGCGTAACCGGAGTAAATGCACGTATTCGATCGACCGCACCGCCGTAGTGTCGAATAACGTCAAATCCTCAGCGATCGTCGAGCCATCATCGACGCCCAGGATCGTCGCCCGCATTCCCGCCTCGCCCAATTCCCGATCGAGATGGGTCAGCAGTGTCGAAAATGAGGCCCAGTCATTAAACACGGGTAAGACAAACAGCAATTGACTCGCCCCGATCGTCGGAGCCGCATCACGCCGTTCATAGTCAAGATCAAGCAAAATACCCTCCACTCGCGGCGATGCGCGCCGCTGATGCCGCCATCAAATGCCCAAACCATTGTAGTAGGGCGCGGTATCGTCTTACGCTAAACTGAAGCACGAAATCTTTGCATGAGTCGAATCCATGGCCTCCCCGTCCCCCGTTGCCCCCTCCCCGGAAGAACAAGCCTTTCTCACCTGGTTGAACGGCAATTTGCCCCAGGGGGTGGATTGGCAGCAAGGCGCATTGGATTATATTGCGGCGCGGTTGGGCGAGGAGAATGGGGAAGTGACGCGGCGCTTTCATTTGACCAAGCCATTTTATTCGGTGACTGGGGATGCGCCGATTAATCAGCAGTTGTATGAATTTACGCGGGAGATTTCCCACTTCTTAAATGTGATTGGGCTGCTGGCCGTTTCGCCCCAAACGCGCTTCTTAGACGTGGCCTGCGGTTCGGGTTGGTGGACGCATTTCCTGTCCAAACTCAGTTTGAGTGTGGTGGGGATTGATATTTCGCCGGATATGTTGGCATTGACCGAAGAGCGGCTGCGGCTTGATGGAATTCCGACGCCAGAATCCGACAGCTTCGATCGGGTTAAACTGCTGCTGCACAATATGGAAGCCGGGCCGCTGGCCGCCGAACATCACTGCGATGTGGCCGTTTTAGAATCGGCATTGCACCACTTTGTGAATCCGATTCAGACGTTGCGCAACATTGCTGATAGTCTGTCGGATGATGGGCTGATTGTGATTTTGGAATTGTCTTCCGATGGCAATGGCGATCCGAACTACTACGAAGTGATGGAACGCTACGACACCTTGGAGCGGCCCTATACCCGTGACCAGCTCTTGGCTATTCTGCAATTTGCGGGATTGGCCGAATACCAGTTTTTCTATCCGATGAATGGCTTCTTTCCACCGACGGCGGAAGTGGGCGATCGGGTGCGAGATCTGATTGTCCATGACCCGATTTGGAACATCGTCATCGCCGCCAAGCGTCCCGGCGTCTTGGCCAAATCCCTATCCCTGGGGACGGGTTTTCCAGGCATCGGCATCGTGCCGACGACGCTGGCTAGCCCCATTGCCGCACCTGCCGCCGCACCGACCCCCGTGGCCGCAGGTGTCCCGATCGAAGCTGCCATGGCCGGGGTGGGACTCAAAGGTGAACTGCAACTGTTGAAGTCAACTTCGCAGCGGATTGTCAAAAAAACGATCGCGAAAGTTTTGGGACGCTAGGTCAGTCTAAACTTCGCCCGTGGTGATTTGGGGGACGCGGAAGAATTCGCCATCCCGATCGGGGGCGCAGTCGAGCAATTCTTCACGATCGGCCCAGGGTTTGACCTGATCGACGCGCATGACGTTGGCCACGTCGATCGCGCGGGTCGTGGGTTCGACGCCCGTGACATCCAGCTCATTCAACTGCTCCACATAATCCAGAATGCCGCTGAGTTGGGTGGCGAACTGGGTTTCCTCGGCTTCGGTGAGCTTGAGGCGGGCGAGATTGGCAACTTTATGGACTTCAGCGCGATCGAGCATGGTAGTAGTTGGGGAGGGGCGTTTGACAATAGAATTAGCAGCGCCCACTATTGTACGTTATGGACTGCACACTGGGAATTGACTTTGGGACCTCGGGGGCGCGGGCGATCGTGATTGATGCCGATCGGCAGATCCAGTGTCAGGTGGCCGTGGCCTTACCGCATCCCGACCGCCCGGAACTTTGGCGATCGGCGTTGTTTGATCTAATTACCCAAATCCCCGCCCCCCTGCGGCAACGGTTGGGCGCGATCGCGATCGATGGAACTTCCTCGACTGTCCTGATGTGCGATGCCGGGGGAAAGCCCCTGGGCGATGTGCTGATGTATCACGACGATCGGGGCCGCGATCAACTGGACTGGTTGCGAACGATCGCGCCACCGCATCACACAGTTCTGAGTGCTACTTCCAGTTTGGCTAAACTCCTGTGGCTCCGACAACAGCCAGAATGCGCGGCGGCGCGGCATTTCCTGCACCAAGCCGATTGGATCGCGGCCTTGCTGCATAGTCAGTGGGGGGTGAGCGATTATCACAATGCTTTGAAGTTGGGTTATGACGTGGCGGCGCTGTGCTATCCCGACTGGCTGCGGGGTTGGGCAATCGCGCGGCTGTTACCACAGGTAGTGGTGCCGGGAAGTGTGATTGGATTGGTTAACCCTGGGATCGCCCAAGAACATGGGCTTCCAGCGAATTGCCAAATTTGTGCAGGCACTACGGATAGTATTGCGGCGTTTTTGGCCAGTGGGGTGCGGGAACCGGGGGAAGCGGTGACCTCATTGGGTTCGAGCCTGGTGGTGAAGCTGCTCAGCCGATCGCGGGTGGATGACAGTCGGTATGGGATTTATAGTCATCGGCTGGGTAATTTGTGGCTGGTGGGAGGGGCTTCGAATACGGGCGGGGCAGTGCTTAAGGCGTTTTTCTCAACGGCGGAGTTGGAGCAGTTGAGTAAACAAATCGTGCCAAATCAATTAACTGGGTTAGATTACTATCCATTACTTCAGTCGGGTGAACGTTTCCCAGTGAACGACCCTGATTTGCGTCCGCGTTTGACGCCGCGATCGGCTGACCCTGTAATCTTCTTGCAGGGCTTGCTCGAAGCCATGGCGCGAATCGAAGCCCAAGGCTATGCGCTGCTCCAACAATTGGGCGCAACACCGTTAATTCAGGTCAAGACAGCGGGCGGCGGTGCCCAAAATCCGGCTTGGACGGCGTTACGACAGCAACAATTGGGCCTGCCCGTGACGCCCGCCGATCAGACGGAAGCCGCCTATGGCACGGCCTTACTGGCCTTAGACTGGCTCATGATCGATCGCTAAATTTCGACTCCATCCCCCTTCTACCTCCTTGCATCTACCGTTATGAGTGGCCACTTCTTCAACCTTCACATCGATATTCCGACGCACACAGGGCAATCTATATTTAGTGGGATTGGTAACACGATCCCCGACCACCCTGTTTTGTTCCGACCCTGTGTGTATATGCAACGGCTAAAGATTTCCCGGCTCTATAACTGGTTCCTCGCGCTCCGGAGCTACAACGATTTGCGGCCCGACCTGGGACTGCGACGCAAAATCAACCGCCAAGTCCTGGCAACCCGTCCGGCCCATAGCGGCCAAGACTGGTATCAAAATTTTTGGGCTGCCCAGGGAATTTCCCGCGAAGTGGCGACCTTCCTCTATCAAGCTCTAGCCAAATATTCCGGCCTACAATTGGCCAAGGTCTTACCCAACGATCGACTGTGCGAAGACTTGAAGTTGCCGCTGATCTGTTGGTTTGACTGGGAATTGGCGCTCTGTGAGGACTTCCACCAAGAATTCGGCTTTGATCTGGAGGACTATTTTGATCTGTCGCAGTTGAAGACGGTGGCGGATCTGATGGGCTTCTTCAATCAGCAGGTGGCCGCGCAGGTGTAGGCGGCAAAGGTCGGACGGTCTGCGGCCAATCCCACGATCCCCCTAAATCCCCCTTAAAAAGGGGGACTTTGAATCCGGTTCCCCCTTTTTAAGGGGGTTAGGGGGATCGTGTCGTGTCGGATATGACAGTTGATGCGTTTACGTCCTCTAAATGGGCGGGGCGATTCGTTATATGCTGAAACCAGCCACTATAACGAATTGCCCCTTTGCTGTGACTCGGGGTTTTTGATCATGCCCAAGACCTTAGACGAAGTCCAATCGCACGAAATCGCCAAAGCGGCCAAAAGTCGTGCCAAAGCGCCCTTCGACAATGCCTATGCGGCCAGTGTCTTGGTATCCGATGCCGTATATGTCCAGGGATTTGTGGTGTTTCCCGGTGCGCCGTACCAACCGATCGAGCATGCTTGGCTGGAAGTGGGCGAGACGATCGTTGATCCGAGCTTTCCGAGCCTGAAGCAACAGGCCGACAATGTTTATTATTTCCCAGCCCAAGAATTAACCCTGGCGCGGCTGAAGGGCGCGATCGAGGAAGCGAAGGAAGACTATCCCGAGGATGACCCGTTGCCGATCTACGGGAAGCCGCCCTATGATTACTACGGTGATCGGATGTTGGGTGGATCGGCCTATACGACAGCGTTAGCGGCAGCAGAGACGAAATGCCGGGAACTCAATGCCGCCAAACCCAAGTCAACGTAGATTGCCCCTGAACTGATCCTCTCGCCTGACAATCGCGTGCAAAAATCCAACTCGGCTGTGCTGCTACCCAACCCGATCGGTGCCCTGGTAATTCCGGATTTGCCGGAACGCCGATCGGCGCTGAATCCTTGCTATTTTTCGTTGGTGATTCCGACCTACAACGAGGGCCGGAATATTGCGGCGATGCTGGAGCGCTTGATTCCCTTGCTGGATGACGCTTACGCCGATCGCTACGAAATTATTGTGGTGGATGATGACAGCCCCGATCGGACTTGGGAGCTGGCTTGCGCCGTCGCAGCGGTGTATCCCCAGGTGCGGGTAATCCGGCGGCAGGACGAACGGGGACTGGCGACGGCGGTGATTCGCGGCTGGCAGGTGGCCGGGGGCGAAGTGATTGGGGTGATTGATGGCGATTTGCAGCATCCGCCAGAAGTGTTGTTGAAGCTGTTGGATGCGGTGACGGCGGGGGCGGATCTGGCGATCGGCAGTCGCCATGTGGCAGGCGGCGGGACGAGCGACTGGGGATTTTTGCGGCGGTTGTTGTCGCGGGGGGCGCAGTTGTTGGGGTTGGTGATTGCCCCGGCGATCGTCGGGCGGGTGTCGGATCCGATGAGTGGCTATTTTCTGCTGCGGCGACGCGTGTTGAGCGGCATCGAGCTGAATCCGAAGGGTTACAAAATCTCGCTCGAAGTCCTCGGTCGGGGCCGGATCGATCGGATTGCCGAGGTGGGCTATGTATTTCAGGAGCGGGTGGCGGGTGAGAGTAAGGTGACGATGCAGCAGTACGTTGACTATATTCACCATTTGTTAAAGTTACGCAGTCGGGGGCGAGTGGGCCGCATCCGATCGGTGTTTCCCTGGGGGCGGTTTGCGCGGTTTGGGTTGGTGGGGTTGAGTGGGGTGGTGGTGGATATGGCGGTGCTGTATCTGTTGCATGAGCCAGCGTCGCCGTTGGGGTTGGCTTGGGGGCTGACGCGGAGTAAGATTTTGGCGTCGGAAGTGGCGATTTTGAATAACTTCGTTTGGAACGATCGGTGGACGTTCCGCGATCTGGCGGGTCAGCAAAACACGAGCGGGCAGTGGGTGAAGCGGTTTGTCAAATTCAATCTGGTCTGCTTGCTCGGCCTGGGGCTAAACGTCATGATATTGAATCTATTATTCAATGTCTTTCACATTAATGCCTATGTCGCGAATCTGTTGGCGATCGTGTTGGTGACGTTTTGGAATTTCTGGATTAATTTGAAATTAAATTGGCGCGTTACGAGCGATCGCTAGGAGCGGCCTTTCCCCGCCATCGAACCATTGCGCGATCGACCGATCAAAAATAACCTCAAGATCTAAGTCGGAGTCGTTATGACTTGTGTTAAGATTGCAACAAGAAGTAAACTTCTCAGCAATTAACCGAGGCAGAATTCTATGGCCGTTATCGATCGCGTACCGAATGTGACCTTCAAGACCCGTGTGCGGGACGAAGCCGTGGGTGGGTCAAACCCCTTCCGCTGGGAAGATGTGACCAGCGACGGCCTGTTTAAGGGCAAGAAAGTCGTGGTGTTCTCGTTGCCGGGTGCCTTCACCCCGACTTGTTCCTCGAATCACTTGCCGCGCTATGAAGCATTGTATGACGAATTCAAGGCGCAAGGTGTGGATGCGATCATCTGTGTGTCCGTGAACGATGCCTTTGTGATGTTCCAGTGGGGCAAGCAAGTCGGCGCAAACCATGTCTTCCTGCTGCCCGACGGCAATGGCGAATTCACCCGCAAAATGGGGATGTTGGTCGATAAGTCCAATCTCGGCTTCGGGATGCGATCGTGGCGTTATTCGATGTTGGTGAACGACGGCCACATCGAGAAAGTGTTCACGGAGCCAGATTTTGGCGACAACTGCCCGATCGACCCGTTTGAAGTGTCCGATGCCGATACGATGATGGCCCACTTGAAAGGCACGCAATCGGCGGGTGTGGCTTCACCTGTGGCATTTGCGGGCTAGAACCAAGAGCGGAACCCCCTCAATCCCCCGATCTCCTTCGGAGAGGCTTCGCCAAGGAAAGGGGGACTTTGATTCCTTTTCATGTCCCCCCTTTTGAAGGGGGCTAGGGGGATCACTAATTTCGCAACAACCGATTTAACCCCCGCTATTTCCCGTTATCCGGTCAACCCCATGAAACTTTCGAGCAAAAATCTAGATACTCGCCTGGATACGGTCTACGACGCGATCGTCATTGGGGGCGGCATGGGCGGCTTGTCGGCGGCAATTTATTTGGCACGTTATGGATTGACCTGCCTGGTGGTCGAGAAAGGCCGGGGCCGATCGTTCTGGATGCAGGAAACGCGCAATTATGTGGGCATCGATCCGGATATGCCGGGCCGCGACATCATTAAACATGCCACGGATCAATCGATCGAATGGGGCGCGGATTTTTTGCGCGGCTATGTGGAAGCGGTGACGGAAACGGGCGAAACCTTCGCGGTCAAAGTCAAAGTCGGCAAATCCGACCAGACAGGCGTGACGTTTCAGAGTAAATATGTGATTGCGGCTTCCGGCGTGATGGACGTATTGCCGGAACTGGAAAATATGCAGAATGTGTATGACTATGCGGGTTATACGCTACACGTTTGCATGATTTGCGACGGGTTTGACATGTGGGATCAGAAGGCCATTTTGGTGGCGAAGACCGAAGGGCAGATTAATGCGGCATTCGTCTTAAACTGGTTCACACCCTACATTTCCGTGCTGACCCACGGCCTTAAAGTCGGTGACGAAATGCAGCAAAAACTCGCCGAACATGGCTATCCGCTGTACGAGCAACCGATCGCGGAATTTTTGGGTGAGAACCACAAAATGAGTGGGGTGAAACTCGCGGACGGCACGATCGTTGAGGCGACGACGGGCTTAATCAACATGGGTTCAACCTACCATAGCCAATACCTGAAGGGGATTGAGGGCTTGGAATACGATGGGGGGAATTTGGTCACGAATGATATGTGTCAGACCAGTCATGCGCGGATTTTTGCGCTGGGCGATTTGAAGCAGGGATTGAATCAGGTGTCGATCGCGGTGGCAGATGGGACGCTGGCGGCAACACAGATTTGGCGCAATACGCGGCGGGCCGCTCCGGCACGGAAATGGGATGCGAATGTGAAGGTGGGTTTGTAACCTTTAAACGAGTTTGAGGGCGCGCTTTCCGCGCCCTCAGCCAGATTCACGCAATCGCCAACCACCTAAAACCACAACCCCTAACTCGACGCACCCAACCGACTTGCCTGCTCCACCAATTCAATCCGATTCAAAAACACCGGCGAAGTCACCGCCGACTTGCGCTTGTACACCTCGACAAACTGCACCTTCGGCGACGCGATCGGCTTCAGCTTATTCGCCAACTCCACCGCAAAATTTGCCCCATCCAAATACTGGAATGTCTCGATCGTCACCTTCAACACCGCCCGATGCAGTTCCACATGCGCCCGCAAACTGGGATTGTCCAACGCCCGATCGAGAAATAGCGCAATCGCCGTAATATCGCCATTGCGTGATCGCGCCACCAAATCGCCAGCATCCTGTTGGCTGTTGGCCATCGTCATGGTATCCATCGGCATCAACTTGCCCGATCGCAGCACAAAGGCCTCTGTCCAAACGCAATTCTTATCCCCGGCGCGGCGGGCGTAGATTTGGATCGTTTTGAGACCTTCGGGTTTCATCGACTCGATCGCGTTGGTGATCCAGGGAACGAGCTGATCATGGCTGGGAATGTCGATCGCTTCGAGCAAAATTTGCAACTGCTGATCGCGTTGGGCCACCTTGGCGACGGTACCCTGGGGCTTCAGATAGCGATTCAAAAACAGGGCGATCGTGTCAGCGTGACTGCGGCGGGTTTGATCAATTGCTTGAGCCATGAGGAGTTCCTCCAAATGTTTTGTGGACAGCCAAGGGATGAAGCGGTGAGGAAAACGGCACGCTGGCCGATCGTGCCGAACATAAATTAAATATTGATGCTTCCTAAGATGACAGATGCCCCGGACAACCATTATTAAGTCTTCCTTAATCTTACGCGGTTTCGTCAGATTACGGTGATGCGGTATGGTGGAAACAAACGGACATCACAGATTTTTTTAAGATTACGCCCATGACGCTTGCCCAACCTCACCAGAAAGCCAAGGCCCTCAAACCCAACAGCCGCCGTCCGGCCAAGGAGCTTTGTAGTGAATGTGGTCTCTGCGACACGTCATACATTCATTACGTCAAAGATGCCTGCGCCTTCCTGCATCAGCAAATGGCGGAATTGGAAGCCGAAGCCCACGGGCGGAGTCGCGATCTAGGCAACGAAATGGACCTCTACTTCGGCGTCCATCAGAACATGATGGCAGCCCGGAAGATCGAACCGATCGCGGGCGCACAGTGGACGGGCATCGTCAGCACGATCGCCATTGAAATGCTGAACCGGGGCCTCGTCGAAGGCGTGGTTTGCGTCCAGAATCAGGCCGACGATCGGTTTGGGCCGATGCCGATTATTGCCACCACCCCGGCAGAAATCCTCGCCGCACGGGTGAATAAACCCACCCTGTCACCAAATCTCAACATTCTCGATCAAGTCGAAAAATCCGGGATGAAGCGGCTCCTGGTGATCGGCGTCGGTTGCCAAATCCAAGCGCTGCGGGCCGTCCAGGACAAAATCGGGTTAGAGAAGCTCTACGTTTTGGGCACACCCTGTACGGATAACGTTTCCCGTGCGGGCTTGCAAAAATTCCTGGATACCACCAGCCGATCGCCCAGTACCGTGGTCTACTACGAATTCATGCAGGACTTCAACGTGCATTTCAAGCATGAGGATGGTTCCACTGAACTCGTACCGTTCTTCGGGCTGAATACGAAGGAATTAAAAGATGTGTTCGCGCCTTCCTGTCTCAGTTGTTTTGATTACGTGAACGGGTTAGCGGATTTGGTGGTGGGCTACATGGGCGCGCCCTTCGGCTGGCAATGGCTCGTCGTGCGGAATGAAACGGGCCAGGAAATGTTGGATCTGGTGAACGAATTACTCGAAACCCAACCCGTAATGTCCAAGGGCGATCGTCAAGCGGCTGTCCAGCAAGGCATTACCGCCTACGACAAGGCCGTGACGCTGCCGATGTGGGTGGCGCGGATGATGGGCGTGGTGATCGACAGGATTGGGCCAAAGGGGTTGGAATATGCGCGGTTCTCGATCGACTCCCACTTCACCCGGAATTATTTGTTCGTGAAGCGCAATCATCCTGGGAAGTTGGAGCAGCATGTTCCGGATTACGCGAAGAAGATTGTCGAGCGGTATAAATTGCCGGAGTGAACGAATCCTGGGCAGCCCCTCGACTAGAAGTCGGGGCTGAGAGCGAAAGTCCACTTTCAGTGGACTGGAGAAATCTGGATCGGGGAATTCCATCGTCGATCTGAGTGCATTTCAATGCACTTGCGCTATTAGCCCCGAATTTATTCGAGGGCGGTTGTCGCGACTTTCAGTCGAGGGCGATTGCCGCGATCGCGGACAATCTGTGCGATGCCCCTACCCCGCTAGCTCAATAACCCCTGAAACGCCGTCTCCCGCGCCACCTGCTTCCCCTCATTCATCAAATACTCATAGAACGCCTGGGCGATCGCCGAGAGCTGCTTGCTTGACGTATGGACGATGTACCACTGCCGCTCGATCGGGAAGCCAACCACGTCGAGGATGGCGATCTGGCTATTCGCGCCTTCCAGCGCGAGGGTGTGTTTGGATAACACGGAAATGCCGAGGCCCCCGGCGACGGCTTGTTTGATGGTTTCGTTGCTGCCGAGGTCGAGTTTGGCTTTGAGCGGGACGTTGTGGGCTTCGAACAGCTGTTGCAGGGCTTTGCGGGTGCCGGAGCCGGGTTCGCGCATGATGAAGGTTTCTTCGGCCAGACGGGCGATCGGGATGTTTTTCTCCTTGGCGAGGGGGTGATTGCGGGCGGCGAGGACGACGAGGGGGTTTTCCAAAAACGGCTGGACGGCAACGTCGATGTCTTCGGGGGGTTGACTGAGAATGTAGAGGTCGTGGCTGTTGTTGGTGAGGCTGTCGAGCAGCCGCTGGTGGTTGGTCACGGTGAGCGAAATATCAATGCCGGGATAGCGCTGACAAAATGGCCCTAAAATTCGCGGGATCACATATTTTGCCGTGGTGACGACGGCGATTCGCAGGGTGCCTTGCTTCAAGCCCTTAATGTCGGCGATCGCGATTTCAAACCGATCGAGGCGCTCAAAGATGTCCTGGCAGGTGGCGTAGAGTTCTTTTCCGGCTTCGGTGAGATAGAGTTTTTTGCCCACTTGCTCGAACAGCGGCAACCCCACCGTCTTGGCCAGTTGTTTCACCTGCATGGAGACCGTCGGCTGGGTGAGAAATAATTCCTCAGCCGCACGGGTGAAGCTGTTGTGTGAAGCCACAGCCGCAAAAACCTTGAGCTGGTGCAAGGTAGCATTTTGCACGTGAAGTTCTCCAGTAGGGGCGTTGGTGGGGAAAGACTATAGAGCGAAGTCAATTACGGTTATTACGAACAGTGACTGACACCTATAAATTTTACAGGTATTATACTTGACTAAGAGCGATATGCTCCCTTCCAATCAGCGTTGCACTCGAAAGTCTGGTGCGACGCTTTTTTGTGGGCAAAATGGCCCGATCGGCTAGGGACCCATGAGGATTACCCGATCGATCACGTGGATGATCCCGTTGTCAGCTTCAATGTCGGTCATGATGGCGGTGGCATTTTTGACTTCGTTGGCGGCCATGTTGAGTCGGATTGGGGTGCCTTCGAGGGATGTGACCTGATCGAGCGCTTCTAAATCCGCTTTGGTGTATTTCCCCAGGGCGACGTGGTACGTGAGGATGCGGGCCAGTTGGGGTGGGTTTTGGACGAGGGTGGTGACAGTGCCGGGGGGCAGCTGGGCGAAGGCGGTATCGATCGGGGCGAAGACGGTGAAGGGACCCGGACTTTGCAAGGCTTCGACCAATCCCGCCGCTTGGACGGCGGCGACGAGGGTGGTGAAGTTGGGATTGCTGACGGCGATTTCGACGATGTTGGGCATGGTTTTTGGCGTGGGATTTAATTGAGTAAGGCTAACGATAGGACTGGTCTTGGATGTCGTTGATCCGGGCTTCGGGGCGCAGAAAGCGATCCATTTGGGCTTCAAAGAAGGCGCGGTTGGCCCGGAGATGGTCGGGGTTCGGGTCGTCCAAGGGGTAGAGCAACGCGGCACGCAATGCCTGAATCACGGCGGAGGTGACGCAATACATCGATCGTTGGAAGCTGACGGTCAATTGGATTAGCGTGTCCGCTTCGCCGCGACAGTGTTGTTTGTAGTATTCCACTAAGTAATCCGGCAGAAAATGCAACATATCCTGCGCCAGCAATGTCGGCGGGATGCCAGCGGTGCCCACGGGTAAGGTGTCAGCGTACAGAATGCCATAGTGGAAATCCGCTTGGGCGTCGGGGACTTCCTCCGTTTGGGCGTTGTAGGATTTGGTGCCTCGGAACGGTGCGGTACGGTAGAACACGGCTTCCACGTAGGGCAAAGCGGCTTCATAGAGCCAGGTGAAGCCCTTCGACTTCGGAATAATTTCGTAGCACTCGCCGTCGATGTAGACGTTGTGATAAATCGGGCGTCCGGCGATCGCGAAGATGCCATTCACCAAGAAATCCATCGCTTCGGGCACCGTGCTAATCTTGCCCTCATCGTACAAATCCGACATTTCAAAGAACACCGGAGCCATCACTTCCCAGAATAGGCCCAAATTCGCGGAGTAGGATGCCTGCCGACATTGCTCCATGAACATTTCGGGGAAGAGTTTGTATAAGCCTTTGAGTAGGGGATTGCGGCGGCAGAAGGCGGTGATGGCCCGATCGGCATTAGCGCGATATTCCTCTGTATCCAAATACGGATCGAATTGGTTCCACGGCACATACATCCCGCGATGCCAGAACATCGATCGCATACAGGCTTCAGCAAATTCCATGTTCACCCGATCGTGCCAGAGATGATGAAACCAGCGGGGGAGTTTGCGTTTAAATTCGCCTTTTTCGATGAATTCGCGCAGTTCGGGATGGCAATCCCCTGGCCCGCGCCAGATCCGCAGATCGGCATTGTCGCCCGCGTAATGATTTTCCCGATCGAGATATTCCTGCGAAATAAAGTATTTAAACAATGGCAATGGCTGGAGAAATACCTGTTCGCCGATGTAGAGCAAATCGCGCCAGTAGAAGTCCATGGGCACGGCATAGGCTTTGTAGATGCCGATGATTTGCATCAGGTTTTCGGGAGTGTCGGGGAGCATGGCTCCGCCCGCTTCGAGCCGATGGACGATGTCGGCGAGGGGATGGGTGGACGGTGGGAGCTGGGTTTGGGTGGCGGTTTGGGTCATGGGTTTAGAGTTGGGTTTGTGGCGTGATTGGTGATCCCCCTAAATCCCCCTTCAAAAGGGGGACTTTGAATTCATCCAGTTCCCCCTTCAAAAGGAGGACTTTGAATTCATCCGGTTCCCCCCTTTTGTTGGCGAAGCCTGTCCGAAGGACTTAGGGGGGCTAGGGGGGATCGTAACGTTGGCGATCGACGACAAATCAATCAATACTCGGCGCAACGATCGCCGCTGATTCCAGCAACTGAGTCGCGACATCGGCTCCTCGGGGGTAAGCACTAGTCACAATGGTATTGGCAGTGGTTTCGCTCCATTGCACGAGCCAGGTGGGTTGGATGCCGAGCCATACGATGATGCCCGTAAGCACCAATGCTGGAATGGTTTCCTGACGGGTGACGATCGGGTAATCGGCACTGGCCCGATCGAGTTTGCCAAAGCAAGTCCGATTCAGCAAAATCACGAAATACACGGCGGTCAAACCCGTGCCGAGAATGGAAATTACCGTCGCGACCGGGTAGATCGGATAACTGCCCTGGAAAATCATAAATTCTGCGATAAAGCCCACCATGCCGGGAATCCCCGCACTCGCCATCGCCGCGAGAATCAGTAATCCAGCAATCAGCGGCAAGCCCCGAATCGGATTGAGCAAGCCATTGAGCGCCTCCAACTCGCGGGTGCCGACCTTCGCTTCGATCGTCCCGACCAAGTAAAACAGCAACGCCAGAATTAATCCGTGGGCCACCATTTGGGCGATCACGCCGACCATGCTGAGACTGGTCAAGGCCGCTGTGCCGAGCATGATGTAGCCCATATGCCCGATCGAGCTGTAGGCGACCATGCGTTTGATGTCATGTTGGGCGATCGCGGCCATTGCGCCATAGAGCACGGAAATCGCGGCGACGATCGCGACGATCGGGGCGAGGGTGGCCCAGGTTTCGGGGAAGAGGCCGACGGCGAAGCGGATCAGGCCATAGGTGCCAAGCTTCGACAAAATCCCGCCGAGCATAATCGACACCGGAGCCGATGATTCGACATAGGCATCGGGGAGCCAGGAATGCAAGGGTACCAGAGGAATCTTGATGCCGAAGCCGACGATGAGCAGGGTGAGTAGGACGAGCTGAACGTTACGGGGAATGTTTTGGGTGTCGATCGTGCTGTATTCAAAACTATTGTTCTGGGTCAGCCAATTGATTGCCAGAAATGCCGCGAGGATGAGTACGCCGGATAATGCCGTGTAGATCAGGAATTTGGTGGCGGCATATTCGCGCCGATCGCTGCCCCAAATCACGATCAGTAAGTAGAACGGAATGAGTTCCACTTCGTAGAATAGGAAGAACAACAGCAAATTCTGGGCGACAAATGCGCCAACGACACCGGAATTGGCAAGAAATAACAGGGCGTAGAACAGGCGGGGCCGTTGAATGGTTTGCCCATCTTTAAGGCCAATGTTGGGGTTGAAGGCGATCAGTAAGGTCAGCAGATTCACCAGCCCAATCAGCGGCAGCGACAAACCATCCACCGCCCAACTAAATCGCAAACCCAATTGGGGCAGCCAAGGTAGCGACGAAGCAAATTGGAATCCGGTGGCGGTGGTATCGAATTGGCTGAATAAATATAGCGTGCCGAGCATGATGACGATCGCGGTGACGATCGCGCCATTGCGGGATTGGCGATCGGTCAGTTGCCCCGGATAGAATCCGATGATGGCGGCTCCGATCAGTGGGATGAGGATGAGGAAGGTGAGCATGATAGTTTGGGGATATGAATGGGTGGCCAATTCTGGGGGAGCATGAGGGATTGGATGTGGGTTCAAAGCCCCCAGTGTTGGGGGTTTGGGGGCCAAATATATTGCACCGTTTTACGGACCCGACAGAATTGGCAAACTCAGCCAGAGTCCGATAATCGCCATACCAATGACGATCGTCAGCAAATAAAACTGCGACTGGCCCGAGGTGCTGTATTTCAAACTTTGGCCACTGAGCAGCGTCGCCAGTCCGAATAAATTCGCCACTCCATCAATCAAATATTGATCAAACCAGTTAACCAATCGGGCAATGCCACCGACCCCGAAAATGATCGTTTTGTCATACAAATCCTTGGTGTAGAAATCGTAGGCAAATAGGTTTTGCAATCCCACCCACGGCAGCCGGACGGGTTTGGGGATAGTATTACCGAGATAAATGACGGCGGCGGTGCTGATTCCGGTAATCGTGCTCCAAATCAAAACGAGCGCAATTTCGGGATGCATGTCGGCCCAGTTGGGCAGCAGTTCGAGATTATGCAGAATAATTGGCAGATGCAGCATCAGGCCGATCGTCACGCCGATCGGCAACGCCATGGGCCAATGCACCTCAGGGCAACGTTCGGCCATCACATGGGATTTGCCGAGAAACACGCGACAAAAGACGCGGGTAAACCCAAAGGCCAGAAACGCATTCACCGCAATGACGATGATGACTAAACCCGATTGGTCTTGCCACAGATCATCAACCAGTTTGAGCATGGCCCAGAAGCCGCCCAGGGGCGGCAATGCGACCAGTCCCGCTGCCCCGATCGCCAGTCCCAATCCCGACAAAGGCCGTCGGCCCCACAATCCGCCCATCTGCGTCACATCCTGAGTAATGCTGTTCCAGATAATCGCGCTGTTGCTCATGACCATCAGCGCCATGCCCAAAGCGTGGGTCAAACTGAGCAGCATTGCGGCCTCGACATGGCCCGTGCCGACGGCGATGAACACCAAGCCCATGTAGGCACTCGTGGGATAGGACAGGGTGCGTTTAATATCGATTTGGGCGATCGCGATGAGTGAACCGCCGATCGCCGTAATGCTGCCAATGACGATCGCCGTGGTGAGCACGATCGGTGAAAGCGCCAACACAGGCTGCAATTTCACCATGATCCAGGCTCCGACTTGGACGACGATCGCGTTCCGCAAAATGCTACCCGGCACCGGGCCTTCCATTGCTTCATCCAGCCAGAGGTGGAGCGGGAACTGGGCGCATTTCCCCATCGGGCCAGCGAGTAAGGCGAGGCCGACGAGCGTAATGAGTCGCGGATCGACATCCGCCGTTTGTGCCCAAATTGTCAGGTCGGTGTAGTTCCAACTGCCCGCGATCGGCAGCAGTGCCACCACCCCCATTAATAGACCCAAATCCCCGACCCGCTTGGTCAGGAAGGCATCGCGCGCCCCCGTGACCACCAGCGATTGATTGAACCAAAGTCCGACAAGTAAGTACGTCCCCAGTGTCAGTAATTCCAACGCCACGTAGCCAAAAAACAATGAATCCGTCAGCACCAAAAAATTCATCCCCGCCTCAAAAAAGGCCATCAAAGCGAAGAACCGCGCCCAACCCCAATCCATTTCTAAGTAGCCAACGGCGAAAACTTGGGCAATTAGATTCAGTCCCGTAATCACCACACAGGCCGCGATCGCCGTGGAATCGATGTGGAACGGAATGGCCAAATCCAAGCCGGACACCTGCAACCACGGCACAGTGAAATCCACGGCGGGTTGCTGCCAACTGTAAACGAGGGCGATCGTTGCATGACCCACGGCCATCAACGTCATGAAAATATTGAGGTAACCAGCGGGTCTTGGCCCGGTGCGCCGAGTGATTCCGGGAAACCAAAAGACTGACAGCGCGGCACCGAGAATCGTGTACAGCGGCAGCAGCCACATCGTCTGGACGAGTGGGTGTGGCATGGGATTGGGGGATGAAGGAGCGGGAAAGTGGCAGGCTCAACAAAATTTCATAGATTCAAGACTATGCTTTTTGATTTATTGATTCTAATTAATAGATACCATGCTTTTGGGGCGAGATGATAGTCTTGCCTATTGGTTTTTCTATGGAAGTTGATAGGTTTTGCTAATCCTTCTATCGCTGGGTGGAATCGGGTGGCGGGTTTGGGGGTTTGCTGATTGTTTGATGATTGGAATGATAGATTCTTTCAATCATAGAAACCAGCTTCAATCATAAAAACCAGCTTCAATCATAAAAAACCAGCTTCCCGATCGGGAAG
>JANOQX010000210.1:0-26343 GCA_031415035.1 Cyanobacteria bacterium VAR_4_metabat_243
GCCATGACCTAATCCCGACCGTCCCAATTTAATCCCTCCACCCACGGACATTTGCTGCGACAACTGTCCGACAAGCCGTTTGCCAAAAAATACTGGCAAAAATTAGCGCTTGCATTCTAGGATTTAATACAGTATCTACAAATATTGGATGTGATTGAGTTCTCATTCCTTACTGCTGTCAGGATACCAGCTAATCCTCGTCCTGATCGCGCCCGATCGACCGCGAACCCACCTTGGGCACTTTGGGCTTGGGCACTTTTGGAAGTGTCTCCCGTCTGCTTGCATAGGCAAATTGCCCGGATAGGATAGTGATCTTCCGGTAAAGGAAAAGATATCATTCTAAACTCTCTGGCAGGCCACCGGGTCGGGAGCGTCCGGGGCACGCACGACTCATCCAATGGTTGAGCGGGTTGCGGCAAATTCATCAGTATTTAATTTCTGGGTTTATTCAAAATGTATCGGTTCTTCTCAAAACCTGTAACACGCACCCTACTGGCGATCGTCGCTTGTTTGCTGGTCGTTCTCAGTGGCCCACTGCCCAGCAGCGTACAGGCTTTGCCGCCGCCCGCGTTATTTAAGCCGAAGCCCGCGAAACCGCAGTCGCCCGCGCTCTTCAAGCCGACCAAACCCAAGGCCACCAAACCCGCCGCGACCAAACCCACGGCGACCAAACCCCCTAAACCCAAACAGATTTCGACCGAATCAGGGACGGCTCCGAGCAATGGCCCGATCGATCCGACCAAACCCACCGATCCCAGCCAACCCGGTGCCGTCGCCAAACCCGTCGAGCCACCCAAACCCGTTGGGCCATTATTCCCGAATCTGCGGCCACCGGAGGAGATTCGTGGCGTGTGGCTGACGAATAACGATGTCAACGTGTTGCACGATCGGTCGAAGCTGACGGCGATGATGAGCCAATTGGCCAAGCTTAAATTCAATACGGTGTATCCGGTGATTTGGAATTCGGGCTATGTCACCTATCCCAGCCAAGTCGCTCAGACAGCGGGGATTCAGCCCTTTGTCTATCGGGGCAAGGAGGGCCAAGATGTGATTGCCGATGTGGTGGAGCAGGCCCACCGGAATCAGATGTTGGCGCTGCCGTGGTTTGAGTTTGGCTTTATGGCCCCGCTGACCTCCGAGCTGGCGATGGATCATCCCGATTGGCTGACCCAGCAACGCAACGGCGAACAGACCTCCACCGGGCCAGCAGGCGAAGTCGCTTGGCTCAATCCCTTCCGACCCGAAGTGCAGCAATTCATCACCGACCTCGTCGTGGAAGCCGTCTCCAACTACGACGTGGATGGGATTCAGTTCGATGATCACATGAGTTTGCCCTATACCTTTGGCTATGATCCGTATACCGTAGCGCTCTACCAGCAGGAAATGAAAAAAGCGCCGCCCGCCGATCCGCAGGATGCCGCCTGGACAAAATGGCGCGCCGACAAGATCACCGCATTCATGGTGCGACTGAAACAAGCCGTGCGGGCGCGCAAGCCCAATGCGATGATTTCCATATCCCCGAATTACGCGGCCTACGCCTACAAATTCCAGTTACAGGATTGGGCGACTTGGGTGAAGGAAGGCATTGCCGATGAGCTGATTGTGCAGGTGTACCGATCGGACATCGACAGCTTCAAGCAAAACATGGATCTCCCCGAGATGGCCGTCGCCCGCCAGAAGATTCCGACCGCCGTGGGGATTTTGACTGGACTACGCCGCCGACCGATCGCCATGGGACAGATTCAGACCCAGGTATTTGCCGCCAGTGAGCGGGGTTTAGGTTCGGTCTTCTTCTATCTCGAAAGCCTGTGGGATGCGGGGCCAGAGTCAGTCAGCGATCGGGTTTCCGGGTTCCAGTATCTGTATCCCCAGGCGGCGGTGCGGGCGCGAGCGTAGGGTTTATCCCGCCGCCCAGACCCCTTTGGACGGCGCTGCCCGATCGCCAAAGACCGGCTTCTGGACTTTATCGTTGATCCCTTTGACGCCGTGGGCCAACTGATGCACAAACCACACGTCCTGGGACTGCACCGCCCCAAATCCCGCCGCTCCCATCCAGGCTTCGAGACTGCCCTGGGCATAGTCCTGAATATACGGCTCTTCAAAAATATTCGTCAGCCAACCCGATTGCCGCAAAATCCGTTGGTTGCCATCGAGGATGAGGATTTCGCCACCCGTGCGGAGGAGTCGATAGGCTTCCTGGAGGATGGCTTGGGCGATCGCCGATGGGGTTTCGTGGAACAATAGGCCGATCGTCACAAGGTCGTATTTTTCCTGGGCCAATCCCGTCGCCTCGGCGAGTCCATGCCGCCAAATAATTGCCTGTCCACTTTCCTGGGCACGATGTTCGGCGACGACGAGCATGTAGGGCGACAGGTCGAGTCCCGTGACTTCGGCGTCAGGGAATTTGGTTTTGAGTTTTAGGGCCATGGAACCCGTGCCGCAACCGAGGTCGAGAATCCGCCTGGGTTGGCCTTGGATGCCGTCGATGAGGCTTTGGCGCACCCAGGCTTCATTCGGGGGGAGAGCATATTGGGTAATCGGGTCGTAGGAGACGGCGGCTTCGACGCTGAGGTAGCCGTTTTCGATGCTGTGGAAGTTTTGGCTTTGGTAATATTCGGGGTAGGCGACTTGGGGATTGGTCAGGCGATCGGCTTCGGCGGGCCAGTCTTTGCTCTCGTAAAATTGCCGAATACCATCGCGATCGATCAAGAAATTTTTGACGATCGGGGCAAGATATTGCTCAAAGATGGTGTCTTTCCGCACGGCCATAGTCGTTCTGCCAGAAACTCGTTCTCTAGTGTAACGCTTCTGACTCGGCTTGCGGACTTGATCCGGGTGGGGTGCCCCGATACCAGCGCCGCAACCGATCGGGCGCAATGCCACCATAAAATCCGAGGATCATCACCTGATTGAGCAGGGTCGTTTGGAGGATGCCGCGTTGTTCCCAACGGCGGGCGGCGGTGGTGACAGCCGCCGGGACAAGGGCGATGGCACCCAGTTTCTGCAACTGCTGCACCAGTTGAAAATCCTCCATGATCGGGATGGGCGGGAAGCCGCCCAGTTGGTGAAACGTGGTAGCCCGGAGGAAAATCGCTTGGTCGCCGTAGGGCAGTTGGAAGTAGCGCGATCGCACCTTCACGCCCCATTCCACTAATCGCAAACCCCACTGCGGGGCATCGATCGCGAGTTCAAACGCTCCGGCGATCGTCCGAGGATTCGCCAGGGTTTGCACGACTAATTCGGCCCAGTGCGGCGGCAATCGCGTGTCGGCATGGAGGAAGAGGTAGATTTCGCCCGTGGCTTGGGCTGCGCCGTGGTTTTGTTGGGTGGCGCGACCGGGAGGCGAGGGGAGGACGATCGCGCCAGCCGCTTGGGCAATTTCGCAAGTTGCGTCCGTGCTGCCCCCATCGGCGATGATGATTTCGCGATCGGGGTTTGGGGGGCCGATCGCGGTTAGGATTTGGGGGAGGTTGGCGGCTTCGTTGAGGGTGGGAATGACGATCGAGATTTTCATCGTGAGAGGATGTTTTAAAGGGGATTGACTGCCAGATGCAGCAGTGTCGATCCCCCCTAACCCCCCTTAAAAAGGGGGGAACCGGTGTTTCAAAGTCCCCCTTTTTAAGGGGGATTTAGGGGGATCGTCACATTTGCGACAAACGCTAGGACTGTTCAAATATCGCCGAAAGCAGGCGGCAAATGGACTAAATCCTCAGGCCGATCGATGTCCGAAAGTTCCGGCAGCAAGGCATAAGTGAGGTTTAAATCCTTTGCAATTTCCAGGGTTTTCGCCCGCACCATTTCCGTGCTCCAGGCGATCGAACTAAACAATTCCGGAATCCGTCGTCGTAGTCCAATCAGATAGTAGCCGCCGTCGGCGGCGGGGCCAAGGACGAGATCCTGGGATTCGAGTGCAGTGAATGCTTGGTTCAGGATGGTTCGATCGATGCCAGGACAATCCGTGCCAATGATCACGACCCGATCGTGCCCCGATTTGAATCCCTGGTCAAATGCCCGATCCATTCGATCGCCCAGATCGCCTTCGCCTTGGGGTTCGTAATTGTAGTCACCGAGCCAATCGAACATTTGACCGATCGTGCCACCGCAGAATTGGATTTGGATTGGGTGTGGGGTTTGTTGGGCGGTGTCGATCGTTTGGCGGGTCATGCGGCGTTGGAGGTCGGCGGCACGATCGGGGCCGAGAGCCGGGATGAGCCGGGTTTTGGCTTGGCCGGGAATGGGATAGCGGGTGAAGATGATTAAGAGGGTAGTCATGGGAGATTGATTGACTACGCTATTTGCCCGCCCCGCGCGTTAACGGCGGGCTAGTAAGGGAACCCCGCTGAAGCGGGCTAAGAGACGATTTTGCAGCACCCTTTAGGGTGGTTTCGCTCATAGCCCGCCGTTGACGCGCGGGGCGATTGGGGTGCGCAGCCGTTAACAACAATCCGCATCACTACAAACGATCGTCGCATCATAATCCAAGCCCTTCGTCTCCCTCGGATCACGTTTACGATCGCGATCACAATCAAACGGCGTCGGCTGTTCCACCACATCCAACGGCAACACGGGAATAAAATCTTGATGATACGGCCCGGTCGGATCGGTATAAAGCTGGAATGTCTTGGCACAAACCGCCATCCGCTCGCCCCGCTGCAACACGTGGTCATCGTCATCTTTAACAAATTTCCACGGCCCTTTATAAATCACCGCCTGATTGTGATCCCAGCATTCGCCCTGTTTGCCCTTGTAAGCGCGGACAGTGAGCGATCGGAACTCAATCCCATTAATCACCTGCCACGGCTGCTCCTGCCGCGCCAAAATCTCAATCCCATGAAACCCCGCCGCCTCAAACATTTCCAAAAATTCCACTTCCTGAAACGCCCCCGAAATGCAGCCACTCCAGAGATCCGGGTCATTCAGAATCGCCTGAGTCGGCGGCTCGTCGCACACGATGTCCGAAATCACCGCCCGTCCGCCCCGCTTCAGCACCCGAAAAATCTCCTGAAATAGCGTTTGCTTATCCTGGGGCCGCACCAAATTCAACACACAATTGGAAACCACTGCGTCAACGCTACCCGTCGCAATTAACGGCTGGGTTTGACGCAGCCGATCGCACTCCATCTCAAACGCCGCCATCCCCTCAAAGGACTTCACCGGATGGGCTTCCAGCCACTGCTGAGCCACATTCCAGTCCAGGGCTAAATCTTGGATTTTGGCTTTGACGAATTCAACATTGTGATAGCCAATCTTGTCGCCAATTTCAGCCAAGTATTTCCGCGACAGACCGAGCATTTCGTCATTAATATCGACGCCGATCACGCGACCCGTAGCCCCAGTTTTTTGGGCCATGATGTAGCAATTTTTGCCCGCGCCAGAGCCGAGATCCACGACGGTTTCGCCCTCATTGACGTAGCGCGTCGGATCACCGCAGCCATAGTCCTTAGCGATAATTTCGTCCGGCAGAATCGTCAGATAGCGCCCATCATAGCCATCCGTCGGACAACAGAGCGCCGCCTGGGCCTCGCGGGCACCTTCAGCATAGCGATCGCGCACCGCTTGTTCAATGTCGTAATTTACCTGAGCCGTCTGAGTTGCAGTCATAGTAGGGAATCGATCGGGTTTGAAAAATCAATATAGCTTTACTATGACTACCATTCTGCGGCATTGTCGGATTTAAATGGGGTGGTCGATCAGTTCGCAAGTGAATAATCTTGTTGGCGAATTCAAAATTTGACTGACTTCGACGCCAAACCGCCCCTCGACTAGAAGCCCCGACTTACAGTCGAGGGGCGGGTCAAGTACGGAGTCAATCAATTCACCGAAACTACGATTTCACCAAGTTCTGCAAAGTCCCCATCGCACCCAACGCCTCATTCCGGCGCATCGGTCGCGTCACCAACTCCAACAGATCCCGCACATTCGTAAATCCATGGATATTCGCAAACGTGAATTCCACCGACCACTTCGTGGTGATCCCGCGTGCCTCCAACGGATTCGCGTGAGCCATCCCCGTAATCACCAGATCCGGATGCAGCTCATGAATCCGCTGAAGCTGATTGTAGTTATCCGGCTTCTCCACAATTCGTGGCAACGGCGAATTCATTTCCCGACAAGTCTTCTCCAAGAATTGCAGCTCCGCACCCTGGAATCGCTTATCCATGTAAGGAATGCCGATTTCATGGACACTCATGCCGCAACGAATTAGGAAGCGGGCCATGGAGATTTCGAGCAAATTGTCGCCCATGAAGAAGACCGACTTGCCGCGCAACAACGCCACATAATCTTCCACCGATTCCCAAATCTGCCGTTCGCGTTCTTCCAAACCTTTGATTTCGACGCCGAGGGATGCCCCGATCGCCTCAATCCAAGCGCGAGTCCCATCCGGCCCGATCGGGAACGGCGCACTGACCAATTCCGCTTTCCGACGGCGCACCAAAGTTGTCGCGGTTTTCGACAGGAAGGGATTCACACCTGCAACGAAGTTACCGGGATCAACCACGGGAAGATCGCTGTAACTCTTCTCCGGCAGCCAACCTGTGACTTTAATCCCCTGCTTCTTCAGTTCCATGCCGAGCTGCGTCGCCACGGGATCAGCCAAGGAACCAAACAGCACCAGCGGCGCATGATCGACGTAGGGGCTTTCTTCGACCGGGGTTTCTTCAACCTTTTTACCGAAGCTGAATAATTTCTGGACAGCGCTCCGATCGGCGGCCGCTTCCGGCGTCACTTTCTTAATATCCGCCGAGGTCGGGCAACGTTGGGCCATGGCAGCGAGGACGGTGTCTTCCCCTTGGGTGAAGGCGTAGTCCAGTCCATTGGCGCGGGCCACGACGATCGGGATGCCGATTTCGCTTTCCAAGCGGGGAGCCAAACCTTCGAGATCCATCTTGATGATCTCAGTGGTGCAAGTGCCGATCCAGACGATTACCGAGGGATTGCGATCGCGCTTGATTTGGTCGCAGAGTCGCTTGAGTTCTTCGTAGTCATTCAGTTGGGCCGAGATATCGCCCTCTTCCAGCTCCGCCATCGCATAGCGCGGCTCGGCGAAGATCATCACGCCCATGGCATTCTGCAAGAAATAGCCACAGGTCTTCGTCCCGATCACGAGGAAAAAGCTATCCTCAATTTTTTGATACAGCCAAGCCACACAGCTAATCGGGCAGAACGTGTGGTAGTTGCCAGTTTCGCAATCAAATTGCAATGCTTGTGGTTGAGCTTCAGCGAGTGTCATAGGAATATATCAAGCGAGGGGACAAAAAACGAAACAACGGAATCACCCGTAGGGGCGCGCATCCCGCGCCCTCAAACTCGGCATCCCACCGATCGGATCGATGCGATCGGTTTCGGTGGAATACGACCATGCATCCCACCGAAACCGACCCAAAAATTACGCCAACACCAACTCCGGAGCCGCCGCCGCCGTACCCGTCGGCGGATTCAGATAGAAGTCCGACAACAACGAGAACAACTCCCGATCGGGCGCATCTTCCGGCACCACGCCTTCCGGCAACGCCAAAATCTGGTCAGCAATATTCATGTAGAAATCGCAGACATACTCCAGACTCGGATCATCTTCCGCCAGTTCAAACATCGTCTTGCCCTTCACACGGGACACCCGAATGTCCTCAATCAACGGCAACACATCCAGCACCGGCATCGGCACGGTCTCGACATACTTATCGATCAAATCCCGCTTCGACGTCCGATTCCCGATCAAACCCGCCAACCGCAGGGGATGCGTCCGCGCCTTCTCCCGCACCGAAGCCGCAATCCGATTCGCCGCAAACAGCGCATCAAACCCGTTGTCCGTCACGATCAGGCAGTAGTCAGCGTAGTTCAACGGAGCCGCAAAGCCGCCGCAAACCACGTCGCCCAGTACGTCAAACAAAATCACGTCATACTCATCAAAGGCATTCAATTCCTTCAACAGTTTGACCGTTTCGCCCACGACATAGCCGCCGCAGCCCGCGCCCGCTGGCGGGCCACCCGCTTCGACGCAATCCACGCCGCCGTAGCCCTTATGAATTACATCCTCGGGCCAGATGTCTTCGTAGTGGAAGCTCTTCTCTTGCAGCGTATCAATAATTGTCGGAATCAAAAATCCCGTCAGCGTAAAGGTGCTGTCATGCTTCGGGTCACAACCAATTTGGAGAACCTTCTTCCCCCGACGGGCCAAGGCCACCGAGATATTGCAGCTTGTGGTGGACTTACCAATCCCACCTTTTCCGTAAACAGCTAGTTTCACGCGCAGTTCTCCTATCGTTATTTGTGAAGCGATCGCACTTACTGAAAAGTGATATGCCGTAAATCAGCTTGCCGGGGCGACGCCAGCGAATCGGCCATTCGGCGTCTGAAGGAAATATCCGATTTCCTTTCCATAGCATTGTTGTCGATGCCGTTGGCAAAAAGTGCAATTGTCCACAATGGTTTAACTTCCGACACGTGCCTTTACATTTACAGGACTTAACAATTCGCGCCGATCGACGATCCAGGGAGAAGCGATCCGATGTAAAGTTGGGATTCGCAAAAAGTGAGTCAAGGCGAGGACAAGCGCGATGGATGACAAATTAATGCTGATGATCCCAGGGCCAACCCCAGTGCCAGAGCGGGTCTTGCAAGCGATGGCGAAGCATCCGATCGGGCATCGCAGCGCGGACTTTAGCGCCATCTTTGGCGAAGTCACCGCCAACTTGAAATGGCTGCACCAAACGAATAACGACCTGCTGATCCTGGCCGCCAGCGGCACCGGAGCCATGGAAGCGGCAATCATCAACTTCCTCAGCGCGGGCGACACCGTCCTCGTCGGCACCAACGGCAAATTCGGCGAGCGCTGGGGCGAGCTGTGCGAAGCCTACAGTCTGAATGTCCAATATATCAAAGCCGACTGGGGCCAGCCACTTGATCCCAACGCCTTCAAGCAAGCCCTCGAAACCGATAGCGCCAAGGCCATCAAAGCGGTGATCATCACCCACAGCGAAACCTCCACGGGTGTGATCAACGATTTACAAACGATCGCGCCATATATTAAGGCTCATGGCGCTTTAAGTATTATTGATACGGTAACGAGTTTGGGGGCCTGTAATGTGCCTGTCGATGCCTGGGGCTTGGACGTCGTCGCCTCCGGTTCCCAGAAAGGCTACATGATTCCCCCCGGACTGGGATTTGTGTCGGTGAGCGAGAAAGCCTGGAAAGCCTACGAAACCGCCAAGCTACCGAAGTTCTACCTCGATCTGGGGCCTTACCGAAAGAACGCCGCCAAGAACACCACACCGTTCACCCCCGCCATCAATCTGATCTTCGCGCTCCATGCGGCCTTAGAAATGATGAAAAAAGAGGGCCTCGAACCCCTCTTCGCTCGCCACGATCGGCTGAAAAACGCCACCCGCGCGGCGATGAAAGCCATGGGCCTACCACTTTACGGTGCTGACGACTGCGCCAGTCCCGCGATCACCGCCGTCATGCCAACAACCGTGGATGCCGAACAAGTTCGATCGGTGATGAAGAAGCAATTCGACATCATCTTGGCGGGCGGCCAAGATACATTGAAAGGCAAGATTTTCCGTATTGGGCATTTGGGGTTTGTTAGCGATCGGGATTTGTTAACCGCGATCGCGGCGTTGGAAGCCACGTTGCAGTCCTTGGGTCATCCCGGTACAGCGGGTGCGGGTGTCGCGGCGGCATCGAAGGTGTTGTTGGGTTAAACGCTCATTGCCAACATCCGTTGCATCGGGGCCAACGCCGCCAACCGGGTGGCCTCCGGCATCGTGATCTCCGGGGTTTTATCCCGCATTGCTAAATACAACTTCTCCAACGTATTCAACCGCATGTGCGGACACTCATTACAGGCGCAATTTGTCGTGGGCGGCGCGGGAATCAACGTCTTCCCCGGTGCCGCTTTCTGCATTTGGTGAATGATCCCCGATTCCGTCACCACAATAAATTCCTGCTTCGGACTCTGCTGACAATATTTCAACAACGCCGTCGTCGAACCAATAAAATCCGCATGGCGCAGGAT
Source organism: Cyanobacteria bacterium VAR_4_metabat_243 (assembly GCA_031415035.1). GTDB lineage: Bacteria > Cyanobacteriota > Cyanobacteriia > Leptolyngbyales > Leptolyngbyaceae > Romeriopsis. The sequence continues at coordinate 10,016 of JANOQX010000210.1, forward strand.
ATGTTCCTCACATTCCGGGTGAGCAATCACTTCTGCCGCCGGATGCTGCATCTTCAGATCCACTAATTTCCGCTCCGAGAAAATCTCATGCACCATACAGCTCCCATCCCACAGCACCATCTCGCGCCCTGATTGCTGCATGACGTAACGACCGAGATTCCGATCGGGCGCAAAGATAATCGGCTGCTCCACCGGAATCTGCTGGACAATCTTCACCGCATTCGCACTCGTACAGATAATATCGCTCATCGCTTTAATATCCGCCGTGCAATTTATATACGAAATCACCAAATGATCCGGATGCTGCCGCTTGAAGTCCGCAAACGCCTCTGGCGGGCAGCTATCCGCCAACGAACAACCCGCATCCAGGTCGGGCAATAGCACCAATTTATTCGGGTTGAGAATCTTCGCCGTCTCGGCCATGAAGTGGACGCCCGCAAACACGATTACATCCGCCTCCGTCTGGGCCGCCTGTTGGGCCAATCCCAACGAGTCACCAAGGTAGTCGGCAATGTCTTGAATATCGGGGTCTTGGTAATAGTGGGCCAGGATCACCGCATTCAGTTCACGTTTCAATTCCCCGATCGCCCCAAATAGATCCTGGGGAATCGTGGCTTTCGCATCGGCGGCAAGGGATGTAAACACGGTGAGATGGCTCCTCAATCGGATGATTCGACGACTAAACTGATTATAGTATAATCTACCAAAATAAAGCCTGCAACTTTTGGCGGAGATTACAAGATCGAGTTGGCCTTAGTCATATTCCCATTCGTTGTTATCCGGTAACGCGCTGGGTGAGTAATTCGATCAGTTGATCTTGGCGATCGATCCGCGCTTGATGATCAAGGTGCTGACGATCGAGCCTTGCGATCATTTCATCCATCCGCTCCATCCGGCCCTGATGTTCCAGGTGCTGGCGGTCAAGTCGTTCCACGATCTCATTCGTGCGATCAATGCGGCTCTCGTGTTCCAGGTGCTGACGATCAAACCGTGCAATCATTTCATCCATTCGATCGATGCGGCCCTGATGTTCAAGATGTTGGCGATCGAACCGTGCAATCATTTCGTCCATCCGATCGATGCGGCCCTGATGTTCCAGGTGTGCCCGTTCCAGACGAGTTTTATGGTTTTCGATCTGTTCTAATTTTTCTTCATCCGTTTCGCGGCTGGTTTCAAGACTCAGCAGGCGGGGTTTGGCGCTTTGGATGAAATCTTGAACAACCAGTTCCAGTTTGGTCAGGTTCCGGGTAGTTTCCGCCGCGATGGCTAGCACCTGGTCAAGATTGTGGTTGATTTGCTCGATGTTGCGCTCGCTCATGGTGGCCTAGGCACGAAGAAGTCTGAGTCTATTCTAGCTCTACACCGATTCTAGCTGGCGATCGGCGTCGGCTGTTGTTGCCAGATGTCCAGCAGCAGTTCGCGGAGGGATTGGACGGCGAAGGGGGGGAGTGAATCGGTGGCGAGCCATTGGTAGGCGATTTGTTCGGCTTGGTGGAAGGCTTGGGCTTTGTAGCTAAGGGCGACGGCGCTGACGACGGTGATGCCGAGGGTGCGGGTTTTGGTGCGATCGAGATCGGCGAGGGCGAGGAGTTCGGCTTGGGCGGCTTGGGCATAGAAGGTTTGCGCCTGCTGGGAATTTTGCTGGCGTAATGCGGCTTCGGCCAGTTGGGCGGATGCTTCGCTGAGTTTGTGGTGTTCTAGCCAAGTCATGGGTTCTCCTCCAATGTCTGAATTATAATCTTTTTCTCCTTAAAGCCGACAACAGCAGCAATGGCGGGTAATGGACTGTTGCCGAATCGGGCTTGGGTGAGTTTTTGGCGAAGTCGTCGGTTGATTGCGGCGGTGCCAAGGTGGGTGCCGGAGATTTCCAAGCGGTACCAAGTTTCGAGGTCTTCGGGATCACCATCGATCGGCATGATGTAATAGTCTGCGCCTGTGCGACCTTCAGCCCGCCGGATGGCGACAAATTCCCGTAGATGTTCGATCGCGGCGAGGGCGAGGGCATAAGCTCCATCGCGAGTGGCATCGTCGAGATTGGCCCAGGCGTTGCGATCGCGATCGGTGGTGGGGATCCAGTGGATTTGGGTTTGGGCGGTTTGGTGGTTGTCGGTGAGTGTGAAGTCGGTTGGTGGTGTGTGGTGCTGATCGAGGCAGACGCGGGCGGCATCGAGGTAGTTGGCGGCGGTGGAGGGGAGTAGTCCTGGGTGGCGGTGGTCAAGGTTGTGGATTGGGAGTTGGGGGAGGCTCATGAATCGGAGATATTTATCGGACTAACTTTAAAACATAAGTAATAATGAAGTAGACACCCCATGAATTATTCATATTGTTTATGGCAGACAATATTTTTTGAACAGGGACTATACTACAGATGTAGTCAAATGACTGCAAAAAACTATTGGAGTGGCTAAGCCTCTTTTAAAAGTCATCTATCATTAAAGTTGCTCAAAGCCTTGCAGCACCTCAATGTTTTACTGACTGTCAGAAACTTGCAGGGGCCATCTAGACCAATGTAAACAAAATCAAGATAACGAGATAAATATGGTATTGCTGCTGGAAAAACCGAAATTTAATGGATATGGCAAAGGTAATTTGACCCAGCGATTTATCAATCCTGATTCTGGTATGACCAATGAAGGTTTTATCGATTTTGGTGTTAAAGGATTAGGTAAATCTAAATACTTTTGTGCATTCGATTTCGTTCATACTCAATATACCGCAACAAACGCTGCTGCCAAGTCGGTTTATGATGCGGCACAACGATGCGGCGCTACCATACCAAAATGGCAGCGTCAGGATATGGATTTTGTCGTCAAACGCGGACTTCCGATGCGAACTAGTACAATATTTAACTTTCCAACTGAACAACAACGTGACGCTTGGAAAGAGGAAGTAATTGAAATCCTCGGTAATCCAACAAATATCGAAAGAAAGTGAAATCTTATGCCTGCGGTGTGTCATCTCTGGCCCGCACTTCCTCCGAAATGTAACGACTCAAGGTGCCTCCCGTAACCCACGTTTCACCGCTTCAACCAAGGCAGCCGTTTTCCGCAACAACGCCTCACGATAAATCTGCATCAATCCTTCAAGTTCCTGCGGCTCACTGGGAGCGAGCGATCGTTCCCGCTGTTTTTCCAGTAGTTCCGAGAGCCTCGCGTCCTGATCTGGCTCCATTTGGAGGTTGCTTAAGGCAAGAACTTCAGGATCAGCCATTGCGTCGATCGGCGTGAGGCGATCAAGATGCGGCTGAATCGAAAACAGCGAAGCCCCCACCGTATCCGCAAGTACGCTGCCCAAATCACGATTGGCTAACAGCGCAAACCGCTCGGCACGTTGGTAAACTTCATCGGGCAAGCTAATCGTGACTTCTGTAGCCATCGGGCAACATCCTCGATCGGTTCAGGGATTGATCTGCTTCCAATATAGCCGATCGGATTCTTGCTACAGCAGCTCACGCAAACGATCTTCCACTTCCTCCAACGCCTGCAAACTCCCCACCGTCCAAGCCCGATCGACCGCCCGATCGACCCATTCGACGATCGGCAACTGCGGAAAAATCCCACTGGTCAATGACGGCACATATTCCCCAGCTTGCAACAAGTAAATCTTCAAACCCCCATTGGCATAAATCCACACCTCCGGTACCGCGATCGCCTTATAGGCTTCGATCGTCGTCAGCGAGGTCACATCCGTTTCAATGGCCAAATCCGGCGGTGGATCGCCCGGTTTCAACTGCCGCTTCCCGATCATCCGCTCATAATTCTGAATATAAAAGCAAGCATCCGGCTCAATCCCCGCAATTCCCTGCTGCTTAAAGGTCGTCGAGCCAAAGGGCTGGTAGCGCTGGCGCGTCGTCCGCAAAATCGTTTTGACAATATCGCCAATCAAATCCGTCGGCAGCTTATGATCGCGGCGCGGCACCGTAATCTCCAAAGTATTGTGACTGTAAGCAATGCGGGCCGATCGGGCATCCCCCAACTCCGCCAAAATCAGCTCAAACTCTTCCCAAGTCACCGCAGGAATCGTCATTTTGCTGCCGGGAGCCAACTGGAAATGGCTAACGGGTCTACTGATGGGAATGAGTGTCGTCATGCGGCAAAACCTCGATGGGTCGATCGAATGGGTTTAGCAGAATAAGCTGGCCGATACCTTGAACCGATCGGCGAGCAGATGGGCTTGAGCTTGGTCGATCGGGCGTTCTCCAGCCACGATTGCATTAACCATCTCACTCGAACCCAGCCATCCCACCAAATCCGCCGGACTCGTCCCACTCGACTCCAAAATATGTTGCAGAATTTGATGCGGTGGGGAAACGGGCATTGGATAAGTCTTTTCCTCATAGGTCTCAATCAGCACCACCAACAGCTTATATAGGGCCGCTTCTTCCGGCGTCCGCTGCTGTTTCTTCGCGTGCAATTGTTCAACCACCGCCAGAAATCGATCGTATTCCACCTCAGTATCAATCACTTGGGGCAAAGTATCCGACAGCAGGCTGCTGTAAGTTTGTGGATTAAAAGTAAGGGTCATTTTTCCACCGAAGCTTCCACGCCTATTGTAGCGATCGCCCGCCCCACAGCAACCGCCCACCATACTACAATAGAAATTCATTGCTTATCCGCCGCACAATCCCTTGATTCAAACTGAGACGCTGACCCTACTCGAATGGCCTCGCCTGTGCCAACACCTTGCCACCTTCGCGGCGACGAAGTTGGGGGTGTCCGGGGCGCGGGATTTGGGATTGCCGACGATGCAAGCCGAAACGATCGAATTACTCGCCCAAACCCAGGAAGTCTATGCCCTGGAAAACCAACTGAATGTCACCCTACAATTCGATGGGATTGAGGATATTCGCGATAGCTTGGCGCGGGCAGATGTGCAGGGGATTTTGGGCGGGACGGAGCTATTGGAAGTAGCGACGACGTTGGCGGGGGCACGGCAGTTGCGCCGATCGGTGGATGACCAGGAAGCCGATACGGTGCCGACGCTGTTGGCCTTGGTCGAGGAACTGCGGACTTACCCGGAACTGGAGCAGGATATTCACCATTGCATCGACGATCGGGGGCGCGTCACCGATCGGGCCAATCCCAAGCTCCTCGGCATTCGCGAAAACCAACGCCGCACCCGCGACCAAATCCTCAATAGCTTGCAGCGGATCATGAGCCGTCAGAGCAACGCCGTCCAGGAATCGGTGATCACCCAGCGGGACGGACGCTACGTAATTCCGGTGAAGGCGACCCACAAGGATGCGGTGCCGGGGATTGTCCACGATACTTCCACCAGTGGTTCGACCTTATATATTGAGCCGCAGTCCACCGTCGGCGCGAATAACCAATTGCGGCAATTACTCCGCCAGGAACAAGCCGAGGAAGAAGCGATTCGGCGGCGATTGACCGAGCAGGTGGCGGCGGTTGGCCCGGATTTGGCCCGGTTGGTGGCGATCTGTACCGTGTTGGATTTGGCCGTCGCCCGATCGCGGTATGCCTATTGGCTAGGTGCGAATCCTCCCCGGTTCGTCGATTGGGCGCAGACTGACGACCATCCACCCGAACGCATCGTGCTGCGAAATTTGCGTCATCCTCTATTGGTTTGGCAAGAGAAGCAGGAATCGGGTCGGGCTGTAGTTCCGATCGACCTGACGATTCAGCCCCAAATCCGCGTCGTCGCCATCACCGGGCCGAACACCGGGGGCAAAACCGTGACGCTAAAAACCCTCGGACTCGCGGCCCTGATGGCCAAGGCGGGGATGTTCGTTCCGGCGCGGGAACCGGTGGAGTTGCCGTGGTTTGAGCAGGTGCTGACCGACATTGGCGACGAGCAATCCCTGGAGCAAAGCCTTTCGACCTTCTCGGGGCATATTCGCCGGATTGGCCGGATTCTCGATGCCCTGGAAAAAAGTGCGAATTCCCTGGTGCTGTTGGATGAAGTGGGGGCGGGCACCGATCCCTCCGAGGGCAGCGCCCTGGCGATCGCGCTACTGCAAACTCTGGCCGATCGGGCAGTGCTGTCCATCGCCACGACCCACTTCGGCGAACTCAAAGCCCTGAAATACCAGGACGATCGGTTTGAAAATGCCTCGGTGGAATTTGATGATGTGTCGCTGTCGCCGACCTATCGGTTGCTCTGGGGGATTCCGGGCCGATCGAATGCCTTAGCGATCGCCCGCCGCTTGGGACTTGATCCAGCGGTGATCGATATTGCCCAAACCCACGTGGGCGGCCAGCGGGAGGATTTGAACCAGGTGATCGCCGGACTGGAAAGCCAACGCCGCGAGCAAGCCGCCAAATCCGCCGAAGCCGATCGCCTCGTCAAGCAAGCCGAATTTCTCTACGACCAAGTGGCCCAGAAAGCCGACAAACTGCGGAGCCAAGAGCAACAACTCAAACAACAGCAAGAAGCCGCCGTCCAAGCCGCGATCGCCGATGCGAAAGCCGAAATCGCCCAGGTCATTCGCACCCTCCAACGGGGCAACGTCACGGGCCAGGACGCCCAACAAGCCACGGGCCAACTGGAGCAACTCAGTGGCAAATACCTCCCCTCCCAGCAACAGCCACCGAAGGCCAAGCGCGGCTGGCAGCCGAAAGTGGGCGATCGGGTGCGGGTGCTGCGCCTGGGCCAGAAAGCCGACGTGCTGTCGATCGACAACGATGGCGAGTCGCTCACCGTGCGGTTTGGCCTGATGAAGATGACCGTCACCATGGCCGAAATCGAATCGCTCCAAGGCGAAAAAGTCCAGCCCCCCGAGCGCGCCCCGAAGGCGCTGCCGCCGCCGCCGCCCACCCCCCTGATCAAAACCAGCCAAAACACCGTGGATATTCGCGGTCAGCGGGTGATGGATGCCGAAGTCGAACTCGACCAGGCGATCGCTCAGGGCGATCGAGCGATCTGGGTGATCCACGGCCATGGCACGGGCAAGTTGCGCGAGGGGGTTCACGCCTTCCTGAAGCAGCATGGCCGCGTGGCAAGTTTTGCACTGGCTCCCAAGGAGGAAGGGGGATCGGGGGTGACGATCGCGTACTTACAGTAGGCGCACGGACAAGGGGTTAGGGCCGGATGGACAGGTTTTCTTGCCGCCAATGCATAAGTTAACGGCACCCCAACGTATACGCCCATATAAGTTTGCTGACTTACCCCTAAAATATTGGATCTAAAGATTTATCGGAGGAAAAATGGTTTGATTCCTGTGGCTAGCTTTAGCAATTCTTCAAACAAGCATCAAGTTTCCGTAAATCCCCTGAGCAACAAAGCGGCCAATGGTAACTTAGGAATGCGACTGGTCAGGCGTGACAGCTACGTGAAAGCACCATATCGACGATGTTTGCCGGATCCGAAGGTGATATTTAAGACATTTGCGGATCTTCCGGATACGGGTTTGGGCACAATAAATCCACCAGTTTGTGGCTGAATTTAAGTGTTTGATGTAGCATCGGTTGTTTTCTTTGGAACAAGTTATGTCACCTGATCCAAAAAAGCAATTTTAATTGGGCGATATCCCGATCGGGCAAACAACCAGCCACAGGTTGGCGTGCGTTCAGTTGCGGATTTGATTTTAGGCGGGGTCGTCGCCCATTCAGGCCACGGCCCCATATGGGTTAAGCAAACTTTTAATTGAATTTAGGTTCGAGGCTAATCGGGAATGCTCAATAACGTGAATCGACTGATTTGTTTGGACGCCAATCTGACGGATGTGGCAATGTTGCGAGACGGGGCGATCGCGCCCTCACAGGTAATCATCCTCGGTGACGGCCAGGATGGCCTCGCGGCGATTACGGCGGCTTTAGCCGCTGCAACTCACCCGATCGCGCAGCTCCACATCGTGTCCCACGGTGCGCCGGGCTGTTTGGATTTGGCCGGGGCTTGCCTTGATACGGCGACTTTGGTCGCACAGGCCGCCATCCTGGCCACCTGGAAATCCCATCTCGCCCCCGATGCCGCGATTTATCTGTACGGCTGCGAAGTCGGGGCCGGATTGGTCGGCCAAATATTTGTCCAAAACTTCAGTCAGTTGACGGGTTTGCCCGTTGCGGCCTCAGCCACGTTGACCGGGAACGCCGCATTGGGTGGCGACTGGGAATTAAGCGTCCGATCGCAGCCCAACCTGCCCGTGGCGATCGCCTTCACCCCCGAGACGCAGCGGGACTATGCCGCCGTCATGGCCAACCCCAGCTTCGGAGCCGAAAACCTCGGCACCACCAATCTGCTGTTCAACAATGGCGCGGCTGTCCAAACCGGGGATGCCCTGCTGCTGACCAATGACCAGACCTTCCAACAGGCGAGCAGCTACCTGATCGTGCCCGTGGACTTGGATACCACCACCTCCTTCAACACCAGCTTCCAGTTCCGTTTGGGCGGAACCGCTGGCACTGATGGCACCGACGGCTTCACCTTCACCTTGCAAAACTCCGCCGCTGGGGTCAAGGCCCTGGGGAGTAATGGCGGGAACATGGGGTTCGGTGGCGTCGATCGCAGCCTCGCCATCAAGTTCGACACCTTCGAAAATCCCGGCATTGACCTCGGCAGCAATACCGTCTCGATCGTCCGGGATGGCAACGTTCTGACCTCGCTCAGTTCGGCCCTCGCGCCCGTTGATTTGAACAATGGCCAGTTGCATACCGCTTGGATTGACTACAACGGCATCACCGATCAGCTGAGTGTCTACATCGGTGATGCCGCCAAACCCGGCCAAGCCACCCTGTCCACCACCGTTGACCTGACCAGCATTGTGGGCAACCAGGCCTACATGGGCTTTACCGCCGGAACCGGCTTCATCGGGGCCAAGCAAGAAATTCTCAACTGGGCCTTGCAGACGCCAAATCCCGTCGCCGGTGCCGCACCACCCAGCGTCCCTGTCGCTGACGTGAATCTGGCCACGGTCAGCAATGACTTGATCAGCCTCAATGGTTCGGCTAGTCGCCGCCCCGGCGGCGGGATCGAACTGACCCCCGACCAGATCTTCACCCGTGGCAGCGCCTTCTACGGCACGCCGATCCAGGTCAACGCCAACACGGGCTTCAAATCCCAGTTCCAATTTGTCCTCGATGGCGCAGCGGGCACAAACGGCGCTGATGGCTTTACCTTTGCCCTTCAGAATTCACCGGAAGCTTCGCGGGCACTGGGTTCCGTCGGCAGCTACGTCGGCATCGGGGCCGTGGGCAATAGCTTGGCCGTCCAGTTTGACACCTTCAAAAACGCGGCCGATACGGTGGAAAATACCGTCTCGATCGTCCGCAACGGCGATGTCTTCGCCCCCCTGGCCACCCAAGCCGTGCCCTTTGACTTGAACAACGGAGCCAGCTACAGCGCCTGGGTCGAATACGATGGCCTGACGAATCAACTGACGGTCTTCCTGTCCGATGGCACCGCTAAACCCCCAACGGCAATCTTGACCACCCCGATCGACCTATTGGACGTCGTGGGGAATCAAGCCTTTATCGGCTTCACCGCCGCCGCTGGGGCGACGGCCAACCGTCAAACGATCACGGGCTGGCAGTTCCAAACCGATACGCAGATCGGCACGGGCGATGGTCTGCGGGCGGAGTTGTTTGATAATGCTGACTTGACGAACCTCCGGGTCGTCCGCGTTGACCCAACGGTGAACTACGACTGGGCCTTGGGTTCGCCCGAACCCGACATTGATCCCGACACCTTCTCGGTGCGTTGGAGTGGTCAGGTGCAGTCGCTCTACACCGAGGCATACACCTTCTTCACCACCGCCGATGAAGGCGTCAAATTGACGGTGAACGGCCAAGTAATTGTTGACCAGTTGGCGAATCAGAACCTGTCGGAATTCTCCGGTACGCTGACCTTAGCGGCGGGTCAGAAGTACGACATCGTCATGCAATATGCCGAAACCAATGCCGAAGCCCAGGCCCAGCTCGCTTGGTCGAGTGCGTCCCAGGCGCGCCAAGTGATTCCCAAATCGCAGCTCTACACGGTGCCCTACAATCCGGGCACGATCATCATGGCCAGCCTGCCGATTACGGTGCGGGAAGATACCCCGTTTGCCACGGTGCAGTTCGATCGGATTGATGGCAGCGACGGCTACGCCACGGTGAACTACAACACCACTGACAACACCGCCTTTGCAGTCCAAGACTTTACGGCAGTGGTCGGCAACGTCACCTTCGCACCGGGCGAAACCACGAAAACCGTGAATATCGCGATCGTCAATGACGCCGTGATCGAAGGCAACGAAGTCTTTAACGTCGCCTTGGGTGAAACAGCGGGCGCGGGTCTGGGCACCCGTCGTACCGTCGCAATCAACGTCTTGGATGACGATGGCGGCGTCGCCCTGTTCAACTTCAGTCGGCCCTCCTACACGGTCGCCGAAGATGTGGCAGGCGGATTGGCGGTGGTCACGGTGCAACGATCGGGCGACACGACGATCGCCGCCTCGGTGAACTACACCACCACCGCCGGAACGGCCACCGCTGGCGTCGATTACACCACCACCACGGGCACCCTGGCCTTCGCCGCCAATGAAGTCACCAAAACCTTCACCGTCGCGATCGTCAACGACGTCCTCACCGAAGTCAATGAGGCCCTGGCCATTAACCTCAACACACCCGTCAGCGGCACCTTAGGAGCCTTGACGGCCACGACCTTAACGATTCTCGACAACGATGTCGCGGGCGCGTTTATTCAGGAAATCGTGGTGGGTGGCCTAGTCGAGCCGACGGGCTTGGAGTTTGCACCGGGCTTGACGCCGGACGGGAAGCAGCTGATCTTTGTCTCGGAGAAACGCGGCACGGTCAAAGTGATCAGCGATGGCGTCGCCGTTGCGGGTTCCTTTATCGATATCAGCAACGATGTCAACAATACCCGCGATCGCGGCATGATCGGTCTGGCGGTGCATCCCGAGTTCTACACGGGTAAGCCCTACATTTATCTGTCCTACACCTACGATCCACCCGAGGCGGCATTGGGTAACGGTGATGCGGGCCGCGATGGCAAGGGCAATCGCCCCTCCCGGATGGTGCGAGTCACTGCCGATGCGGCCACGGGCTACACCAAAGTCCTCGCGGGCAGCCAAGTCGTCCTCTTGGGCACCAATAGTACCTGGGCCAACACCAGCCGTCCCGACTTGAACAGTACAGGTGACTTCACGGTGCCATCCTCCGGGATTGACGCCTCGGGCGCGAATGGCGGTTGGATTCAAGACTACCTGGCCTCGGATAGTGAATCCCACTCGATCGGTGATGTCTCCTTTGGGCCGGACGGCGCATTGTACGTCACCAACGGCGATGGCACGTCCTACAGCGACGTTGATCCTCGGGCGGCGCGGGTGATGGATCTGAAGAACCTCTCCGGGAAGATGCTGCGTCTTGATCCACTGACGGGTAAAGGCTTGGCGGACAACCCATTCTTCGATGGCAACGCGGATAGCAATGCTTCGAAAGTCCTGAACCTGGGCCTGCGCAATCCCTTCCGCTTTACCTTCAATCCGATTACCGGCGACCCCGTGATCGGCGATGTGGGCTGGTCCACTTGGGAAGAAGTGAACGTGGGCCGGGGCAAGAACTTCGGCTGGCCGTTCTTCGAGGGTGGCAACGGCGTTTCGACCCGATCGCCGTACCAAAACTTGGCATCGGCGCAGGCCTTCTACGCCGCTGGTACCCAGGTCACGGCCTCGGCCTATGCCTACCTGCATGACGCCCAGAACGCGATCGTCGTGGGCGACTTCTACACCGGGCCAGCCCCCGCCCTTCAAGGCGGTCTGTTTACCTCGGATGCAAGTCGTGGTTCGATCGATGTCCTGTTCTTCAATGCCGCAGGTACCGCCGTGGTGAATACACAGCGCTTTGAGAACAACCAGTTTGGCATTGTGCAGTTGGATGCGGGGCCGGACGGCAGTATGTACTACGTTAACTTGGCCACGGGTGAATTGGGCCGTTGGCGCTTTGGCTAAGTTGGGTCGCTAAGTTTGGCGCTTGAACGCGCGACATTGGGTTTACTGAGAGGAGGCAAATTGCCTCCTCTTTTTTTGGGGATAACGACCAGAACCAGCGTGCAGCTGCCAGGATGACCCGATGCCTGGTGAGTGGGATGACTTATTGTTTACGAATTGCCGATTTACCGATCGACGATCGACCGCGTGAAAAACTCGATCGACTGGGAGCCAAGACGCTCTCCAATGCCGAACTGATTGCGATTTTGCTGGGGACGGGGCAAGGGCCAGGAAAGCTCTCCGCTGTGGGGTTGGGTCAACATCTGCTCCAGCACATTGGCCAACAGCAAGCCGACCCGATCGCCTACCTGCGGCAGATTAGTTTGCCCGAATTGACCCAGGTATCGGGGATTGGGCCAGCCAAAGCGACCAGCATTCTCGCCGCGATCGAACTCGGCAAGCGGGTTTACCAATCACGGCCCCCCGAACGGGCGATCGTCGATGATCCCAGCGTCGCCGCCAACGCCCTCAGCCACGAACTAATGTGGCAATCCCAGGAGCGATTTGCGGTGCTGATGCTGGATGTGAAACATCGGATTTTGGCCAGTCAGGTGGTGACGATCGGGACAGCGACCGAGACCCTGGCCCATCCGAGGGAAATCTTTCGCGAAAGCATTCGCCAAGGCGCAGCGCGGCTGATCGTCGCCCACAACCATCCCTCCGGCAGCCTGGAGCCAAGTCCGGAGGATATTCAGCTCACTCGGCAATTGCTCAAAGCGGCACAGATTTTGGGCATACCGTTGCTGGATCACTTGATTTTGGGCAATGGTGACTTTGCCAGTCTGCGCGAACAGACTGGGCTGTGGGATGAAGTGCCGCAAGAATAAGTGAAATTTGCAATTTCTCGCCATAATGGAGGGGCTTTGATTGACGGGAAATGGCTGTGGAATGTTTGTGGCGTGGGCGATGGTCGCCGAGCAACCGAAGACTCGCGGGATTGCTAGGTTTGGTCTGTGTGAGTTTGGTCAGCGGTTGTAGTGTCGAAAAGGCGAAGACGCTTCAGGTGGCGGCATCCCAGTTTCGCAGTGAGTCATTGGCGGCGATCGCGGCGATCGACACCCTGCGGCAACGGGAACTAGAAGCGCCCCCACGGAGCTTGGTCGAAACCCGCCAGGACACAATTCGCCGCATTCTCAATTCCCAAAGTCCGTTGAATGCCGACTTGATTGAACTGGCGCTGAATCCCGATCGCGTTCCCCCTGATCCGGAGTGGGAAGCCTTTGTGGCGGATATGAAGGCGCAGTATACGGGATTTTCAGGGATCTTCGATCGGTTGGAAGGTGGCGCGATCGTGGATAGTCAAGCGGTGAAAAATTCGGCGGTCTATGCCCAGCGACTGACGGTGCAGATGGCCCTGTTTGCCGATGCCATTCAGAAAAATCCGCCCTTGCTGGTGCGGCATCGCAGTTGGGTAATCGCCAATCTACGACGGGTGCGGCGGGATTATCAAGCCTTAGGCAATGGGGCGACGACAACACGCCAGGGCGAACTCGAACGCCAAACCGGGGAACTGCTGGCGGAATGGCAGCGGATTCGGCAGGAGGAGCAGCAATTGCTCGAAGCGACGGTGTTGCAATGCACCAAGGCGGTGGCGATCGGCAAGGATGTGATCGAGCTAGCGAATCGCTATGATGATTTGAGTTTGAGCCAGTTGAGTTTGGGGGTGTCGCAGGTTTTGACGACGGCATCGAGCCTGACGGGGCGGGACTATGGCCGCACCCAGTCGCAGTTCGATCGGCTACTGGGCGATCTGAACCGCGATCCGCTGTGGCAACCCGTGACGCGATCGCTGATCGATCGGGTGAATGCCGCTGCCGATGGACGCAATCCCCCAACCGTGACGCTGACACCCCCCAATTGATCTGACTGGAAATGACGCTGATGTCTTCGACAACCGAATCAAATCGAGCCTTTCTGAAACTCGCGGCGGATGTCTTGAGTGAGTTGGATATTCGCTATATGGCAGCGGATCTCGATCAGCAATTGGCGCTGCGCGACCAGCTCGACCAGGCAATGTTGAATTATTCGCAGGCGCGGCTGGCATTGCTAAAACAGCAGGTGCAACTGACGCCCGCTGATGTGATCAAAATGCGCGAGCTTCGCTTGAAGCTCGCGCAAACTAGCAATTTCAATCAGGTATTTGATCTAGCCCTGAACTTTATCCGATTCCTGCGCCGGGTCAAACCATTACCGTGACTTCGCCCGCCACTGGCTTTTACCGAACTATTCAGACGATGTTGGTATCGATGAGAATTTTCACGGGGCGGCTTATTGGTATTTCTGGGCGAGATAGTCGGTATATTCGGCTTGGAGGTCAGCATCGTTGGGGTGGCTGAAGGGTCTAGAAAGTAGTTTCACCCTCAGCCGATATTGTTGAGGGCGTTTGCGGGGCCAGCGAACTCGACCCCACAAAACTCGCCACGATCGCGATCGCAAACCACCACAGACTATTGACCTGAGGCCGATACCACACCGTATCCACCATGCCCTGGGCCATCAAGCCAATCATCGTGGCGATCGCGGCCATCAACCAATAGCCATGACGATCCTGGGCTTTGCGCAGTTGGTTTAATTGGTTGGCCCCTTGGCTGAAGGTGACGAGGATGAGCCAGTTGAAGCAGGCAAAACCAACAATCCCCGTCTCCACCAGGATTTCCAAGGGGACAGAATAGGCTCCGAGGGCGGTAAAGCGGGTTTTGGAGAAAATTGGATAGACCTGGTTGAAGGCGTCATTTCCTGGCCCAATGCCGAGGATGGGACGGGCTTTGATCATTTGGATTGCGGATAGCCAGACGTTCATGCGGAAGTTGTTGCTGCTGTCGCCGCGTCCGGAGAAGATGCTGAGTGCCCGACTGCGCACGGCGGGGACGAAGATAATCCCCAGGGCGATCGCGCCCACCATGCCGCCCAACACCGCAGGCAACACCCAAGCCCGCCGATACAAATTCCACCAATACCCCGCAAAGAGCGCGATCGTCACCGCCATCACCACCAACGCAATCCAACCCGCCCGACTAAAGGTGAAAATCAGACAGAGAATATTCGCCGCCGCCATGATCGCGGCCAAAATCTTGGGCAAGGGTCGTTTCCAGGCGAAGACGGCCATGACGCTAAAGGCGATCGCCGGAATCAGGTAGCCCGCCAACAAATTGGGATTGCGCAAATAGCTGTAAACGCGGGTCAGCTCCGAGAACTCAGACGTGGGATCAGACCAAGTGGCCAGGGGTTCGGCCCCGAAGATCCATTGGTAAATGCCGTAGCTACTGACAATCAGCGACACATGCAGATAAATCCCAATCAGCCAGTCCCGCAGTCGGCGCGATCGCATCACCCGCGCCATAAACACAAACAGCAACAGATACAGCGTCAGTTTGAATAATCCTTTCAACGCCGCAACTTTGACGGGCGACAGGCCCACGGCCACCACGGCGATCGCCCAATACAACATCACCAGCAAATGCATCGGCGTCAACCCCTGCCGCGCCACGCCCGCTTTGCCATCGGCGATCGTCAGCAGCAGCCAGAAGCCCGCACAGCCCACCAGCAACACCGACATCAAATCCGTCGAGACAAACGGGGCCAGCCCAAAAAATAAACTCAAAAGCCACAGCGAAATCGCATCGCTATGGGACAGCAGCCAACTGCTGTATTTCCAGCCATGCAGTAGCCCCACCAATTTGTAGAGCACACTGGCTCCGCGCCACTCGCTGAGTGACAGTTGACTTAAGGTCAGCTTTTGCCAAATGGCTTGAGCCTTGATCGAACCACCATCCATAGAACTTCCCCGTTTAACACCGCGCCGACCGCGAATCTTCTGCGGCTATATTATCGCCAAAATAGTTAGAAATTATGGGCCGTGTGGGCGATCGGGTCGAATTGGTAGCGATCGGCGTAGTTTGTCGGGCCATACAGGTTGAAGCTGATGGTCGGACGATCACCGAGGGCGGCGATTTGGTGAATGGCGTCGGGGAGGATGCCGAGGATGTCGCCGCTGGTGAGGGTTTGGGCCGGGGCGGGGGTAAGCTGGCTGGGATATTCGTCCGTGGGCGATCGGTGCCAGACACGGTTGATTTCGTCGCCTTGGAGCAACGCCACGATCGCCCAACAGCCGTGGTTGTGAATCGGGGAGGTGCTGTCCGGTGCCCAGGCGACAAGCTGGAGGGTGAGGGGAAATTCGGGTTCGTCGTAGAGGGTTTCGACGGCCCAGCCTGTGGCTGGATCCGGTGTGAGGGGATTGAAGTAGAACCAGGGGGATTGTTCAAGGAGGCGCTGAACGAGCGGGATGATCTGCACCAGTTGGGTTTCGGGATCGTCCGTGTGCCCCAGAATATCCTCGACTTCGGTGAGGAAGCGATAGAGGCGGTAGGGTCGATGACCGACCGTCGGT
>JANOQX010000211.1:0-2681 GCA_031415035.1 Cyanobacteria bacterium VAR_4_metabat_243
TTTCATCACGACTGATTTTCAGTGGGGGTTCCCGTTTCAAGCTATTGCCCTCGCCTGACTGATTGGTAATGACTAAATCCTAGCGAATGATGGCCGCATACTGGAAAAATCAACTTTATATTTTAAGGCTGAGTAGTTACATTGGCACCTTATCCGATGAATCGCTTTTTGTCGATTTTTACCCTTTTTCTCTCAAAAAGGTGTCCGGAGTATTGAATTAAATAGTTTGGTGCAAGCGGCTCTAAGCTGATCGGGTGACAGGGACGAAGGATAAGCCCGTCAAAAATGCCACCAAGTCGCAAGGTTTTTGTATCAGCGTTGCGTTGGTAGAAACCATTGTCGATGTCGATGAAACCCAATGCCAGTAGGCGCTTTTCGGCGGCTTGGATTGGCCCATGATTCAGTGCAAGCATTCAATTCGTCCTACATATGTGGGGTCTGCATTAGAGAGATTTGTGTTTCGGTGAGTTGTCATCTCGCCTCCGCTGATTGCCGTCAGTCCCGGTTCGCCCCGTGGCTTGAGGCTTACCGGGTTGTCTCTCCCTCGCTCATGTACCTAATATAACGTATCGGCAATATAACGGCAATACGTTATTATTCAGTAGAACTTATCATTTAGTGGGTGCATTTTAACGGTTATAAGTCTTTCAGAGAAAGGCTATCGACTGAATTTTTCGCCATTTTCAGCATAAGCAATGTGGATAATAACGTATTGCCGTTATAACAAAAAACAGGCTACTGTATGAATATGCGGTTTAATTAGGTGACACAAATGCAAGCGACAGGTTGTACCCCCGTGGGCCGGAAGAAGAAAGAGAACTCAATCAAGCGGACTTACCGCATGGATAAGCTCATCTTGAAGATGGTCGAGCTTTACGGTGCTGATCGCTCAATGGACAGCACCACGGCGTTGAACCACATCGCTTTTGAATATTTGTCTACGCTCGGTTATCGAAAGAAGGCGGAAGAAGCTGTAGCAGAAGAGGCGACCCAAGGCACCGACGACGGCCCGATCGTGGATGAACCCACCGACGACTGATGTGTGGATCCCACGTCATTGGTACGGAAGCACTAATTCAATGAATTTCCACCAATTTTTGTGGATTTTGGGCGTCAACAATCACCCGCAATCTCGGAACGCTCCAGCCAGATACGCTAACTGAAACCTAATCGGAGTCGGTTTGATGATGGGTTTATATAAATATAATAGCCCCTGCGTTTTGTACGAAATGCCTATCTACAAGCCGTTCTATTATATTTATATGGCAGAAAGTATTTTCAAAATAGATGGACAGTCGATTAATTAACCGAGTAGAGTTGTGTACATGGATAACCAAATTCAAATCTCAGGAATCAAAGCGACCGAATCGACCGTAAGGACGTTCCGGCTGCACAATTCTGAGTTGTCATTTATTCAGTCAATCGCCGAACGTGAAGGGGTTTCGACCAATCACGTTCTACGCCAAATCTTGGTATCGGCGATGGACAACATCACCACAAAAGCAATCGGCGAAAGCCAAATCACTCACTAATCACTCCTAATCAACGCATTAGCGGCCCGGACTGCGCCGGATAAACAACCCAGCTAGGGCTTGTGCCTCCAAGGCTTTTGAATCAAAAATTCGCATTAAAAAACCGTCCAGCTTGCGACTTGAACGGCTTTTAGATTTTTGATTGGCGAGATGCCGTTGTGAACAGTCGCTTCAAAAATAATTACTGCATTAATGTTAGCACAAATTTTGCCACCTGATGGCGTCATTTCAATCGAATACAAATGCCCTCACTGTGGGCATCACAAGGCTATCGCTTACCCACAAGGGGAACAGATTCGTCAGGTGTGCGCATCCTGCGACCGCTATCAAAAGTGGATGGAAAAACGTCTGTACACCCAATTGCTTGGAAATGGGGGTGTTGCGTAATGTCCACCCAACAGCAGTTACAGGCACTTGGCTACACCGACAGCGACACTGTTTTCTATCGGGCTATCTGGCCAGATAGGGAGGCTGGTGTATCAGCGCGAAACATTGGTGGTGAAGGTTTCAACATCCCCGTGCAACTCCAGAAGGCCAGCGATGCCGGATTCAACCTGTACGTTGTGGTGAATGGGCAAGGTCACAATGACGCATCTGTAGTCAGCGGACGGGCTGTGTTCTATGAGCATGACAACATGGCCAAAGAACTACAGATTGACTTGTGGCAATCGCTAGGATTACCAGAGCCGACTTTCCAAGTGGACACGGGCGGGAAGTCGATTCATAGTTATTGGGTGTTTGGTGTGCCTTGCCCGATCGGGGATTGGAAGTCTTTGCAGGCAGATTTAATCAAGTTTACCGACGCCGATCCGCAAAACAAAAATCCTTCACGGGTAATGCGCTTGGCTGGTTTCAAGCATCAGAAGACAGGTGAGCTTGCCCGCATTGTCACCAACTCAGGCACCCGTTACAGCTTCGACCAAATCCGGGGCATCGTTCCCGCGCAAGCACCAAAGGAGAATCGCCAGATGCCCACAATCGAAGTTGTGGCGGGCAATATGCCGTTGCAACGTAACTACTCAGGCGATGGAATAGGGGAAACGGGATGGCCCATGAATAGTTGAACGAGCGCATCTAAAACATTACGACCCTGTTTCCTCAAGGTGGAAAGGTAGCTGCGAATGCGACAGAACATCTGGGCACCCGCTT
>JANOQX010000212.1:0-14211 GCA_031415035.1 Cyanobacteria bacterium VAR_4_metabat_243
TGCGCGGCCTGATGGCCGGCTCGGTCAAGGGCTGAGCCCGCTCCGGAGTGAATCATGTCATCGCTTGAACTCGTCAATATCAAAAAACGCTACGGCGACCTCGACATCCTCAAAGGCATCGACATCTCCGTCGAGGCCGGCGAGTTCCTGGTCCTGGTCGGACCCTCGGGTTGCGGCAAGTCCACGCTGCTCAACATCATTGCCGGACTGGATACGGCCACCGGCGGCGACGTGCGCATCGGCGGCCGCAGCGTGCGCGACGACCATCCGAGCGAGCGCGACATCGCGATGGTGTTCCAGTCTTATGCGCTATATCCCAACATGTCCGTGGCGCAGAACATCAGCTTTGGCATGGAGATGCGCAAGGTGCCGAAGGAAGAGCGGGACCTCGCCATCCAGGAGGTGGCGAAGCTGTTGCAGATCCAGCACCTGCTTGCCCGGCGGCCGGGCCAGTTGTCCGGCGGACAGCGGCAGCGGGTGGGGATTGCGCGGATTATTTACCATGATCGGGAGGTCTTGGTCTTAGACGAAGCCACATCGGCCCTGGACAACGCCACCGAACTCCTGGTCAGCGATGCCGTCAAAACCCTGGGCGGGCATAAAACCCTGATTATCATTGCCCACCGTCTGAGCACGATCGAGCATTGCGATCGGATTTACATGATGGAGCGCGGTCGGGTCGTGAAGTCCGGCACCTACGAAGAAGTCGTCCTCGGCACATCACCGGGGATTCCGATCAACGCTGAAAGTCGGGCAAGTTAGGATTTGCAATCCTGGGCAATTTCCCGACAGAATAGTAGGGCTTTGGTTAGAGAAATCCCATGCCCCTACTCAATCCCGATCAGCGCACCAAACTCGATGCCTCGGACGATTTGCAGTTCTACGATGCGCCGCGTTTTGTTACCCATGTGGATGAGGGATTCATTCAGCAGTTGACCGAGCTGTATCGCGATCGGCTGAAACCCAATTCCCGGGTTTTGGACTTGATGAGTAGCTGGGTGTCGCATCTGCCCAGTGATGTGGAATTTGACCATGTGGAAGGTCACGGGATGAACGATGCCGAACTGGCCCGCAATCCCCGGCTGAATCATTACTTCGTCCAGAATTTGAATGAAACCCCCAAGCTACCGCTGGCCGATCAAACCTTCGATGCGGTGGTCTGTACGGTGTCAGTGCAATATCTTCAGTACCCCGAAGCGATCTTCAGCGAAGTCTATCGGGTGCTGAAGACCGACGGTATAGCGATTTTTAGCTTTTCCAATCGGATGTTTTACCAGAAGGCGATCGCGGCTTGGCGGGATGGGAGTGAGCGCGATCGGGTGGCGTTGGTGAAGTCCTACTTTGCGACGGAGCATCGCTTTAGCAGTCCGGAGGTGGTGGAGCAGGCGGGGGTGAGTAGCAAGATTTTTCAGATGTTTGGGTTGCCGGGCGGGGATCCGTTTTATGCGGTGATGGCGCGGCGGATGATGTAGGGGTTAGGCGGTTGTTGGCGTTCTGGCCGATTCGGCTTCGAGTCGGGCCAGAGTGGTAGCGGCTTCGGCAAGATAGAGGGCGATCGTGGCTCGATGTGCGGGATTTTTTTCGCGGTTAAGTTCTTCGCAGTGGAATAAAACTCTCACGCGATAAGCTTCTGAGGATTCAGGATCCATCACATAGTTAGAATGTTCAGCCATTGAGAGATCCCCAGTGATATTGTGGAAAGTGTAACTTAGCGAAACGTAAGGATGGTGGATGTTATGGCAAGTAATCAGCGGAGCGCATTCCAGCAACAGTATATAGAGGCGCTCATAGAGAGCAAAGCAATCAATCTTGATGCTGTTGGCTCCACCCTAAGCAAATTCGGAGAGCGCGCGCTTTTAGAGGGTGAAGATCTTGTGCACATCGTAAATCGTAAAGTAGTTTGGAACTGTGGGTGGCCAGGTCCTATCATTGATCTTGCAAATGTCGATCGTGTCAATGGTCAGATTAATCAGTAGCCAAGACTATTTTCGTGAATGGTCGCTAGGTTCTATGAGCTATGATGTATAGCAATCATTGTGTAATGTGGAACCAGTGTGACTTAATCCAGCGCGTTCGGCAATCTTTAGATATTGCTGAGCGCGCTGTGAACCTTGCTCTTCATCAAGAGTCCAAGCAAGAATCGGGCGACCGTAGTTCCTCAGCATTGTCTGCGAGTAATTTTCCGCGTGATGTACGCCCTCTGATTGTATCTAAGGTTGTAGCCGAATCAGCTATGTTGATTCGGTGCGCTAGTTTCCTCAGAGATACCGACCACAAAATTGCTGCTTCAATCAACACGTTGATCCATCGCTTGATCCCAGCCGCGCGTGGTTCGTCACTGCTGGCGTTGCTCTGTCATAATCCATCTCAGGCATTTGATAATGCAGCGGCGCACATCTATTTAACTGATCTCGGTTATCGTGACGAGGCAGTTGATCAGATGCTTGTGGAAATTATCCAGGGTCAGGATGTTGGTCAACCTGAGCGTCTTCCAAACCATCAGCTAGAACACATCTGGCTTCGGAAAATATGGTCATCTGATGACTCTGACCTGTCTGCGGATCTGCTTGCCAACACATGTATTGCGCGCCCACTTGATGCCCTTGGAGCTTCTACACACGATCTCTACGCCTTTACACATGTTTTGCTTTACATGAGTGATATGGGACAGAGATCCCAGCAATGGCCACGTTCGTTAAAAGAGATCGAAGGCGATGCTGAAGCGGCCCTCGCCGCCGCCGTTGATGCGGATAATTTCGATTTGGCTGCTGAACTGCTTTGGACATGGCCCATGCTTCGCTTACCGTGGAGTCCTGCGGCTACATTCAGTTTCGGACTTCTTACAGCAATTCAAGATGAGCTTGGATTCCTTCCAGGACCAGGTTATGAGGCCCTAGACTGCACGGGCTTACCCAGAGATTTGCAAGAGGAGTACATACTGCGTACTTCGTATCACGCAACGGTCGTTATGGGCTTTCTTTGTGCATCATCATTAAGAGAAACACTCGCATTGCCTGCCACGGACAAACCGTTACCGGAATTGATTGGCGCGATCGACAAGATTTTGGCCCTTCTACAAAATCCGGATCGTCAGCCAAGGTGGCAAAACGCAATTGCGTATCTCGATTCTCACCACCGCGAATCATTGACGGAGTTCGTACTTTCGATCGCTTTGCGGCGAGCACGAACATTTCATGATTTGGAACTTTTACAGGAGTGTCTTGATATTGCTCTGCAATGCAACTTGGTCGAGGGAACATCTGTACAACAGGGATTTGCTCTCCTACGACGGTCAACACTACTTGGTCATAAGTTAGCTTTTGATACTACTGACTCAAGCTCATCAATCTGCTAGCGAGATCGCCATCACCTGCGCCGCGATCGCGCACAACGCCGCATGACAAGGCCCATTACTCGCCAAAATCCCACCCCAAAGACTGACATCCGCTTTGTTGTAGATCAACGGCTGCCCGTCAAATCCCGTCACCTGACCACCCGCCTCGGTCAAAATCAAATCCGGCGCGGCAAAATCCCAATCCTTCGGCGCAGATTTGCCCGACACCGTGAGATACAAGTCCGCTTGCTGCTCGGCGATCGCGGCTAACTTTCCACCAATGCTACCCACGGCTTTCTGCGAATGGTGCGGCAGCTTTTCAATCAAGGTTTCCATCGGGCCGCTACGGTGGTTGCGACTGGTGAGCAAGACCAATTCTTCCGGTGTCGCCTTTGCCGAAACTTGGAGTTTGCGGCGATCGCCCGCCTTCGTTTCGACCAACGCGCCTTTACCGACGATCGCCGAATACAGCCGCCCCTGGCCCGGACAAGCAACAACGGAAACCACAGGCCGCCCATTGTAGGTCAACGCAATGTGGGACGCATATTCCCCAGTGCCTTGGATAAAATCTTTGGTGCCATCGAGCGGGTCGATAATCCAGACCCAGGGTTTGCCGAGTCGCTCTTCAGGGGGCTGGTTGGCGTGGGTTTCTTCGCTCAGGTAGGCGAATTCCGTCAGGCCCAAGACCGATTGCAGGCCGTCCAAAATGCAGCGGTTGGCCGCCAAGTCCGCACTGGTGACGGGGCTATCACCGGACTTTTCCACGTCGAAGTTGGTTTCGGCTTGGCGCAGGATGTCCGATGCCTGCCACCCGATCGTCCGGGCCAGGTCACATAATTCGGGTAATCGATCGAACATCATTCCAGACCTCAAGCCTAATTCTCGAATCAATGCGAAAAACCTCGCCGAACCGCCCCCCGGCCCCCAATACTGGGGGAGTATGAGCGTCCGGTTCCCCCAGTATTGGGGGTTAGGGGGCCTGTATTATGCCCTAAACCACCGATTCTACTGCTGGGGCTTTGTCGAACGCCGATCGCCAGTAATTGCGCGAACTCCAGAGCAACGCCGGGCCGACAGCGAGATAAACCAAGCCGCGAATTTCGTAGCTGACGCCCGTGGCCCGCAGTATGTAGCCGATGAACATCATTGCCCCGACCAGCGCGATCGTCTTACCACCAAACATTTGGAAAATGCTCTTCGCCGGATTGGTTTCCGTCAGGGCATTGGCCCGATCGACCACGCGGCCTGCGGTTTTGTCCAGGACGAATTTGCCCTTGAGTAAGCCGACGCCGATCGCCGTGCCGCCGATCGCCAAATGCCGCGCATCCAGGTCGCCCAAATACGGCAAATGAAACCAAAAAAGTCCGCCCATCGTCGATAGGCCCACACCCACTACGGTCCAAATCAGGGCAGCGATGAGGAGGTGCTGCTGCCGCGAGAGACCACCCGTTAATTGAGAGGTTGTCATAGGGATTTGCGATTGTTACATTGCATTCACAATTATAGGCAAGGTTGGAGCGTTCTAGGGTAAAAGCTGATTTTCGTCGAGCCACGATCGAGGGCCAAAGGATTGGCACGATCGACCCGCCACCGTCGCCGCCTGGGCCAACGCCTGCGGGAAAGGCATTTGCAACATAAAATGGCAGAACGCCCCGTGGAAAAAGTCGCCTGCGCCGAGGGTATCGATCGATTGGATTTGGGGGACGGGGATTTCGCCTGATTGTCCTCGATCGCGATACAAAATCGGTTCCGCACCTTGGGTAATCGCCGCGTAGGGAATCCCAAAATCGGCAAGGCAATCAAATACGGAGTCGATCGAATCACAATTTGGGGGCCGGAAGTTTGCCGAGCAAATGGCGTAGTCCACGCAAGGCAAAACGGTTTCAAATCCGGGTTTCCAACTGCCGCCATCGATCGCGACGGGAATTCCCAAGGCGCGGGCCGATCGCGCGATCGCGGCCCCCACCGCCATCTGATGCCCATCAATCAAAACGATCGCCACATCTTGCAAAATATCCGCCGGAATGTCGGCCACATCGGCTTGGAAGCGGGTCGCATTGATCGAAATCACGGCCCGATGAGCTTCGCTCGGTCGTAGACCATCGGCCGTCGATTGGGTCACAATAATCGACGAAATCGGCGGAGATTCCGTCCGATCGAGAGCCAAATCCCACAGTTCCAAATCCACCAAATCCGCTCGAATCATCGTCGTACTAGGATGCTGGCCGATCGCGCTGAGGAGTTTCGCCCGATTGCCCAACGCTTGAAACGCCACGGCGGCATTCGTCGCGGGGCCTCCGGCGGCGGTGGTGCTGTCGATCGCGACAATTTTTTGATTGGATTTGGGGAACTGCGGCGCGAGATAAACCAAATCCAACGTCGTCATCCCGACAAAGAGACCCATTGCATTCCCTGGAACAACTGCCATATCATGCTCCTATGGAGATTCATGCTGGAACACTGTACGTCGTGGGCACCCCGATCGGCAACTTGGAGGATATGACCTTCCGGGCGATCGATGTCCTCAAACAAGTCGATTTGATCGCCGCCGAGGACACCCGCCACACCGGGAAACTGCTCCAATATTTCCAAATCAAAACGCCCCAAATCAGCCACCACGAGCATAACCGGGTCACACGGATTCCCGAATTGGTGGAGAAACTCAAGCAAGGCGCATCGATCGCGATCGTCACCGATGCCGGAATGCCCTGCGTCTGTGATCCAGGCTACGAATTAGTCAAAGCCTGCGTGGATGCGAGGTTGCCCGTGGTGCCGATTCCGGGGGTGACGGCGGTGATTACGGCGATCGCGGCTTCAGGATTGGACAGCTTGCGGTTTAGCTTTGAAGGTTTCCTACCCGCCAAAGCAAAGGAACGCCAAACGGTTTTGGCCAAGCTGCAAGCCGAAACCCGGACGATGGTGTTTTACGAATCGCCGCATCGATTGCGGGAGTCGTTGGCGAGTATGGGTGGGGTGTTTGGAGCCGATCGGGCGATCGTCATCGGGCGCGAACTGACGAAACTGCATGAGGAATTCTGGCGGGGGACGGTGGGAGAAGCGATCGTCGCCTACCAAACCCGCGAACCCAAAGGCGAATACACGATCGTTGTCGCAGGTTCGACGGCGGTGGTGGCGACTGTTTCGGATGAGGATCTGCGATCGGCTTTGGGGCGGTTGTTGGCGGATGGATTGAGTCGGAGTGCGGCGAGTAAGCAGTTGGCGCAGGAGTTGAACTTGCCGAAGCGGGAGATTTATCAGTTGTCGCTGGAGCTGTAGGTGGTTAAAACTGGCAGAAAACCGCGCATCTCCGCAAAAATGCGATTGTCTGTGGCCCGATCGATGAATTACGGTGAGATTATTCCTGTAAGTTGTGTGCGATCGGAGTTCCCTGATGAAGAAATTTCTTGCAGCTTGTTTGGTTCCGGCTTGTATTGCCGCCATTGCCATTCCAGTCAATCTGGTCATCACGTCCAATCCGGCACAAGCCGCACCCGCACAAAAGTTTCAAAGTTTTCAGGGAAATGGTTTTGCCATTCAAATGCCAGGTACTCCGAAGATGGAAACCGCAACCGTCTCAATCGGCCAGGACAAATCCCCAATGACGACTTATGCCACTCAAGTGTCAGCCAAAATGGGCTATGCGGTAATGGTGCTGGAAATGCCTGTCAGTTTTGATCCCAAGAGCAAAATGGCCCAAGATCTCCTCAATAACATGGAGAAAGATAGTGGGAAAATGTTGAAAAGCAAGGTTGTGGCAAAACAGTCATTTACGCTATCCGGCAACCCAGGGCGTGAACTCACCCTGTCCGATCCCGATGGCTTTGGCAAAACCCGTATTTTTCTGGTACAAAATCGCCTGTACATGCTGATCGCCGGTGGCGAGTCCGGTCAAGCCAACAAGCAAAATATCGATACCTTTCTCCGATCGTTCAAGTTGACCAAGCTATAAATCGATCGGAAAATCGCCCGAATGCTCCATCCACCGTAAGGGCGAAGCATTCGGCAAGTAACCTGTGCGACTTTCGAGTAAATTCTCGCCCGAATGCTTCGCCCCTACTCACGCGATCGTCCCTGGGTGATTTTTTGGGCCGAATGCTTCGCCCCTACTCCCACTCGATCGTCCCTGGGGGCTTCGAGGTAATGTCATACACCACCCGATTCACGCCCTTCACCTCGTTCACAATCCGGGTCGAAATCAACTCCATCAGATCGTAGGGAATCCGCGCCCAATCCGCCGTCATGCCATCTTCGCTGGTGACAATCCGCAGGACGATCGGGTAAGCGTAAGTCCGCTGGTCGCCCATCACCCCCACACTTCGAACCGGAAGCAAGACCGCAAACGCCTGCCAGACTTCGTTGTACATCCCCGATCGGTTGATTTCCTGGCGCACGATCAAATCGGCATCCCGCAGAATATTCAGCTTCTCATTATCCACCGCCCCCAAAATCCGAATCGCCAAACCGGGTCCCGGGAACGGCTGACGATTGACGATTTCTTCAGGGAGACCGATCGAGCGTCCAACATTCCGCACCTCGTCCTTGAACAGCTTCCGCAGCGGCTCCACCAACGTAAACTGCAAATCCTTCGGCAAGCCGCCGACGTTGTGATGACTCTTGATCTTCACTGCCACACGCTCACCGGATTGCGGATCGACGTTGGTATCCGCCGACTCGATCACATCGGGATATAGCGTCCCCTGCGCCAAGTAGTCAAATGGCCCGAGTCGCTTCGATTCTTCCTCGAACACGCGGATAAATTCGTGGCCAATGATTTTGCGCTTTTTCTCAGGATCATCAACCCCCGCGATCGCGTCCACAAATCGCTCCCGTGCCATGACGTATTCCACCCGAATGTGAAACTCATCCTTGAACAGCTTCATCAACCGCTCCGGCTCGCCCTTCCGCATGAAGCCCTGGTCAATGAACATACAGGTCAACTGATCACCGATCGCCCGATGCAATAGGAACGCCAGCGTCGAGGAATCCACCCCGCCGGACAGCGCCAACAGCACCCGCTTCTCGCCCACCCGCGCCCGCACTTCCCGCACCGCCTGATCGACAAAGGCTTCTGTCGTCCAAGTCGGCTGACAGTGACAAATGTGGTAGACAAAGTTGCGAATCATCGCCTGCCCACCGATCGAATGCACGACTTCCGGGTGGAACTGCACGCCGTAGAACTGACGATCGTGATCGGCGATCGCCGCGCAGGGCGTATTGTCCGTATGTGCCAGGAGTTCAAAGCCCGACGGCATGGTCATCACCGAGTCACCGTGGCTCATCCACATGGTCGATCCCGGTTCCACATTCGTCAGCAAATCCGTCGGATCATCGATCGTCAAGCTGGCTTTGCCATATTCGCCGCGCTCGGCCCGCTCCACGGTGCCGCCCAACTGCTGCACCATCAATTGCATTCCGTAGCAGACGCCCATCACCGGAATGCCCAACTGCCAAATCCCCGGATCACACTGCGGTGCCCGATCGTCGTAGACCGAATTTGGCCCCCCGGATAGAATAATCCCAGCGGGATTGAGCTGCTTCAGCTGTTCGACGGTGGTGCGGTAGGAGAGGACTTCCGAATACACTTGAGTTTCGCGAATCCGACGGGCGATCAGCTCCGAATACTGCGACCCAAAATCCAAAATCACAATCATTTGCCGATCGAGTGGCCCTAACCCGTCATCCGTGGTAGGTGCAGCTGACAGAACCGAGGAATCAGTTGTGGTAGTCACGGGATATATCCTGGAGGTGCGATCGTGAATCGGTCAACGCATCAAAATGACTGATAATAAATGGTTTCAGGCTTAAACCGGATGTAAAAAAGCGGATGGGCGGACGCGCCCCAATGGGCCAGGGCCGACCAGACTTGCGAATTTTGGTATTCGGGTATTCTAATCACAATCTTTGACGCGTTTCAAGTCATTGCGCCGAAGCCACCGATCGGGCCAGTCATGACTCGATGATTTCCCGATTGTCCCGTTTGCTAGAAACAGTCGCCCCGCCAATCCTGGCAATTTCGCTGAAGCCCGATCGTCCCCTTCACAGCATTTCACCCCACCCGCCCGCAATTTCGCGCAGGTCAGCCGATCGCCGCCTGCGTAAGTCAGTCCAAATCCGCTGCCAATTCGCAAACTGGCCCCATTCATCCGCGATCGGCCCGCCCCGCACTGAAGTCTGACTCAGTCCCTTATTAAGTGATGATGAATATCGCCCGAAACCACACAGGTTTTGAGCGGATTTCGTTAGGATTGATGGCAATAGGAGGTATCACCCCTCGGTGTGATTGCCCCGTTTATACCCGCATCATGACGCTGCTCCTTGGGGAATCGTCGGTCGTGGCCCTGAGGCCATGACGTTTGGTGCATCGATTTGTGAGTTCCCTAGAATTTTTAAGGATGATGTGTATGGATTTAATGCGTGATGGGGGATCGCTCAGCTTGGACTGGGCTGAAGCGCCCATGGATCACTCAGGCGGGGCGGATGAATCGTCGCCCCGCCGCCAACAGCGACCACCCGATGACCGACCGTCAGTCGGAGAGCATCGTTCACCCACGACGATCGTCCTCCAACCGCAAAGTCTCGAAGGCGAAGCGGGTCATGCTTTCCAAAAATCCTTGGCCCAGGCATTGCACCAGGCCGATGTAATCCTAGTCGATCTAATCTGGATCGAAACCACCAATTCCGCCACGATCGCCCCGCTCTTGAGCGCCATGCAGCAGGCCCAACGCAGTGGCCGATCGCTCTCCTTCCTCTCGATGGATGCCGCCAGCCAAAAGGCCCTGGATCAACGCTGGGAAAACGACATCACCGCATCGATCGCCGATCGGCAGGAGATCTTCGCACCGGACTTCGAACAATTTCTGGCCAATTACCAAACCCGCAAGGAAGCGACGATGTTAGCCGTCGATATTGCGTCCAAGCGGCAATGGTAGGGCGCTATTTCTTATAGGCCAACGTCAACCCGTCCCCGATCGGTAGGATCATCAAGTCCACCCGCGCATCCTGTGCCACGACTTGATTGAACTGTCGCAGGGTGCGGGTGATTTTGTCTTGGTCGGTGGGATCGGCGACCCGGCCGGACCACAGCGTATTGTCTACGGCGATCAGGCCGCCCGATCGCACCAGTTGCACCGCCCGATCGAAGTAGTTTTCGTAATTGCCCTTGTCGGCATCGATAAAGGCAAAATCAAAGGGTGGAACGCCCTCGGCCAGCAGTCCATCCAAGGTTTCCAAGGCGGGGGCGATGCGAAGGTCAACCTTGTGCTCGACTCCGGCTTGCTGCCAGTAGCGCCGGGCGGTATTGGTGAACGATCGGCTGATATCGCAGGCCAGCAATTGGCCATCTTCCGGCAGCGCCAGGGCCACAGTCAATGAGCTATAGCCCGTAAACACGCCGATTTCCAAGGCGCGTTTGGCTCCCATCAGCCGAATCAACAGGGCCAGCAACGCTCCCTGCTCCGGCGAAATCTGCATCCGGGCTTGGGGATGTTGGTTGGTTTCCTCGCGCAACTGCGCCAGTAGCGGGGGTTCCGACTGGGCATGATGGATGATGTAATCGTGGAGCGGTGCCGCAAGGCCCAACTGGTTTTTGTACATACCGACCCGATCGGAGAACAACCGAAAATCGTCATTTTTTGACGTTAGCCCGATCGATTCTAACGCCAATCGCGGCCCGCACTAGTCGGCGGCGGATCTGCTAGGCTTAGGAGATTGGATTACTTGAACCGATTTTTGGTCAATCACTTCTTGAGAGCGTGCCTTGTGTTGCAGTTTACTTCCCGGATTCGTTGGGCGATCGCCCTTGTATTTGCTGCCTGCCTCAGCCTCACCGCCTGTAGCAATAACAGCAGTGGCAGCTACAGCAACTTCCCCAGCGACCAAATCATCAGCCAAGCGATCGCTCGTCAAGTCGAGCAGATCCAGGCACCCCTCAGCGCCCAGCTCAAGCTGCCCGCCCCCGGCCTCAAGGATATTCGCATCAGCCACTTGAAGATCGTCGAAAAAGGCACCGCCCTGATCAACGGCGCTCCCGGCTACCACGTCAGCGGCGAATACGACTTCAGCATCAAGCAATCCGACGGCCAGAGTCCCGTCACCCACGATCAGTTCGCGATCGATCTCCAACCACGTCAAGAAACCAAAGTAATCATCTGGCAACTGGCCCAAAAAGTGGGCGACACCTGGAAGCTCGAAACCATGAATCATTGATCGCCGATCGACCTACCCCCGCACCAATACCCCAATCTCGCGCTGCATCGGCAATACATCCACCGTATCCAGCGCCGCACAATACTGCAAATCCGTGTGACACTCCAGCCGCAACAGTCGCTGGCCATGGCTCGCATGGTGAAATAGATCGAGCAAATCATGCTGCCAATGGCGATACAACGTCACCGCATCCACTAGCTCATCATTGCCGTTGATGTCGCTGAGTTTGCCG
Source organism: Cyanobacteria bacterium VAR_4_metabat_243 (assembly GCA_031415035.1). Lineage (GTDB taxonomy): Bacteria > Cyanobacteriota > Cyanobacteriia > Leptolyngbyales > Leptolyngbyaceae > Romeriopsis. The sequence goes on from JANOQX010000212.1 coordinate 11,772, forward strand.
CCCATCGCCGTCACCAGACTATCGGCGATCGCGCCCGCACAAACCGTATCTTCCAAGGCAAAGCTACCTTCCCAACCCGCGCCGACGATCCACACCGTTTCCGGCTTGGTGGCGAGTAAATGTTTCACCACCGCCGCCCGATTGATCAACGCAGCGGCCAATACCGTCGGAGCCGACTCAATCTTTTGCAGCGCCCGCGTGCCGTTGGTCGTGCTGATGAATAGCCGCCGATCGTGCATCGCCGCCGGGGTGCAATCCAAGGGCGAATTGCCCATGTCAAAGTTTTCGACGGTTTTGCCGCCGCGTTCACCGACGCGGAGCCGCTTGGCGGCGGGCCAAGCCTCACTCACGCGCTGCAACTCATCCAAGTCACTAAACACCTGAATCGCCTCTGCTCCATTCGCGAGGGCCGTGGCGATCGTCGTGGTCGCCCGCAACACATCAATGGCGATCGCGCAATCAGCTGTAACCTTTTCGGGCACCAGTTCCGGCGTGTGGAAAACAGAAATTTTCATATTGGACGTCTAGAAAAACTTATCGAAATCCCAGAATAATCGATGATGGAGCGCAATTGTATAGAAGGTTTACGGGGCCGGGTGACGATCGAACTGATGGTTCGCGATCAGCCAATCGCCCGGCAATTCGGTACAGACCATCGTCAAGGGACAGTCCCACGGGTCAACGGGTAAGATTTCGACCAACATGGGGCTAAAGGTAATGCCGATCGTCGGTATCGCGGCCCAATCCGGATCCGCCAGCAGTCGATCGTAGAAGCCGCCGCCATAGCCCAGGCGATAGCCGCGCCGATCGCACCCCACAGCGGGCACCAGGATCAAATCCACTTCAGCGGCCCGGAGCTGCGGCCAGTCCGACTCCGGCTCCAAAATCCCGAACGCCCCCGGTTGCAAGGTGTCAACGCGGGAATCAAACCGATGCCAGACCAAATCCCGATCGACACAACGCGGCAAACCCCAAACTTTTTGGCGATCGTCAAACAATCCTGACAAATCCGGCTCCTGGCGATAGCTGCTGTAGGCGAGGATCGTTTTCGCTTGCTGGTAAATCGGCAATTGGCGGAGGTTCTGACAAATCTGCCCACTCCATCGCTGCCAATCGGCTGGAACGATCGCGCGCCGATCGGCCAGCCATTGGCGGCGTTGGGTAGATTTATCGGAGGAAATCATAAGAGAGTGCTGATTGACTACGCCCATCGCCCGCCCCGCGCCGTCGAACCCCCTAGAGCCGCTGGATCGTCCCATCATTGGCGATATAGATCGACCGATCGCCCGGAGCCTGCCGCGCAAACCGCACTTCGATCTGCAAGATATTCGCCTTCGGCTTCGACAGGGCGAGATTCAGTGGGGTTTCGGTCTTTTCCCAGAAGGCGATCGAGAGATTGGGATCGGTGCTGCCGCCGCGATAGAACTTGAGTTTTTGACCGGGCTGCAAGACCACTTCCCGATCGCCCTGGGTGTTTTCCATCATGATCGGCGTCTGGGTGCGATTGTGCACTTGGACTTCAATCCGCTGACCGGGCTGGAACTGGATCGGGGGAGTCGCGCATTGGCTGGCGCAGGTTTGGGCTGTGGCGGGTAGCGGCGTCGGCCCGCCGATCGTCAAACCCATCGCCACCAGTGTCATTGCCGCCGCTCTGTTCGCCCACTTGGCCATAAATCGCCGTTGCATCGCAATTACCTCTAAACCGATCGGATATTTCCTTCTATTAAAGCTCAAGCAGATCAAAGAAACCATCGTCTAATTCATAACCCAGCATTTGGGTCATGGCCTTCACCGCCGATCGGCCCTCAATTCCCTGGGCCTTGAGCCAGTTCAACAGCACAAACACCCGCTGCATCACAAAGATTTCCAATGCCTCGGGATTGTACTGGACGCCATCTTGGGCATGAAACTGGTGGGGCACCAACATCGCCACATAGCGCGCCAGTTCGCCCGCCTGCCAATCGAGCAAATACAGCAGCCAGGGATATTGAGCATCAAGTCGGATAAACCACAGTCGGACTTCCGGGATTTCGGACAGCTCCCGTGGATCGCCCGCTTCCTGGGCAAAGTCGATCGTGAATTGTAAGGTTTGGGCGTGGGCTTTTAGGTCGGCGAGCAGGGGCTGGATCATGGCCACCGCCGCCGTCGTATCGATTTGATGAATCTGCTCAGTGGTGAGCGCGATCGTAACGGTCATGCTGGCTTCCGTCCGGTGACAACAATTTGATTCTATGGCAAAAGGCCCGAATGCTGCTTGCAGCATCCGGGCCATCAGTCATCACAATCATCCAACCCAATTACCGTAGCGACTGTGTTGAAAGTCAAGTGAGAAAGTGAGATTTTCCTTGACGGTACATGGTCGCCACGAAATGACCGTCTGCGGATGCGCCGCAGGCGGTATCCAGGCATGATTGGCGCTTGATTAAACGGGTTCTACCCA
>JANOQX010000213.1:0-59830 GCA_031415035.1 Cyanobacteria bacterium VAR_4_metabat_243
AGGGAAGGCGCGATGATCTACATCACAAACTCGTTGAGTTTACGGTTGGGTCCTGCGTCTCTTCCCGGTTTCCCGCATCGGCGGCTCTCTTGAGCTTAGCGAAGATTTTCACCCCCGCTCACATACAAGGTTGGGTGAAACAACGTGTAACCCAACACCGCAATCGCGGATGGCCCAATAATTATGGTGTTGGGTTCCGCGTTGCTCTACCCAACCTACAGCTTCTTCGCTGCTGCGACCTTCCCCGCCACCTTCTTCGGTTTCACCTTCGCCACAAACTTCGGCTTCACGGCCACCATTCCACAGGTCGCCAACCGCGCTGGCATCGCCTGAATCCAGCCGCCACCTTCGGCGTCGGGACTGCCGCCGTTGCCTGAAGGCCGCATCGGCAAATGCCCGATTTGCGCGGCCTGCGGATCGGGCGTCAAGACGCCCTTGTGCCAACCCACCGTGGATTCAAACTTTTTCATCGCCTGCGCGTCCGGGCCTTTGATCCGCCGCCAAACGTTCGCCTGGGTTGAGAGGCCCGATCGGCCCCCGGTGTAATACCGCCACAGATCATCCACCGTCTTCAGTTCGGTGCAGGACATTTTGCTGATTTGGTCAGCCGTGACATAGCCCTGGTCGTAGCCTTTGCCGATCGTCAGCAAGATCCGCGCCGTCAACAGATTCGCCTCGGCCCATTCCCCGGCTTTGATCAATTCCTGCAACCGTTCGTAGTCCAAATCCTGCTTGGAGGTGACCACGGGTTCGGTCATCGGCGCGGCGGGCACGGGTGGTTTCGCAGCGGCGGGTTTGGCCGCTTTACTGGCGTTCAACGGGGCGATTTTGGGCGCAGCATTGGGACGAAACGGAATCGCGATCGCGGGCATCGCTGCCACACCCAAAGCCACCAAACCCAACGGTAAAAAACGCATCCCTAACTGATTCAGCACGATCGATCTGCTCCAACGCAATGGACAATTGATTCAAGCACCACGGACATTTTTGCCATGGTAGCCGAGATTTTGGGCCAGGACGGAGATTCTCTTGCAACAACCCATCGCCCCTTTCCTCAATACCGTCAGCACCACCGACGGCATTGATGCGATTCAGCAATTGCCCGATGCCTCAGTGCATTTGATTTTGAGCGACATTCCCTACGGCATCAGCTTCGATCGGTGGGACGTGCTCCATGACAATACCAACAGCGCCCTCCTCGGCCAAAGTCCGGCCCAAGCCAAAGCCGGAGCAATCTTCAAAACGCGGGGTAAGCCGATTAATGGCTGGTCGGAAGCCGATCGGCAAATCCCCCAGCAATATTACGACTGGTGCCGCCAATGGAGTGACGACTGGCTGCGGGTACTAAAACCGGGGGGCAGCGCGATCGTCTTCGCCGGACGCCGTCTCAGTCACCGTTGCATCGCCGCCCTGGAAGACAGTGGCTTTAGCTACAAGGACATGCTCGCCTGGATTCGACCCAAGGCCGCCCACCGCGCCCAACGGCTCAGCGTGATTTACCAACGGCGCGGCGACGATGCCAATGCCGCCACCTGGGCAGGCTGGCGCGTCGGCAACCTCAAGCCCAGCTTTGAACCGATCCTCTGGTTCACCAAACCCTACCCGATCGGCACGACGATCGCTGACAACGTCCTACTCCACGGTATCGGCGGCTTCCACGAAACCGCCTTCCTCCAACACGAAACCCACCCCGAAAACATTCTGCGCTGCGGCTTTGCTCCCGGCGAATCCGGCCACCACCCCACCCAAAAACCGCTCAAACTGATGCAAACCCTGATCGCCCTCACCACCCGCCCCCGCCAAATCGTCCTCGACCCCTTCTGCGGCAGTGGTTCCACCCTCCTCGCCGCCAAACAGTCCGATCGCCACTACATCGGCTTCGAGCAAGACCCCCACTACAGCCACATCGCCCAAACCCGCCTCACCCCATAAATATCCGTTAAATTCTCAATTCTCAATTCTCAATTCCCCATTCCCCCGCCCACAATCCGTTAAAGTGAGGTTAAGCCAACTGGGATCACCCACCCTGGCCGCGATTTGAATGAAGAGAATTGTCTAATGCCCTGGGCGCGAATTATTAGTGGCGCGATCGCGATCGTGATGGCCTTGAGCATGATTTTGCTGGGGGGTTGGTATTTCACGCTTGGATTTTGCGTCATTGTCTATCTGGGCCAGAAGGAATATTTCAAGATGGCGCGGGCGAAGGGGATTTTGCCAGCGGCAAAAACCACGTTGATCGTCAGCCAAATTCTGATGGTGATGTCACAGATCAATCCCGAAATCGCCGATGCGATTTTTCCCGTGGCGGGGACGTTTATTTGCTTCTATCTGCTGTTTCAGCCGAAGTTAGCGACGATCGCCGATATTGCGGCGTCGATTATGGGGTTATTTTATTGCGGGTACTTGCCGAGCTATTGGGTGCGGCTCAGGAGTTTGGGCCAAGCGGGATTTCAAAATTTACCACTGAATGGGTTTTGGCCGCAGTCGAGTCGCAGTTGGTGGCACCCAGAGTTTTTGCCCCAGGGACTGAGCGTAATTTTGCTCTCGTTCATCTGCATTTGGGCGGCGGATATTGGGGCCTACGTCTTTGGTCGCCTGTTTGGTCGGACAAAATTCACCGCCATCAGCCCGAATAAAACGGTCGAAGGGGCGGTCTTGGGCGTTTTGGGCAGTGTGGGCGTCGGTTGTTGGGGGGCCTGGATTTTGCAGTGGCCAGCGGCATTCCTCACCGGGGCGGCCTTTGGCCTGATTATCGGCATGGCGAGTTTTATGGGCGACTTGACCGAATCAATGATGAAACGCGATGCGGGATTCAAGGATTCCGGCGATCTGATTCCGGGCCATGGCGGAATTCTCGATCGGACGGATAGTTATGTGTTTACGGCCCCGTTGGTCTATTACTTTGTGACGCTGTTGTTGCCGTTGGTCGGGAAGTAGTTGCTAGCTTTGCTCCGAGGCCAAGATTCCTTACTTCAGACCACGACGATCGCGCTTCTCCATAATGGCCTCACGCGCTTCCGGGGGCTGACCTCACGGGAACGAACTTTAGCAACGCCAATCGGCAAGATACCGAATTTTGAAACGCTCCCAATTTGACCGACTTCGCCAACAAACCGCCCCGGCGTCAACGGCAGGGCGATGAGCGAAACCCCGCTAAAGCGGGCTAAGAATCCTCTCAGCCCGCTTTAGCGGGGTTCCCTTACTAGCCCGCCGTTCACGCGCGGGTGGGTGAATTGCGTAGTCCATCAACTCACCAAAATCATCAAATCAAACTACGACTTGGAATCGTACCCACCCCAACCGAGCGGCTGACAAACAAACTTCGTCACCAACCAATAGACCAATCCCCCCACAAAACAAGTCGGCAACGAAGCCGTCAAATATTGGTAAGGCGCATTGGACGCATAGCTCACGGGATTGAGCAGATAAACGTAGGTGACAAACCCCGCAATCATCCCCGCGATCGCCGCTGGATTAAATCCGCCGAGATAGTAGTAAGGCGATCCCACTTGGGTTTCGTAGATCGATCGAATGCTTAACTGCTGATGCCGCAATCCGTAGTAATCGACAATCTGAATCCCACACAGCGGCGCAAACATCACACCGATGAATGCGAGGAAATTCCCAAAGTTGCTGAAGAACAAATCAGGAATGACAATCCCCACAATGCCCACGGGAGCCAAAGCCACCGCCACGGTCAACGGCCAAGACCAGCCACTGACGATCGGGAGATGTTTCAGGCCCACCGCCGAGGCATACACCCCCGTCACCGCCGTTCCCAGGTTCGCCGCGATCACAAACAGCAACGCAATACTGCCAAACAGCGGCCCCCCCAGGGAAATCAGCCACTTCGACGGATCGGCTTCCTGCAAGACGAGCATCGCACCGAGTCCGATCGCGCTCAACAACGGCACAGGCAAGCCCATGCCCAACATCGAAGGCAACGTCGCCTTGGGAGCCGAAGGCGCAACCCGCACCATCGCCCCGATGTAGGGCCACCAGGACAGCAAACTGACAATCCCCAATTCGATCCCCGTGGTGTAGTTCCACAGCGGATCGGGACTGGGTGTACTGGGTTGGGCCGCCATTAATTCCGGGCCTTTCTGGGTCAGCAGCATGAACAGCATCCAGCCGCCCACCGCCACGATGAAGCCAAACAGCCACTTCGAGACCCGCTCCACGCCCGTCGCGCCGCGTAGCAGCGAAACGTACACGGCAAGGCAAGCGATCGTCGTCAAAATCGGCGCGGCGATCGCGCCTGCGCCCTCATTCATCAGCCCCATGGCCACCAACAACTGCACCCCCGACTTGCTGAAGAAAATCAACAACAGCGAGTTCCAGCCAATCACCGAAATGTATTGCAACAACGCCGCAAACATCCAGCCCCGTGAACCAAAGAACGGCTTTGAAGTCGCGATCGAGTCAATCCCAAACCGCGTCGCCGCAGGCACCACCGCCACCGTCACGAGCAACATGCCGACCATGCTCCCCGCCGTCAGCGTGGTAAAACCCTGCCAAAAATTCAAGTAATAGCCGACATATTGGCCAATCACGTAGCACCAAGTCGCCACCGCCGAAACGGTTAAGACCACAAACAATTGCCACTGTGACCAATTGCGTTCCGCTGGCAATAGCGGCCAAGCATCCCGATCGGCGCTCGCCCGCCGCATTTCCGTCGGTTGTTCCAATTGCAACGTCATAGCCACCACCCCAAAAACAACAGCCCGATCGGGCCAATCACACCCAATAACATCAACCAATTCCAATCCCTTGGCCCAAAGCCTTCACCCTGATTGGCCGGATTTTCCAGGAGTCGAATCCGCGATTCTAACTCCGACGACATCGACGATCGTGCCATAAGATTTTGTCCACTAAAATTACATCCAAGCGATTGCGCTAACCCGTAGCACCGGGAAAGGCTTCCGCATCCGCATAGGGGAACCACCAAAAGTCCTGGGGCGCGGCTTCGGGGTCGATCATCACGAGCTTGGTATGGCGGAAATTATCCAGCCCTTCCGCGCCTAATTCTCGCCCAATCCCCGTCATTTTGCGTCCACCAAATGGCCCAGCATCGTTGTCTAGCAGGGGCGCGTTCACCCAGACCATGCCCACTTGCAGGGCATTGATCGCTTTCATCGATTCGTCCAGCCGCATCGTATAGATGTTGCCGCCCAAACCAAACTGCGATCGATTGGCGAGTTTCAGCGCCTCGTACAGGCTATCGACCCGGACGATCGGGGCGACCGGGCCGAAGGGTTCGTTGTTCACAATATCCATATCCGGGTGGACATCGACCAACACCGTCGGTTCATAGAACCAGCCCGTTTCCGCGCTGGCAGGGCGTTTGCCGCCGCAGGCGACGGTCGCACCTTGGCTAATGGCGTGATTAATCGTCGCTTCAAACCGATCGCGCGATCGGGCCGACACCATCGGCCCAATATCGACTTTGTCTAGCCCATTGCCAATCCGCAGCGCTTGGACTTCCTGCACCAACAATTCTACGAATCGATCGTAAATCTCAGTATGCACATAAAACCGCTCCGCCGAAGTGCAAACTTGGCCACAATTCAGCATTGCCGCAAACGCTGCACCCCGCGCTGCCACTTCCAACGGAGCCGACGGCATGACAATAAACGGATCATTCCCAGAGGCTTCGATTAACGTGCGCTTAAACTGTGGGGCACAGGATTGGGCGATCGCTTGACCCGCCGCGACCCCGCCCGTAAAGGCAATCATGTGGGTATCGGGGCTATCCGTCAGCCGCATCCCCACCGTCGCATCCCCCGGCAAACATTGCACCAACCCCGACGGCAAATCCGTAAAGGCTGCCATTAACAAGAGCGTCGTCATCGTCGTCATTTCCGACGGTTTGACAATCACCGCATTCCCCGCCGCCAACGCCGCCCCCGCCTGCCAAGCAAACAGCACGATCGGGTAATTGAACGGCAAAATGCTCACGACAGTCCCGAGCGGTTCTTTAATCGAATAGTGAAACTGCCCTGCCACCGCTGGCCCATAGACTTTTCCAGCTTCATGGCGGGCGATTTCGGCATAATAATCGATCGCCGTAATCGACCAAGCCACCTCATCCGCCGATTCCTTATAGGGTTTGCCCATTTCGCGCGTGAGCAATTCCGCCAATTCCGGCTGCATCAACTTCAGTCGCCGCGCCACGGCGTGGAGCAGCTCCGCCCGTTCCAAAGCGCTGATCTGCCACCAACCGAGTTGGCTTTTATTCGCCGCCGCGATCGCCCGATCGATTTCCGCTGGCGTCGCGATCGCGCATTGCCCGATCACATTTTCCGTCGCCGGATCGATAATATCGAGGGATGCCCCTTGACTCGGATGCAATTCACCTTCAATAAAAACTTTGCCACTGAGGCGTTGGTAGTCGGGCGGTTGAGCCGCTATCCGATCGGTCAGAGACCGCTGAGACTGAGTCGATATTTTCATAGAAATCGGAAAACACACAGATATAGGACAATCTTATGGGTTTCCGCGCAAGTCCGTCTATCCGTATTGAATATCTCTTTACATAAAAATTGGAAATAATTGTGTTGTCAAATTCAAAGTTCGATCGACTTCGCCGCCCCACCGCCCCGTGCGTCAACGGCGGGTGGGTCATGCCGCAGCCCGAATCTACTTAAACGCAATCTTCAAATATTCCTCTTCCATCTTCGCCCCCGACGGCTGCAACGCCGCCAACGCCTGCGGCAACACCAAATTCCGACGGTGATTGCCAATCCGCACGTTGAGTTCATCCCCCGTCTTACTCAACTCAATCTGACTCTTCTCAATCCCCGGCAAATACATTTCCAAGCTGTACTCACTATTCCCCAACTGCACCACCCGCAGCGTCGTCTCTTTGTAATAGACCTGCGACGGATCTTCATCCCCGGTGAACAGCGTCTCCTTCAACCGATCGAGCGCTTCCAACCCGCACATTTCCTCGGAATACAGCGGCACTTCCTTAATCGGCAATGGCGCAAAATCATTGTGGATTTCTTGGCGATAGACTTCTTGGCTTTCCTTCCAGCGTTTGAAGAACGGATCGCTCACAGTTTCCGGAATAATCCGGTTAGCAATCACCATATCCGTCGCCACATTGTACAAACTCAGATAGGCGTGGGCACGCAGGGATTCTTTGATCACCATTTTTTCCGGGTTCATCACCAGTCGCACCGAAGTTTTGGTCGGGTCGGTCAAGACCTTTTCCAAGGCTTCAATTTGCTCATAGAATTCGTAAGGCGCATCCATCACCTCTTTATTCGGCAACGAGAATCCCGCGATCGGCCGAAACAACGGCTCCACCAAAGGCCGCAGCGCCATCGACATCCCCTGAAACGGCTTGTAGAACTTCCGCATATACCAGCCGCCGACTTCCGGCAAACTCAAGAGCCGCAAAGCCGTCCCCGTGGGCGCGGAATCAATAATCAACACGTCATAAATCCCTTCGTCGTAGTGCCGCTTCATCCGCACCAGCCCAAAAATCTCATCCATCCCCGGCAGGATCGCCAATTCTTCGGCCTGCACCCCATCCAATCCCCGCGCCATCAAAACTTGGCTGATATAGCGCTTCACCGCGCCCCAGTTGCCTTCGAGTTCCATCAGGGCATCGAGTTCAGCACCCCAAAGATTCGGGCGAATTTCCTTCGGCTCGTGGCCCAGCGGCACATCAAAACTATCCGCCAATGAGTGAGCCGGATCCGTACTCAGCACCAAAGTTTTGTGGCCCAGTTCGGCACAGCGCAAGCCTGTGGCGGCGGCTACGGAGGTTTTGCCAACCCCGCCTTTACCAGTCATGAGAATTACGCGCATGTCGAACCTATGCTGAAAATTGTTTACATTTTTTTACTTAGTTCCATTCTGACATATTTGGGGGATTGAAGGGGGCGATGGGATCGGGCGGGAGCCGATCGTTACTTCGCGTCAGCCGATCGACCGGGAAAATGCTGCTGCACCACGGCAAATTTGGAGCAATGCCAGTAATCCACATGGCGATCGATCAATCCGGCAGCATTTAACTGCAACTCACTCCAGCCAGAAATCTGGATACGCGGTCGCCAGGGCAAGGGCGTCGTCCAACTCAACGTCCAATCGGTGCGAATCGCATTGCCCATTTGTTGAATGTCATGCAAATCGAGCTGCGGCTGCTGGAAAAACCGATCGATCATGCCAATCATCTGTTTATACCGATCGATCCCGCGAAACTGGCTCATCGGATCTTGGAAAAACACATCGGCGGCGTACAAGTCATAGCTTTGGTCGATCGGGAAACGGGCGTAGTCTTCCCGCAGGCGTTGCAAAATATCCATCGAATCAATCACCAGATGCGGTCTGAAGCGTCACTTTATCGTAGATTTCGGCCATTTCGCCCGACCAATCGATACTGTGAAAAACGGCGCGATCGTCACCTTGATCGATCGCCGTCTGCCACTCACCATTGATCAGGCTACGAACTTCGATCGATCGTTCCGTCTGGCTCACCAAGACATATTCTTCAAGGCTCGGGCAGGTCTGATAATCGGTAAACTTCTCGCCCTTGTCGAACTTGGCGGTGGATTTGGACAAAACCTCAATAATCAACTTCGGCGCATGGATAAAGTCCTCTGTCCCCACCAAATCCCTAGGATCACAAGTCACAATCACGTCCGGGTAGTAATAGCAATCCGCGACTGTCAGCCGCACCTTCATGTCCGAAGCCATGACCACACAGGGTTTTTTCACCAAATGATTCCCCAGTAGGCGCATGAAGTTCGCCGCCAGAATCACGTGGGGCTTCTTCGCCCCGACCATCGCGTAGACCCGACCCCGCTGATACTCATGCTTGATCGGGCTTTGGCGTTCCCCTTCGAGATAGTCTTCGGGGCTAATGTAAAAGAATTTGGGATTGGCGACCATGGTGGATTTTTGGGGACGTCGATCGAGCTGCCACTACCTTAACAAATTCCAGTCAAACCAAGTACGCCGCACCCCGATCGACGGCCCAAAACATCGCACAATCTGCGCCCTTTCAGGATTTCGGGGGTACACTAGCGACAATTACTTGTTACTGTCTAGACAATTTGAGGCTGAATCAATCATGAATAGTAGTTCTGGGGCCGATAAAAAGGTCGTTGCAGGCATTTGCGGGATTTTGCTCGGTTGCTTTGGTGTCCACAAATTCATCCTGGGCTACACCACCGAAGGCGTCATCATGCTAGTCGGAACGTTGCTGACCTGTGGCTTGGCTGGAGCCGTTTTTGGGATCATTGGACTGGTCGAAGGGATTATTTACCTGACCAAATCCGATGAAGAATTCGTCGCCACTTACATCAATGACAGAAAGACATGGTTCTAATCCCTGCACCCGCCAATACTCCGCCCCGATCGGTGTGGTATTGGCAATGTTGGGGCTGGGGACTGAGTAGTACCATTCTCCTCGGCATTTTGCACAAAGCCTGGTTTGGCAACAAACTGGGCTGGCCCTGTCCGTTCAAATATTGGACGGGCATTCCCTGTCCGACTTGGGGCATGACCCGATCGATGACGGCCATGGCTCAAGTCGACTTGGCCAAATCCCTGCATTTCCATGGACTCGGGCCAATCCTCTTGATCCTCTTGGGCCTCGCCACCCTGCATCTGGGCTGGGAATGCCTCACCCGCCGCCCGCTGCATCTGTTCTATCGGCCTTGGCTCCGCCGACCCACGGTTTGGCTCGGGGGATTGGTCGTTTATGTGGGTTATCATGCCACCCGGCTCCAGAGCTTAGCCGCATCGGGCGAACTGGCGATGAATTTTACCCAATCGCCGCTCGGACAGCTTCTCCACCATTCAACGAGCCTGCACTAATGAAAAAAACCGCACTAAAAGCGACGGGCTTACTGGGCCTCGCGACCTTAGGCGCAGGGTATTTTGGCGCGTTTTCCCAACTGGATCTGCCCTTCAATGCGGAAAATTATTTAATTCTGGTACCCGTTCAAGTTGGGGTGCTGGCCTACTTCTTCCTCTTCCGCAAACCCAAATCTAACCAGCCATCCGCCGATCGCGCCAAAATTGAAGCAGCGCGCGACCAGCAACCCTAAGCAAAGATTTTTATTAGATCGATCGCACCACTCAAAGGCCCCGGCAACGCCAACATCTGATGCGGCAAAACAATCTGCTGCGACCCATAAGCCCACTTGCCTTGGCCATTCTGTTGCGGCTGACTCAGGCATTCCACCTGCTTATCCAACACATTGAAAATCCAATAGTGGGGAATCAACGCCTCGGCATACAGGGGGCCTTTGACGGCACGATCGTAGTTCAGCGAAGAATCGGCAATTTCGATTACCCATAAAACTTTGTCCGCCATTTGTTTCCCCTCAGCACCCGCGAGCAAGATCGCAAAGTCAGGCTCCGGCTCACTTTGAGAAGGCAACATAATCGAATCTTGGCATTGCACCACCTCATTTTCCAGCGCCAGCACCAACTGCCGATTCAAACGCTGACAACAAAGAATATGTGCCGTATTTTTTGCGACCATCTTGACCAAATCTCCGTCAATCAACTCAACCCGATCGCCAGTCAAAAAGAAGCCCAGCTCAATTAATCGATGGTATTCCTCCAACGTGAAGCGCTTACGATCGGGCGCAGTCATGCTGACAGATGGCGCAATAGGCGTGATTACATTCATCAGATCCACCAGAGGATGACGACAGTTTCAATTTAACATTTTGGCGTTGGATCCCGCGTTACCGCACCACACCTACGGTTCCACCTCATCCCAGAGCCGCGCGAGCTGATTGTGCCAGGACTTCATCGTTTGCTCTCGGTCTTCCGATGGATCGGCAATATCCCCCAACACGCCCTCTTCATAAAATCGATCGAGGGTCTGAATCGTCGCCTCCAAACTCTGGCCCTGATGCTTCGCCGCCCGAATAATCTCCCGCACCCGCTTCTCGGCAAACCGGGTAAAGACATCCTCCACCCCCTGCTGATGCAATTCCACCAACCGCTGGATCGACAGGGTCAAATCATGGCTCGTCAGGCCATCCAACGTATGCTGAAAAATTCCCCAGAGCAAATCCTGATGGATCGCATACCGCGTTTCGAGGGTCCGATCGAAATTCGCCTCCAGCAATTCTTCCATAAATGGCATGGCTTCCGTGACTGGCGCGATCGGCATCAGCACCCGCAGCCAATCCTGCTCCTCCGACAGCAACACCAGCATCCGAAACCCCGTCGTCTCCACCTGATAGGAACCGGGAGCCAGGGTCTGCACCGCATCACCAAATAGCGCCGCTAATGTATTGGGAAGTTCTTGGGGGATCATGCACGCACCAACGTCGAAAAAACATCAGGGGTTAAAGACATTCTCTCATGCCGACTGACCCCCACAAAAAATCCCCCATCAGTTAAGCGGGGGATTCTTTGTCCGATGCGGCGCACCGATCGGGTGATGCGGGTCTAGTTCGGCATCCACTCAAGCTGGGCTTCGTCCTTCGTATTCGTCCGACGCTCCAAGGTTTGACGCTCGAAGTCCATGTGGATCGCCCGATTCTGCTCACCATCCGCCGCGACGGCGAAGATTGGGAAGCGCAACTGGCCGTCCTGGAACGACATCTGGAAGCGGAATGTCCCGTCGGCATTGAGTTTGATCGGTTCGCCATCGACGTAGACCGTGGCATCCGGCTCCGTGGCCCCGTAGACAATCAGTTCGGCATCGGCGATCAACCAGAACTTGCGATTGCGCTCCGGCGGCATCGAAGCCCCCATGCCGATCCCCGACATGGTCAGGCCGGAAGTCGTCGGCATCGCCCACGCCCCCACGCCCGAGGGGAAGATGTAGGAACTGAGCGACTCGATCGGCTGCATTTGGCCGGAACCCGTGACATGCTGCATCGAGCCAAAGAGCGAACCGTCCAGCCGCATCGCTTCCGCATCGGCGGCCATGCCGAAGACGGCATCGGCGGCCATGGGAGTCATACCATTCATGGCGATCGGGCGCTGGCTCGGCGGCACCAAGGTCATAATCGTCTGACCGCGCAATTCCTGATCCCAACCGACAGTCAAGAAATGGTCTTCGATCCAGTCCGAAGGATAGACCGGGGGCACCCGCATCTGCTCCGATCGGGCCAACATCAACCAGCGACCGTCCCAAGTCCGATAGCCAATCTCTAGGAGGTAATCGCGATCGCTCACGGGGATCGGCAAATACCATTCCCGCGTCATCTCATCACAACCATACTCCTGCAAATTGTGGGGCGACTGATAATTCACGTCGATCCCCGTCACGTCGTACAGACGCAGCGCTAACGTCTGACCGCCTTGGCGGCGCAGGTCATCCCGCTGGGCATTGGGGATATCCCAATAGGCGTAGGCCCACTGCGGATCACGGGGTAGCAAGAAAATCCGACTTTCGCCATAGCCACCGGGCAATTCCGGCAACGCCTCATCCACATCCGCCAACCCAAAATCCACATGACTGACCGCATCGGTCTTCGCCGCCGTGACGATCGCCTGGGGATCAGCATCACCTTGCTTATCGACGATCGACGTCAGCAACTGATCTTTGCGCATCCGGCTATACCGGGAAATCCCCAACAAACTGGCAACGCGGCGCAACTGGCGCAGGGTCATCTCGGTCAATGGAACATTACTATTTGACATCATAATCGGCACCTCAAAACTGGAACGCGCAGCTTGATACATTTCGGGATCGCTAAATCACTTCGCTTATTGATCCCCACTATGGGGCAATTCTCCCAGGAGATCAACCCCGCCGTAGGTAATTAAACTCACGATCCCCGGATTTAAGCCACTTTGGGGATCAAAATATCAAGGTTTCATCACATTAACCACGATCGCTGATCCCCGATCGGCGGTTTTGTCAGGATTTCATCACAAATTCAGTCGCAACATCGGACAGGCACTTTCCGGTAGACTGCTGGCAATACCACAACCGCCATCGCACACCTCAGGGGAGCCAATCATGGTCGATCCGAATGCCGCCGCACCCACTGCCGCACCCGCCCGAGGATTAATCAGTCGGCTGCTGGCTCCAGCGATCGAACTCTGGCTTAAATCCCAAGTCGAACGCGTCGAACAACTCCAAATCCAAGTTCAAGCGGGCAATCGGCAACTGCTCTCCGGCACCATCCCCCAACTCACGCTCCTCGCCCAAAATGCCGTCTATCAGGGATTGCACCTCAGCGCGATCGATTTGACGGGGCAGAACATTCAGGTGAATTTGAAGCAAGTGATCCAGGGAAAGCCGCTGCAATTGCTCGAACCGATCGCCGTCAATGGGACGATCGTCCTGGAGGAAACCGACCTCAATACCTCCCTCGCCGCTCCGCTCCTGGCCAATGCCATCAAGTTATTTCTGCTGGATATGCTGCGATCAAACAACCTCGAAGCCGTCACCGACGACGGCGACTTGAATCTCCAAAATCTGCAATTGCGGCTGCTGCCCGATCGGCTGACCCTAAAAGCTGATCTGATTTCCCAAAGCGGCAAATCCACGGAAATCGCCATTCGATCGGGCCTCCGCCTCACCCAACCCAACCAACTCCAACTGCACCAGCCCCAATGGCTGCCGCACTTCAATGCCAAGCGCGGCCTGCCCCTCCAGGAACTCGATGGCTACCCCTTCGATCTGGGCGACACGGAACTAAGCGAACTAACGATCGGGGCCGATCGGATCACCTGCGTCGGCCAGCTGCTCGTTCAGCCCTAGATTCAGGCCAGCCCTCAATCCGCACGTCACCACAAACTCGCACAAATCCCACCGTCACAGATTGCCAAATCATGGAATAATAGCGACATGTTGCGTCTAGTAAAGATTTATCTCTTTATGAAACGTGCCTTGATTCGAGCCTCTGGGATTTCCTGATCGACTGAAAAAATCTTAAAAACCCTTTTTTAGTCCTGAAAGTTTGTGATGACTGGTTCTCTTTGACGATCGAGGGCAGCATTGCTGATTCAGCGGGATGTTACGTGAGTCTGCACTCTAGCGATCAAACGTTCGATGTCAGGCTCCAGTGTGAGCCGTGCCATGCACGGAATTTTTAAAATAACCAATTTTTCATCGAAGGCTGGGCACGACCGTAGCGGTTGTTGCTCGGATTTTGGTCATCGCCGATGAGTTTCTGACTGGTTGGCTGGCGGGCCAAATCTTGCCTTGGATATTCCCACTTTTTAAGAACAACCCTTTGCCCACGCTGCTCGTAACGCCACAGCTCCATCTGTTGTACTAACAGTTTTGGGGAGTTTTTACGGTGCTCGAACTCGCTGTAATCAATGTGATGCTTTGCGATTGGAGGATGACGAATGGCTAAGCGCCGCATGTCCGAAGGAACGGGATCAGACGGCAGGGGAGAGCAATCGGAGGCGTTCAGTGAGCGTTCTTCCCCGATCGACGAGGGCCGGGAGTTTACGGAATTTCAACGCCAAACCACGCCGAGCCAACCACAGCGCGATCGGCTGGTGATTTTTATCGATGGCGCAAATTTGTTTTACGCGGCGGTCAATTTGCAAATCGAAATTGACTATACGCGGTTGTTGGAGCAGTTGGTGGGCGGGCGGCGGTTGCTGCGACCATATTTTTATACCGGGATCGATCGGCATAATGACAAGCAGCAGGGGTTTCTCCTATGGCTGCGGCGCAATGGCTACCGCGTGATCGCCAAGGAATTGATCAGCTTACCCGATGGGTCAAAAAAAGCGAATCTGACGGTGGAGATCGTGGTGGATATGTTGAATTTGTCGGGTTATTGCGACACGTTGATTTTGCTCAGTGGCGATGGGGATTTGGCCTATGCGGTGAACGCGATCGCCTATCGAGGGGTCAAGGTGGAGGTCGTGAGTCTGCGATCGATGACCAGCGAAAGTTTGATTAATGTGGCCGATCAGTTTACCGATTTGGCTGACCTGCGCGATCGCATTTGCAAGTAGTGGCGGGATTCACAGCACAGTGCTGTCTGGTGACCCACCGCGCTGGTAACGGGACATCGATCGGGGCTTACGTTACAATTGGGGCAGCAATTTGTATGCAGTAAGCCACCATGAGCATTGCGATCCCTGACGAAATCTTAAATGCCACCCGCATGAGCGAAGGCGAAATGCGTCAGGAAATCGCCATCATGCTATTCAGTCGCGAAAAATTGACCTTGGCTCAAGCCAGCCGCTTTGCTGGAATGCATCGCATCGCCTTTCAGCATCTGCTCGCGAGCCGCGAAATATCGCTGCACTATGGGATTGAGGATTTGGAGCAAGATCTAAAAAATCTCAAAGGTGCGGGGCGACTGTGATTATTGTTAGTGATACTTCGCCCATCAATAATTTGGCGGCGATCGGGCATCTGCATCTGCTGAAGGCGCTCTACGGCCAACTGATTATTCCAGAAGCCGTGTACCAAGAACTCACAAGTCCCGATTTTCCGGTGGCCGGGGCGATCGAAGTTCAAACATTGGATTGGATCAAGACTCAGGCGGTGACTAATCAAGCAGTGCTGGTCAGCCTCAGTGAAGAACTCGATCCGGGAGAAGCGGCCGCGATCGCGCTGGCGGTAGAACTTCAGGCAACCCAACTGCTAATTGACGAGCGCCGGGGCCGATTGATTGCCGATCGGTTTGAACTCAGCTATACAGGGATCCTGGGAATTCTCATCGAAGCCAAACATCAAAACCTCATTCCAGCGGTCAAACCACTGCTGGATGCCTTAATCAATCAAGCGGGATTTTGGATCGCCGCGCCACTCTATAAACGGGTATTACAGGTTGTGGAGGAAGACTGATGCAACCCCTCCAATCCCTCCGATCGGGCCGCTGGTTCAAGCTGATCAGCGGTGCTAGTTATCAGCATATTCCCGCCATTCGCAATCTAACGATCGCCTATACCCTGGCTGGAGCCGACTGTATCGATGTCGCCGCCGACCCCGCGATCATCGCCGCGACCCGCACCGCGATCGCCGATGCCCAAGCATTTATCCCGGCGGCAATCGCCCAAGGTTTCCGGCCCAACCCCAATCCCTGGCTCATGGTCAGCCTCAACGACGGCGAAGACCCACACTTTCGCAAAGCCGAATTTGACCCCGATCGGTGTCCGACCGATTGCCCCCGGCCCTGCGCACCGATCTGTCCGGCGGATGCGATCGCCTTTGCCCCCGATTATTCCGGCGTAATCGATGCCCTGTGCTATGGCTGTGGACGCTGTTTGACCATCTGCCCGATCGATCAGATTGTCGCCCGATCGTACGTTTACGCCCCGGAAATCGTGGCCCCGATGGTTTTACAATCCGGCGTGGACGCGATCGAGATTCACACCCAGATTGGCCGACTGCCCGACTTCACCCGGCTGTGGGCTGCCGTGAAACCGCATTTGAATCGACTGCAACTGGTGGCGATTAGCTGCCCGGATGGCGATGGCCTGGAGGATTATTTACGATCGCTCAATGCTTTAATCCAACCCCTCGACTGCGCCTTGATCTGGCAAACCGACGGACGGCCCATGAGCGGCGATATCGGCGGCGGCGCAACCCGCGCCTGTCTGCGACTGGGCGAAAAGGTGTTGGGCTTCAATCTGCCGGGTTTCGTCCAATTAGCGGGCGGGACAAACGACTCCACCGTGGCCAAAGCCCAGGCGATCGGCATCACCCAAAATCCCCGCTTTGGTGGCATCGCCTACGGCAGCTACGCCCGATCGCAGCTCCAGCCGATTTTGCAAAAACTTGAACCCGAAAATTCCACCCCAGCGACACCCCAAAACGCCCATTCATTCGCTAACCTGGAAACAATCGATCGATGCAACTCAATCCGATCGCTGGAAACCCATGAAGCATTACTTTGGCCCGCCGTAGCGCTGGCCCACCCGTTAGTTCAGCAAATCAAATCCGGTGGGCCGATCGACGAATCCCGGCCCGGCTGATGAAAAAACTGAGAATTTTTGTCAAACTGTAGGGGTGAGCGCCACCCCATCCGGCAAGATTTGCCGACACTGACTGGACGAAATCGCCTTTAGACCCGATCGCATATTGCCCGCTGTTTAAAACATCATGATGGAATCCTTGTCGAATCTTCCCGTCGAGCCAAATGTTGAGTTGGCCCCCGTTGAGTTGGCCGCTGAAGTCGGCATCACCCCGATCACAACCACAGCGCCCAGCCCATCGCCGCTGCCCACGATGATTGTTGAACAGTCGATCACCGACGACCTCGACAAAATGCTGGATATTCTCCCCATCGTTCTGCGCGCCAAAATCGACCAACATCCCCAAAAAGCCCACCTGATCGAAGTGATCATGGATCTCGGCCGCAAACCCGAAATCCGCTTCCCCAATGGCGCAGAAGACATTTCCGATGATGTGATCACCCAGGCCCAACTGGCCGAAAGCATCACCAAACTCGGCGACTTCGGCGGCGACAACCGGGCGGGGATCGAACGCACCCTGCACCGGATCAGCGCCATCCGCAATCGACGCGGCGACGTAATCGGTCTCACCTGTCGGGTGGGCCGCGCGGTCTACGGGACGATCGGGATGATTCGCGATCTGGTGGAAAGCGGCCAGTCGATCCTGATGCTGGGTCGCCCCGGCGTCGGCAAAACCACGGCCCTGCGGGAGATTGCCCGCGTTTTGGCCGATGATCTCGGCAAGCGCGTCGTGATTATCGATTCATCCAACGAAATCGCAGGTGACGGCGATGTGCCCCATGCCGCGATCGGGCGGGCTAGACGGATGCAAGTCTCCCGCCCCGAACTCCAGCACCAAGTCATGATCGAGGCCGTGGAAAACCACATGCCCGAGGTGATCATCATCGACGAAATCGGCACCGAACTCGAAGCCCAAGCCGCCCGGACGATCGCCGAACGGGGGGTACAGCTCGTCGGCACCGCCCACGGCAACTACCTCGACAACTTGATCAAAAACCCCACCCTCTCCGATCTCGTTGGCGGCATCCAATCCGTCACCCTGGGCGACGAAGAAGCCCGCCGACGCGGCTCCCAGAAGAGCGTCCTGGAACGCAAAGCCCAGCCGACCTTTGAAATCGCGGTGGAAATGCAGGAACGCCAGAAATGGGTCGTCCATCCCGACGTGGCCCATACAATCGACATTCTGCTGCGCGGCCTCCAACCCAGTCCCGAAGTCCGCAGTGTGGACGCTGAAGGCCAAGTCCATGTCAGCCACATCGTCGGTAGCAAAACCGCCACCCCCCCGAAAGGGCGGCGCGTCGTCCCGCTCGGCGGCCAGCTTGGCGGCCAAATGGGCGGCCCGTCGAACTATGCCGTCAGTCCCACCCCGATCGAACAGGCCAAGGGCTGGCGATCGTCGGGGCGGATGGTGCCCCCTGGCAACGACCGATCGCCCGAACCCACGGGCCACGGCGACCAGATCGTGCCCAGCGCCAGTGCCCTGGGCCGACGCGAAAACGTCACGGGCAGCCTCGATCAGCGGGCCAACAGCGACGACAACCCACTCTACGTCTATCCCTACGGCATCGGACGACACCAACTCGAACAAGCGATCGTCACCCTCGAACTGCCCGTCGTCCTGACCAAAGACCTCGACAGCGCCGATGTGGTCTTGGCCCTACGATCGCACGTGAAGAACCACACCAAACTGCGGCACCTCGCCACCGCCCGCCAAATCCCGATCCACACGCTCAAATCCAACAGCATGCCGCAGATCGCCCAGGGCCTGCGGCGACTGATGCAACTGGACGAAGACGGCTTGGATCAGCCCGTGGATTTGACGCTATTTAGTCGGGGGGAAAGCGACGACGAACTCGAAGCCCTGGAAGAAACCCGCCTCGCGATCGAGCAAATCGTCATCCCCAAAGGCCAACCCGTGGAGCTACTGCCACGCGGCGCAATCATCCGCAAAGTCCAACACGAACTGGTCGAACGCTATCGACTCAAGTCCAGCAGCTTCGGCAGCGAACCCAATCGGCGCATTCGGATCTATCCCGCATAGTGGCCATGTTACCGATCGGCTTGGCTCTAGGACGACAAACCCTGGGTCAAGCGCGATCGCACCTCGGCGACGGTCTGGGGCAAGACACCGACCATGAGGGCAAAGGCCTCATCGGGTAATTGGCTCACCGTATGCCAGTCGAAGTAATTGTTGAACTGATTTAAGAGGGTCAAGACCCGATCGTGGGAGTCGGGGTTGTCGGTGATTTGTTGGATCAGCCGAATCCATTGCCGCCGGATCAGGTAGGCTTTTTGACGGTCTTCTTGGCTAGTCGGCACCACGGGGCCAAAGTCGCCGACGGGCAGGACGGCGACACAATTTTGGTCGAAGACACTGCCAAAGGCCGCGCCTGGCCCCGCAAACTCAGCATGAAATGGCTTGAACACAATCAAACCACCCCGTTTGTGACTATTGACAGCCAATAGCTGACCGCCTTGGGTTTGGGCTAAAAGGTCAGACACGATCGTCCTGCTTAAACTGGTCAGACTCACAGCGTCCGTATATCTCAATGAACATCACAAAACATCCCAGCGCACTCTGTTCTTAAAGGTACACATTTCCACGCCGATCGGCACAGTTAACGCATTTTATTCCGCCGTTGACTCGATCCTTAGCTCGCCCGATCGGGGCAGCCGCTTGTGCAAAAACAACCGAGGCACCTTCCCCCAGGCCGTTGTCCACCGTTCGTCGCAAACTTGATGGATCAGATAACCCTGTTTCAGATACAGTTGCCGCGCCCCCAGGTTGTCGGCCATCACATGCAGATAGAGATCCTCGCCCTGCCAGCTCTGAACTAAGGCTTCACTCGCGGCAATTAACTGTTGGGCAATGCCCTGGTGCCGATCGGTCGATCGCACCGCCAAATTCGACAGGTAGGGATAGGATGTCTGATCCAACTGCCAGGGCAAGCTCGCCCGATATCCCACTTCCACCGTCCCGACAATTTTCGCCGCCCCATTGGTTGCCACCAGGCAGGCATAGCGGCTGGCGCTGAAGCGGGACTGGACGTCCGCCTGAATCGCCAGCCGCACCCAGGGCAGCAACCACGCCTGCCCCGCCGGATACAGCCGAAATTCCCGCACCAACAGATCGGCGATCGCCCACCCATCACGCGGTGTCGCCCGCCGAATCGGCACTGATTCGCTTGTCGTCACTGCCAATTGATCGGTCATTTGACTCGTCACTATTTGACCCACCGCCCCGACGGCATAAAAAAACCTGCCTAGAAGCCTAGACAGGCAAATTAATCATTGAACGTTACGTGAACTATTTACCGATACGCGGCGGCTCACGAAAGGCAATGGCGAAAAATAGCACACCGATCGCCAAAGTCAGAATCAGAATGTAAGCAACGCTTTCCATGGGAATAATGTCCTAAGTGAGGTTGAAATGACTAAACCCGACTTGGGGTACTCTTGTCCCCAATCTTCTGATAGAAGCCCCACTCGACTTGCTCTTCGCTCAACTCGGGGTCAACACCAGCAAACACGTCGCGGAACAATGTCCGAGAACCGTGCCAGATATGGCCAAAGAAGAACAACAACGCAAAGCACAAGTGACCAAAGGTAAACCAACCACGCGGACTGGTGCGGAATACGCCGTCCGACTTCAAGGTCTCCCGATCGAAGGCAAACGGTTCACCCAACTGGGCGGCCCGCGCATACTTCTTCACATCAGCGGCATCGCTAAAAGACTGACCGTTCAACGCCCCACCCAGGAACGTCACGGTAATCCCGCTCTGCTCCACCGAGAACTGCGACTCCGCCTTCCGGAACGGAATATCCGCCCGCAGCACGCCGTCGGCATCCACCATCAAGACGGGGAAGTTCTCAAAGAAGTTGGGAATCCGGCGCACGAACAGTTCGCGACCTTCGCCATCCTTGAATACGGGGTGACCCTGCCACGCTTGGGCAATGCCATCACCGCTGTCCATTGCGCCCGTCCGGAACAGACCGCCCTTGGCGGGGCTGTTACCGACATAGTCGTAGAACGCCAGCTTCTCGGGAATTGCGCCCCAAGCATCGGCTTCCGACACGCCATCGGCCATGGCGACCTGGACGCGACGGTTCATCTCTTGCTTGAAGTAACCGCCATCCCACTGATAGCGGGTGGGGCCAAACAGCTCGATCGGCGTCGCCGCGTTGCCGTACCACATTGTCCCAGCGACGATAAACGCCGCAAAGAACACAGCCGCAATACTACTGGCCAACACCGTCTCAATGTTACCCATCCGCAGCGCCTTATACAGCCGCTCCGGTGGTCGCACCGTCAGGTGGAACACGCCCGCAATAATCCCGACAATGCCCGCCGCAATGTGGTGGGCCACAATCCCGCCGGGATTAAACGGGTTAAAGCCGCTGGGTCCCCATTCCGGGGCCACCGCCTGAATATGCCCCGTGGTGCCATAGGCATCGGACACCCACATGCCGGGACCCCAGAGTCCCGTCAGGTGGAACGCCCCAAAGCCAAAGCACAGGAGGCCCGACAGGAACAGGTGAATCCCAAACATCTTCGGTAGGTCAAGTGCCGGTTCGCCCGTCCGAGGATCGCGGAACAAATCCAAATCCCAATAAACCCAGTGCCAAACGGCCGCCAGGAACAACAGACCCGAGAGCACGATGTGCGCCAATGCCACACCTTCGAATGACCAGAAGCCAGGATTTACGGCAGTTTCGCCCGTAATACTCCAGCCGCCCCACGAGCCAGTCACACCCAATCGCGCCATAAATGGCATGACGAACATGCCTTGCCGCCAGATCGGGTTCAGCGCTGCATCACTGGGATCGAAAATCGCCAATTCATAGAGCGCCATCGAACCCGCCCAGCCCGCCACCAAGGCGGTGTGCATCAGGTGAGTCGCAATCAACCGACCGGGGTCATTAATCAGAACCGTATGGACTCGATACCAAGGTAGTGCCATTGACTACGCTCCTCCTCTCATAAACATGAGTGCAACGCTTTTCTACAGCGCAATGTTATTCAAACAGCAAAGATTACTAGTAACTTTACCAGTCCTTCAATCCCAACGATGCGATCGCGTCACGCTTATAAAGAAGTGTAACCAGTCTTAGAAACCATTTGCAAGCGCATTTCACCGATCGGGACGAGTGTAAAGAAGTTGTCACAAAACGCTCAATGTTTCGTAATATTTCCCGCCCAATTGCCAGCGCTCGATCGGGCCAAACTGGATCGGCAGGGAGATTGGCTAGTGGGATTTCCAGCGGTTTTTTCCGGCAGTCGGGCGACGCGGAGGGGGCAATCAGCGTTAAGATGTCTTAGCAATGGTGGATCGATCCGGGTGCGACATGTTAGCGCATCGTCAGTCGATCGCCCCGTTGGCGACTCACCCACTCACCCTTAAGCTTTCGGCAACCAGACCGCAAAATCCTATGGACGCGCAACAAACTCCCAAATTCGTCGCTGGCACCAACATCACCTTTGTGAATGAAGGCCAGGAAATCATCGCCAGCGGCGGCGCGAACCTGCGGGTCAAAGCCGTGGAAAACGGCATCGACCTCTACACCCTGATGGGCAAGATGATGAACTGCGGCGGCTATGGCCAATGCGGCACCTGCGTGGTCGAAGTGGTCGCCGGTCTCGAAAACCTCGAACCCCGCACCGCGATCGAAGTCAAACGGTTCAAGCACAAACCGGACAACTATCGTCTCGCCTGCCAGTCGATCGTCCAAGGCCCCGTCAGCATCGTCACCAAACCCAAAAAGTAAACGCGGCGTGACGCCGACCCAAATGTAACGAAATTTGAAGCATTGCGCATCCAGTCGGTGGAAGCGAATCCCCCTCTGATATGGTGGGAGAGGTTGATCTTTGAACTTGATTTACGGACTAGGCAGCTATGCAGGTTAATAATCTTGGTTTTGTGGCAAGCATCTTGTTTGTATCCGTTCCCGCCGTGTTTCTGATCATTCTCTTTATCCAGACCCGCGACCCAGGCTAGTCGCGCCTGGGACTGCGTCAGCCGCCGGGGGAACTGTCCCAGGCAACTACAAAAGGGCCATCCGGAATTCCGGCTGGCCCTTTTGCGGTTTTTCCTGACCGCCTCAGTCCGACGGCGGCGCAGCAGCGGCTTCCGCCGCCGCTTCGGCCAATAGAAACTCACTCATCAATGCCTGGACTTTCATCCGAGGAATATGCGGCCAGCCGCCCTCCGCCTCGATATCCCGCAGCAGCGTATAGAGCGCCTGGCGCGTATCCGGCAGTGAAGGCTGAAAATGCACTTCACAAATTTCGCGGTGCTGCCCCTCCAAGAGCCGCAACAACGCCAGCAAACTCAAACTGTCGGTGTGCACATGGCCCACGATCGCGCTGATCTGCGCCGACAGCGCCGCCAAGTCTTGTTGTAATGCCGCATTTGGCGGTGAAGTCGATCGATCCATACCACTTTCCCAACGTATCACCCCCAATCATACAGCGATTCATTCCAGCCAAGCCGTCGTCGCCCTACAAGGGTGCCCCCAGCGATCGGGAGGCCACCGCCACACTGGATCCCCAATTCACCGATCGACCCCGCCCCCACCGACCGTTGCAAAACTTAACAGCCATTTTGGGGCGAACCCCAGCGGCTTCGGGCCTTGAGAGGGGGATCGGGCATGTCATAATGTGCAGGTGAGTTCTCATAAAACTCTAGAATTATTCCATATATGGAATTTTGACATTCACTTTGAGGTTGACCATGAGGTATCGCGCGATCGTTGCCACATTATTGGCGTTTTGCCTGAGTGTGCTAATTACTGCTTGTAGCAGCGAGCTTCCGACATCGAAGGAAGACTTGACCTATGACGAAATTCGCAACACTGGCTTGGCCAACAGTTGCCCCCAGATCCAGTCAACTGTGCGTGGTTCGATCCCGCTCGAGTCGGGCAAAAATTACAAGTTGACCGATCTTTGTATCGAGCCAGCCGAGTACTTCGTCAAGGAAGAAACGGAAGGAGCCAGGGGCAAGCGCCGGGCCGAGTTTATTCCCGGTAAGATCATGACCCGTGAGACCTCTTCCCTCGAAGCGATCGAAGGGCTTTTGACCGTGAGCAACGATGGCGTTGTCACCTTCAAGGAAGAAGATGGCATCGACTTCCAGGCCATCACGATCCAGATTCCGGGGGGCGAACAATTTCCCTTCCTGTTCACGATCAAGAGCTTGGTCGCCAGCAGCCAACCGGGTCAGAGCGCCATCACCTCCTCGACCGATTTCCAAGGCGCATTCAAAGTCCCCTCCTACCGCAGCTCGAATTTCCTCGATCCAAAGGGTCGCGGTTTGACCACCGGGTATGAGAGCGCCGTGGCGATTCCCTCCAGTGGTGATGACGACAAGCTGAAGCGCGAGAACGTCAAGCGCTACATCAGCGGCACGGGCGATATTTCGCTGCAAGTCAGCCAAATCAGCGGCGACACTAACGAGATCTCTGGCACCTTCGAAAGTATCCAGCCCTCGGAATCGGACATGGGTTCCAAAGAACCCAGCGACATCAAGATTCGCGGCACCTTCTACGCCCGCGTCACCGACGCGGTCTAAACGATCGTCCCCAACAATCGAACCACGGCGGCGGTGCCGCCGTCATATCACCGCACCGCAGGCATCGCACTCCACCAGTGCAATGCCTGCGGTTTTTTAATCGCGTCAACGAAAAATTTGACCCCAAAACTTCATCGAAACATTAAGCCCGCCGCATCCCCCCATCGCCGCACTGCGGATACAATGACCAGTAGCAACCGCCCCAAAAATCCTGCGCCATCGCCCCCCGCCAGTTCCCGCGATTCCGTATAAATCACCTGGTAGCAACCCGGTCGGAACGTTTACGGTAAAGCTAATTCGACTCCCCCCCGCCCACGGCCCGCTCAATGGGGCACAGCGGCTGACGCACTTAACCGTTGATTGAATCGTTCAACCTTTACGCGGCGATCGCGATCTATCTCCCTGCCTGTCCTATGCCTACCACTGTGTCTGCTGTCTCAACCGATTTACGTAGCACCAGCCTACAATTGCTCCGCGCCTACCAAGCCAGCCCCACCGCCCGCTTGCGCAATGAACTGGTCGAACTCAACTTCGGGCTACTGCGGCGCGAAGCGCACCATTGGGTCAACCAATGCAACGAGAGCTACGAAGATCTGATTCAAGTCGGCTGTATTGGCCTGATTCGGGCGATCGAGCGGTTTGACCTGACCAAGGGCGTCGCCTTCAGTTGCTTCGCCATTCCCTACATCCGAGGCGAAATCCAGCATTATCTCCGCGACAAAAGTCCATCCGTCCGCATGCCCCGCCGCTGGCAAGCGATCCAAGGCCAAGCCGTCGCCCAAATGCGGCAGCTGCACGACCAACTGGGCCGCCCCCCCACCGACGCCGAAATGGCCCAGGCCCTCGACCTTGCCACCCCCGAATGGCAAGAGATCAAAACCGCCTTCCAAAATCGTGCCGTCCTCAGCTTAGATGCGCCCGTCGCCGCCGACGCCGATGACGGCACCGCCTCGCTCATGGAGCTGATGCCCGACCCCCAGCACCGCAGCTTCCAACTCGCCCAGGAAGACCAGATTCGCCTGCAACAGGCCCTCGTCCACCTCGAACAACTCACCCAGCAAGTCCTGGAATTCGTCTTCCTCCACGACCTGACCCAAAAGGAAACCGCCGAACGCCTCGGAATTAGCACCGTCACCGTCTCCCGCCGGGTGAAAAAGGGACTCGAATCCCTGCGCCAAATCATGGGCGGCAAACGTGAAGAAGAGATGTAGTTGGGGATGTCACCCCCGGTGGGGTACACCGCAACTCAAATCGGGCAAAAAACCGTAAATCCACCGAAAAGCCCGATCGAACCGCAATTCTGGCCCCTCGATCGGGCTTTATACATCAGAGCGGTTTACCGTATTTTCCAAATAATTTGCAACTTTTGCCAAAAAAGTCCTAGTAAAAGTGTGCTAAACCCTTTGACCTGTGGCAAATTAGAGGAGATCGCATTGGCCGGAACGAAAGATTTCCCCCAAGCGTCAGATGGAGACAACAAATCATACTCAAACTGTATTCTGTGGGGATTGGATATGCGTAGGCAATCTATCGTTTTGTTAGCCGGAGCTTTAGGATTGCTCGCCGTGGGTTGTGGCAGCGAAGAAAGTACCGAAGTCGCCACCAGTCCGTCGCCCCAAGCCGAGGCTTCCCCCGCAACGGCCCAACCCTTTGACGCGCCCCTCGTCTCCCAAAAAGACGGCAAAGACGCCAAAACTGGCAAAGACGGCAAAACCGTCGCCAAAAAGACCAACAAAATCCCCGGTCTGCTCGAATCCACCGACCCCGAAGAGCGGGCCAAGCAAGTCCAAGCCGGAATTCGCAGCCGCGCCGGTCTCGACCCATTTGCCACCCTGCCCGCGACCCTGGCCTTCAGCCTCCCCGTCGATAGCAGCGGCAGTAGCAGTTCCTACAATGCTGGCGGTGGCGGCGGACGCCCGCGCCTCGGCACTTTGAATGCTGGTGGTGGCGACGGCAGCCCACTCGTGGCTTTCAATGGCGGTAGCGGCGGCCCGCGTGGTGGCGGCCCGCGTGGCGGCGGCCAAATCGCCTCCAACATCAACGCAATTCCCACCTTCCCCGAAATCGTCGAAGTCCGACGTCCCGTAATCATCGCCAAAGGCCCAGTGGGCACCAACACCCTCGGCGCAGGCGGCAATCCCGGCTTAGCACCCTTGCCCGCCTTGCCGGAACCAAAGTTAGCCCAGGCCGTAGAAGTGACAGGCGTCGTGACGATCGGCGGCATCACCCAAGCGATCATCAAAGCCCCGAACGAACCCACGGGACGCCATGTGGAAGTGGGCCAGCGCCTCTCCAATGGCCAAGTCCTGGTGAAGCGGATCGAAGCGAACGCCGGTTCTGACCCGATCGTCGTGTTTGAAGAAAACGGCCAGGAAGTATCACGCGGCGTCGGCGAGAAAGCCGTCCCCGAAGACGGCACACCGACGGTATAAGCCCCAGTTGGGACAAGACGCCGATCACCCAAAAACCGATTCACGCTAGCGTGAATCGGTTTTTGTATGCGGGTGAATAATCCCATTGAGTGGATCGTATAAGCGTAAGACGAGCACTTCAGGCCAACTTTAGGCCAACTTCAGGCACTCACCGATAAAACCCAGTCAATCCTTCAGTGCGATGAATTTGATTGAATGTGTATCGGGTTTAACTGTTCGCTTACAGATTTAGGGGGTATATTGGTAAACATAAGTAAGATTTAAGATTTGATTTCGTCATTAATTCTCTGGGTTCTATCATTTACCAACTATTTCAATCGGCTTCCGGCACAATGGAGCCACGACAGCGCTCCATCGCCCAATCAAATTGCTGAGTGGATACGGCAACGCGATTAGTGGTTTGCCATTGATTCTCACCGATCGGCGACTAACCGGAAGTCAAGTTTGTTGCCCAAGCTCAATCAAAACGGTGATTCGACTTATGACTATTTACGTGGGAAACCTTTCCTATAAAGCCAACGAGACCGATTTGCGGGATGTCTTTGCCGAATATGGCGAAGTCAAGCGCGTCGTTGTCCCCACCGATCGGGAGACGGGCCGGATGCGCGGCTTTGCCTTTGTCGAACTCGAACCAGGGCAAAATGAAGATAGCGCTATTAGTAAACTTGACGGCGCGGAATGGATGGGCCGCGAACTGCGACTAAACAAAGCCAAACCCAAACCCGTCTGACCCCCTGATCATTGAACGGCATACACCACGGGCGCAACTAAATTCAGTTAGCGCTCGTTTTTGGCATGCATGGGATGGCGACCGACGGTCTCCCGGACTCGATAAATCGGACGGCCCTGAGATTCGTGGTAAGTCCGCATCGCAATCTCCGCCAAAATCCCCACACAAAATAAATTCAGCCCCGCCAATAGCAGCACCACCGCCAAGATCAACAGCGGCCGTTGCCCAATATCCTCGCCCAATATCAGCCGCACATAGGCCAAATGCCCGCTGATCAGGATGCCCACGGCCAGAAAAATCAACCCGAACAGCCCAAACACATGCATGGGTCGGGTGAGAAACGTGCGCATAAAGGAAATCGTCAGCAGATCCATCACCACCCGAAACGTCCGATCGAGGCCATATTTGCTCTGGCCAAACTGACGGGCATGGTGTTTCACGGGCACTTCGGTAATCTTCGCCCCTTCGATAAACGCCAGCGCGGGCAAGAAGCGGTGCAACTCGCCGTACAAATTCATATCCGCCACCAGCTCCGATCGATAGGCCTTGAGCGAACAGCCGTAGTCATGCAGCTTCACCCCCGTGACCCAGCCAATCAACCAATTGGCAATCTTCGACGGAATCACCCGCGTCAGGGATTTGTCCTGGCGGTTCTTGCGCCAGCCGCTGACCAGGTCGTAGCCTTCATCCAGCAATTGCATCAACATCGGGATATCCGACGGATCGTTTTGCAAATCGCCATCGATCGTCACAATCACCCGCCCCGCCGCATAGGAAAAGCCCGCCGCCATCGCCGCCGTCTGGCCGTAATTGCGCCGCAGTAAGACCACGCGCAGGTCATCGCGTTCCAGGGCTTGTTGCTTCAGTAACCGATCGCTGCCATCACTGGAGCCATCATCCACGCACAAGATTTCATAGGATAGCTGCGCCGCTTGCAATTGCGTCGATAGCGCCGTCAGCAAATGCGGAATACTTTCCAACTCGTTATAAATCGGCACGACTACGGAGACCGTCGGCCGATCGGCCTGATCGTCGCGGGCAGCATCAGCAACAGGGTTCATAGCAATTGGTTAGGGAGCGTGGCTATCTAGTCTATCAGGGGCGGCGATCGCGCATAAAAAATCCCCCTCGGAATCGAGGGGGATTTTTTGTTCAAACCAACTTAGCGCTTAAAGGGCTTCACCCAGTCGCGCAGTTGCTCCGCCGCCACATCGCGGCCACCGAGGCCAAAGGCAATGGCGATCGCCACGGCCATTGCCCCGAGCAGCAAACCGAAGGTGAGGTTGACGATGTCCGTCGCCACCCCGACTTGGCGCAGCGCCATCGCCCCGGAGAAAATCAAGATCGCCACACGGGCGGAGGTGGCAAGCAAATTGCCCTCACGCATCCCGGCACTCTTGATCAAATCCGCGACCCAGTTGGCCAGGAACAGCCCCGCGCCAAAGATCGCCACACCCACGGCGGCTTGACCCGCAATTTGCAGCAAGCCCGTCACCAGTGACTTAAAGCCGGGCAAGTTCAAGACATCCACAGCGGGCACCAAGGCCACCAGGATCGTCGCCACCAGCACCAGCGTTCCAGCCAACTGCGACGGCGTCTTCGACCCTTCTGGCGTGGTCAGGCCCATTTTGCCGATCATGCTATCAAAGCCCACACCCGCCAACAAGCTACTGGTCAAATCGGCCAACAGCTTCCCGACAAAGTACGCCACCGCGATAATCACCGACGCGGTGAAGATCAGCGGAATCGCGCTCATGAACTGACCCAGCATATTCGTCGCCGGATCGGAGATCGAGGAAATATTCAGTTCCCGCAGGGCGGCAATCACCGCCGGAATCAACACGAAGATGTAAGCCACCAAGCCGCCCAAACTGGACAAGGACTGTCCCGTTGCCGCGCGGCTAATGCCCATCTGCTGACCGATGTTGTCCACGCCCATCGCCGCCAGGAAGTTCGTCACGACATTGCGGACGATCTGGGCGATAAACCAACCCACCCCACCCACGGCCACGGCCTTGAGGATTTGGGGAATGGCGGAGAGGAACTGCGCGAGTAGGCCCTGCACCGGAGCCAACGGCCCTTCTTGCAGCCCCAACGCATTCAACACCAACGGCACGAAGAACAGAAAGACCAACCAATAGAGCGCATTGCCCAAGGTATCGGTGACCGAAATCGTGCTGTCCGCTGAAGCGCTATTCAATCGCGCATCGAGGTCAAAGGACTCGGACAGTTGCTCGGCCAAGCCTTTGACCAAGGTCGCCAACAGCCAAGCCACGGCCAACAGACCGATCGCACCGCCCAACCGGGGCAGGAACTCCAGCACCGAAGTCAAGAACGCATTCAGCGGCGCGGAGACCATCGTCAGCTTCAGCGCGTCCAAGGCCGCGACCACCGCCATCAGCATGATGATCCAACGCACCGCCAGCACCACAATGTTTTCCACATTAATTTGGTTACGGTTATTGCTGTTGCTGGACAACATGCCCGACAGCCGATCGTCGATCGTCGTGCGCTTCAGCAGTTTGCCAACCACGCCCGCGATAAATCCCGAAATAATCCAGCCGAGCGCCAAAATAATCAACGCCGCCGCAATTTGCAGCGCGATCGCCAATCCCTTGGACATCGTATCGGGGGAAAATAGCGATGAAAGTGCTAGAGGAAGCAAGAGATTGCCGGGGGAGAAATCATCAGGGAGGGCAAGGACGCCACCTGCGACTGTCTCCATGAACGGCGACAAGCTATTCATGGTATTTATTCAACCTTAATTTATTGCCGATTCGAACGTCATTATTGACCTGACAGTACATCGGCCAGAAATACGATCGCCTTTCGGCTCACATTCCCGCCCGCTGATCAGAGACAATAAAGTTATGAGGGCCGTTACTTACAGCCACATTCTACAGGGAATTCCCCGATTCGCGGCGCATTGAGTAATACTCAGCAACATACTGGACCCATGCCCGATCGCGCTACATCCTGCGCATCCATCATTCACCGACAAGCCTAACGGTTCAGATCATCAACTTAAAATATTTCCGGCACATAAAAAATCACCCCCGCGCCAGAACCGCCCAACCACACATCGCTTAAGCATTTTTTTACACAGTCAAAGAAATCTAAATCAGACCCTCCCAAAGATCATGCCAACTCCGTATATTTTTGAGCAATCAGTTACAATTAGCACCAATTCAAGCAGCGTCGAACGTTGTTTTACGGACTTAATACTGATGCATTCTTGGTTAAATTCAGCACTTCGGTGTGAGGGTGCAGGCGGAACCGCTTGGTCAACTAAACTTGGTGCCAAAAGTCAATTCACGATTCAAATACTGATCCTGAAGCCAGTATTAATCAGCACAGTCGTCGAACGCGAGCCGGGACTCGTGGTGTGGGAATTCGATGGCTTTTTTCAGGGGCGCGATCGGTGGGAAGTGCAGCCGGAAAGTCAGGGAAGCCTGTTAATCAATCGCTTTGAATTCACGATCCCCAACCCGATCGTGGCCTTTGGCTTTAATACTTTT
Organism: Cyanobacteria bacterium VAR_4_metabat_243; assembly: GCA_031415035.1. GTDB lineage: Bacteria > Cyanobacteriota > Cyanobacteriia > Leptolyngbyales > Leptolyngbyaceae > Romeriopsis. The sequence goes on from JANOQX010000213.1 coordinate 31,136, forward strand.
GCGGCGAAATGGACGAAGGCGGACATGGTCGCCCAACTGCAACGGCTCAAACAGGTGGCGGAACGGCTCTAAGACTTTCAACAACAGCCATGATCCCCCTAAATCCCCCTTAAGAAGGGGGACTTTGATCAGAAGCGGGACTTTGAATCCAGTTCACCCCTTCTTAAGGGGGGGTAGGGGGGATCGTCGATGCCGGAATATGACAGTCGATGCCCTTTAAACCAACCTCTAACCCCTACAAATCCGCCCGAATCGTGAACGAATAATCCCCACCCGGCTCCAACTGATAATCCTTCGCCTCCAGAAACCGCTCCAACGGCTCCCGGATCAGCGCCCGCCCTAAGGATGGCTCCACGACCAAATCGCCCTGCCGAAACCGCCAGTTAAATTGCCATTCGTACTGATTCGCCCGCACTTCGCCCTCAATTTGGCCCGTCGTCCAAGAGTGGCGCGTGATCCGCACATGGGCGGTGGTTTTGGGTAAACGTTTTGCCACGAAACCTGCGATCCCCTAAGTCTGTAAGCCTGAATATCGATTGATGGCACCGATCGCGCCGCTATTCGGCGTTGCCTGCGACGCGATTGTTGTACAGGTTCATCGATTGTTGCACGCCCTGATCGAGCGCCGTCTCGATCGCCCCCACCGCCAAATCCAACACCTCGCGCATCACCGCTTTATCCGCTGGCGCAAAGCTGCCCAACACGTGATCCACCGCATCGCGCCCCGCCGTCTGACTGCCAATCCCCAACCGCAACCGGGGAAACTTGTCCGTGCCCAAATGGGCGATCGCCGACTTCATCCCATTCTGGCCGCCCGCCGAACCCGACAGCCGCAGCCGCAACCGCCCCACGGGCAGCGCCATATCGTCATAGACCACCAACACTGCTTCCGGCGGGATCTTGTACCAATCCAGCACCGCCCGCATCGATCGGCCCGAGTCATTCATGTAGGTACTGGGTTTGAGCAGGCGCACCTTGCGCGATCGGGGAGCCATCCCCTCGCCAAACCAGCCGTGAAATTTCTTCTGCTCCGTCAGCGGCAGATTCCAGGCCCGCGCCAAGGCATCCAGCACCACGAACCCAATATTATGGCGGGTGCCCTCAAACTTCGCACCGGGATTGCCCAAACCCACGATCAATTGGGGCCGAATCACCTCAGGGGCGGGTTTGGCAGCAGCAGTTTTCGCAACGGTCATGGGCTTAGGCGGGGGGCGAGGCGGATTCACTGACAGATTCGGGGGCCGCTTCGGGCGCAACGGGCGCGTCCAGCGGGACTGGCTCCTCGGACATCGCCGCCAAGGTCGCCTCCGGAATCTCAGCGGCAGCGGCTAACTGCGCCGGAGGTTCGAGCGTCGCCTTCAGCGGCTCCTCTTTCACCACTTCCTCGATCGACTCCGCCGCCCGCTTAAATTCCTGCTCAAATTCCTTCGAGGCATCCTGAAACCCGCGAATTGTCTTTCCCAAGGTCTTGCCGATCTCCGGCAGCTTCTTCGGGCCAAACACCAGCAACGCCAAAATAAATATCAATGCCATCTCTGGCAGGCCGATGCCAAATATATTCATACTGCCTCCTACAATCGCACGATCAGTCTTAACATAAATTCGGCCATCGATTCGCCCCGCTGCACCCAAAAAAGCCTGCGACAAAAAACCCGACCAGGGGCCGGGCTTTAGTTCAAACATTCTTCGGGGTAACGGGTTAGTTACCCATCCAGTTGACGCTGAAGCCGTCAAGCAGCAAGGAAGAATTGTAGATTTGCAAAATCACGAGCAAGAACACCAGAAACAGCGCCATAAAGACGCCCATCAGTACCGTCGTGCCCCAACCCGGAGTCACCTTACCGTACTCTGAGTTCAAGGGCCGCAGAATATCTCCCAATCGCGTGCGCTGTGCCATAGTCGATCGCCTACCTAAAATAAGTCTCAACAGAACTCGTTAATTCTGCGTTACATTATAAGACAATCCCACTCATAAATGGATCGGCATTATGGAAGCTGCAATGGCTCTTAACATTTCGCTATGCGCGGCACTGGTCGGATTGACTGGTTACGCCATCTACACGGCGTTTGGCCCCAATGCGGGTGATTTGAATGATCCGTTCGAAGATCACGAAGATTAGTCACCCCGCTGACCGATCGCCCGAAAAAAGCCCGACCCTCGATCGAGGGTCGGGCTTTTGCTTAGGCAAGATTAGTCAGCCGATCGGCGCACTACGGCTTCGGCATAACGGGCGTCACCGCTGGCTTCGGGGCCACTGGCTTCGCCACTGGCTTGACCGCTGTGGGCTTCGCTGCGGGTTTAGCGGCCGCCGCTGGTTTGCCCGCATCGAGGGCCTTAGTCAACTGCGCCATGATGTCGGGCGGCAGGATCACCTGATCGATCGCGTGGATCACGCCATTGCTGGCGGCGACATCGGCGATTTTCACCGTGGCCTGGTTCACCGTGATGGTGGTCACGGGTTTGGGAGCCATGGGTTTGGAAGCCATCGGATCGGGGATCGCGGCCGCCGGAGCGGGAACGATCGGCTTGTCCGCTTTAGCAGGAACTTTGTCGGTGGGCATTTTGTCCATCGACATGGCCGGGGGCACAACCAGCTTCACCGTGATCGGTGAACCTTGCAGGCTATTCACGGATCCAGACTTCAAATCCGTCGAGAGGACTTTGCCCGCCACCACATGGTAAGTGAGGATTTTGACCAACAAGCCTTTGTTCTCGGGCTTCAGTAGGGTTTCCACCACACCTTTAGGCAAGGCGGCAAAGGCTTCATCCGTCGGCGCGAACACCGTGAAGGGACCATCGCTGGCCAAGGTTTCGGCCAAGCCCGCCGCCTTCACCGCCGCCACCAAGGTTTTGAACGAGCCGTTGCCCGCCGCCACATCGACGATCGTCGTACCCGCCACTTTGGGCTTCAGTTGATCGGCCAGGGGATCAACCGCCTTGGGCAATGGACTACTGGGCATCGGGCTACCCGGCGTGGCCGTGGGCATTCCCGGCATCGAGGGCATCCCCGGTACAACGGGGGGCTTCACAGCCGGAGCCGCTGTCGTTTGTGCAGTCGAAGGATTAGCGTTCGGCGCTCCCGCTTGGGCATTCGCCAAGTTGGGAGACGCAAGTAAAACACCTGCGCTCAAAAGTCCCAATGAGTTCAGCAATCGCGAGTTGATATGAAATACCATCTGGCGTACCTCCTAAATGTTTGAGCAGGGTTCATCAAATATCGAAACATTCGAGCAACATTTCGTTACCCGAACGTTCAACATCTAACCAGACAATCCGCTTTTTTGCAACTTTAAAAGTTCCCGAAACGCTTTTCCAGAAATCACTTTGGCATTCATTAACCAATTCTAGACGGATTGACGATCGCGATTGTTTCCAGTGGTATGCCAGTTATCCAACTGGCTCACTCAAGTTGGATAACGGTATTGCCAAATACATTCCGTCACAAAATTTGCGACAGAAACTGCTTCGTGCGGTCTTCCTTCGGGTGATTAAAAAACTCATCCGGCGTCGCCGCTTCCACCACCACGCCGCCATCCATAAACACAATCCGATCGGCCACTTCCCGCGCAAATCCCACTTCATGGGTCACCGTCACCATCGTCATCCCCGATCGGGCTAAGGCTTTCATCGCATCCAACACTTCCCGCACCATTTCTGGATCAAGCGCCGAAGTCGGCTCGTCAAATAGCATAATCTTCGGCTGCATGGCCAGGGCACGGGCGATCGCGACACGCTGTTGCTGGCCACCAGAAAGCTGCCCCGGAAATTTGTTTGCCTGTTCGAGGATCCCCACTTGTTCGAGCAAATCCGTCGCCACTTGGTGCGCCTTGGCCTTCGGCCACTGGCGGACATGGATCGGCGCGAGGGTGATATTCTCCAGCACGGTCAAATGCGGAAACAAATTAAATTGCTGGAACACCATGCCCACTTCGCGGCGAATGGTTTCAATATTTCGCAAGTCTTCCGATAACTCAATGCCATCGATCGTGATTCGCCCCTGCTGATAGGGTTCGAGCGCATTAAACGTCCGAATGAAGGTGGATTTGCCCGAACCGGAGGGACCCATGATCACCACCACTTCCCCAGACTCGACGGTCAAACTCGCCCCCTTCAACACATGAAACTTCCCCCCATCGCGCTTGGGGATGTCGTACCACTTCTGAACGTCTTGGGCAATGATGGCAGACATAATGGCGCTGAATAAAGGCTTATGTCCATCCTAGCGGGTTTTTGAGCATTTTAAAATACCAGAACGACTCGAACCATTGGGTAAGATGTGGTAGACCCCTTGTGCCGATCGGGAATAACCCGCGCATACTGGTCAAGTTGGGTTGGGACAGGGACATTCAGGCATGAACAGCAACGGTATCGAACCACAAATCAGCCCAAAACTGATCATTGGCTGTGAAGAATGGCTGGAATTGCCGGATTTGGGCCTGCCGCTGATCAAAGCCCGGATCGATTCGGGAGCCAAAACCTCCGCACTCCACGCCTACAATATTCAGCCCGCGATCGAGGGGGGCGAAACCTACGTCCGATTCAACGTCCACCCGATCCAAAAAAATCGCCGCATCACCAAACAATGCCGCGCCAAGGTGATCGACCAACGGATGATCAAAAGCTCCAACGGTGTCGGTGAAAATCGCTTTGTCATTTTGACCCCGATCGTCGTTGGCGATCAGCGTTGGGAAATCGAAGTCACTCTGACCAACCGCGATGCCATGGGTTATCGGATGCTCTTGGGTCGCGAAGCCATGAGCGATCGGATTCTGGTCGATCCCGCCGCCAGTTTCCGCCTCCAGCAAGTCGATGATACGACGGTGAAACGGGGCTACGGCGGACTCGTCCCGGCCAAACCCGCTGTCCGATCGCTGCGCATTGTTCTCTTGGCTAGCAATGCTGAACTCTATTCCAATCGCCGAATTATGGAAGCCGGACGGGCGCGGGGCCATGAAATGATTTTCGTCAATGTGCGCGAATGCTATATGAATGTCAGCCACAGCAAACCGGAAATCCATCTACGCGGCGGCGAAGTCCTGAGTCGGATCGATGCAGTGATCCCGCGATTGCGTCCGGCGGTGACGTTCTACGGCTGTGCGGTGACGCGCCAATTTCACAGCATGGGCGTATTTTGCCTCAACGATGCGACGGCGATTACCCAATCCCGCGACAAATTGCTCAGTCTGCAAATCCTCTCCTCCAAAGGCATCAGTATGCCGATTACCGGATTTGCCGATTCACCGCAGGATACCAAGGATTTGATTCAGATGGTGGGGGGTGCGCCGGTGATTGTCAAATTGCTGGAAGGGACGCAGGGCACGGGTGTCGTCCTGGCGGAAACCACGAAGGCGGCAGAAAGTGTGATTAATGCATTTAAGAGTTTGAAGGCGAATATTTTGGTGCAGGAATTTGTCAAAGAAGCGAAGGGGGTAGATTTGCGCTGTTTTGTAATCGATGGCAAGGTGGTGGGGGCGATGCAGCGGCAAGCGGCTGATCCGGAGGAGTTTCGGGCGAATGTACATTTGGGCGGAAAGGTGTCCCCGGCGAAGCTCTCAGCGGCAGAAAAGAAAACCGCGATCGCGGCGACAAAGGCGATGGGCTTGCAAGTGGCGGGGGTGGATATCTTACGATCGAACAAAGGGCCAAAGGTGTTGGAAGTGAATTCTTCGCCGGGATTGGAGGGGATTGAGGCGGCGACGGGGAAGGATATTGCAGCGTTGATGATTGAGGCGATCGAGAAGCAATATACGAGTAAGAAAACGGTTTAGGGGTGTGACGGGCACGATCGTGGGACTCCGGCATGACCCACCCGCGCGTCAACGGCGGGCTAGTAAGGAAAGTCCACTAAAAGTGGACTCAAACCAAATCGGAGCCGGGTTTAGCCGGGTTTCTCGATTAGCCCGCCGTTGACGCGCGGGGCGGGCGATGCCGCCGTATCAATCTGACTGAGCTGTTGTTGAATCTCAGTTGCTAGATTGGGATGGGATTTCCGGAGAAATTTAAATGCTTGTTTGCGGAAGCGTACCACCATGTTTGACCCACTCCGTCATGTCAATCCATTCTTCGTCTTCGTCATCCGGTGCGCCAAACTGAGCATCGATTTCGGCTTGTTCGGCATCACTGACGTAGGGCATCAGCATTTTGCACAGGAGAAGGCGTTCCTCTTGTAGCACTTCTCGCATGGTTTCTTTGATCAGGGCTTTGAGTCCGGCGATTTCGATGGTGGATTCCATGTTCAATCTCCTACAAGGTAGCCATAGTTTCAATTATAAGCGGTTGGGCGGTGAATCGGCGAGATTGTGCCCCCAATGATGATGGGTGGATGTGTATCAGGGGTTGGCCTCCAGGAGTTTCAGTTGTGCTTGTGCCCAGGTGCGGAGTCGATCGTCGGGGTTGTTAGTGGGCAATGGCTTCGAGTTCAGGGACGTTTGCTGTTTCATAGTTTTCAATCAGGACGCCAATTACGTCCATCATCGAGGCGAGGGGATGGGCTTCGTCTTCACCGACTTGATCAATCAGCCGATCGAGCAGTTCCACTAACGACTCGTATTCTGCTGCCGTATGCGGGACGAAAATCGTGGTCGAGATGGGTGCCCAGTGGGTGATGGTTTGGTTGATGTCGAGAGTTTTCATGATTCTTTTTTCCATTTACCTTGATCGTATTCGGGATGGGTGAGAACGGCGCGGATGTAGACTTTCTTGCGGTTGTAGTGGATGGCGGCGATCAGTCGGACTTTGTTGCCGCCGATGTTGAAGACGGTGAGCTTGCCGACTTGATCGGCGGCGGGGAAGGTGTCTCGCAGTTCGGGGAAAGTGGAGAAGTCATTTTGTTTGATGAGGGTGTACCACTGGATGAGGGCATTGGTTGTCTCCGGGTAGCGGGCGGCAAATTCGTTGAGGCGTTTTCGCGTGATCACATGCATGTCAAGGGTTGGCCTCCAGGAGTTTCAGTTGTGCTTGTGCCCAGGTGCGGAGTTGGTCGTCGGGTTCCTTGAGGGCACGATCGTAGAGGATTTCGATCACCATATATCAAGCCATCATGGATCGCTATTGGAATCGTTTTCTTGAGTCAGCTTAAAATTTTTGATGATTTGACGAACTTCATTTATGGTCACATTTTCCTGGTCAGATTTTGAATAGATATCCAGCAGGACAATGAGTTCAGGCGATATAATCCAATAAATAAGACGATACCCACCGCTTTTACCTTTCTGGAGATCACTATTTTTTATACGGACTTTCATAACGATCGAGTCGATTCCAGAAAATTGATTTCCTGGGGTCTTACCAGATTCCAAATCGTCTAAAGTTGATTGAATATCAGCCTTTATTTTTCGATATCGCTTTTTCAGAAATTTAAATTGGTTTTGAAAGTCGTTAGTAAGTCTGATTTCGATCGGTTCTAAATGATCACTCAACGTCATCGTCCTCCCACAGTGCCGATAAGGGGAGTGTCTGTCCAGTCATGGCTTGTTCCCAGGAACGGCGAAACCGCTCTGGGGAAAATCCAAAATTTGGATCCTCATCAGACTCACATTCAAGCGACTCAGCTTTTTGAATGCTTACAGAGAGTGTTTTGAGTAGTTCGCGCTTTTCGGCTATGGAAAGAGATTCGGCAAGGTCGATCGCTTGTTTGAGTTCTGAGGTCATGGGGTTTCCTCCTGTTTCTAAATTGTACATTGTGGATTTATGTTCTGCTCAAGGGGCGGCCTCCAGGAGTTTCAGTTGTGCTTGTGCCCAGGTGCGGAGTCGATCGTCGGGTTCTTTGAGGGCACGATCGTTACCAGATTGTCTGTACGGAATACTTGACGATGAGATGATCGATCGTCAGAATCGGCATATTTTCAATCTGGGCCTGGGCAATTAAAATCCGATCGAAGGGGTCTTTGTGGTGGTCGGGAAGATTATCCACTTGAAGGACGTGAGAAAGGTCGATCGCCATACTCTCAAAGCCATTGACGGTGAGGCACGATCGGATAAATTGGGTGGGCGGTTCGGGAAGCGGTAATTTGCCTGTATGGGATTTGATGATGATTTCCCAACTGCTGGCCACGCTGACCACCAGAGCACGACATGGGTATCGAGTAGCGCTTTCATGGTCTATTGTGGCCCAGCAGGGTTGAGAAACCCGTCGAGGATGTCGTCGGGCAAGGGGTCGTTAAAATCTTTGGGGATGACGAGTTTCCCGGCGTACTGGCCGGAAGTGCGAGGAGGAAGGTCGCGCTTGGCGGGGGAAATATGGGCGATTCCCGTTTCGGGAGGCTTCGCCAACGGTTGTCCAGCTTGGGAAATGATGATTTCTTCACCTTGGCTGACCCGATCGAGGAGTTGGGCGATGTTGGCGGTGGCTTCGGGGAGGGTGACGTGGGTGATCATGGCGGTGTAGGAGTGGCGATCGGTGTCTCGATTATAAACCGTGGGGCAAGGTGTCGGGGAAACGCAGGTATATCAAGGGTTTATCGACTGTCTCGGGTAATCTGACCAGATCGCGCTACTAAGACCAAAACTGTAAAGTGCTACGGAAGAATCCTGGGGGAACCACCGAATCCCGACAAGACCACCCGAAAACCAGAGTCGTCGTCGTGACTCGCGCGTGAACCGTAGTAGTAGTTGCGCTGGGAGAAACGCACATCCTCCGGATCGCCCCGCCAGGAACCGCCCCTAAGTATTGAAGACTCAGTATCGCCACCTTTTGTCCAAGCCGATCCATCAGTAGGAGCGCCCTTGTAGTTGTCATGCCAATTGTCGGCACAGAACTCCCACACATTGCCATGGCAGTCAAATAAACCCCAAGCATTGGCCGGGAAACTGCCTATAGGTGTGGTTTGTCGGCGATATTCGCCTTTTTCGCCTTTGCCATAAGTCGCGCGACCATCGTAATTCGCGATCGACGCATCGATCGTTGCTCCAAAGTGAAACGGTGTAGTCGTTCCGGCGCAGCAAGCATATTCCCATTCGGCTTCACTCGGTAATCGGTAGTGATTCCCTGTATGTTCCGATAATCGATCGCAGAACTCAACTGCATCATTCCACGATACGTTTTCGACGGGTCGATCGGCACCCTTGAAATGCGATGGATCAGCCTCCAGTTTGCGATTCTTTTGCTTCAGTTGAGCCACGGCTTTCCACTGCGCCTGCGTCACCGGATATTTGCCCATGAAGAATTCCGGCACAGTTACCCGATGAATCGGTTTTTCCGTATCGTATTCGTCCGATCCCATATCAAAACTTCCAGCGGCAATCGGCACCAGATCGAGATCAACGCCATTAATCGTTTCGCGGAAATACTGCGCTGTGGCGTCGTGTTTTTGGATTTTGAGCTTGTCGTCGATCGTGGCATATTGAAACTTGAATGTCGGTAGCGCGATCGTCCCTTCTCCACTCCTGTCCCCCCTTTTCAAGGGGGCTAGGGGGATCGGTTTCACGGTAGACGATCCCCCTAAATCCCCCTTAGGAAGGGGGACTTCAGATTTGGGAGCAGCTTTGGGTGGGGCGATCGGCGGTGATTGGCGCAACTTCACTCGTAGCTCAACAATGTGATCGATCGCTTCGTTATCCAGCCCCCGACTCGCAATATTCACCCGCAGCCAACATTGCAACGCCAATCGCAACTCCCCCCGATTCTCCGCCCGCAATGCATCCATCTTCAACGCATTCAAATCTTCCGGTCGCGCATGATCCGGCATCAGAATCAAATGCGACTTGCTAATCGGCTCCGCGATCGAATAGGGATACTGATTCACCCCCGTCCCCAGACATTCCCGCACCACCTCCGGCACCCGCCGCTTGAGGTACTCATCCAACCGCGCCACCGTCGCACAAGCCCCCTGCACCCCCAATCCCTCCAGCAGCACCTTCGTAAACGCCCCCTGCTGATAGGTCGGCAACTCATAGGAAAACTGATTCGGGCTACAGGAAAACAAACTAATCACCCCGGTCTGCCGACAGCCCTCCCGCGTCTCATCGCCAATCCCCTTGCCATCCTTGCGCCCCCCACTGCGCCCCTCACTACGGCAAGCATCCAAAATCATCACCACATTGTCCGCCCCACAGCCCCGCAGCCACTCCGACACCTGCGCCGTCGAAATCCCCGATGCCGCGACATTTTCGGCATAGCCATCGATCGGCATCAGAAAATCCCGTTCCCCATCCCGCATCCCATGCCCACTAAAAAAGAACCAAAAATTATCCCCATCGCCCAGCCCGCGCTTCGCCACCCGCGTTTCCAAAATCCGCCGCAGATTGTTCTGAGTCGGCTGCATCGACACCCCATTAATGGGCGCGGCATCCTCCGCAAAGTAATAGACGTGATCGAACTTCGCCTCCGCCTTCAGAAACGCCGCCACCGCCTTCGCATCCTGTTGGGCATACGCCAGCGGCTGCAAATGCTCATACTGATTTACCCCAATGACGATCGCTTCGCTGGTCATCCGTCCACTCGCTTAAACTTCAACTTAATCGAACCCTTCGTTTCCGCCTTACCACCCGCAATCAGCTTCACCTCACCACCAGCGGTGATTTCGATCGACATCTCCACCTCATCCAGCTTCAGATACGATGTTTTGCCGGATGGTTGAGCCGAAGCCGTCATCTGCGCCTGCTGTTCCGCCTGCCGAAACAACCGCCCCACAACCGTCAAAAACTGGCTCATCTTCTGTTCCAGTTCCGCCACACTCACCCGCCGCGCTACTGCCAGCTTTCCGGACACTTTCGCCGCCGCATCATCAAACATGCCACCCTTTGGCACTACGGCGGATTCCCCGCCCTCGTCATCACTGACCACCACCCATAGAAATTCATCGCGATCGTCCATTATGTCTAGCCTTTAATATATCTGGCGACATTATACTGGCTATATCTCACGATCGTCCTCACGCCTTGCCACTTCCCAAGCCGATCGCCGATAATGAACCCACTTCCGCCTCGAACCCGCCATGTCGATTCCCACCACGCGCACCCTCAGGGCTGAACCAGTCACGATCGACGACCTCCAGCAACACTTTGGCCTGATCGATCGCCCCGATCCTGCCGCCTTCCCCGAATGGCAGCAAGACCTCCCCCCGCTCACCGACAACGACCGATCGCGACTCGACGACGCCCAAACCCACTACCTCCATCTCTCTAAGCGCCCAATGCTGGAAGCCATGGTCAAGATGGTGATTCTCTCGCCATTGCTCGAACTCGCCGGATTCTACGACACGCCATTCTATGCTCAGAGTGAAAAATCAATCAACATTTCGACCCAAGATGACCACCTGACGATTCGCGGCAAAATCGATGTGCTGGTCACCCAAGATCAATTTTGGATTCTGGTAATTGAATCTAAACAAACTGGCATTTCGATCGATGCTGGAATCCCCCAAGCCCTGACCTACATGCTCGCTGCACCCGATCGAACAAAGCCCCTTTACGGCATGGTCACCAACGGCAGCAACTTCATTTTCCTCAAGCTCATCGACCATACCTATCAACTATCCGATGAATTCTCACTACGCCGCCGGGGCGACCTCTACCAAGTCCTCCAGGTGCTCAAACATCTCGCTGATTGCTTGAAATAAAGCGACCCAAAGTTGATTTAAATACCGATCGATCACCCCCCGCCCCCCACCTGAAACGCGCTGAAGATCGCCGACATCACGATTACACCAAACAGCACCAACGTCATTCGAGCATTATCCCGATCGCCAGGGTAGGTGATCGTTTTCACGTTGCGCGCCAGCTTTACCCCCTGCGCCGCCAATTGCTCACGCCCGCTGCCAAAGGCGCTATTATTGCCGCCCACCGCGACGTAGCCCTGAATCGTCATGGGCGCTGGCCGATCGGCACATTGGATCACCGCCGACTGACGACAGGCCACAATCACCTGCACCGGAGCCGTTGAACCGATCGACGATCGTAGCGGGAAATAGTGCCAAATCCCCTGTTTCGACGTTTTGACCACCGCGACTTGGGGATCGGCATAGCCGGAAACTTGGGCATAGTAACGGGATTTCCGGATCTTCCCCGACTCAATTTGCGCCAGCGGCACCACACCCAAATCCGGCCCAAAAGCCGGACTCCAAAAGGTACTCCCGATCGTGAGCATCAGGCCCAGCATCGCCAACGAGAATAGGATCGCGATCGGTTGAGTTGAACGGTTGGCCATGGGGTTAGGGTGAGATGAATACCCCTAAATTATGCCCCGATCGCCCTTCGACGCACCACCCAAGGACTTCGCCAACACCGCATCCAGCGCGAACTTCCCACCGCCATTCACCAAGAAAAACAGATAAAACGTCGCATACAACGTCGCCGTTTCCAGAGGCGCAATCTTCAAACCATCCACCTTCAGATGGAAGAACAGCGCCACCAACATCGTGCCGAGCAGCCCCGCCGCACTCAATCGGGTCAACAAGCCCAACACCAACAAAATCGCCCCAACAATTTCCGTATAGGCCGCGCAATAGGTGAAAAATACCGGAGCCGGAAAGCCAATCACCGCCACCACATGATCCGCAAAGCCTTGGACATCCGCGAGTTTGGCGAAGCCATTGTGAACCATCATGCCGCCCGCCACGACCCGCGCCACCAGCCAAAAGACGTGAAACAACCCATTATCCGTCGAGTTGGAATCCAATACCGTCGCCAAACCAAACCCTTTAGTTGCCGTCACAGCCGCACTTCCCAATTAATCAAATGTTTCATCCCATTATGCCAAGGAATTGGCGATCGCACCTCACGATCGCACCTCCAGCCGCCGACTGACCACCGACATCCCCGCGCAGAACACCCAATACAGCAAACCAATGAACAAAAACACCTCAGCATTCCGGCCCAAAAAATCCGGCTGCGACAGAATCGATCGGGCAATCCCCGTCAATTCAAACAGTGAGAACAACGCTAACAGCGACGTATCCTTAAACATCGAGATAAACTGACCGACGATCGCGGGCAACGCCACCCGCAACGCCTGGGGCAACACCACCAAACTCAACGTCTGCGGCACCGCCAACCCCAAGGCCTTCGCCGCCTCGATCTGCCCCGTCGGCACCGATTGCAGACCACCACGCACATTTTCGGCGAGGTAAGCGGCATTGAATAAGACTAAACCAACGATCGCCCGCAAGAGCCGATCGAGCCGCCAACTCCCCGGCAGCATCAGTTGCAGCATTACCTGGGCCATGAACAAAATCCCGATCAGCGGCAGGCCCCGCACCAGTTCAATATAAACCGTACAAATCCCCCGAATCACAGGCAGCTTACCCTGTCGGCCCAACGCTAAAAGAATCGCAAAGGGAAACGCCAACCCCACACTAATCAACGCCACCAATAACGTCAGCGTCAATCCACCCCAGAGACTCGTCCGCACCGCCTTCAGGCCCAATCCGCCGCCCAGCAGCCACAGCGTCACAATCAACGACAGCGGCAACAGCACCCAACTGAATTGTTGCAACCGCGATCGCGCTTTCCCCTCCGGCAACCACGCCTGCAACACCAACAGCAACGGCTGCAACAACACCAAGCCCAACGCCAGCCACATCCGCCAAAGCTGCTGCACCGGATAGCGGCCCACGGCCAATAGCCGCGCATTCTCCGTCACGGCGGCCCAGTTGGCCGATCGGAACACCCAGTTACCCACATTCCCGATCGTCCAGACCAGAAACACCGCACAGCCGATCGTCAGCATCGTATTAAACCAGCTATTAAATAAATTCTTTTTCAGCCAGGTCAAAATCATTTATCGCACCCCATATTGCAGCCGCTGGTTGTACCAATTCAACAAGCCCGAAATCAGCAAACTCACCAGCAAGTAAGTCAGCGAAATCAGAATCATCACCTCCACGGCTCGCCCGGTTTGATTAAACGTCGTCGAAGCCGTGGTGTAGAGATCGGGATAGCCAATGGCGATCGCCAAACTGGAATTTTTGGACAAGTTCAAATACTGGTTCGCCAAGGACGGAATCATCGATCGCATCGCCTGGGGAATAATGATTTTCCGCAAGGTGAGGCCACCGGGAAGACCGAGCGATCGGGCCGCTTCCCACTGCCCCTTCGACACCGACTGAATCCCACCGCGCACAATTTCCGCAATGAACGTCCCGGTGTACAGCGTCAGCCCCAACAGCAACGAGCCAAACTCCGACGACAATTGCAGCCCCAGCAGATTCACCCCCGCCTTACTAACTTGCATAAAGCCCAAAGATAGCGGCTGACTCTCCGGCGGCAGCGCCAAAAACACCGCCCCATACCAAAACAGCAATTGCAACAACAGCGGCATATTCCGCAGCAATTCAACGTAGATCTTCGCGATCTGCCGCACCAGCCAGTTATCCGACAGTCGGGCAATCCCGGCCACAAACCCGACGATCGTCGCCCCGATCATCGCCAGCCCCACCACCCGCAGGGAATTGGTCAGGCCCACCAGCAGCGCCCACCAGTACGGGTCAGTCGGGGCATAGGGCACCGCCGTCTCCCCAATTCCAAAGCCAGCGGGACTGCGCAAAAAATTAAACCCAAAGGGCAAACCCAAGCGCCGCAGGTTACTCACCAGATTTCCCCCGAGGAATCCCAGCACGGCCAGCACCAAAACGATCGCCAAGGCTTGGCCCCAAATTGCCATGAATTTCGATCGACGCCAGAATGGAGGCATAATTTCCGAGTTCAATCACGACTTGCTCAATCTATTGGGTATTGTATGATGGCGGAGTATTTGAGGAAAGGGCATCACATGGGATCGAAGTCGATCAAGCTCAGCCTCTGCATGATCGTCAAGAACGAAGCGGAGAATCTAGCGAGTTGTCTGGAAAGTGTCCGATCGCTGGTCGATGAAATCGTGATCCTCGACACGGGTTCGACGGACGACACGATCGCCATTGCCGAAATCTTTGGCGCGATCGTGCACCAAATCGAGTGGCCCAACGACTTCGCCATCGCCCGCAATCACGCGCTGCAATATGTCACCGGGGATTGGGTCTTGGTCTTGGACGCCGACGAAACCCTGCGGCCCGAAATCATTTCCACCCTGAAGCGCGCGATCGCCCAAGAAACCTACTTGGTGGTCAACCTGATTCGCCATGAGATCGGCGCGGCCCAGTCCCCCTATTCCCTGGTATCGCGGCTCTTCCGGCGACATCCGGCGATCAGCTTCACCCGGCCCTACCACGCGATGATCGACGACAGCGTCGAAGCCTTACTCAAGCGCGAACCCTTCTGGCAAATCATCCAACTCGAAGGCGTCGCGATCGACCACACGGGCTACCAACCCAACATCATCGCCAAACAGGACAAAGTCGCCAAGGCCCGCCTGATGATGGAGTCATTCCTCGCCGAGCATCCCGACGATCCCTACGTCTGTAGCAAGCTCGGCGCGCTCTATCTCCAACTCGGCGAACCCGCGATCGGGATTGAACTGTTGCAGCGCGGCCTCGCCGCCCCCGAACTCGACCCCGGCACCCATTACGAGCTGAACTACCACCTCGGAGCCGCCTACGCCGAAATCCCCGACCTGAGCCAAGCCACCCACTACTACCAGCAGGCCATGCGCCAAGCGATCGCCCCCCAGCTGAAGCTCGGAGCCATGCACAACCTCGCCACCCTAATGCAGCAAAGCGGCGAACTGGTGATGGCGGAAGGGCTGTATGGTCAGGTCTTGCAAGTCGCCCCGGATCTGGTCGTGGCCCACTACAACCTCGGCATGACCCTGAAGCAAATGGGCCGCTTCACTGAAGCGATCGAGCGCTACCAATACACGATCGCCCTGCAACCCGACTACGCCCCCGCCCACCAAAACCTCGGCGTTGTCCTGTTCAAGATCGGTCAAGCGAGTGAGGCGCTAGTCGCCTTCCGGCAAGCCGTGGCGCTGTACGAACAACAGGGTTCATCCGAAGGCGAACACCTGCGATCGGGCCTGCGGGAATTGGGCATTGAGCTGTAAATCACCAACCCACTAAAAAATCAACTGAAACCTTACGGATTCGCGATCGACGCGCGCGAAAGAAGCATTGACCGACCTCGATGGTTCTGAGTGGGATCACGCTTTATGCAATGATGGAACCTTCTCCGAATGCTTGGGGTCTGCTGACTTAGATATTCCTCCTCCACTTAAGTTTTATTGACCCATGCAAATTCGTTATCCCCAGATCGGGCGGTTTGTCCTGACTGCACTGCCCCTATTGACCGCCGCGATCGCCCTGCCCCAAACTGTTAACGCCGAAACCTTACAAAACTGGCGGGTTGACAATCAGCAAAATCGGCTCGAATTCACCACCGATCAGCCCGTCCAACCCGAAGTCCAATTTGTCCCCAATCCCTCCCGGCTGGTGGTCACCCTCCCCGGAATTCGCTGGGCACAGCCGAAAATCAATCAGCCTTACAATGGCCTAGTGCAGTCGCTGCGGATCGCCCGATTTGAACCCACCACTACCCGCATGGTGATCGATCTCGCGCCGAATACCACGATCGACCCCAGCCAAGTCGTCGTCCGACCCAACAGTGCGCGCAATAACTGGACAATTCAGTTGCCACCTGGCACCAGCACCAACGGCCAACCCACGCCCATGGGTGATGTGGCGATCGTCGTGCCCCCCGCACCCGCACCCCAACTGAGCCAGCGCATCCCCAATGGCCGATCGCTCACCTGGCTCCAACAACGCCTCGCCGAATTGCAGCCGACGAAATATAAAAATCTTGATCCCGGCACCTTTATTCTCGACCTCGATACGGGCGACTTCGCTAGTGTGAATGGCAGTAAAGTCTTTCCCACCGCCAGCATCATTAAATTGCCAGTTCTCGTCGCCTTTTTGCAGGATGTCGAAGCGGGCAAAATTCGCCTGAGTGAAACCATGACCATGACCAGCGATGTCGTCGTTGGCGGTTCGGGCTATATGCAAGATGCCCCCGTGGGGAGTAAATATTCCGCCACGGAAGTGATCACGAATATGATTACCACCAGCGACAATACCGCCACCAATATGGTGATTAAACGCATGGGCGGCATCGACGTGGTGAATCGCCGCTTCCAAGCCTGGGGCCTAAACAAAACCCGCATCCGCAACTGGCTCCCTGATCTGAGTGGCACCAATACCACCACCCCCGAGGAACTAATCAAAGTCATGGGGATGCTGGAGCAAGGTGAACTGCTCTCCACCCAAAAAGCTACCGCCATCAACATCATGCAGCGGGTGAAAAACAACAAACTCCTGCCCCAAGGACTCGGCACAGGCGCACGCATTGCCCACAAAACAGGTGACATTGGCTTCTTGCTCGGCGATTCCGGCATCGTCTATATGCCCAATGGCAAACGCTACTTGATCGCCGTCTTGGTGAATAGTCGGATCTATGACGATTATGATGCCGTGTATTATATTCGGGACGTATCGCGGATTGTCTACACCTATCTCAATAACAACAGCAACGGCAGCATTGGCTCCTTGCCAACGACATTGCCAACCACGTTACCGATCCCCCGCCCGATCGTCACCCTGCCCAAACCCAGCAGCCAACCCCTCCCGGCCATCTTCCGACCCGGCACACGGTAAATGCTATGGTGAGGGATGAATTGCTTGCGTCTCTCACCATGACTTTAACCCCCGATATTGACTCCGGGCTATCCGATGCGATCGCCCAGAAACTCCCCGCCGCGACGATCGTGGCGGCCCTATTACAGGCGGAAAAATCCACTAAGGGCGATCGGCGTCAGTTTCCCGTGGCCAGTCTCATGGGGAATTGGCGCTTGTGTTTTTCGACGATGGGCAAGGTGAAATTGGGCGACAAACGCCTGCGGGGATTTTATCTGCCCAGTTGGCTTCCGGCCCAGATTGGCTTTGCGGCCAGTGGAGTGGAAGCATATCCAATTAGCATCACCAACCAAATCACCGTGGGCCTGGTCAGCCTCAAGCTCTCCGGCCCCGCGAAGTTCATTGAGAAGAAGAATTTAATCGGGTTTGACTTTACCCAAATCGCCGTCAAGATTCTGGGCCAAACGGTCTACAACGGCAAGTTCCCGAGTCCGCGTGAGGGGAAAGTTTTTGGGGATATCGCGATCGGGAAGCTGCCGTTCTTCGCGTTTTTCGCGGTGAATGAACAATTCGTTGCGGCGCGGGGGCGGGGTGGCGGATTGGCGATTTGGGTCAAGGCGGATTGATGGAAATAAATATTACGGATGGAATGCCGGGATGGTTGGACTGCGTTTGGGTATTGAGGGCGCGGGATGCGCGCCCCTACGGGGATATATGATAAAAATGGGTTGTTCGGCAATGGTTTCCATTAATGACGAATTGCCCGTAGGGGCGCGCATTCCGCGCCCAATAACTCACGCAACAACCAATAATCCCCAAACGGACAACCCCAATCATCCCCTGAACGCGATCACATCCGCCACCGACTTCAAACCCCTACTTCCCCTTCCCACAAGTCGTCTTCGCCGCCGCCCAATCCTTCGATACCGTCGGCGTCCCCGTCGTCATCTCCTCGATCGACTGCTTGTAGAACGTCTCCACTGGATACCGCGCCTCAAACGTATCCACCACACAGGCACAATCCGTCAGCTTCTTCACCTCAGTCGCCTGTTGCTTGCCGATCGTGTCCTTCAATTCCTTGCGACTGTCATTCGCCTTCTGGGTCAACAACGCCGGATTCCCCTGAATTTCCTGCATATCCTTCAGCAACTTCTGCACCTTCGGCAACTGCTCCGCCGGAATCTGTTTCCCGGCGATCGCGCTCTTCAATTGCTCCACCTGGGCCGCAAACTGCTCCTTGTTCTTAAACAATTCGGCCAATTCCGTCTGCCGCTCCTGCACCTGGGCCTCACCCTGGGCGATGGCTTCCTTGGCTCGCTGATTAATCTGGCCGATCGGGTCTTGGACTAAAGCCTTCGCGGTGGTTGTGCGACTGCGATCGAGTGGCAATACCAACGGTATCCCCGACTCATTCGATCGGCAAGTCTGCAACAGATTTTGGGTCACTGCTTCTGGGTAAGGCCCGCCTTTCGGGGTGGTGGCTGCCTGAGCAACTGCCTTTGGCGTTGCCACCGTGGGGGTTGGCGTCGTGGGCACCGCGATCGCGCCTTGGGCCATCAAAAATACACTACAAAGCATCAAAACCACAGCCGTCGAGAATTGCCGAAAAAACATGGGCGGTCGCCAAAATCACAATGCTCGATCGTACTATCAATTCCCGAATTTGGCCCACTCGATCGGGGCGTCGATCGGCAATTTGGGTGAAGGCATCGATAAAATCTGCGATATGATTGGTATACGCCTACCGAGGAGCGTCCAGCTATGACCGTCGCGATCGAACGACCCGTTGCGCCCATCTCAACCGATAAAGTCATTACGCTGCAAGGAGATTGGGCACATTTTAAGCTGGTGCAGCAAGGTTGCGCGCAAAATCGCGGCATCCATCTGTTTTATTTTGATGGGACGATCGAGCTTGTTATGCCAGGAAGAAATCATGAAATCTTTGCCCATATCCTTGGGTACCTACTGACCTGTTTTCTCACCCATCAGGATCTTGAATTTCTGGCCGTTGGCTCAGCCGATCAAGAAAAAACAGGCGAATCATCGGCACAGCCAGACCAGTCGTATTGCATTGGCAGCATTAAGCCAATTCCCGACCTTTCGATTGAAATTGTCTTTACCAGCGGCGGCCAAAACAAGTTGCAGCGGTATCAAGCGATTGGGGTGCCCGAAGTGTGGTTTTGGGAAGACGGGACATTGAAGCTGTACCATCTCCGTCCGCAGGGCTACGAGCAAATTCAGCAGAGTGAGTTAGACGGTCTGAGGAATCTGGATTTAGAAGTGTTGAAACGGCACATGCTGATTGGTGAACTCAGTACCCCAAAAGCCGTGAAATCCTTCACTGCCTATCTCCAAGGACTTGAGGCGTGATGATTAATTAGGACTTGGGAGAAGATTTGTGGAATCTTAGCACCGCAAACGACTTGCCTGAATCTAATGCCACCACTTTCTGATGCTGCAATCGCAGACCGTGCAATGTTGCTTCAGCAATCAAAGTCGTAGGCTCAACATATTGAAAAAATCCCATCACGACACTAAGGGCATCGGCATAGGGCGAAGGCGTCACCGTTGCCAGAGCATCGGCCGGTAGTTGCAGCAAAGCAAAGAATTCACCCCCATCCGCTAACAGTTGAGCAATGGTCGTAATTGCTTCAGGCAGACGCGTATACTCAAAAATCAACCCGCCGAAAACGAGATCGACGATCGTTGATGTGCGAAATTGTTCAACCTCACTGACATAGCAGGCCAATTGGGGAATTCGGGCTTTGTATCGGGTTTCCAGTTGCGCGATGTAGTCGGGGTTGATATCGACGCAGATAATTTGTTCGAGATGAAGGTCGATCATTTGTTCTAGACCATTGCCCCCCGCACAGCCCAGTAAGGCCATCCGCTTTGGCCGCGTGATGGCCAGCGCATTGCCCAATTCCTGGGCCAGCATTGCCGCTTGCCCCACCGTGGGGGTCGCCATGTGACCTTCATAATCATTGAGCGCGATTGTTTTCCAAGGATTCATGGGTGGGGATGTGGGGTAAATGGGCATGTCAATATTGACTCACAATTGGGCAATGCCACCATCGACGGCAATCTCCGCGCCCGTCATATAAGATGCATCGTCACTACTCAAGAACAGCACGGCTTGGGCGACTTCCAATGGTGTCCCAAACCGTTTCATCGGAATTTGGGTCGCAAACTTCTCCGCGTTGGCCGCAACTTCGGCTGCCGCCAATCCCGATCGCCCATGAAACGGGGTAGCGATTGCGCCGGGACTCACCGCATTGACCCGGATACCACGGGGCAGGAGTTCGGCGGCAAAGGTGCGGGTCAACGATCGCACCGCTGCCTTACTGGCCGATACGACACTTGTCCCCGGCCGACCCAAGCTCCCGATAAACGATGTATTCAGAACCACAGCCGCATTGTCGTTCAAATGGGCCAACGATCGCTGCACGGTGAAATAGACTCCTTTGAGATTAATCGCGAAGACTTCGTCATAAATTGCTTCAGTGGTGCTTTCCAGGGATGTAAATCGTCCGATCCCGGCATTGGCAAACAGAATGTCAATCTTGCCAAATCGTTGGGCAACGGTCTCATATAGTCGATCAATTTGGCCTAAGTCGGTAACATCGGCCTGCAAGCCCAAAACTTCGCCGCCAATATCTTGCACAGCGGCATCCAGCGCGGTGCGATCGCGACCCGTAATTACAACTTTGGCCCCCGCTTCTCGGAATAGTTTGGCCGTGGCCAACCCAATCCCACTATTGCCGCCAGTAATCACCGCCACTTTTCCTACAAGTTTCATTTTATTTTGCTCAAAATTGAGAACAGCTCAATCAAAGCACAAGCCACTTCCCAATCGGAAGCATTTACCAGAAAGTGCTATACTCACCAAAAAGTTAGAATTGAATAAATACAGGAGTTTCAAGGCTTTGGATCTGCCAGAAAACATTCAACAAGCCCGATCGATCTTGGCGCATAAGCAAGTCTTCACCACCGACTGTGTCGTGCCATTGCTCTTGGAGCAGATTGGGAGCAAGTGGGCGATTCTGATTATTTATGCACTATCGCAGGGGGTCAAACGCTACGGTCAGCTCCAGCGACAGATCGAAGGCGTTTCACCCAAGATGTTGATCCAAAATCTCCGTAAACTGGAAGCCTGTGGTTTAGTCCGGCGCAAAGTCTATCCCGTGGTGCCCCCACAGGTTGAATATTCGCTGACGCCGTTGGGGGAATCCTTGGTTGACCCATTGGCAATATTGTTCGAGTGGGCGGAGCATCATATTGATGACCTGAGTCAGCTTAAACGCGATCGGCCATAGATTAACCCCAGCCATTTCGACCCACAGCCCGATCGAATTCCGGTAAAATCAAGATTCACCAAATTTGCATCTAGGAGCGTCGAACCTTGCTAACCCTCGGCGTCAACATCGACCATATCGCCACGATCCGTCAAGCCCGCCGCACCGTCGAACCCGACCCCGTCGCCGCCGCCACGATCGTCGAACTCGCCGGAGCCGATGGCATCACCGTCCACCTGCGCGAAGACCGTCGCCACATCCAAGACCGCGACGTCCAAATCCTGCGCCAAACCGTCCGCAGCCACCTGAATCTGGAAATGGCCGCCACCGACGAAATGGTCGCGATCGCCCTTGCGATCCAACCCGACTACGTCACCCTCGTCCCCGAAAAACGCGAAGAAGTCACCACCGAAGGCGGACTCGACATCGCCGGACAAGCCAGCCGCATGGCCAAAGTCGTCGGCCAGCTTCAGGATGCGGGTATTCCCGTCAGCCTGTTCATCGACCCCGAAGCCGACCAAATTAAGGCATCCCACGACTCCGGCGCAAAGTTGATCGAACTCCACACCGGACGCTACGCCGAAGCCCGCAAACCCCATGAACAAGCCCCCGAACTCGCCGCCCTACACAAAGGCTGCGAACTGGCGATCGACCTGGGCCTCCGGGTAAATGCGGGCCACGGACTGACCTATTGGAACGTCTACCCGGTCGCACAGCTCCCAGGTATGGAAGAATTGAATATCGGCCATAGCATCATCAGCCGCGCCGCCCTAGTCGGACTCGATCGGGCCGTGCGGGAAATGAAGCAGGCCATGCGTGGCCTTTAGCCACCGTTTGATCCTTGGAGCCATTGACGATGACAACTCACTATTACGTTTTAGCCAGCAAAAAATTCATGCTCGACGACGAGCCGACCCACGAAATCATCAAGGAGCGCAACCAGGATTATCACACGAAGGCAAAGCCGATCGATTTCTGGGTGATCGAACAGCCCGCCTTCCTCGACGCCCCGGAATTGGCCGCACTCAAAGCCAAAGTGCCCCAACCGGCCGCCGCGATCGTCTCCACCGACAAATCCTTCATCACCTGGCTGAAGCTGCGTCTAGAATTTGTGGCCACGGGCGAAGTCCCCGCCAGCGTCAGCGATCCGATCGCCAGCCACGCCACGGCCTAAAGGATTTTGGCCCCGATCGGCCAAATCTCTCACAAAATTTCGCCGAAATAGTGTAGGGTGTGGTATCAAATGCCGCACCCGGTTTTGCTGCAATCATTTATCTCTGGGATCGATCCATGCGTCGCTCGTCTTCTGCTCGATTCAATCAAGCCTGCTGTACCGCCACGATCGCTCTCGGCTGCGCCCTAGCCGGGAATGGAACGATCCTTACCGATCGGGCCATGGCCCAGCTAGCCACGTGTCTGCCCCCCAACGGCTCCGAATATTTACTGCTAGCGGTGACGCCGAATGCTGACGCCCAGGCCCGCGTCACCGCAATTCTGCCCACCAGCTACCCAACCAAGTCCTGCGACTACCTCGGCGAAGCCGTCCTACGCGTCGGCGGCTTTGCCACCCAAGAGACGGCCAACGCTTGGGCCTCCTACGTCGCCAACCAAGCCAAGGTTTCCGCCTTCGTGGCCAAACCGACCACCCCCGGCCAAGCCCCCGGACTGACGCCGTTGCCACCAGCCGCACCGCCGTCGCTGTTGCCACCGAATCCGGGAACACCCCCCAGCGGCCCCACCCCGGCCTACAGCCAATACAACCCCCAAACCCTGGGCAGTGGCTACGCCGTCCTCGTGAATTACTACAACAAACCCGAACTCGCCACCCAAGTTCGCCAAACCGCCGGACAAGTCGGACTCGTCGCCTACGGCCAAAAGCCCTATTTGCTGGCGTCATTCACCAGTGATCAATCCGCCGCAAATGTGTTGTTGCAAGCCCTCACCGATCGGGGCATGTGGGCCATGGTCGTCGATGGTCGCCGCGTGGTTTTGTTGAAACCATCGATCGCCCCGTAGGGTGGGCATTGCCCACCAAATCCACGGCACACATCCAAATCCGCAAGCAATGCCCACCAAATCCACGAAATGGTGGGCATTGCCCACCCTACCCCCGTCGCTTCTGCGACCACACCCGCGTCGGCAGACCCCAAACGTAGATAAAGCCCTCCGCCGCCTTATGGTCAAAGGCATCGCCCGATCCATAGGTTGCCAAATCCTCCGCATACAGCGAATTTTCCGACTTCCGACCCACGATCGTCGCATTGCCCTTAAACAGCTTCAGCCGCACCGTCCCACTCACATATTCCTGAGTGTTTTGGATAAAGGCATCCAACGCCGCTTTGAGCGGGCTATACCACAGACCGTCATAGACCAGATTCGCGTAGGTTTCTTCAATCCCGCGCTTGTAATGGGTTACATCCTTCGCCAGGGTGAGGCTTTCCAAATCGCGGTGAGCTTGGATCAACAGCGAAATCGCCGGAGCTTCGTAAATCTCCCGCGACTTGATCCCCACCAACCGATTCTCCAACATATCCAGCCGCCCAATCCCATGGCCCCCCACGATCGGGTTCAAATGCTGGAACAGCTCCACTGGCCCATAGGACTTACCATTCACTGCCACGGGAATCCCCTTCGCAAAGGTAATTTCCAAATATTCCGGGGTGTCGGGGGTGTTCTCGATCGCCTTCGTCAGCGCATAGACTTCTTCCAACGGCTCGACCCAAGGATCTTCCAACGGGCCTGCTTCCACACTGCGACCGAGCAAGTTCAAATCCACACTGTAGGGCGAGGACTTCTTCACGGGCGATGGCACGCCGCATTTCTCCCCATAGGCGATCGTCTCTTCGCGGCTCATGCCCCATTCCCTTGCCGGAGCCAGGACTTTGATATTCGGATTCAAGGCCGCGATCGACACATCAAACCGCACTTGGTCATTGCCCTTCCCGGTACAACCGTGGGCCACGGCATCCGCGCCGTACTTCTCCGCCGCCTCAACCAACGCCTTGGCAATCAACGGACGGGCCAGGGAAGTCGAAAGCGGATAGCGATTTTCGTACAGGGCATTCGCCTGGATCGCCGGGAACGCATAGTTGCGAATAAATTCCTCTTGCAAATCCTCAACCAGCGAAATCGACGCGCCGGAATTCAGCGCCTTTTGCCGAATCGGTTCCAGCTCATCCCCTTGGCCCAAATCCGCCGCCAGGGTAATCACCTCCTCCACGCCCCATTCCTGCTTCAGGTAGGGAATACAAACAGAGGTATCCACCCCGCCCGAATAGGCCAGTACAACTTTCTTGGCGCGCCCCATAGATTCCTCTGCCTTGCTTATTGCTTTTACGATGTCCGGTTTCCCATCTTAGGGCAGTCGGTCAAATCAATCCAGCACCAAACCCATCTAAGCGGATGCCTTAAAAGGCATCAATGGTTCGATGCAACAATCAACGATCCCCCCTAACCCCCCTTAAGAAGGGGGGAACTGGATTCAAAGTCCCCCTTCTTAAGGGGGATTTAGGGGGATCGTGGCCTCTGATACAAACAGTTGGATTTTCAAACACCACCTAAATCATCAAAGCCTGCCGCCGCGACGATGCCTGCCGATCGAGCTTGACCAACACCTCATCCAACGGCAACACCCGCACCTGATTTTCGTACACCTGAACCTGATAGACCTTCTGGTTCGTCGCATCATAGGCCGTCATCCAACCACTGCGCGGATGATAGGCTCCCGTATCGATATCCAGCCAGCCATTGCCCTGCACCACCCCGCCGGGCGGCACACCGGGGAACGTAAAGGTAATCGTGTGCCCCGTGATGATCAGCTTGTCCTCAAAAATTGGACGCGGTGTATTGTGAAACGCCTCGCGAATCCAGCAGAACTGATCCCGATTCTGGTCGCGCAGGGGCAACAGCGGATGGACGCCCGCATGCACCAGCCACAGATCGCCCAAATCAATGTAGGACGGCAGCGTTTTGAACCACTCCAAATGCTCCATGATCAGCACCGGATCTTCGTAGCTCGCCAACGTCGCCCGACCGCCGCTGTGGAGCCAAGCCTGCAATGCGGGCGGCGAAATCTCACTATCAGGAAATGCTTCGATCGCCATTTGTTCATGATTGCCCATGACGCAGGCGTAGTTATTTTCGCGGACAAAATCGACCACATCGGCGCTCTTCGGGCCACGATCGATCAAGTCACCTAAAAAATAAATCTGATCGGCGGATGTCGGCTCGATCGTATCCAACAGCAGCATCAAGCCGTCATAGTGACCGTGAACATCACCAATAATTATTCGACGGGCCGCACAGTCACTCATGGAAAATCTCGATCAACGAACAAGGATCAGCCTTTCAATAAACCTTTTGCCTACCTGACACCAGTAATAGCCGCAACCCGCATTGTGTCGGAATTGCTGCATCTATCTTGTCCTTAGATTGCCCGACCTGCCTAAGAGAATCACGCCAGTCTAACAAAAGATTATGAAATGGGCCGCATCCTTCATCGCAACCTGAAAAATTACCGATTTAACGCCTTAATAAACGCCCCAATCTCCGCAAAGAAGCCCGCCGATTTCGGCTTCTGTGTCCCCGTCGCCGCTTGCACGATCGCCTCAATCCGCTCGGTATCAGGCCGCGCATCCTCTTCCCCAATCACCCGCCACTCGCCACCCGACTCATACCACACCTGCCATTTGCCGGGGTACGATCGCATCAAGGCCAAGGTGTCATCGATCGGACGCAAGTAGTAAGCCGGTTCTAATGTCACCAAAAACCGATCGCGCAATTGCCGTCCCGCATAGCCAATCCCGATCGTCGCCACATCTTCCAGTCGGGGATTGAACAGAATGCAGGGACGATCGCCTGCGGCTTCGCAGATTTGTTCCACGGGGGCGACTTCCACCGAAGTCGGCGCGACAAACAGATAGAGTTGGTCATCCGGTTCAATTTGCTCATCGGCTTCCGTCGTCTGCCGACTCCCAGCCACATCCAAGCTGCCAAATTTCACCACCCGATCGGCCCAATTTTTCTTGGCCCAAGCCGCCGTCCCCGCATCGGTAAAGAACACCTTCAAGCCCGTCCCATAGGCTTCAAACGCCCCCGCAAACTGCTGCGCGATCGGCATCACCTTCAACTCCGGAAACAACAATTCCACCGAAATCCGGGGATACCCCGCCGCGATCGCGGCTTGGGTCGCCGCTTGGGCTTGGACGATCGCGTCTTCCAGGGTATTGGGCAGTTGGGTCATAGTGGATTCATCCTTGGTTCAGCGCCCGCAATTCTACCATCTTGCCTATCTCCTCTGGGCGATCGTAGACCATCATCGTCATGGCCGACCTCAAGGCAAGTTCAGAAATAGCCCGACTCCGCTCAACCATCGCCCCGCGACTAGAAGTCGGGGCTACAGGCGAAAGTCCTAACCGGACTGGGGATATTTAGTCCCTTTGGGACTTGCGCTATCAGCCCCGACTTACAGTCGCGGGGCGGTCTCAGCTTTAATCCGCCATATTCCCCAGCGCCTCATACAGCGTCAACACCGCAATAAAATCCAAATCCCCTTTCCCCTGGGCAATCAACGCATCCATCAAAGGCGCGATCGCGTTCACCCCCATCAGCGGCAACCCCAACTCCCGCGCCGTCTGCAACACCAGATTAATATCTTTGCGGAATAGATCCAATTTGAATCCGGGTGCAAAGTTGCGATCGAGCATCTTCGCCCCATGCACTTCCAGCACCTTACTTTGAGCAAAGCCACCCAATAGGGCATCGCGGACTTTCCCCGGATCAACGCCCGATTTTTTCGCCAAGGTGAGCGCCTCTGCTACGCCTTGGATCGTCATGGCGACGACGATTTGATTACAGGCTTTCGTCACCTGTCCCGCGCCTGCATCGCCAATGTGGACAATGTTTTGACCCAATACTTGGAAGATTGGTAAGGCCCGATCGAAGGCTTCCCGATCGCCCCCCACCATAATCGATAAAGTGCCCTGCTGTGCGCCAATATCACCCCCCGAGACTGGGGCATCTAACGCACTGACACCCGGCACTTTCAACGCATCGTAAATCTTACGGGAAACGGAAGCGGCAATGGTGGACATATCGATGTAGATCATTCCCGATCGCACCCCGTGGATAATCCCCCGATCGCCAAACACAATTTGCTCCACATCCGGCGAATCCGACACGCAGGAAATCACCACATCGACTTGCGTGGCCAAATCCTGGGGTGAAGTCGCGATCGTCGCCCCGGCGGCGGCCAGTAATGTGATCGGCGGCTGACTGCGATTAAACACCGTCACGGCATATCCCGCTTTCAAGAGATTTCGCACGATCGGCTGACCCATCAAGCCCAGACCGATAAATCCAATTCGTTCCATATATTAAGCGGCAATAAACAGTATCAATTCGGCATCCTATCGCAATTGTGGGCACATCACAGCCAACCGACGTGATCTGGATCGCTCAATTAACTCCATTTAAAATTGACGATTCCTTCACAATTTCTTGAGAAAATGGGATTTATAGCGGTTAGCAGACGATTTATCAAGTGGCAAGGGTGGACTTACTTTTGGGGCCAGAAAATAATCTGGCCGATTGAGCGCTTCCACCCAACTTTTTCACGTGCGCCTGGATGATTATAGAATCCATTTGACATCTTTGAGGAGCCTGAATTAGACTATTAACAGTGATTCAATGGAGTTCCCATGGCTTATTCCAGTAATCTTAGCGATGCCGAGTGGCAAGTATTAGAACCCGTTCTTAAGGCCGCCTTGCAATAAAAAAAAGCGACCCGCCCGAGCAAGTGGACGAAGCGCGAACTATTGGATGGGATGCTCTATCAACTGAAGAGTGGTTGTAACTGGGGTGACCTGCCCCACGACTTTCCGCCTTCCTCGACCGTGTATTGGCA
>JANOQX010000214.1:0-10522 GCA_031415035.1 Cyanobacteria bacterium VAR_4_metabat_243
ATCAGCGTTACCATTGGCGCGGAGGGTGCCGTCAATGGTCGATCGGTTTTGGCCCGTCACCCGCACGAGAATATTTTGGATATTCAGGGAATTGTCGAACCAGGCGGTTTGGTTGGTGCCGATCGAGAATTGGCTGAAACTATGGAAGAGATTGCCGCCGCGTGTGGCTCCACCAGTGATGCGATTGAGATCTGGCGTATCCGGCATCAGCACAGAGTTTTCATTCCCCAAGGTAGCATCGGGAACAATCGCCGTTTGCGCGATCGCAGCTGATCCCGCTGCCAAAACCGTAATACCCGCGAATGTCAAGCCAATGAATGGTCGTTGCATGGTAGAAGCACTCCTGACGTGATTAAGTAAAGGATTACAACCAGTTTCCGAGCATGATGAATGGCGACCAGTAATAGGGATGGCGATAGTCCACCGTAGCGTCATCCCCGGCGGTTCCCGGCAGTTTATTTTCCAGCAGGGCTAACTGCGCTGCCCGCAGGGCTTGTACCTTGGTGGTGCCATCACGCTGGGTGATCGCATTGCCGAGGTTGGTATAGAATTGCTCGACTAATTTGCCCGTCGATCGATCATTGACTGACCAGAGGGTGGCGACGGTGCTACTGGCTCCGGCCCGAATCGCGACTCCGGCCATGCCTAGGGTGGCCCGGCGATTGCCTTTGGCGGTTTCGCAGGCACTGAGCATCAACAGTTCCAACGCGTCGCGCCGATTGCCTTTGCCAGTGCGCAGTAGGGTTTGCAGGGCGTCGATGTCAATGTGTTGGTTGTCGGCGGTGACGAGGTAGGTTTCCTTGGGGTTGTTGCTGAAGATGCCGTGGGTGGCGAGATGGACGATCGGGAAGGAATTTTTTTGGAGGGCGGCGGCGAGGTTGGCGGGGACAAATTCGCGATCGATTAATACGGTGGATTGGGGAATTACGCCCTGCAATTTAGCGATTTCTTCTTTGACATTGGGTAATGCGCCAAATTCATCACGGGCGATCGCGGGTTTGCTGGGTTGATCGCCTGTGAGTCCGCCGAGGAGGGCTTTTAAGGTCTGTTGTTCAAAGCGTTTGGGTCCCAGGAGTTTGAGGCCAGGGGTGACGGCGACGGCGTATTTTTGGATGACAAATCCTTGGCCATCCCAGAGCGCGGCGATCGGGATATCGCGCAAGCCGCCATCGAGGACAAAGACTAAGGTTTTGACATTGGCTTTGGCCAGATCGGCTTCGGCGGGCTGAATTAGCCAGCGATAGATCTGTTCGCCGGGGACTTGGTATTCAGGCTTGTAGGATTCCTCGTTGGTCAGGGCATCGCGCAGGGCAATGCTGGTTTGCTCGATCGTTTGGGGGGCGTTGGGAATCTTGTGCGTATAGCGGATCGGGGCGGCTTGGTTCGGTAATTGCAAAATTACTTCGATCCGATCGGGCAAGATAATCGGATAGAAGGTGGCGGCGGCGGGATCTTGCTGTTGTGCGACTTGATTAATTTGGACGAGCTGGGACAGGACGCAACGGAAGAAGTTTTCCAGTTCGGCGACTTGGAGCGAATCGATCAGGCCGATCGCTTGATTGAGGCGGGCGGGACTGGGATTGGGTTCGTCCAATAGCAGATCGACGTATTCGCGATAAACGGGTTCGGCGTCATCCCGGAACGAAAACTGCACGTCGGGATTGGTGCCGATTAGTTGTCCGCGCACGGTTTCGAGGGATTTGACGGCGCGGGGATAGTATTGGGCGATCGCTTGTTGACGATTCGCTTCGCCGCCCATTTGACGCAAAATCCGGGCGAGCTGCCATTCCCATTGATAGCGAATATCGACGGCATCGATCGAGTCGGCGATGCGGAGGGCTTTTTCGGATAATTGTTTGGCGTAGTTGAGTTGGCGTTGGGCGATCGGGTCAGTTTTGAGCTGGCGGGCTTGGCGTTCGTATAATTTGCCCAGGGTGCCGAGGGCGTAGGATTCGGCCCGTTTGTCTTGGATCGATTGGGCCTGGGTGATCGCCTGGGTTAAATGTTTGGCGATCGTCGCATCAGGGACATCGGTGGAACAGAGGAGGGATTGGGCGAGGTTGATGGTGGCGAAAATGGTCGATCGATTGTTGGGCAATTGGCTTAATTGCGTCTCGATCGCGGGGAGCAATTCCTCAATCTCCTGCCCCAATTCCTGTTGCAAACTCAGTTGGCTGAGTTGGCTGGTGAGGCCGATCGCGGCATTGTTGGGGACTAACTGGGCGGCTGCCTGGTAACGCGCTAAGGCTTGCTGGGCCGTGGCTAAGGTTTGCTTGGTGGCATCGTCGCGATCGCGACTATAGGTTTTGCAGGTGCGGGCTTGGTCGGCGGCGGTGGCGGTGATTTCGCGTTCACGTTCGGCGAAGGATCGGGTGATGTTGCCGAGGGTGAGGAAGGTGGCGGCTTGTTCCTGGGCTTTTTGGGTGGGGGTGAGGGCGGCAAAATCCGCATCGGTGACGATGGCGACCGCTTGGTCGAGCCGATCGAAGCGACCGAGTTTGGCGGAGATTTCGAGTAAGCTGCGGCGTTCGCGGACTTTCAGTAGGGGATCAGTTTGGCGATCGCTGCGGGCTTGCAGCGTTTCGATCAGCGTTTCGGCTTGGGTAAATTGGCCCAGCATTTGCATGGCTTGGGTTTGATTCAGCTGATTGATCCGCAGTCCGCTGGGGTCATTGGCTTTGGTGTAGATTGATCCGGCTTGCTGCCAGGCGTCGAGGGCGGCTTGGAAGCGACCGCGACCAAAGGCGAGGTGGCCTTGAATATCGAGCAGTTGGGCGTAGGTGGGGGTGGTGGATGGGAGTAATTTGAGGCTCTGGTGCATGGCCCGATCGGCGGCGTCCCAGGTGCCTAATTGTTGCAAGGTGAGGGCGAGGTTGCCGAGGGCGACGGCGCGGGTGGGATCGTCGGTGGCGGTGGTGGCGGCCTGTTGCCAGAGGGATTTGGCTTGCTGGTATTGGCCGGATTCGTAGCGATCGGCGGCTTGCTGAATCAGGCGATCGGTGGCGACGGCGGGGCTGCTGCCAAGGCGCGTGAGTCCGGTGGTGATCACCAGGAGGAATGCGAAGAGAAATGCGAATAGGGGTTTTAAAATGGATTCCATAATAGTGAGAAGTAGAGGCCGTTTTCTTGCAAGCTGGATTTTTCGGGTGATTTGAGCGATTTGAATGGGATGCCCCAGTCGAGTTTGGCCGTGAGCTGATTGCCCATGCGCC
This sequence comes from Cyanobacteria bacterium VAR_4_metabat_243, assembly GCA_031415035.1. Taxonomy (GTDB): domain Bacteria; phylum Cyanobacteriota; class Cyanobacteriia; order Leptolyngbyales; family Leptolyngbyaceae; genus Romeriopsis. The sequence continues at coordinate 3,213 of JANOQX010000214.1, forward strand.
AGCGCAGGCCGATGCCGCCGGAAAACAGGGTGCTGACTTCGGGGTTGGCCCGATCGCGGTTCCAGCCATGGCCGAATTCAATGAAGGGGGCGAGGCTGAGGGTGCTATTCCACTTGGGATTCGATTGGGCAATCCGGGCGATCGGCAAGCGGACTTCGGCGGAGGCAAACAATCCACTGTCGGTCAGCAGCGCATCTTGGCGATAACCGCGCACGCTGTCGTTGCCGCCGAGGCCAAATTGTTCGCCGGAGAGCAGGGGGCGATCGGCAAATTGGGCGTCGGCGCGCAGGAGTAATAGAGAGTCGGAATCATTGCCGATGAGCTTGACCCATTGGGCTTGGCCGCGCCAGGAGAGGAATTGACTATCGGGGGTATTGCCCGAATTGTTGGTGGCATTGAAGGCGTTGAGTCCGAGGCTAAACTGCGATCGAAAGGCGAGCACTTGTTGGTCACTGCGGTTGGTTAATTCTTGGAAAAAGCGCAGGGATGAGACCTTGGTGCGGCCTTGATCATCCGCGCCGACGGAGAGCGGAAATGGGCCAATATTTTCAAAGCCCAAACTGGTTTCGCTGGCGCGATGGGAGAAGGTGAGGCCCATGGCCAGTTCGGACGTTGTGCTGCGTTGGAGTGGGTGTCGAAGGCCGAGTTCGTAATAGCGCGATTTGGAGTTGATTTCGAGCACGTCGAAGGGTTGTTCGATGACGCTGCTGCTGCTGGTGCCGAGATTGAAGTTGAGCGTCGTGTCCTGGGCGGTGAGGGGAATGTCATAGCCGACATCGAGGGAATTGCTGCCGGGGGTGTTGCTGTAGCCGACGGTGAGCCGATCGCCGAAGCCGAGGAAGTTGCCCTCGCTCAGTTGGATGCCGCGTTTGAAGCTGCCGACACTGGGCGATCGCGAATTATTCAGGCTGAACTGGGTGTCAAAGCTGGGGGCGGGCTGCACCTTGACGGTCAAAATGCTGCTGCCGGGGCGGGTGCCGCCTTCGAGGGTGGCGGACAAATTCGATAGGAGTGGATTGAGCCGCAATAGCTGTAATCCTTCGAGTAATTGTTCGCGGTTCAGTGGGGCTTTGCCCGCGTTGGCGATGCGACGGCGGAGATAGCCGGAACTCAAGCGTCCATTGCCTTCAATGGCGATCGATTCGAGTGATCCCTCGACAACGGCAATCTGAACATCCGCGCCATCTTGGAAATCCTGTTCGGGGACGTAGGCTCCGGTGGTGATGTAGCCCCGATCGACATAGAGCTGGGTAATTCGCGATCGGGCTTCGAGCACTTCGGTAAAACTAATCGGCCGATCGCGCAAATCCTCAGTGGTTTGGTCGATCGTCGCCTGATTGAAAATATTGCTGCCCGTGACGACAAAGCGCTTGACCCGGAATGTGCCAATGTCACTGGCGTTTGGGGGTTGGTCGATCGTGCCGGGGTTGGTGGGATTGGGCAAAGCCACGGGGGGCGTGGGCCGAATCAGGGTTTCTGGATCGTCCAGGGGCGTCGGGGGCGGCAGTTCGCGGGGAATGATGGGTAGATTCGGTGGGACATTCTGGGCGCGGGTAACGGGCACGATGGCGAGAATTAGTCCGGCATTTAGCCCGAACAGAATGATGGGGGGTAGAGCAGTTTTCATCAGATCGTAAATCTCATGAAGCGTAAACAACAAAGAGCACAAATTCAGGAGTCGAGACATTGCGCCAAACCGATGAATGCGACCATCCGGGCAATGCTTAACGACGTGACAAAGCAGTTAAAAACTTCTTCTACAATTTAATAGGGCATTTTTGAACGTATTGGATAGAAAAGTTATCTATCTTTAGAATTGCAATTTTTGAATATGGCAATTGTTTCGCGTTCAAATCGTTAGACGCTCCTAAAATTTCGTATCGGGAGATTTACTAGTAATGAGCATAAGGGGGTCGAACGAGCCGAATCAATTCGGCATTTGACCCATTGATTTTTTCTTGTTGGGATGTTTGGGCCGATCGCGGGGTGGGGCGATCGGCCCGTATCGGATCCCGAGGTGCGATCCGGCTACCCCGATCCCGGTGCGATGGGGCGAAAACGTCTGTACTGAAAATCTTCAAGTGCCGATGCCGTCAGTGATTGAGATTAATTCTCATAATTGCAATAAATCTTTACACAGGCGTTGCAGCGAGGGCTGAAACCCCCTGGAACGATCGGGTCGGGGGGCGGCTAATCAACAAGTTATCCACATGGATGGGTGAGTTTTCCACAGGGAGATGGGGGCGATCCCGGCGCGAGGGCAATTTTGTGGAGAACTATTACGGTCGGCTTAACAGGATGTTGAGAGGCGGAATTCGGCCCGCTGACAGAATCCTGCGATGGGCTGAAACCCTTATTTTGCGGGGTTTCCCGATCGGCCAGAACCCAACTCGCCGCGCCAAAAAAATGTTGAACTTTCGCCCACGATCGCACAAAATAAACCCACGAAATTCACGCCCTGACAACCGGTCTTGCTCCCCCTGGGGAAAGAGGCTTGTGGTTCGATCGGCGTTGGCGTGGATTTGTGCTGACTGTTTTGTGACGAGGTTCCCCGTGATGGATATGCCCATTAGTTTGTTCGTTGAGATTCCGGAGACGTTGCATCAGTCTTTGGCGACGTTCTTGGATACCCGCCCGGAGTGGGATCAAGATCGGGTGTTCTCAGCGGCGATCTCGCTGTTTTTATTGCAGAATCGGTTGCCGGGTCAAGGGAGCGACCGTCAAGCGGCGCGGATCTATTTGGATGCGCTGTTTGGGGATTCGGTGTTTGGTGCGCCCGCGACGGCGGATTTGCCCAAACATAGTCCGGCGGGTTGATCGGCTGAATCGATCGGCGGATTGATCGTTGAGTGCGTGACGACATGACTGAGTTTGCGGCTCGGAAATGGCAACGCCGGACACGATCGCTCCCAAGATCCGATTTTCTCGACAGTCAAATTTCAAGCGTCAAATTTCACAGTTTGTGAATGCCTCCCTACCACAGTTGGCCACACGGTTTCTCATCCCCCTTGTCATCCCCTGTCACCTCTCGGATTTTCCGAAATTTTGCGGTTATGGTTTATCCAATCTCGGCGACGAAGCTGCGTACTTACCAACGCTGCGCTTATTCCTATTACCTGCGCTATGAAAAGCGGGTGACTAGTCCGGCCTTTTATGGGGCGGCGGTGTTGGGTAAGGCGTTGCAGCAGACGTTGGCAAAATGTCACCGGGATTGGCATTACCGCGCGGCGGTGCCCGATCGTCAATGGTTTCACCGCTGTTGGAATGAGCAATCGACGGGGTTGACGTTGCAGCAGATTCGCGAAGGGCGGTCGATGCTCGATACCTATTACGATCGGTATATCAATTCCGAGACGGTGCTGCGTAAGCCCTTGGCGGTGGAGGGGAAGATCCAGGCGGTGCTGGAGATGCAGAATATTGAGTTTCAGGTGGTGGGTCGCTACGATCGGCTGGATGTGTTGGCGGATGGGTTGGAGCTGATTGATTACAAGTCGGCGAAGTTGGTGCAGTTGCCCGAGACGGCGGATTTGGATTTGCAGATTGGGTTGTATGCGTTGGCCTTGGAGCAAAGCGATCAGCCGCGTTTGAAGTATTGGAGTTTGGTGTTTTTGCGGACGGGCGAGAAGGTGCGTTACCGGGCGACGCAGCAGCAGCAGCGACTGGCCAGGCGGACGATCGGGCTGTTGGCGAATCAGTTGCGCCAGGAAGCGAGCTGGCAACCGACACCGGGGAGTCACTGTGAGCAATGTGCGTTTTCGCGCTATTGTGCGGCGGTCAATCGGGAACCAAATCCCCTACCCGCAAGTGCCACGGCCACTCAAAGTTTGCAACTGACCTGCGGACTGGCGAGCTAGTTGTCCCGACGGGCGGCGGCGCTCAACGACCTTGCTGGCCCTCAGTGTTGGGGCTGAAGCTTTCTTGGGTGAGGAAGTGGCCGAGGAGGTAGAGGGAGCCGCAGAGGATGACGAGGTCGTGATTTTTGGCGGCCATTGTGGCGGCTTGCAAAGCCAACTGTACGTCGTTAAAAACTAGCACCGATTTCAAATCGGGACAAACGGTTTTGGCGGTGGCGACGAGTGTGGGGAGGGGGGCGGCGCTGTGGCCGGGGACGGGGACGAAGTAGACGGAATCGCCGGGTTGGAGTAGCGATTGGAAGATTTCGGTGTGGTTTTTGGTCGAAAGTAGGCCCATCACCCAATGCCGGGATTGCCGACTTTGGCCGGAGACGAAGCGGCTGAGGACGTTGGCGCTGTCGGGGTTGTGGGCACCGTCGATCAGGATGCGGTGGTCGTGCCAGCGATACCATTGCAGGCGGCCGGGCCATTGGGTGGCGGCGATCCCGGCGGCGATCGCGCTGTGGCTGACTTCCCAACCTTGTTCGTGCAGGCGCTGGATGGCGGCGATCGCGAGGGCGGAGTTGTGGCGCTGGATTTCGCCTTGGAGGGGGAGCTGGTATTTGATGGTTTGGGTGGCGTACATGACGGTGGCGTTGTCGAATTCGTAGGTTTCGACGCCTTCGAATAAACACCAGCGATCGCCTAAGTCCTGGGCGGCGGTGGGATAGGTGGTGGGACAGAAGTGGTCGAAGGCGGCCCGACTGACGACGGCACGGGCGGCTTCAGGGAGGTCGCCGATGATGGCGGGGCAGTTGGGTTTGAAGATTCCGGCTTTTTCGGTGGCGATCGCGGCCAGGGTGTCGCCGAGACGTTCGGTGTGGTCGAGACCGATCGAGGTAATCACGCTGACGAGGGATTCGTCGGTGACGTTGGTGGCGTCGAGCCGACCGCCCAAGCCGACTTCAATGACGGCAATATCGACCCGGCGTTGGGCGAAGTAGAGCCACATGGCGGCGGTGAAGACTTCGAATTGGGTGGGGGAAGGCTGCTGGGGATCGATCGCGGCTGTGACTTGCTGGAGGACTTCCCATAGATCTTCGCGATCGATCGGTTGGTCGTTGACGCAGATCCGTTCGGTCCAACTGACGAGATGGGGGGAGGTGTAGCGGCCCGTGCGATAGCCCGCAGCGGTGAGGATCGACGAAATGTAGGCGCAGACGGAACCTTTGCCGTTGGTGCCCGCGACGTGGACGATGGGTGTGCGATCGTGGGGATTGTCCAGGGTTTGGAGCAGTTGGACACTGGCTTCGAGGCCAAGGTTGACGCCAAACCGGGCAAACTGCTGGAGGAACTGCGATAGGTCGGCATCGGTGATGGCCATAGACAATCCAGTTGATCAAAGGGTGAGGAGGATACCGTATAACATCCTACCGTTTCTGGCTCCGGGTTATGGTTTCTGGCGGGATTGGGCTTGGGTGAGGACTTGGCGGATGTCGGGGTTGGCGGGTTTGAGTCGGAGGGATTGTTCGTAGGCTTGGATGGCGGCGTCGAATTGGCCGTTGAGGTGGTAGGCGATGCCGAGGTTGGCGGCGATCGTCGGGTCTTGGGGACGGCGGGCAGTGGCCTGTTGATAGGCGACGATCGCGGGTGGGTATTGTTTGAGATTCAAATGCGCTTTGCCGATGTGACTGTAGGCCCAGGCGACGGATTCATGCTGGGGATCAAGCTGAATGGCGGTGGCGAAGGCGGGGATCGCGTTGGCGTTCTGGAGGGCGTTGAGGTAGGTGACGCCGAGGGTGTAGGCGTGATCGAAGCTGGGATGGAGCTGCTGGGCTTGCTGGAAGGCTTGGGCGGCGGCTTCGAGTTCGCCGCGTTGGGAGAGCTGTTGGCCGCGTTGGAAGCGCTGTTGGGCTTGCTGGATGGCGGCGGGGGTTTGGGCGGTGGCGGCAAGGGCGGGGAGCAGCAGCAGGGCGATGGTCAGGGCGACGATCGCGGTGGCAGTCCGGTGGGGAATGGGGAGGGACATGGGATGCTCAGAATTGACTCTCTCTCTATTCCAGCTTGATCCCCTGATTCCTGATGATTTTGACTGATTTTTTTTAGAAAGGGTTTTGGCGAGAATGCTGAAATGATTCGGTCGATCGGGATCGGTGTTGCGGGAAGGTGGTAAATATAATGTTGTTAAACCCTTAACGCCTGGCCCGTTTCGGTTAGGAAAGAAATTTAAGGATCAGGTGTAATATGACTCAAAAACGCATTTCTGGGTTGGCAACGGCGCTCTTGCTCTTGTCGGTGACCGCTTGTAGCAATCCGCCGAGTCCACCTGTGGGCCAAGCGACGACGGCGGCGACGCCAGCAGCTCCGAAGGATCAAAAGGTATTGACGATCGGGGCGATCCCGGATCAGGAACCGGAGAAGCTGCAACGGCTGTATGGTCAGTTGGCCAGCTATTTGAGCAAAGAATTGGGCGTCCAAGTCGTCTATAAACCCGTGACCGACTACACAGCGGCGGTGACGGCCTTTAAGGTGGGTGATTTGGATTTGGTCTGGTTTGGGGGACTGACGGGGGTGCAGGCGCGGCTTCAGGTGCCGGGGGCCGAGGCGATCGCCCAGCGCAGTATTGATGAGAAGTTTACCAGCGTGTTCATTGCGAATACCGCTGCCAACATTCCGCCGTTCCAGGATATTCAGGGTTTGGCGGCGCTGAAGGGGAAGAATTTCACCTTTGGCAGTGAGACTTCGACTTCGGGGCGGTTGATGCCGCAGCATTTCCTCGCTCAGGCGGGGGTGAAGTTGGAGGACTTTAAGGGTGGTCAGCCGGGGTTCTCGAAAAATCATGACGCAACGATCGAGCTGGTGACGGCGGGCACCTATGAAACGGGTGTTTTGAGTCAGAAGGTCTGGGCGAAGAACTTAGCTGACGGCAAAATCGCGGCGGATAAGGTGCAGGTGCTGTTTGAAACGCCGACGTATTTTGATTATCACTGGGTGATCAATCCGGGGGTGAAGGATCGCTTTGGGCCGGAGTTTGGGGCGAAGGTGAAGGCGGCGTTTTTGAAGCTTGATCCGGCAGTAGCGGAGCAGAAGGCGATTCTGGATCTGTTTACGGCGGATAAGTTTATTGAGACGAAGCCGGAGAATTATGTGACGATCGAGCAGATTGGGCGGGAGATTGGCAAGATTAAGTAATCGGTTTGTGACGACAATCACGATCCCCCTAAATCCCCCTTAAAAAGGGGGACTTTGAACTCCGGTTCCCCCTTTTTAAGGGGGCTAGGGGGATCGAAAAATATTGCGATTAACGATGAATCGACTATAAATCAATCTGAGTTAAACAATACTCCGGACAGATTTCAGGGAGCCAAAGCCCCGTACTGGAGGAGGCTGGGGTAGTTGGGATGGGATTTAATCAAAGTTGGGTCAAGGTCTAACATGGTAATAAATCGCTCCAGGAAATGGTGATTGAGTGCCTGC
>JANOQX010000215.1:0-7370 GCA_031415035.1 Cyanobacteria bacterium VAR_4_metabat_243
CGTCACTTGCTCACGCATCAACGACTTCAGCGTCTCACAACTCTCACGGATTTCAATCTGACTGACACCCACCATCTTGTTGCCCTACTAGTTGACTTATTTCTAACCTATTTGTAACATGATTTGTTTGATTTGGTATAATGAGCCTGCTCCTGGCGATCCTGTTCATCTTAATTCCCTTTGAACTGGGTTTCTTGCTCTATCAGGGCTACCAGCAAAATGGTCGGCTCTCACTAAAGAATGTCGTTTTGTATCGAGAGCCGATGCCAGTCTGGCAATACTTCGTCCTTGTGCCTCTGCTGTTGGGATGGTGTGTCGCCGCCTTCCTTCTGTTATCTCCCTTGGACGACTATCTCATCCAAAGCCTCTTCACTTGGCTTCCGGCGTGGTCGATTCCCTCGCTGCTCCCGAACAGCGCTGCTCAATCTGCTCAATCCGCTTTGCTAGTGAACTTCTTGGTGACGTTAGTCCTCAACGGCATTGTTGGGCCAGTGGTTGAAGAGTTATATTTTCGCGGCTATTTGTTGCCGCGCATCCCAGTCGCAAGACTCTTGGCACCGTTGATCAATGTCGTGCTTTTTTCCTTATATCACTTTTTCTCGCCCTGGCAGAACATAACTCGCATCGTGGCATTGATGCCGCTGATCTATGTGGTTTCATGGAAACGCAATCTCTATCTCAGCATTCTAGTTCATTGTTTGCTGAATACGCTGGGGGTGCTGTCGGGTACTGTCGGGGCGATGGAACGTTAGGCTCCCTAGATTTTCGGTGGAGGCATTTTTTGGTCTTTCTTTTTTAGAGCGATGAAAGGTGAAGCGCGGGAATTGCCAAATCCAGGTATCGATCGCATGCCCAAAAAATCAACAACTCAAGCCACAAAAGCGTCTTTTTTGCCCGTAATGCGGGAACTTTGGCAGGATTGACCATGAAACAAAATGTAATGACGAACTTATGGGCACCTCGAACAATCGCCTAAAAAAAGTCTTATAATGATTTTTCTAGTTGGTATAGTCGGGGTGCTTCCACTGTTTAGATTCCACTTCGGATTCCAGCAGAAGCGATTTCCCCGCCTCTCAATCTTTTCAAGCTGTTGAGCTTAATCTCACCTACTTTTCGATTGTGGATCGCGGTTTTAGCCTACGGCTCTCTCTCGTAGAGACTTTCAACTTTTTTGTCCTGTACCAAGTATCTTGATATGTCACTAACAACATCAAAACTCAGACTGAATAATGTCTTTAAGCAACTGATGTCTCTGCACTGGTGGATGGCAATCTGTTACCTACTATTGTTTCCAAGTGGGATTATTATGGCGAAATTTGACAATAAAAATATCGATCGATAGCTTTTACTTACTACGCATAAATCATTTGGCGTAGTAGTATTAATACTACTACTACTACTACTACTCGGTTGGCGTGTTTATTTGTTGGTGAGGGTTTGGGCAAAGAAATATAGTAAACATCTACCTAAATTGACTGCAAATTGGTATTTCAAGACTGGTTTACTACCCTGCTCTACTTAATGATGTTCGTTGTGCCGCTGAGTGGTTATTGGCTATCCAATGCTTATCGAGCTAATAGTATCAGTTTATTTGGGGTGCCAATGCCAGATCTTTTTCCCGTCAGTTCGGATGCGGCAGATCGAGCGAATGTCGCACATGGCACAACATCGAAAGCCTTAGCAATTTTTATCCTGATTCACTTGATCGCCCAACGAAATGTTGTCAATGCTAATTGGCGTAGATTGTCTGCTTGGATAATGAAATTGAGAGTGCAAAGGTAATTGGAGAACCAGTCATAATTGAAATGAAAAATATTACTAATTGGAATTTCAGCATTAGCATTTGGAGTAGCACATTTACCGCTGGTATTTGCGCTAAGTTTTAAAGTAACATTAGACTGCGTCCATAAAAACTTTCAGGAGCATCATCAATGAACCTCGAATTCAGTCGCCGCCTTGCCCTATTGGGGATTATTCCACCCATAGCCGACACCGTTCGTCGTTGGCACCAATTGGGTGACTTAAAAATCTGGCCTTTTTGGTTAGATGATGTTCTTCTCGGTGCTTTTTTACTCTACGGTGCATGGTTGACAAAAAAAGATGTAACCAATGGTAGACGCTTCCTTTCGGCTGCCTGGGGATTTGCTTGCGGTATGGTATATCTTAGCTTCTTCGAGCAGATCACTTCTCTTGACAAACCCGATCCTGCCCCCATTCCTTCTGTATGGGTTGCTGTGATTAAAGGAGTATTCTTCCTTCTTGCAATCTTGGGATTGATTGGTAGTTTACGGGGCAACCCCAAGGAGTCCAGGAGACATTGACTTAGTGGCACTGAAGCGATCGCCCCCTCCCCCAAGCTATAATGGTTCCACTGAAGTCGCAGCGAGGTCAACCTTATGGCAGTCCGACAGCCCCGATATAGCAAGGAAGAGTTTGCCCAGCGTGGCGATGCCATCTACGAGTCAGAAGTGCGCGCTCAAGTCGAAGCAGGCAATCATGGCAAGATCGTGGCGATCGACCTCGAAACCGGAGCCTTTGAAGTCGATGCCAGTGAAATAGCCGCTTGCGATCGGCTTGAAGCCCGTTACCCAGATGCTCAAGTCTGGATGGTGCGCATTGGTTCCCGCCATGTTCGTCGATTCGGCGGACGCACGAAGAGAGCCGTATGATCACCGGAATTGTCAACCCAGATTTTGAGCCGATTATTCCACTTTCAATTTGTGGGTCAGATGGCAAAGTTTACACGCGAGATGCGTTCACGTAGTGTTTCCATAGGAAAATCGTCGATACGGGTTTCAATGGCTGGCTTTCACTGCCTCCCGATTTGATCGCTCAGTTGGATCTGAAATGGAAGAGGCGAGGCAGAGCCATTCTGGGTGATGGCAGTGAATGCGTTTTCAATGTCTATGAAGCAGTTTTAGTCTGGGATGGAAATTTTCTCACGATTCCGATCGATGAGGCTGATTCATAACCTCTCGTTGGGATGTCGTTGATGGAAGGCTATCAACTAACAGTACAAGTGTTTGAGGGTGGTCGTGTCGAACTCAGTAAAGTAGCCACGGTCTAACATCCCCAATGCACACTGACCATCAAAGGTTAATGAAAGGTGAAGAGCAAGAATCGCCAAGAATTTATTGAGTCGCAAGTAATCGGGCTACAATACGGTACTAACTAGAATAGTTCTATTCTGTATCCAGGTATCGATCATATGCCCGAAAAATCAACGATTCAAGCAGCGAAAGCGTCTTTTTTGCCAGCGATGCGGGAACTCGTTCGGGCCTATCAGGCGTTTTCCGCTTACTCGGAGACGCACGTTCGACAATTTGACTTGACGCCCGCACAGTTTGACGTGATTGCCACGCTGGGCAATACCAACGGCCTGAGCATGGGCGAGATTGGTGAGAAAACGTTGATTACCAAAGGCACTTTAACCGGAGTGATCGATCGCCTGATCCAAAAACAACTCGTTCTCCGTGAAGTGCCAGAAGACAATCGTCGTAATGTCATCGTGCAACTCACCCCTCAAGGCCAGCAGATCTTTGAGCAGTCCTTCCCCAGCCACATCGCCCATCTCAAAAAACGCTTCGATCGACTCCAACCGAATGATATCGCCGCACTCACCGACCTACTGGTTCAGCTCAAGCAAGCCTTCCAGAAATAACTTTGACCCGTCTGCTTGACAGCTATGCTTCTCTTGATTACTATAGTTCTAGTTAGAACTGTTCTACTTCAAAGGCGATGAATACCTTACCAACCCTCTTTCTTTCCCATGGAGCACCGGATTTGCCTCTGCGTGATGGCGCTGTCACCGAATTTCTGCGATCACTCCATCAACATTTTGCCAAACCCAAAGCAATTTTGGTCATCTCCGCCCATTGGTATTCGGCGATGCCCATGGTGAGTGGGGCAGTTGCCCCTCGGACGATCCATGATTTTTCGGGGTTTCCAGCGGCACTGTACAAACTCAACTATCCCGCTCCGGGTTCACCGGCACTCGCCGATCGCGTCATCACCTTGCTCAATCAATCCGGGATTGCGGCTCAAATTGATCCCGATCGGGGCTTTGACCATAGCACTTGGACACCGCTAATGCTGGCCTACCCCGCCGCCGATATTCCGGTGGTGCAGCTATCGATTCAGTATGATCAGGATGTCACGTACCATTGGCAACTGGGACAGGCATTAGCCGCCCTCCGCCAGGAAGGTGTGCTGATCATTGGCAGTGGCAGTGCTACCCATAATCTTCAGGCGTTTAGTGCCCAGTATGACGCTGCACCGCCCTCTTGGGTTCAGCAGTTTGATCAATGGCTGGGGGAATCGATCGCGCAACAGGATTGGCAACGCTTAATGCAGTATCGCCAACTCGCGCCCTACGCCCAGGAGAATCACCCCACCGAAGAACATCTCTTGCCTCTATTTGTCGCATTGGGGGCAGCGGGATCGTCAGCAAAGGGTATCCAACTCCATCAGAGTTATACCTATGGTGCTTTCAGCATGGCTGCTTACTCATTCATGTAATTAAGAGGAATCATCATGGCATTAGGTCAATTAGTTAACGGAAAATGGACGACTGAATGGACGGAACGGAATGAGGATGGGCAATTCCAGCGCATGTCTACTCAGTTTCACAATTGCGTGACGATCGATGGATCGAGTGAATTTCCCGCCGTTGCCGGACGTTATCATCTCTACATTTCTTTAGGCTGTCCTTGGGCACACCGGACGGCATTGTTATGGAAACTGAAAGGACTGGAAAATATCATCGGACTCTCGATCGTCGATCCGGTCATTAGTGAACAAGGCTGGCAGTTTTCCGATTATCCTGGATGCATTCATGACACCGTAAATCAGGCTGACTACCTGTGGCAGGTCTATACGAAATCCGACCCGAACTATACGGGGAGAGTGACTGTCCCGGTGTTGTGGGATAAGCAAACCAATCAGATTGTCAACAATGAATCCCGCCAAATCATTCAAATGCTTAATTCTGCATTCGACGCATTGGGTGCAAATTCCGCTGACTTTTATCCACTCAGCCTCAGGGAAAACATCGATCGTGTCATTGACCAAATTTATCAACCAATTAACAACGGTGTCTACCGATCGGGCTTCGCGACTTCCCAATCCGCCTACGAAGCAGCGGTGACAGAGTTGTTTCAAGCCTTAGCGACTTGGGATCAATTGCTATCCAAGCAGCGATACCTTTGTGGAGACGAACTCACCCTCGCCGATTGGTGTTTGTTTCCCACCCTATTTCGATTTGATTCAGCCTATTATGGGCTGTTCAAGTGCAATCTCCAGCGGCTGGTTGAGTTCCCGCACCTCTGGAATTACTGTCGGGCCTTGTACCAATATCCCGGTGTGCGATCGGTTTGTGATATTGACCATGTAAAACGGCTCTATTATGCGGGCTTACCGGAACTGAATCCAAGTCGCGTTGTACCGATCGGGCCAGCGGTCGATTTTATGGTTGCTTGCGTTCCTGGAAAATGAGACAATCATGGAAATAGCGCGAAGTTCGTAGAAGAATTGCAGGTTAGCCATGATTACCAGAGTCGCGATCGAGTCCGATATTGATGAAATTCTGGAGCTACAGTCTCGGAATCTCTACACAAACTTATCGGAGGTAGAACGGGCTGAAGGCTTTGTGACAACGCCATTTACCGTGGAGCAAATCAAGACATTGTTGACCCAACCCGGTGTTTTTGTCGCGGAAAAACAGGGAAGCGTCGTTGGGTATGCCTTTGCGGGTAGCTGGGATTTCTTCTCACGGTGGGCGATTTTTCCACACATGACCTCACGATTTCCGCAACTTGAATTTCAAGGGACTCAAATCACCGTCGATAATACGTTTCAGTATGGCCCAGTCTGTATTGATCAAGCGTTACGGGGCAGCGGCGTTTTTCCTCAGTTGTTTGAGACCATGCGTTCTAGTCTTTCTGCCCGATTTCCGATCGGTGTGACATTTATCAATAAAGCGAATCCGCGTTCACTCGCCGCCCATACCCAAAAGCTCAATCTAGAAATAATCGATGAATTTGAATTCAACGGCAATTTCTACTACGGTTTAGGCTTTTGGACAAAAGGTTGAATCATAAACAGAGGGCATTGCATGAGTTTACTTTCAACGATCGTCCAGACTACCGTTACAGCGAATCAGGCTGATGCCTTTGAGCGTATTGTGCCCATTGACCTGACCTCAATATTTACTGGTTATGGCCCTTTACCATCGGTCACAGACACTCAGAATCAGGTAGGCGCTTGGGACACAGCGGGGCAAACCCGCACAGTCCATTTTTCCGATGATAGCTCGGCCCAAGAGCGACTAACCAAGTACGAGCATCCGGGTTACTTCAGCTACACAGTTAGCAATTTTACTAGCTTGCTGCGGTTTCTGACCACTTCGGCGAATGGGGAGTGGTGGTTTACTGTCGGCACGTTGGGACAGACCCACATCAAGTGGCGATATGAATTCAAGGCACGTTCTGTTTTAGCTGTTCCAGTACTTTGGATAATTACTAATATATTGTGGCGCAACTATATGCATCAAGCACTGCAACTATCCAAAGCACAGATTGAAAACGATACCACCAAATAATGGAAAGCTCTTTTCAAATTCGTCATATTTCTCCAGCCGATTACCGATCGATCATTGCCGTCCTTGATGAATGGTGGGGAGGGCGGCAGATGAGTGCAATGCTACCCAAGCTATTTTTCACTCATTTCTGCGATACAAGTTTTGTTGTGGAATCAGATCGTAAAATAGTTGGCTTTTTAATTGGACTTCTATCGCAGTCTAATCCTACCGAAGCCTACATTCATTTTGTGGGTATTCATCCCGACTTTAGGCAACAGGGGATCGGCAGTATTCTGTATCAGCAGTTTTTTCAGACTGTTCAAGCGCTCGATCGTGTTCAAGTTAAATGTGTCACCTCGCCGCTGAATAAAAGTTCGATCGCTTATCATCTGCGGATGGGATTTGAGGCTGAACCAAGTGAAATGCAAGAAGATGGCGTGCCCTATCATCTCGACTATGATGGGCCAGGAGAGCATCGTGTATTGTTTGTCAAGCATTTGAAAGCGCTTAACTAAGGTGAAGCTGACTCACAAGATTGATTTATAATTGTCATAGATTCTATATTTCTGGGTAATCAATTCTGATGTTTTCCTTTCGAGTTAGCGATGGCCATGAGTTACGGTTGCTTCGACCTTCTGATGCCAATGAGCTTGGGAGCATCCCACTTTTGCAATGAGTATAAATGCTTAGAGATTTAGCGAGTGGTTGGTGTGGCAAAAGTGGGTGAGAACTGACCATTAAGATAGGCGCATCGTTGCTTCAGCACTTGATCAACATTCTTCTCGGCCCACTG
>JANOQX010000216.1:0-46153 GCA_031415035.1 Cyanobacteria bacterium VAR_4_metabat_243
TCGCTCGCAGCGGCCACCCGGTATGCCCACTCTCGTCCATGGCCTGAAGCTGTTTGAGGCGATCTTCCTCGGCTGGAAACTGACTCAGACCCAACTTGTGTGTACACCGTAGCCTTCTTAAGGGGGGTTAGGGGGGATCGTTGAGCGTCGCATAGACATCAAGGCTTTTTAAACCATCCTCCTTACGGGATGGTGATTGATTTGTTTCTAAAGGTAGAGGTTTCCTATGGCGCGTTTTGCCCTATTGAGTGTTTCGGATAAGGCTGGCTTGGTGGCATTTGCCACGCGGCTGATCAATGAGTTGGGCTTCGATATCGTCAGTAGCGGCGGCACGGCCCAAACGCTGAAGGATGCCGGATTGAAGGTGATGAAAGTCTCCGAGTACACGGGTTCACCCGAAATCCTCGGGGGCCGGGTCAAAACCCTCCATCCCAAAATCCACGGCGGCATCCTAGCCCGCCGCGACTTGCCGGAACATTTAGTCGATCTTGAAGCCAATGGCATCCGCCCGATCGACCTCGTCGTCGTGAATCTCTATCCATTTGCGGCAACGATCGCCAAGCCCGGTGTCACCCTCGAAGATGCGGTGGAACAAATCGACATCGGTGGCCCCGCAATGGTACGCGCTTCGGCCAAAAACTTCGCGCACCTGACGATTCTGACCAATCCGGCGCAGTACGACGGCTACTTGGCAGAACTGGCCCAAAACGGTGAAGCGACTTTGCAATTCCGCCAACGGGCCTCCCTCGCAGCGTTCCAGCATACAGCGGACTACGATCGGGCGATCGCCACTTATTTAGAACAACAACTCGCCGAGGACAGCGCCGCCCTCCCCGCAACTTTCAACATCACGGGCCAAAAAATCCAAGACCTGCGCTACGGCGAAAATCCGCACCAGCCTGCGGCTTGGTATCAGACCGGGGCGACAGCGACGGGTTGGGCCGCTGCCACGAAGCTCCAAGGCAAAGAACTGAGCTACAACAATCTGGTCGATCTCGAAGCGGCTCGGAAGATCATCACCGAGTTTGGGGCCAGCAGCGATCCCGCCGCCACGATTATCAAACATACGAATCCCTGCGGCTCGGCCATGGGCCGCACCCTGGTCGAAGCCTACCAGAAGGCCTTCAATGCCGACGGGACTTCGGCCTTTGGCGGCATCGTTGCGTTCAACCGCCCGATCGATGCCGCCACCGCCGAAGAACTGACCAAAACCTTCCTCGAATGCGTGGTGGCTCCCGGCTGTGACGCCGACGCTCAGGCGATCTTGCAGAAGAAGGGGAATGTCCGGGTGTTGGTCTTACCGGACTTACTCGGCGGCGCGGATTACCTGATCAAAGACATTGCGGGCGGGTTTCTCGTCCAAGCGGCGGACAAGGGCACGGCGCTGCCAGCGGACTGGCAAATCGTCACGACCAAACAGCCGACAGCGGCGGAACTGGCGGAACTGCAATTCGCCTGGAATATCTGCAAACACGTGAAATCCAACGCGATCGTCGTGGCCAAAAACCGCACCACGATCGGCGTCGGCGCGGGTCAAATGAATCGGGTCGGATCGGCCAAGATTGCCCTGGAGCAGGCGGGGGGCGGCGCGATGGTCTTCGACCGACCGGAGGTCATCGGGGCAGTCCTCGCCAGCGATGGCTTCTTCCCGTTTGATGATTCGGTGCGGACGGCGGCGGCGGCGGGGATTAGCGCGATCGTTCAGCCGGGGGGCAGTATGCGCGACCAAGATTCGATCGTCGCCGCGAATGAATTGGGCTTGGTCATGGCCTTCACGGGCACCCGTCACTTCATGCACTAGCTTCGCTCAGACACCAAAAAATCCGGCGGGACGCTAGTCGTCTCGCCGGATCGTTCAATGAAATCAAATCCAAAACTCAAAAACACCGCAGTGCCAATCACCACCGTTCCTAGGAGCGGGTGACCTTGTCGCGTTGGCTAATGAAGAGCAGGAACAGCGTTGCAGGCACAACGATAATCACCACACCAGCCACAAGACTCAACAAAAAATTCGTCAGCGAAGGAGTCATAAGTCCCAGTACCTTTCTCTTCTAGATAGTTGACAGGAGCGATGATGGACACAGCTTTGTCTAGAATTTTACGAGGTTCTGTGGGGGGTTGTATAGCCCTATCGTAGAATATAAACAAACGTTACATTTCATCCACAACCTTTTAGGATTCGCCGGACTCCGGAGCAACTTTTATGTCAGCAGATTGGTTTGATTTGGGGCTATCGATCGCCCTGGGCGCAATGACCCTCCTCTTTATCTTCCGCATCGTCCTCACCTGGTATCCCCAAATCGACCAGACCAAACTCCCCTTCAATCTGATCGCCTGGCCCACGGAGCCATTCCTCTGGCCGATGCGTAAGGTGGTGCCCCCGATCGGGGGGATCGATATTAGCCCGATTATTTGGGTCGGCTTATTCAGTTTGGCGCGGGAAGTGTTGTTGGGGCAGCAGGGATTGCTGAAAATGTTGAATT
Source organism: Cyanobacteria bacterium VAR_4_metabat_243 (assembly GCA_031415035.1). Lineage (GTDB taxonomy): Bacteria > Cyanobacteriota > Cyanobacteriia > Leptolyngbyales > Leptolyngbyaceae > Romeriopsis. The sequence continues at coordinate 2,484 of JANOQX010000216.1, forward strand.
GAGAATGTTGAATTGAGAAAACGCCACCTTCTCTATTCGGCATTCTCAATTCTCACTTCTTAAACATCACCTTTTCAACAAAGTTGGTATAAATCTCGCCCCGCTTAAATTCCGGGGTTTCAAGGATTTTCTGGTGAAAGGCGATCGTCGTGGGCAGTCCCGTGACAGCGCATTCGCGCAAGGCGCGTTTCATTCGGGAGATCGCCGATTGTCGATCGGGACCCCAGACAATTAGTTTGCCAATCAGGGAGTCATAGTAGGCGGGGATTTCGTAGTCGGTGTAGACGTGGGAATCCATTCGGACGCCAGGGCCGCTGGGCGGCAGGTAACCACTGATTTTGCCGGGGCTGGGACGGAAGTTGTGCTCGGGATCTTCGGCGTTCACCCGACATTCGATCGCATGGCCTTTCAGGGTCACCTGGTCTTGGGTCAGCCGCAGCTTTTCGCCCTGGGCAATCCGAATCTGCTCGGCAATCAAGTCAATCCCGGTAATCATCTCCGTCACGGGATGCTCCACCTGAATCCGGGTATTCATCTCCATAAAATAAAACTCATTCGTCTCGGACAGCAAAAATTCCACCGTGCCTGCGCCGACGTAGTTGATCGATTTGGCCGCTGCAACTGCCGCATCGCCCATGCGCTGTCGCAATTCCGGCGTGAGGGCAACACTGGGGGCTTCTTCGAGCAATTTCTGGTGACGGCGTTGGATCGAACATTCGCGTTCACCCAGGTGAATCACGTTGCCGTGGCTGTCGGCCAGGATCTGGAACTCAATGTGGCGCGGGTTTTGGACAAATTTTTCGACGTAGACACCGGGGTTGCCAAAGGCAGCTTCGGCTTCGCCTTGGGCGGCCATGTACATCCGGCTCAAATCGTCATCGGTGGGCACCATGCGCATCCCGCGTCCGCCGCCGCCCGCCGTGGCTTTGACGATCACGGGATAACCGATTTCACGGGCCACGGCGCGGGCTTCATCGACGCTGCTGACGAGTCCCTTGCTGCCCGGAACCGTGGGCACACCGACCCGCTGCATGGTTTTTTTGGCGGTGGATTTGTCGCCCATCGATCGGATGGACTCTGGCGCTGGCCCAATGAACACCAACTGGTGATCGGCGCAGATCTCCGCAAACCGGGCATTCTCCGCGAGGAAGCCATAGCCGGGATGAATCGCCACGGCATGGCGGGTGAGGGCAGCGGCGATGATATTGGGAATGTTGAGATAGCTTTTGCTGCTGGGGGGTTCGCCAATACAGACGGCTTCATCGGCCAGTTGGACATGGAGCGAGTTGCGATCGATCGTCGAATGAACCGCGACTGTGCCAATGCCGAGTTCTTCGCAGGTACGAATGATGCGGAGGGCAATTTCGCCCCGGTTAGCGATCAGAATCTTGGAGAAGGCCATGGTGGAGTGCATATCCCAGGGCGTGCAACAGTTCGACGACCTGGCTGAACGATGAGTGGCTTGTGGTGCAAGCTGATCAGTAGGATAGGACGTTTTGGGGACGGGGCGATCGCCCAATTACCCCCGCCCCTGCAAAATAAACTGCGCGATCGCGAATCGTGGCAAGGTCGATCGTGCCAGTTTGGGGAAATTGAGATTTTGGGGAAATTGGGATTTTGGGGCGAATTCGGATTTTGGGCCGATCGCGCCACCCCGCCCCGCGCGTCAACGGCGGGCTAGTAAGGGAACCGCCCTAAAGGGCGCTGAGGATGGGTTTGAGCCGGGTTTAGCCGGGTTTCCTTACTAGCCCTGTGCTTTAGCCACGGGGCGGGTGATGGGACAACCGATCGAAGATTTCGGGTTCTAAACTATGGATGAGCGTGGCCCGATCGGCATGGTGCTGCTTTTGGTGCTCAACATACGCAACGGCACGTTCCAATTGTTTTCGACCCAGCGAAAAAACACCATACTCTTTTTGCCAGCCGAACTTTTGATCGGGGAGCATCTGATTAATTTGGTGTGAACTACCGCCTTTGAGTTGGCCCACAAATTTAGCGATCGCATATTTCGGGGGAATTGAAACGACCAGATGGACATGATCCGCCACCCCACCGATCGCATAGAGGGGCGCTTCCAGGGATTTGGTTTTGCTGTGGATGTACTGGTAAAGCTCCGCTTCCAATCGATCGGTAATCAACGGCTGGCGATTGTACGTCGCCCAAACCAAGTGGTAATAAGTGTGCCAAACAGTCATGGGAAAATTCTCGATCGCGCAACAGTCTCAACATCGACAGCCCACGCCGGAGAATCACACAGTTACCCAGAAATTGATGCAATGTTCATGAAAAATTCAATTCCGCATCCTGGGCCGATCGCGTCATCCCGCCCCACACGTCCCAAAACCCGATCGAGCCTGCTTCAGCAGGGTTTCCTTACTAGCCCTGTGCTTTAACTACGGGGCGGGTGATGGGACAAACCCACAATTTTCGGATGCAATTCGGATTTTGAGACAAATTCGGATTTTGAGACAAATTCGGATTTTGGCGCAAATTCGGATTTTGGCGCAATTTCACATCCTGGATCGATCGCGCCATCCCGCCCCGCGCGTTAACGGCGGGCTAGTAAGGGAACCGCCCTAAAGGGCGCTGGGGAGTGGATCGAGCCTGCTTCAGCAGGGTTTCCTTACTAGCCCTGTGCTTTAGCCACGGGGCGGGTGATGGGACAAACCCACAATTTTCGGATGCAATTCGGATTTTGAGACAAATGATGCAATTCGGATTTTGAGACAAATTCGGATTTTGGCGCAAATTCGGATTTTGGCGCAATTTCACATCCTGGATCGATCGCGCCATCCCGCCCCGCGCATTAACGGCGGGCTAGTAAGGGAACCGCCCTAAAGGGCGCTGAGGAAAGGTTTGAGCCTGCTTTAGCAGGGTTTCCTTACTAGCCCTGTGTTTTAACTACGGGGCGGGTGATGGGACAAACCCACAGATTTCCAATTAACCCCGCCCCTGCAAAATAAACTGCGCGATCGCCAAATCCACGGGCGTCGTTACCTTCAAATTCGTCTCCTCCCCCAGCACAATATGCACAGGTAACCCACACCGCTCAAACAACGCCGCATCATCGGTGACTTCCCAACCTTGGGCTTTGCCTTCCGCATGGCATTTTTTCAACAAGGGCACCGAAAAGCCTTGGGGAGTCTGCGCGGCCCAGAGATTGGCGCGATCGGGCGTATCTTGAATGCACATCGCCCCGTCCACGACCTTGATCGTGTCCTTCACCGTCACTGCTGCCACCATGCCCGCATATTGATCCAGTGAGGCGGCACACCGATCGAACAATTCCGGGGTGGCCAAACACCTTGCGCCATCATGGATTAAGACCCGATCGGCCTCGGTGGGCAAGGCTTGCAAACCGTTGTAAACCGATTCCTGGCGGGTGCTGCCGCCTTGGATCAAGGCCACGGGTTTGGTGAGGTTTAAGTCCGTGAGGATGGTTTGGAAGTCGGGGAAGTCGATCGGTTGGCCGAGGATGCCGATCCAGTCAATCGATCGGGAGGCTTCGGCGGCGCGTAATGTCCAGGCGAGAACGGGTTGGCCGAGCAAATCCATCAATAATTTATTGCGGTCGCTGCCCATGCGTTTGCCAGAGCCAGCCGCCGGAATCAACAGGTACACAGGGGGTTCAATCCATTGCGAAGGGGACAAATCAACCGGATTTCAGAATAGCGGGTTTTGGGGATTCGATCGAACTTTACGGATTCGGCGGGGTTTTGTGTGATGTAATCTCTGAGAAGCTCGATCGTCACCCGATTCCTATGCCACTGTCTGCTCCCGTTCCCCCCGGTACGCTACTCGAAAATCGCTATGACGTGGTGCGTTTCATCGGCCACGGTGGCTTTGGGCGGACTTATTTAGTCCGTGACCAGCATCGCTTTAATGAGCTTTGCGTGCTGAAGGAATTTGCGCCCCAGGTGAGTCAGCCAGCGGTGTTGCAGAAGGCCGAAGAACTATTTCAGCGCGAGGCGGGCACGCTCTACAAACTCAGCCACCCCCAAATCCCCGAATTCCGCGCCCTCTCTTCGGTGGAATACAACGGCGAGAAAGTCGTATTCCTGGTGGAGCAATTTATCGAGGGGCACAACTACGGCGAATGGTGTGAGTCGGGGCATTGTTTGTCCGAGGGGCAGGGGGTTCAACTGCTGCGGGATTTGCTGCCCGTATTGAGCTATATCCATGGGCGCGGGGTGATTCATCGGGATATTTCGCCGGATAATCTGATGCACGATCGGGACAGTGGTAAGCCGATCTTGATCGACTTCGGCAGCGTTAAACAGGTGACCGAAACGGCCCTGCGAATGGTGGGAATGAATCCCGCGACCCAGATTCACAAACCGGGCTATACGCCGTTTGAGCAGATTAAGGGCGAGGTGTATCCGAATAGCGATCTTTACGCTTTGGCCGTGACGGTGCTGGTGTTGATGACGGGCAAACCGCCGACGGAACTGTACAACGCCCATACGAATGACTGGAATTGGCAGGCGTTGCTGACGTTGAATGCGCGGTTTGAGAATGTGCTACATCGGATGTTGGCGCGGCATACGAGCGATCGGTATCGGACGGCGGATGAGGTGTTGGTGGCAATTCAGGAGTTGGCGATCGGCCCTGTGCAACCATTGCCTCCGATTGCCCCGACCCCGATCGCCTCAAACCCGATCGTGCCCGCCCCAACCCCTCGATCGCCGCAAACCACCCCACCCAATCCCGTCTTCTCGACGATCAAAACCGTAGTAGTCGCGCCACAGTGGAATCCGCCGCCACCGACGCAGTTGCCGTCTCCGGTGCCAGCCAAAGCGCAACCGCCCGTCCCCGCGCCAGCCAATCCCGCGTTTAATCCCCAGGCGAATTCGGGTTATGCCGCCCATAGTCCGGCGGCTCCGCTGTATCAGCCGCCTGCACCGGAGGGACTGGCCCAACCGTATGTGCCACCGCGCGATGGTAATTGGTTTTGGCGGTTTGTGGGTGGGGTGTTGTGGTTCCCATTCCGGCTGATTGGCTGGGGATTCAAGCTGTTGTGGGGCGCGATTCGGGTGGTGGATACGATGTTCACCTGGATTTTTCGGTTGCTTATGATTGCGGTATTTGTCGGTGGGGCGGCGATCGTGGCGCTGTTTGGCAAACCCGATTGGTTGCCGAATGTGGGGTTGCCGTCGTTGCCGGGGGTTTCGAGTAATGCGCCGGATTCCCAGGGTTGTCGGGATTTGGAGGGGCGATCGACGCGATCGGGGTTGGGCTATGCGAAGTTGAATCAGCAGGTGAATGAGCAGTTTTATAAACGGCATCCACAGGTGCGGGGACGGGCGTTGACCGATAGTGCGGCCGATCGGGCATTACGGGATGATTGGTGCGCGATCGCGGATGGCGTGTTGAAGCAGGCGGAGCGGTGATTGTGATCAAACGAGTTTGGCGATCGGGCATTGCGTTAGGCTTTAAAATTCGGTTGGCGAATTCAAAATTTGACCGACTTCGCTGCCCAATCGCCCCGCGCGTCAACGGCAGGGCGATGAGCGAAACCCCGCCAAAGCGGGCTAAGAGGGTGTTTTAAAGGGTTTCAACGATTATATGCAACACTCATCGATCCCCCCTAGCCCCCCTTAAAAAGGGGGGAACCATTCTTCAAGTCCCCCTTTTTAAGGGGGATTTAGGGGGATCGTGCTGTTTTCAACAAGCAGTCAGACTTTTAAAATACCCTCGACAAAATATTCCAGCCCGCTTTAGCGGGGTTGCCTTACTAGCCCAACCTTGACGCGCGGGGCGGGCTGTAAGCGTAGTCCATTCAACCCCCCAAACGACACAGCCAATGTTCACAACCACCTCCCGCATTGCCGTCCTGCTCCACGGCGGACTCAAAGGCACCCAAGGCAAAACCGGACTCGCCCTAATCCGCTATCGGCCCGATCGGATTGCCGTCGCGATCGACCAAGATGCCGCAGGCGAATCGTTTGCCGCTTTAACCGGAATTCCCGTCGAAATCCCTGTCGTCGGTTCGATGTCCGAGGCGTTGGTCTACAACCCGGATTGGTTGGCGATCGGCATCGCACCATCCGGTGGGGTTTTACCCGAGGCTTGGTTGGGTGAAGTGGAACTGGCGGTGACTGAGGGGATCGCGATCGCCAATGGTTTGCATACCAAAATGGCCGCCCTGCCACAGTTACAAAATCTCAAGCCGGGCCAAACGATCTGGGACATGCGCCAGGAACCACCGGGCTTGAAAGTTGGCACTGGCGCGGCCCGATCGCTCAACGCCAAACGGATCTTGGCCGTCGGCACCGATATGAGTGTGGGCAAAATGTCGGCTTGCTTGGAATTAGTCCGATCGGCCCAGGCCCAGGGGATCAACGCCCACTTCCTCGGCACGGGCCAAGCGGGGATTATGATTGCGGGATCGGGGGTGCCGTTGGATGCCGTGCGGGTGGATTTTGCGTCAGGCGCGATCGAGCAGATTGTGATGAACGCGCCCCAGGATGCCGATATGCTCTTCGTCGAAGGCCAAGGATCATTGCTCCACCCCAGTTCCACCGCCAACTTGCCGCTCCTACGCGGATCGCAACCCACCCACCTCATCCTCGTCCACCGCGCCGGACAGACCAGCATCCGCAACTTCCCCCACGTCCCGATTCCAACCTTGCCGGATGTGATTGCCCTGTACGAAAGCCTCGCCTATGCCGCCGGAGCCTTTGCCCCCGCCAAAGTCGTGGGGATTGCTTTGAATACGGGGCATTTGTCTCAGGCAGAAGCGGATATGGCGATCGCCCAGGTACGATCGGGCACCGGATTACCCTGTACCGATGTCGTGCGATATGGCGGTGATTTGTTAGTCAATGCATTGGGCTAACCAAACTTATACCGTTTACTCACGGCACTGCGAATCTGCCACGTACAAGCCATCCCCATCGGAAACGTGACCAAATCGCCCTTGCCCATTTCCACTGGCTCCCCGCCCTCCGGGGTCACCACCACATCGCCCTCGATGAAATAGCAGACCTCCACATCGTCATAAAACCAGGGAAACTCCGACACGTCCTTCGACCAAATCGGCCAGCGCTTAATCCCGAGTTGGCCAATTTTGGAGCTGCTGATTTGCCGATCGATTTGAATCTTCATCGCCTGTCCTCACACATTAAACTCATCGACTTCCACTCTAAACTGGATCGAAACCCGCCAAACGACCGTCGCAATCAACTCAATCATTGTGCGATCCTGAAAGGGACGATCGGCGTGCGAAATACCATAGACATAAGAAGATATTTGAAAAGGTGGACGGCTTGTAGCAAAGGTCACGATCCCCCTAAATCCCCCTTCAAAAGGGGGACTTTGAATCCAGTTCCCCCCTTTTGTTGGCGAAGCCTCTCCGAAGGAGTTAGGGGGGCTAGGGGGGATCGTTGAGTGCTGTATCGAACAGGCGATGCCTTTTTAAAACATCCTCTAAGTGTGCAGTCCTTCGGTTTCTCTTCCCTGGTGAACATCAATGAAACGGCAGTTGATTCGGCTCCTTCGGCAATTAATCCAGCGGGTACTCCCATTTGGCTTGGGTCTTCTCCTCGTAGTTGGACAAATGATTCCCGCGATCGCCAAACCACCGGAACCAAACACGCCTAGCCCCACGCCCAGCGCGGAGCCGACCTTCAGTGTGCCAGGAACGGCACCGCCGATCGCCACGCCCGATGCGCCCAAACTCCCAGAAATCGTCAAGCCCCCCACGCCCGAAGCCTTGCAACGTCTCAGCCAATTGGCTGAGGCCGATCGGTTGTACCAAGCGGGCGATCGACCTGCCGCAATCTCGATCTATCGCCAGAGCAAACCCGATTTCACGGGCGTTGTCACGGCGGAACCCGTCCTCCCCGCGATCGCTGATATCACCCAAATGCCCCCCGCCGCCCAGGTCTACTGGCGCGAAGGCGCAGCGGGACTCGCCGCCAAACTCGAAGGCCGCACCTTCGTCCCCCTGCAATTGCTGGTGCAGCAACACCCCGAATTCATCCCCGGCCACGTGCAACTGGCCCAGGCCTACGTCGCCTACAACCGCCCCGAGGAAGCCCTCGCCGTGCTGCAAACTGTGTCGTCACGCTATCCCAACGACACCGAACTGCTGAAGTTACGGATTGCAGCCTTGGCCCAGGGCAAGCAATGGATCGAAGGCTCGATCGCCGCCAGACAGTTTGCCCTGCTCAATCCCACCCATCCCCAAGCCGCCGAATTCACCCAACTCGCCGACGTCAATCTCCAAACCTACCGCCGCAAACTCAAGCAACAACTCACGGGCAACGTGATCGGCAACGTGATCACCGGAGCCTTGGGCTATGCGCTGACGGGCAGCCTGCTCGGGCCATTGAATTCTGTCCAAACCAGCTTCCTGCTGATGCGCGGCGAATCAGCCCTGGGCGACAGCGTCGTGCGTCAAGCCAAACGCGAACTGGAACTGGTCACCGATGAAGCGACGAACAAATACGTCACCGAAATCGGCATGAAACTCGCCGCCGTCGCCGGACGCGAGGATTTCAAATACGAATTTTTTGTGGTGGAAGACGAGGCGCTGAATGCCTTCGCCCTCCCCGGCGGCAAGGTGTTTGTGAATGCGGGCGCGATCGCCAAAACCCAGAGCGAAGCCGAACTCGCCGGACTCTTGGGCCATGAGATTTCCCACGCGGTACTGGCCCACGGCCTACAACTGATGACCCAAGGCAGTCTCACCGCCAACGTCACCCAATTCATCCCCTACGTCGGCGGCATCGCCGAAAGCGTCATCACCTTCGGCTACAGCCGCGACATGGAACGCCAAGCCGATGCCGTGGGGACAAGGCTGCTGGCCTCCGCTGGCTATGCCGCCGACGGACTGTGGAATCTCACCCACGCCCTCAAACGCGAAGCCGCCGCCGACAAAACCCGATCGCGCCCCCCCGAATGGCTCTCCAGTCACCCCGGCGGCGACGAACGGCTGAAAAACATCGAGCAGTTGATCACCAAAGACGGCTACGATCGTTATGCCTACGAGGGCGTTGAGCGTCATCAAGTAATCCAACAAAAGATGATCCAGCAGCTCCAAGCCGCCGCCATCAAAGCCGAAGCCGCCAAAAACGGCAAAAAACAACGCAAGGGGACGATCGAGGATAAGCGTAAGAAGTCGGACGATCGAGCCGATCCTGGTAAGGGCGTTGGCGGTAGCCTCCCGTAGGGAAACGGCCGCTCGCCCCGACGATCGCCTCAACGATCGACCGCGATTTCCAGAATTTCTTTGAAGGTTTAAGACATAAGTCGTTACCATAGAAGCCGGGTACGTATATGTATACGCTCTCTGATGGGAGCGACCTGAATCACTTGAGGCGAATATTGTGAACGGCTTAAATACTCCGGCACTGCTCTTTGGCATCATCCTATTGGTGGCTTCGATCGGCCTCTTTTTCTGGGGACGGTTGAAACCAGAGCTAGCCCGCGATTCCGATAATGTTTATTCCGTTATCGGCATTATCTGTTCCCTTATTCTATTTACAGAAGCGTTTACTCTGAGCCTGGGTATGGGCTTCCAGCAGTTGTTGCTAGTTGGCTCGGTGATCCTATTGATGTGGGAAAACATCCAAAAACGCACACCCAATGATGCTAAGCGCAGCTTTGGCTTTGGTGGTGGTCGCGATGACGATCGCAGTGGCAGCCGTCGCCCCTACCGGGCGGAACGCACCCCAGAATATGACGAATTTCCCGCTCCACCTCGGAGCAATGCGGGTTTGCGTGGGGATTACCAAGAACCCGGTTACGGCGCTGATCCGGGCTATGGCGATCGCGCCTTGCCCCGCCGCGACATGGATGCCCGTGGTCGCCGCGATCGGCCGAATCGCAGTGCCCGGTTTGAAGAAAACGACGCACCCTTTGGGCGGGATGACAGCTTCGGCGAACCCCGGCAGATTCCGGGCCGATCGGGAAACAGCCGCCCCGACGATCGGATGAACGGCGGCGATCGCGACTCGCGCCCCAGCGATGCGCCCCGCCGTCGCCCCCCGGAGGACGCAGCGCCCCGCCGCCGTCCCCGCCCCGATCGGGTCGAAGACATTAATTCGAATACCGTTGATGATATTCCCTCAGCGGATTACGTCGATTTCACCCCGATCGAATCCACCGATCGGCCCGCTTCCAATCGCTGGGGTCCCAACAGCTAACGCCACGATCCGATCGGCGATCCCAAAATCCGCCACCCACGCAAATTATTGTTGGTGTTCTAACGGATGACTGGCGATCGGACTGGCACTCGAACTGGCACAATCCCCGATTTTTACCGAGAAGCCGCACCGCACTGTCCGGGCACATTGAAACTACGAACCGCAATGGCGGCCAGTTGAGTTTCCCTGTTGTGCCTTGATTTAATGCTGAATCTGCTTCTGTTTCTGCCGATCTTCTTGATCTTGCTTCAGGGCGTTGCCCTGTACATTCAGGCCCAACGCCTGCTCCAGGTGCGGTTTCGCTACCCGCGCTATGAAGTGCAGCCCGTCCGCGAGTTACCTAGCGATCACAAGCAAGCCTTCACCCCAACAATCGAGCGGCTGAAGGATCTGGGCTTTGAACTCGCCGGGGCGTACCGCGTCCAGAAGATGTTTCACCTCGAACATGCGGACGATCGGGCGGTGCTGCTCTACCATCCGGCCCAGGAGAGCTTTGCCGAAGTCGAGATTCGCTGGCCCGCCGATGGCCAGGATCTAACCAATGTCAATTTCTACCAAGCCTTTAGCGATCAAACCTGGCTGCTGACGACCAACGGTCAGGCCCACGGGATGATTGGGTCGCTGCCGGAGACGATCGTCACCGATCCCTACTGCGCCAGCATCGAAGCCCAGTGGGCACATCACCAAACCGTCCGCCAAACGATCGACGGCGCGAATCGATCGTTCAAACCGGGCAAATTCATCGCCGCGCTGCAAATCCAACAACAGCGCTATGTTGATCAACTCCTAGCCGCGAAAAGTCTGCGGATTCAGCGGGAAGGCTGGTTCTTGTCGGGCAAAGCCGCCCTGCGCGCCGCCTGGAGAATGCGTCAGGGCGTCAGCGCCGCCAGCAAACGCCAATCGGCCCGTCGCCGCCTAATCCAGCAGCAACCCGAACTGATCCAACCCGTCCCACTCAATCTCCAAGTCCAAACCTTCCAACGTCAACGTGAACTGGAAGCCAATCACCGCGATCTGCGCCTGGGTAAATGGGTCTTGCTCGGCAGTCTAGCGCTGTTCATCCTCGTGGCGATCGCCCTGCCCAATAGCTTCGGCACGTTCCGCACCCGCGATCTAATCACCTTACTGGCAGTGCTATTCCTGCATGAAGCGGGGCATTTCCTGGCGATGCGGCGGTTCGGCTACCAGGATACGAAGATGTTCTTCTTGCCGCTGTTCGGGGCGGCGGTGACGGGGCGCAAAGTCGATGCCAGCCTGAGTGAGAAGGTTTGGGTGCTGTTGGCCGGGCCGTTGCCGGGGCTGATCCTGGGCTGTGGTTTGATGGCGGCGGTGGCGATCCAGCCCGCTTGGCAGGCGTTGTCCCAGCCCGCTTGGATGCTGATCACGCTGAATATGCTGAATCTGTTGCCGATCTATCCGCTTGATGGCGGCAAGATCGCCCATCACTTGTTGTTTTCCCGCTATCCCTGGGCGGATGTGGTGTTCAAAGTGACTACGGTGCTGTTGTTTGGCTATGTGGGCTGCTTGATTCCATCGCTGATGGTGTTGGCGATGGCCACGGCTTTGAGCATTCCCACCAGCTACCGCACCGCCCGCCTCAACCTGACGCTCCAGCAGCAATTGGCGGGGGAACGGGCCACGGGCCGCGACCTGTTGAAACTGGTGTTTCAGCAAATGAGTGCGGCGGGCTACGGCAAATTGTCCCTGGCCAACCGCGACGCGATCGCTAAGGCATTGGTGGAGCAACAGCGGGAAAGTCGTGCTCCGGCCTGGAGTCGCTGGAGTCTGGCGGGAATTTATGGATTGAGCTTAATTGCCGGGTTGGGGAGCACGGTGATTGCCGCCCCCCAAGCGCACAATGCGTTTGCCCCCCAGACCAGCGCCTCGGCGGCAACCCGACCCCGCACGGCCCAGGACTACGTCCGCCGCGCCCAACTGGCCGAACAGCGCTTTGCCACGGAGGCATCGCAGTTGGCGACACCCGTTAGTCAGCGGCTCGTCTCCGCCACCAGCATTCGCCCGAATCATCCGAGCTACGGTCATCTCACCCGCGCCTTGGCGGATTATGACCAGGCGATCAAGCTCGAATCCGATCGGCCCGAATTCTACCAAGCCCGCGCCCAGCTCAAATTGCTGATGGGCAAACCTGAGGCCGTCTTGATCGACTACGCCGCATTGATCAAACAAGATCCCAACAATCCCCTGCTCTACACCGATCGGGCCGAACTGTACAAAACCCTGGGCCAGCCCCGCGCCGCCGCTGCCGATCAACAGCAAGCCGACCAGCTCCGCGCCAACCCGCACACAGGCGTCTAATCCCCGCCCCGCCGCCGATCGGCCGCTGATTGCCCCAATCGTGTTATCCAGGCCAATTTCCGCCATACTGGAAAAGCAACGCAGAACGATATCGTGAGGGCCGCATGCTGCTATCCAAAGGATTTGAAGTCGAAGTTTATACGGGTCAGCCCGATGGGACGATCGTCGGCCTGTCCGATCGGATTACCACCGACCTCGAGGGCTTTATCCGGGAACCCGATAGCCGCAATGTCGAGTTCATCACGTCGCCCTGCTACCAGTACGACCCGATTCTGGGCGATCTGTTGCAGCCCCGCCGCCAACTGCGGCAATATCTGCGATCGCTGGGCGACTATACCCTGATTCCCGGCAGCACCCTCGCCCTCAGCGGCGCGGATAAAGTCCAGCGATCCGATCCAACGAATCCTTACCACGACTATATCGAGCAAGCCTACGGCACGAATGTCGTGACGGCCAGCATTCACATTAATATTGGCATCGCCGATCCGGAGACGCTGATGCGCGCCTGTCGGCTGATCCGGCTCGAAGCGCCACTCTACCTCGCGCTCAGTGCGGCGTCGCCGTTCTTCAACGGCAAAGTCACGGGCCAGCATTCCACCCGCTGGGCGGTCTTCCCCAAAACGCCCGCCCATGTGCCGCTGTTCACCAGCCACGCCCACTACATTGAATGGACGGAGCAGCAGCTCGTCCTCGGCACGATGCAAAATGTCCGGCATCTCTGGTCATCGGTGCGGCCCAACGGCGATCGCCGACCCTATGACCTCAATCGACTGGAACTGCGGATTTCGGATTTGGTCAGTAATCCGATCGATTTGCTGGCCATGACCGCCTTGCTCGAATCGCGCCTCTGCCAACTGATCGCCGATCCGACGATCGATCCATTGACCCAAAGTCAGTTCAGCCCAGAGGAATTGGTGACGATCGCCGATCGCAACGAACTGGCCGCCGCCCAGAACAGCCTCGATGCCGTTCTCACCCATTGGCAGGATGGCCGATCGCTCACCGCCCGCGACTGGATCAACGACATATATATAAGTGTGAAAGACATCGCCAAGGAAAATGGCATCGCTTGCTTCCTCACCCCCATCCCCCGCCTGCTCCGGGAGGGCAACGAAGCGATGCGGTGGCTCAGCCTAATTAATCAAGGACTCAGCCCAACCCAAGTCATGCAACAGGCGATCGTCCGCATGGCAGAGCAGGAAGTCGTGCTGGAAGCCGATCTCTGCACCGCGACCCCCGCCCCATCGGCCGAGTAGTGCGGATCCGCCGGAGGGGTCTCTCCCCCCAACCTTCCCCGGATTTCCAACAACATTAATAATTCCTATCGGTTCACCCCTGAAATGATCCGGATTTTCTCGATTTCGCGTACAAGTTATCCCCGTTTGCCCCAAACCCATGCCACGAATTGTCCTCGTCAACCCGCTAATCCCGCCAAATACTGGGAATATCGCCCGGACTTGTGCCGCTTCCCGCACCGAGTTGCATCTTGTGGGGCCTTTAGGCTTTGAATTGAGCGATCGCTACTTGAAACGAGCGGGTCTCGATTATTGGCCCCATGTCAATCTGACGGTACATGACAATTTCGCCGCATTCCAGGCGCACCATCAGTCCCGATCGGGTCGATTGATTGGCTTCACTACTAAAGGACGATGTAGCTATCTAGCGCTGAAATACCAGGATGATGACTGGTTAATGTTTGGCAGCGAGACCGAGGGATTGCCGCCAGAGGGGATTGCCGCTTGCCATGAGACGACCTTTATTCCCATGCTCGAACCCCAGGTGCGTAGCCTCAATCTCTCGGTCAGTGTGACCATTGGCCTGTTTGAAGCAAAGCGGCAGCTCGGCCAGCTCGAAGTTTAGATTCACCCGATCGGTGCACCCGCAAATCGATCGGCAACGCCCTGAACTGGCTCACATGATTGCATGAGCATCTAATTATGAAGCAAATGTTAAGGAGCCTAATCCACCGCCAAGCGCCGTCCGAATCGTTACCTAAATCAGCCCCAGGATGGGCGGAGATTGTTGGCAGTTAGGCATTTCCCAGGATTAGTAGTGCTTCAGAATACAAAATTAGGGCATTTCTGATAACGAATTCCTATTCAAATTTGGGCGCGCGATCGCCCCTGGCGCAAATGTCGGCATTTCCGTATTTAAGCCCTGATTTTTGCCGGGTCGAAGTATTTTTTATGCCACCGCCGCGATCGGTGTAGTTTTGCGAAGAAGCCGGATTTGCAAGCCTTTCGAGTGCGCGCTATCGCGTATCGTTGCGACTCCTTAATACTGCCTGTCAAAAAAAATACATTGAGAATAGTGTGCGTTTTCAAAAATCCGCAGTAGGATAAGCCCGTCAACCCAATGTTGCTGATTACCCGAAAGTTGGCATACTTAATCCTGAACAGCCGATGCGATGTGCGAAGACCCAATTGGGTGGCCGCAAGTCGATCGACTGGATGGTTCGTTCCCTTGCTGACAAACAGTGAAGTCCGACCACTAGGGCATCCGTGCTCCAACTGACTGGACGTTTACTTCAGTGCCACTGTCGTTAACTAACCTCACACTGGTGGGTTATCGATGCTAAAGGCGCAGGTTACTTTGCATCAATCGGAAAACTTTCCGGAAAGTTTCGCAACTTGTCGAAATGTAAAAAGCAATGTAATGTTTGTTGGCTGCTACAAGTCATTCGCATTTTGCGAGTGCAATTGCTCACACAAGTTGAGCTTAACTGTCGGACGAGATTGATTTGACCCTCGGACATTGAAATGCCACACCTTAATCGGGGGCATGGACAGTTAACTGCTGAACGCTTAGGAGGTTGGTTTTTTGAGACCTGATATTTCGCAAAAGTCTGGAACCGTTTTCAGCAAGAGTGAAGATCGAAGTCCCCTGGTGGACATCACAACAATGACTGCGGACGTCAATCGTTCCAGCGGCAATGCCGCCGCGATGCTCGGCATCGCCCTCTCAATTGGCGCAGGTAGCCTCGCCGCACCTTGCTTCCAAATGCTGGCTCAGGCAACCGAGCTAGCCCCCACCCAAGTTTCCGTGCAGTCCCCCGTGGTTGCCCAGGAACCGCTCCTGACCCCGGTCACCCCGCAAGTGGCAGTTGTGCCCCAGATGGTGCCCGTGGCGGCTGAGCGGCCACTCACTGCCCCGGCGGCAGTCACCCCCCAAGTGGCAGCGGCAGTTGTTGCCCCCACAGCGGCAGCGGTGACGCCGAGTTCGGGTCATGCAGTCCAGCCCGGCGAGACGCTGTGGCAGATTGCTAAGTCCTATCAAATCGAAGTGGTGTCGCTCGCGGCGGCGAACAACTTGACCCCGGCAACGGTGCTCAAAGTTGGCCAGGTTCTTCAACTGCCAACGGATGGCGCGGTGACGCCCCCAGCCAATGTCGTCAATCTCCAGGCGATCGCCCAGTCGGTGCCAACAGTGCCCGTCTTGGCCGCTGATGCCGTGGACTCTGATGTCCAAGCCCGTCAGAATGCGTCGGTATCGGATTTGCGCCTGAAGCGCGATCGGTTGAAGCAAACCCTGGCGGCGACCGAAGTCTTCGCTGAAGGTCAATCGGAAGCCGCTGAAGCCGCGGTGAAGCCCACCACTGGATTGCCAGTGACGCGGTTGGCGAATGTGCCCTTGCCCGCGATCGGCGGTGAAGAGCCAGTGGTGATTGCGCGTCGCCCCGTCGAAGTCGTTCCCGCTGAAGCCCGCGTCGCCCGTCAGACGGTGGTGGCCAGCGCACCCACGCTGCCAGCCGTGCCCCTCGATGCGAAGTCGGACTTCAGCCCCACCCCCCTGCTGGCCGAAATCCACAACCTGCGGAACCGTTACAGCCGGAAGAAGCTGAACGCCATGCCCGCTCAGTTGGTGGCCCAGGTTGTGCCAACGGAACCCCGTGGAACTCGAGCGCAGTCCGTGGCGGTGAATCCGGACTTTGCGAATCGCCCGTCCAGCAGTGCGCTGTCGATTGAACTTCGCAACTTTGTCCAACCAAAACTGAAGCCGGACGCGACCCCCAATGGCAAATCGACGGTCAAAGCCGTACCGATGAGCCATCCCCAAGTGGTGGCGCGGGCGACATTGGGTTCCGAAGCCTATGCCCCTGTGACCCCGGCGGTGCGGAGAATGGTCGCCCCGAGTCTGCCCGCGATGGGCAAGGCTGATCCTTACTTGCCTGGTGGTGGCACTGCGGCGGGCATGGTTTGGCCGGCCCAAGGGATGCTCAGTTCCGGCTTCGGCTGGCGCTGGGGTCGGCCACACAAAGGCATCGACATTGCCGCACCGATCGGCACCCCGATCGTCGCGGCGGCGGCGGGCAAAGTGGCCTATGCGGGCTGGAATGAAGGTGGCTACGGCTACATGGTCGAAGTTGAGCATGAGGACGGGACATTGACCCGTTACGCGCACAACAACCGGATTTTGGTGCACGATGGCCAGCAAGTGAATCAAGGTCAGCAGATCTCGGAGATGGGATCGACGGGCCGTAGCACTGGGCCGCACCTGCACTTTGAAATCCGGCAGCGCGGCGGTGAAGCTGTGAATCCGATCGCTTTCTTGGGGAACCAGAGCTAACGCGGTTGTAGTCGGATCAGCCAAAGCGCGCCGTGTGATCACGGCGCGCTTCGAATTTGGAGCCGATCGAAAAATTCCTCAGCCGCACCTCGAATCAGCAAAAAAAGTATGCTAAACTTGTTTGCGTGTTACGGCTCCATAGCTCAGTGGTAGAGCAGGGGACTCATAAGCCCAAGGTCGAAAGTTCAAATCTCTCTGGAGCCATTTCCCCAATCGGGGTAATCATCACAAAATCCCCCGCCAAGTTCATTTGGCGGGGGATTTTAGTATGGACATTCAATCGAACTAATAGTCGCAGCCGCACCGATCGAAGCCATCGGGGACTTCGCCGCAGTCAGCACAGTGAGCGGCGGCGGCCGCCACCGCGAGGATATGGGCGCTAAATTGCGAAAGATCAAACATAGTGGGATAGCATCGGCGGAAATGCCGGGTTACGACCAGTAAAACGCGATCGGGAAATCGATCACATTCTCTGTATTTTCATGGTTTCAGTCTACCCAAAGCGCGCGCGGTGATCACCATGCCCAACGTCATGCCGATCGGCCAACTGGGGGACGAATTTCAACAGATTTACGCAGATCGTTCGGTTGAATGCTGTCCACACTAAGCGCGTGTGCCATTGGCGGCATCGAATCCGGCGGGGGAACTCTACCCAGTTCATTCATCCATTCGCCGTATGAACAATTTTCATAGCTTTGCTGGGATTGCTGCGGGTCTGTTAGCGGGCGGCTGTATGGTGCCCTATATCTACAGCACCTTAAAGCGCCAAACCAAGCCCCATCGGGTGACTTGGTGGGTGATCTGTACGCTCGATATCTTAATGACGGTCAACCAAGTGTTGACGGACGGCGGCGCGACGATTTGGCTGCCACTGTTTGCCGCGATCGGCCATGGGGCACTGGCGATTCTCTCGATTTGGCATGGCGAGGGCCGCTGGCGCAAATTCGACGTGATGCTGATTGCGGGCGCGTTGTTCAGCGTGGTGATTTGGCAGAAGTTTAATTCCCCCGTATTTGCCCTGGGCTGGAATGTGATTATTGACTTCCTCGGCTTTTTCCCCACCCTGCAAAAGGCTTACCGGGCACCCAAAACGGAGAGTTTCTCCAGTTGGGTCTTGAGTTTTGCGGGGGCTTGTTTGAATCTGTTGGCCGTGGCCCAGTGGTCGGGCTATGCGATCGTGTTGCCCTGCTATGGCTTCGCGATGAATGCCTTGATCTTGGCGATCCTGGTGCTGTCGCCCGTGGGCAAAAATCAAGTCGCGGCGGCCATTGACTAAACGTTAGGATGAAAGCGGATAAACTATGACGCTTGCACCCATGACCGACCCGCAGTTGCTGACCCAATTGATTCAACAGGAAGCGCAGTCGATCGGGTTCCATCAAGTGGGCGTGGCGCGGGTAGCCGATTGGGATGACGTTGCGCCCACAGGCTTGCAATCCTGGCTGGGTAAGGGCTATCAGGCGAGTATGGGTTGGATGGAAAGTCCCCGCCGTCAGGATATTTACCAAGTTTTGCCGGATGTCCGATCGGTGATTTGTGTGGCGTTGAACTATTACACGCCGCAGGAACGCCCGGAAGGCGCAGAATATGCGAAAATCTCCCGCTATGGCTGGGGCCGCGACTATCACAAGGTCTTGCACAAGAAACTCAAGGCACTAACCCGCTGGCTCGAAGCCCAAGATCCGACGATTCAAACTCGCTACTACGCGGATACCGGGCCGATCCAGGATAAGCTCTGGGCCGAACGATCGGGCATTGGCTGGGTCGCCAAAAACAGCAATGTGATTAGTCGGGAATATGGCTCTTGGATGTTCCTGGGCGAGATTTTGACGAATCTAGATTTAGTCCCGGACAAGCCACATACGCAGCATTGTGGGACTTGTACGCGCTGTCTGGATGCCTGTCCGACCCAGGCGATCGTCGCCCCGTTTGTCGTGGATGCGAATCGTTGTATTGCCTATCACACGATCGAGAACCGGGAGCCGGAGTTGCCGTCGGATGTCGAGTTGCACGGTTGGGTGGCGGGCTGTGATATTTGCCAGGATGTTTGCCCGTGGAATCAGCGGTTCGCGCGGGAGACGGATGTGGCGGAGTTTCAGCCCTATGAATGGAATGTGGGGCCACAGTTGGCGGAATTAGCGGAATTGACGCAGGAGGAATACGATCGGCGATTCCCCGCGTCAGCTTTACGCCGGATTCGGCCCGACATGATGCGGCGCAATGCCAAGGCGAATTTACCGTCGCCGCCAAGTGGCACGGCAGAGCACGATCCAGATCAAGCCACTGAAGAGGAGTTGGGGCAGGACTGAAAGCAAAGTGAGCCAGAAGCGATCGTAGTTTTGTTGGGCCAGGGCGATCGTGGCTTCCGGGATGAGGGTTTGGAGCAGAAAACCACAGAACAAAAAGTTGCCCAGTCCGAAGGTGGCCCAGCTCATCATGATCACCCAAGTTGGCATGCGGCCCTGCGCCAGATTCTGCAAGCCGCGACCTTCGGTTTCAATATTGCCCATGGGGTCGAGGGGATTGGGCATGATCATTTTACGGTTGATCATGGGGTCGAGTTGTTGTTCGGTGCGGAGTTGGGTGCGATCGATGTCGCCGGGAAACTGGTACTTCGGTGATGATGGTTCGGTCATGGGATAAACCTCAAGAACACATTGATTGATTCTCTGTCGGATAACTTCAAAGTTATGCAAGTCGATTCCGGAAATTGCCCAAAATCACCATGCCGTGGTGCCTGCGTAGGGAATCCAATCGGCATATGCGTCAAATAGCACAAAATGCGGGCTGCTCGTCAGACTGGGCAGTTGGTCACGCGCTACCACGACTCCCGCCATCGTGCCATCTAGCAATTCCGCCTGATAATCGGTTTGGAGGTCGAGGCGGGTGAAGCGATCGGTGTCCCAGCCGACCATTGCGACTTCGTAGCCATCGAGTCCCCGGAGGAGGTCGTAGAGCTGTTGTCCAAGCTGGGTGAATTCGGCGGTGGTGAGATCGAGGCGCGGATGGTCACGATCGAGGGCAACCGCTAACCCCACACCGATCGGGATGATGGAGACTTCGATGTTGGTGGCATCGCGGGCATTGAGCAATGGCGGGTGGAGGGCGATCGTGTGGGGGCCGATCGAGAACGATCGGTAGCGTGGTGTGATTTGGGCAATGAATCGATCGGCGGCGGCTCGATCCGCCCCAAAATGTACCGAAAGTTCAAATACAACTGCCATAGGACTCAAGCAAACCAGGATGGTCAATTTTAGGCGATCGGGATGTGGGGGATACCAGATCCATATCAGCGGAAAACTTTTACTGGGGCGATTGTTCCGACATGGAAAAACCTTCAAAATGTCTCTTGAGCGGGAAAGGAGGGAAATCTAATGAAGGATCGAAACAAGTGCCGCCATTCTTTGATTGAGGAATTTACCCGTGATTGCAATTGCTCCAACATCTGTTCAAGGTGTCAATCAACGATCGGAAAAAATTTTACGGATCCTCGAAAAACGCAAACCTTTGCCGTTAAGACTTGGAGCGACTCAGCGAGATTTAGTACGATTGCAGTCGATCCTCGAAGCCTTTCAAGGACGACGGGCTGAATTACTACAACAGCCGGAACTGCTTGGGCTACAAGACGCGCTCAATAGTCTGAATTTACGCAGTGTTCAGCAGGATATTACTGAGGAATTGACTGCTTTAGACCGTCTATATCATCGCTTTAGCCGCAAAACTTTGAATATTGGGGTTGTTGGACGAGCGCGGCAAGGTAAGAGTCGGCTGTTGCAAAGTCTGACGGGATTGACAGCCCAAGAAATTCCTGATGGAGGTGGGGCACATTGTACTGGGGTCAGAAGTACGATATTCCATCGTCCAGAACAGAAGACGGAGGCAACGGTACTATTTCATGATGAGAAAAGTTTCCTGACCGATCGGCTTGCGCCTTATTACCGTGAACTAGAACTGGGTTCCTGCCCACTAACCGTCGATCGCTTTGCCAATTCTCCATTGCCGGAATTGTCTACCCATAAAGCTGACGCAGTAAGTCAAGCACAATATGAGCATCTTTTGCTTTACAAAGAGAAACTGGGTGATTACCAGCATCTGATCGGCCATGCCCCGCTTCAGATTGAAGCGGACAAGATTCGGGAATATGTGGCACAGGATACGTCTGAGGGTGAGCGGATTTACAACAATTATTTAGCAGTTAAGGAAGTTCAAATTTACTGCGATTTTCCCAATCCGGATGTCGGCCAAATCTCCGTGATTGATATGCCCGGTCTTGGCGATACCGGTATTGGTGATGAGATGCGAATGCTCGAAACCTTAGGTAAGGATGTTGACTTTGTGCTGTTTGTCCGCAAACCAAATCCGGTTGCAGATGTTTGGTACAAAGAGGATGTGCGACTTTATGCCACAGCGACTAAAGCCTTAATCGATTTACCAATTGATCGATGGTCATTTATGGTGCTGAACCGAACCGAAAATCTGAAAGATGAAGGCGATAATTCACGACAATGTCAGTCAATGGAACAGGATATTCTGAATAAAAAAATTCATGTTAGCCGAACCATCGTGGCTAATTGCATGAAACCCGACCAGGCAAATGAGTTAGTCCTTGACCCGATTTTGGAATATATGCTCGAACATATCGCTCGCCTTGATGAGCAGTATGCCAGCGCTTGTCAGCAACGCGTCCAGAGTATTCGATCGGCCATTCATGGCATTTTGCAGCAAGCAAATGGAATTGTTGGGATGATGCCCGATGATGGCGACGACCTAGAAATTTTCGGAAAACAGTTCAAAAAGTTTCGACAATCCTTGGCGAAGGGCTTACGGGATATGTTGGATCGTCTCCAAGAAAAGCGACTTGAGCCTGATCCGTATTTTGCGGAAGAAGTGAGTCAGGTACTGATGGAATGCCATGCTTCTCCTCCCCTCCCAACACAGGAATGCATTGTGCTTCTTCAAGAGGAGTTACTCGTTTGGCCTGGTACACAAGGTCAGTTGATGCATGAGACCCGCAATAAATTGTCTAAGGCGTTTTTCCCGATCGAGCGTGGTCTGGAATTGTGTATTGATAAAGTCAAACAGGAAATTTATCAGGTTCTAGTCAAACAGGAATCTTTTGCAGCACTGGCTCCAGATTGCCAAGGTGGTGAGTTTCTGAAGAAAATCGCCCATCTGATTGAGGAAAAAAAAGGACGCAATAATTTATATGCTGCCTTTAAACTGATTGGAGAGTTTGAGCTGTTGTATCGAGGGTTAGTACAACATCGGATTCGGCAGCATCTCGATGTCCTAACGCCTGACTTAACGCCATTCCAATATGATCGCAACCCCAAGAGTGAAGTGCCTAAACGGTACCCATTGGATATGCTCTTCCAATGGAACGAACCACAGGGAGTGACGCCGCTGATCGAGGCTGAACAAGTAGCAGACAATCTCAAACGTGCTTACGAGCAGGCATTGTCATGTTGTGAGCAAGAACTAAATGATCTCTTGGCGGAACCGAGCCAAGCCGCATTCGCGATTGCGGAGGAATTCGTTGATCAAATATTGCTGGCGGAGGATGCGGAGGATGAACTGTACTACTTTTTGTATTCTCAGCGCAAGATCGTTTGGCCCGATGCGTTCAACCAAAATGCCCAGCTTCAAGGTGTTGCCCGATCGTGGAAGGATGCGGTAAAGACTCTGACAAAGGAGTCTGAGCAATTGTCGTGGCAGTTTGCCCGATAGTTTCGTCAATGATTTCCGAGCGGACTGCTGGCGTAAATCCTGGATTTACGCCAGTAATAAGCGAATTCCAGGTCTCAGTTTGTTCTGCGGCATATTCCGGCTGATCCCAACTGTCCAGCAAGGCAATGATTTCAGGATTCCGGGCTTGTGCTGCCTGCCGATCGGCCTCGGTGCCCCCCCCTGGAGTCGCCGTTCCCTGATCCGTGCCCAACCATTCATCGATCGCGCTTTTGAGAAATCGCCAATGCCGATCGAGCTTGCGACCCGGAAGTTTACCCTGATGCACCTGTGCCAACACCACATCCGCCGGAACCCGCAGATAGGCGGCCACCTCTTCCAGGGTCATGACATTTCTCGTGGCGCTGAGGGTCATGGGTCTTGCCTCACCATGTTGCGGACATTCAGTGCTTCAATCTTAGCTGATTCCCCCAGTCCCCACCACTACGCCCGAATCGATCGCCTTTTCTGGTTTTCAGCGAATCCGCAAACCCATTGCCTATAATTGGACTAGCCAAGGTAAACCCTACGCCTTCCCATCATGACCCTGAAAGAACTCCAGCCACAGTTGATGGCCCTATCGCCCGAGGAAAAGACCCAAGCGATCCAGCTTTTGCAGACAGGACTCAATCAGCCTGAGTCAGGCGTCCAGAAAACCTCCGGTGTCATGGGCGGCGATGCCTGTATTCGCCAAACCCGGATTCCCGTTTGGCTCTTGGTCAGCCTCCGCCAACAGGGCGCAACCGAATCCTATATCCTCGAAGATTACCCCACCCTCACCGCCGCCGATTTGGTGAATGCTTGGCATTACGCTGAGCAGCACACCGCAGAGGTACAAACTGCCCTCGATCGGCAAGCGGCAGCATAGCGATGACACGACTCTACGTAGACGAAGGTTCGGGAATTGCTCCGTGACCCAACCTAGCCATTCCGGCTGACCCAGGGCATGATATAGGGGAGATTTGGCAAAGGAAGATCACCCGTGGCCGGAAAAGACTTCAAAGATTACTACACGATTCTGGGCATTAACAAATCCGCTGATGCGGATGAGGTTAAACGCGCCTTCCGGCAACTGGCCCGCAAATATCACCCCGATGTGAATCCAGACGACAAAGGCGCTGAAGCCAAGTTCAAGGAAGTCAGCGAAGCCTACGAAGTCCTATCCGACACCGAGAAGCGCCAGAAGTACGACCAGTTCGGGCAGTATTGGAATCAAGCGAGTCCCGCCAGTCGGGCCTCCAGCCGCAGTGGCGGTGCGGGAGCCGGGATGGGCTTTGATGATTTTGAGTTTGGGCGGTATGGCAGCTTTGATGCGTTTATCAATGAGCTGCTGGGACGCCAATCCGGTGGGGGCAATCCCTACGGCAATCCGACGGGGGCAGCAGGCGGGCGCAGTCCCTTTGGGTTCCAGACGAATGCGCCAGGTGGCGGTGGGGCTGGAGGTGCGGGGCCACAGTTAGACCTGGAAGCACCGTTGAGTTTGACCCTGAGTGAGGTGTTCAATGGCGTGGAGAAGCGGCTGAATATTGGGGCGGAGACGATCGCGGTGCGGATTCCGGCGGGGGCGAAGCAGGGCAGTCGGATTCGGGTGCGGGGGAAGGGGCGGCCCAGTCCGTTTGGGGTATCGGAGCGGGGGGATTTGTATCTGAATGTGGAATTAGCGGCGCATAGTTTCTTTAAGTTTGATGGGGAGCAGTTGTCCTGTGAGTTGCCGATCGCGCCGGATGAGGCGGCATTGGGTGGGGCGATCGAGGTGCCGACGTTGGATGGCAGTGTGACGATGAATATTCCGGCGGGGATTCGATCGGGGCAGTCGCTCAGGCTGCGGGGGAAGGGTTGGAAGGATACGAAGGGAAATCGGGGGGATCAGATGGTGAAGGTGATGATTATGGTGCCGAAGGAGTTGACGCCGATCGAGCGGGAGTTGTATGAGAAGTTGGGGGCGAATCGGGGTAGTGATTTGCGCGCAAACTTGAAGAATTTGTAAGTTGAAAAATCTTTAGTTAGGTCAGTCCCATGTTTGGCACGTTTCAACAGAGCAATTTACGGATTGAGATTGGGGCGACGGCGGCACAGTTGCGATCGGCCCTGACGGAGACGGCACAGTTGCGGGATTGGTTGAAGTTTCAGCGGTTGCCTTCGGGGTTGCCGGAGAAATTGACGCCGGGTTGCAGTTTTACGAGTTATGCGGGGTTTGTGGTGCCGATTCAGCAGACGGTGGATTTGGTGGATGAGCATCGGGTGCGGTTTTTGTTGGGGCAGGGGATTGATGGGTTTCATGCTTGGTGTTGGGGGGATGGTTGGGTGCAGTCGGAGATTGAGGGGGTGTCGTTGTTGCCGATCGGGGTGGGGCAGGCGGCGGGGTTGATGTTGTTGAAGGGATATTTGGGGCGATCGCGCAAATGAATTGCCCAAGATCCCGTAGGGGCGCGCATCCCGCGCCCTCAGCCAGATCCCGGTTACAAACCCTAAATCTCGATCGGTCGATCGCGCACCCCATCGATCGGCCGATCGCGTAATTGGTCGGGCCGCTGCGCGACATTTCGGGGATCTTATCCCCGCGCCCCTGCCTCTTGGGGGCCTTTAATCCCCCAAACCCCCTTCATGGTTCATTCGTTGGGGCCGTGCCGCAAGTTGCTGAATTTGGTCGGCGCGCACAAGCTGGCCCGGAGCCTAACCTGTAATTCGCTTGAGTTCCGCCAAGATCTGCTGCTGCAAGCCCGACTGCCCCTGATTCGCTGCCAACTGCGCTGCCAACTTCAGATTGTCCTTCGCCGCTGCCCGTTGACCTTCGGTCGGTCGGAGACCATCGCCCCCTACCGCAAAGGCCCGTCCCAAGTTCGCGTGACCCAAAATATGATTGGGTTCCAGCTTCAAAACTTGCTCAAAATCCCCGATCGCCACATCCGCCCGATCGAGCGCCAAATAACAATTCCCGCGATTAATCCAAGCCGGAACAAATGTCCGCGCCATCAAAATCGTCTGGGTATAATTGTCGATCGCCGCTTGATGGTTGCCCGCCATTTCCTGGTCGAGTCCACGATTGTAATAAGCATCGGCGTTCTGGGGTTCGAGCTGAATCGCCCGATCGAAGTCCGTAATCGCCTCAAGATGCTTGGCTTGACGCGATCGGACTAAACCCCGCTGGAAGTAGGCATCATAAAAATCCGCGTCAATCCCGATCGCCTGCCCAAAATCGCGCTCCGCTTGGGCGTCATTCCCGGCCTGGGAGTAGGTTTGGCCGCGTTGGAGGTAGAGCAGCGCATTCTGGGGTTCAATGTCGAGTCCCGCATCGAAGTCGCCGATCGCTGCCGTAATGTCGCCACCATTCCGATACAGTCGCCCGCGCCCCAGATAGGCCAAGGTCAAGCGGTTGTTGATCTTCAATGCCTCGGAATAATCCTGGAACGCCGCCCCAAATTCCCCGGCCTGTTCCTGCAATTGACCCCGCGACAAATGCGCCTCGGCCAAGTTCGGCTGATAGGCGATCGCCGCCGCAAAGTCCTTCAGCGCCGGAGTCGGCTCGCCCATCATCCGGTAGGTCATCCCCCGATTGTAATAGGCCACCCCCAACTTCCCATCCAACAAAATCGCCTGATTATAATCCGTCAGCGCCCGCTGAAAATCCGTCAGACGGTTGTATGCCCGACCCCGATTCACCAACGAAATCGGATTATTCCCATCCAACCGAATCGCCTCGGTCAAATCCTCGATCGCCGCTTGATACTCCCCAATTTCCAACCGCGCCAATCCCCGATCGCCCCACACATAAGCCAGCGCCGGATTTTTCTCGATCGCCATGCCATACTGCACGATCGCCGACTGAAACTGCTGACTCTTGTAATACGCCACCCCAATCCCGCGATGGGCCTCCGGCAGATTCGGATTCAACTCCAACGCCTGCTGAAAATCGGATATCGCCCCCGCATACTCCCCAAAATCCCCCTTCACCGACGCCCGACAAAAATACGCCACCGACGACTCCGGATCAACCGCCACCGCCAGATCGAGCAACACGATCGCCCCCGCTACATCCCCCCGATCCGCCGCATCCAACCCCTGCTGCAACAAATCCTCAACCCGATCGGCCATGATTCAACTTCCCCTTCGCACAACGAACCTCAATTATGAATTGAGAATGGTGAATTGAGAATTGAGAAATTTTGTTTGCCCATTCTCAATTCTGCATTCACCATTCTCAATTCTCCCCCCTTCGGTTTTCCGCACCTCAATTGGTTTTAGCACTCCTCGCCCTTGAGTGCTAAAGTCAGGGTGGACTATTGGGAATAGCAGAATTATGGCAAAAATTGTTGTCTTTCATGAGGCCTCCCGCAAAGCGCTGGAGCGCGGTGTGAACGCCTTGGCGGATGCGGTGAAGGTGACACTCGGCCCGAAGGGTCGGAATGTGTTGCTGGAGAAGAAGTACGGTGCACCGCAAATCGTCAATGACGGGATCAGCATTGCGAAGGAAATCGAGCTGGAAGATCCCCTGGAGAACGCTGGGGCCGCTTTGATCCGTGAGGTCGCTTCGAAGACCAACGATCTGGCTGGCGACGGCACCACCACGGCGACGGTCTTGGCTCAGGCGATCATCCGTGAGGGCATGAAGAACGTCGCAGCGGGCGCAAACCCCATGGTGCTGAAGCGCGGCATCGACAAAGCGGTTGCCAAGCTGCTCGAAGAAATTGCCGCTGTGGCAAAACCCGTGGCCGACAACGCGATCGCCCAAGTGGCGTCCGTCTCCGCTGGTAACGACGAGGAAATCGGCAAGATGCTCTCCGATGCGATGGCGAAAGTCGGTCGCGATGGCGTGATCACGATCGAGGAATCGAAAGGCATCGACACCGAAATCGAAATCGTCGAAGGCATGCAAATCGATCGGGGCTATATGTCGCCCTACTTTGTGACTGACATGGAACGTCAAGTCGCCGAGTTCGAGAACATGTCGATCCTGCTGACGAATAAGAAAATCAGCTCGATTCAGGATCTCGTCCCCGTCCTCGAGCAAGTGGCCCGTGCGGGTCAGTCGCTCTTGGTCATGGCCGAAGATGTCGAAGGCGAAGCCTTGGCCACCTTGGTCGTCAACCGGTTGCGCGGTGTGTTGAACATCGCCGCCGTCAAAGCCCCTGGCTTCGGTGAGCGCCGGACTTCGATGTTGCAAGACATTGCTGTCCTCACCGGCGGTCAAGTCATCTCCGAAGAACTCGGTTTGAGCTTGGATGCCGTCACGCCGGAGATGTTGGGCAAAGCCCGCAAAGTCACAATTACCAAGGACACGACCACGATCGTTGCCGACAGTAACAACTCCGCCGATGTCCAGAAGCGCGTCGAGCAACTGCGCCGCGAACTGAGCAACACGGATTCTGAGTACGACAAAGAGAAGCTCTCTGAGCGGATCGCCAAACTCGCAGGCGGCGTTGCGGTAATCAAAGTCGGTGCCGCAACCGAAACCGAACTCAAGGATCGCAAACTCCGCATCGAAGATGCGTTGAACGCGACCAAAGCCGCTGTGGAAGAAGGCATCGTCCCCGGTGGTGGTACGACGCTCTTGCACCTGGCTAGCAAGCTCGAAGCGCTGAAAGTCGGCCTGGAATACGAAGAGCAAATCGGGGTGGACATCGTTGCCCGCGCCGTCTCGGCCCCCGTCCGGCAGATCGCTGACAATGCTGGCGTCCAAGGTTCCGTCGTGGTCGAGAAAGTCCGTGAAATGGACTTTAACTTCGGCTACAACGCCATGACCAACCAGTACGAAGACTTGATCGCCAGCGGGATTATCGACCCAGCGAAAGTCGTGCGTTGTGCGTTGCAAGATGCGGCCTCGATCGCGTCCATGGTCTTGACGACTGAAGCGTTGGTCGTTGAGAAGCGCGAACCCGAAGGTGCGGGTGGCGCGCCTGACATGGGTGGCATGGGCGGTATGGGTGGCATGGGTGGTATGGGCGGCATGGGCGGCATGATGTAATGCCGGGGCCGACTAAACCTTAGTCAAACCGCAAACGGTGGTCGAGCGATCGGCCACCGTTTTGTTTTGGGGAAATCTGGACGGATGCGAGAAACTGCGGTGAAGTTGTACGATGCGATGGCTACGGACAGGTGAATAGGAGGATGGTTTGGAGGAGTTTGGGGATTTGGTGGCTTGCCGGGAGCGGATGGGGCTACCAGTCGCAGGGAGTGAGACCGATCGCCCCACAGTGGCAAAGCTGGAGTTGGCGGGGATGACATTCTTGGGGTTTAATTCCAGTAGCAATCCTGTGCGACGAACTATTACACTGAGGGTAAATCCGATTAGTCGAACCCACGCGGAGGCGGATGTGTTCCAGCAGGCATTTGATCAGGGGTTGCGGGGTGGTACGGCGCGGCTGGTGGTCGATCGCGATTTATGTCGGGCTTGTGGTGAGAAGGGTGGCGTACGCGGGATGGCACGTCAACTGGGGTTGACGGCATTGGAGGTAATTACGCCGAGTGGTCGTGAGTTGATTTCTTTTGAGTGAGGTGAAGTGATGTTTGTTACTAATCTGTCTTGGGATGAGTGGGAAGGCAATCACGATCGAGGTGCGGTGGTGGCGGCGACCAGTTGGCAGCAGGTGGAGGCCAAGATTGTGGCATTGGATGGCCGATCGCGGACGTTGGTGACGCTGGAGACCGATGGGGAGGCGCATATGGCGATCGGGGGCGGGGCGAATGACCGCTACGTGGTGTATGTGACGGCGGATAACGCGGTGTTTGAGTATTTGGTGGAGCGATCACCGATCGGGGGTGATGAGTCGGTGGCGATCGTGGTGGGGGGACAGGTGGGTGATTATTTGGTGCGGCGGTGTGTGGGTTTGCCGATGGTGTTGGCGGCGGCGCGGTTGTTTGTGGAAGCGGGGCGTTGGGAGCGATCGGTTTGGGAGCGGGATGATGTGTTTGAGTTAGTTTGATGCGCTATTTGCTTGAACCAGGATCAATGCGCTATGGAAAGACTAGAGATTTACCGATCGGCGATCGAGCAAGTTTTGACCCGGCATCAAGATCCGGAGGATACGGCGGTGCGATCGGAGGTAATTGTCGATCGTGCCCATGACCATTAGCAGTTAGTCAATGTCGGCTGGCAGAACGATGGTCTACGACCGACCGGAGGTCATCGGCGGGTTTACGGCTGTGTTTTGCATCTGGATATTATTGATGGCAAAATCTGGATTCAGCACAATGGGACTGAGTTTGATGTGGCGGGGGAGTTGGTCGCATTGGATGTGGAGAAGCAGCATATTGTCTTGGGGTTTCAGTCGCCGTTTAAGCGACAGTTTACGGAGTTTGCCGTATGTTGAACACCTGCGATTTGCATGGGGATGACCCATCACCTCTAACCTGTACTAGTATCAAAAACATTGCATATCGGCTCTACCAGATCTCCCGTGGTAGCTCTTGCATCTAGTGTCGAGGAAGAGGAAGTCCCATCTTCAAAGCCCAATTCTAGTGTCGAGTTGATTTCTACCACGGCAATTCTAGGAGAGCCTGGATTTAGGCAGCGTTTCAAGCTGAACAAAGGGACTGGAGGCAAACTGGCGATCGGGGTCATCCAATATGAACATGGCACATAGTCCAACTGGGGATTCACCCCGAAAGGCACTAATGAGTACGCCAGAATCAATGTAGCTGATTTTAGGACTCACGGTAGCCGCCTCGACGATCGGCCAGCTCCTGTTCAACTTCCGATTCAGTCAAGCAAGTCATGCCATCGGCGATCGCCCGCTGACGGATTTCCCAGAGCCTCTGGCCGAGCGGGGTCTTAGGTTGAAAATCAGCAGCAGCGGCCCGATCGCGAAGCAAGGCTTTGAGATAATCCAAAGTCTGCTCGATCACATTATTCGGCGCAGTTTCGATCGCTTCGAGGAGTTCGGCTTTAATCGGTGACATCGAGTTCACTCCGGTAGCTGGACAGGCACAATGTCATTCTATCGCGCCCCACCTAATCCACCAACCAGCCAAACAACTCACCCACCGTCAAGGCCAGCACCGGCATCGGCAACCGATTGTCTATCCCATCGAAAACCGTAATTTCCCGATCGCGAAACCCCTGAAACTCCCCCGCAAGTCAAAGTCCCCCTTTTTAAGGGGGATTTAGGGGGATCGACCAACCCCGCGATCGCCCAATCACTTCAACAAATACTCCTGAATAAACTGCACCGTCGCATAAAACTGATAATCCACATTCCGCTTCTTACTAAACCCATGGCCCTCATCCTGGGCCATCAGATACCACACGGGCACCCCATTCCCCCGCACCGTCTGCACCATCTGTTCCGCCTCATTCAGCGGCACCCGTGGGTCATTCTTCCCATGGATCACAAATAGCGGCACCTTGATATCCTTCGCATTCGTCGTCGGCGAAATCTTCGTCAGAAAGGCCCGCATCTTCGGGTCACGCTCATCGCCATACTCCACCCGCCGCAAATCCCGCCGATAGTCCTCCGTCCGCTCCAAAAACGTGACGAAATTGGAAATCCCCACAATGTCGATCGCGCCCCGAATCCGATCGCTATATTTCGTCGCCACGGCCAAAGACATATAGCCGCCATAGCTGCCACCCGTCACCAACACCCGATCGGCATCGAGATCCGGCTGGGTCTTGATCCAGTCGAGCAATGCGCCGATGTCCTTCACCGAATCCTCGCGCAACACGCCATTGTCTAAGGTGAGGAAGGTTTTGCCGTAGCCGCTGGAGCCGCGCACATTCGGAAAGACGATCGCGGTGCCAAGTTCGTTCAGGTAGTAGTTCATCCGACCGAGGAAGTAGGGCCGCGACTGGCCCTCTGGGCCGCCGTGGATGTCGATGATCACCGGACGTTTGCCTGTGAACTTGGCCGCTGGACGGTAGAGGAAGCCGGAAATCGTTTTCTGGTCGAAGCTCTTCCAGCGGACGACTTGGGCATCGGTGAACCGATCGGTGTTCAGTCCGCCTGTTTCACTTTTCGTCCAGCGATCGATTTTCTGGGTTTTAACATTCAGCGAATAGACATCCGACGTGGACTTAGCCGAATTCAGCGTAAAACCCAGATCCTGACTATTGCGATGCCAGGTGACGCCGAAAACGAGTCCGACCGGGAGTTTGGGTAGGGCGATCGGTTTGCGGGTCGCGGTGTCGATCACATGCAACACACTGGCCCCATCTTCGTTGGTGGTAAACGCCAAATATTTGCCGTCGCGAGACAGGTCGAAGTCCTCCACATCCCAGGGAATCGATCGGCTCAAGTCGGTTTGCTGCTGGGTGGCCAAATCCAGGTACGCCAAATGCTGGAACTCCGAACCCCGATCGACCACCACATACAAGCCCTTCCCATCACGACTAAACTGGGCACTGCCGTAGGACACCGTCGGCGTTTGGCCTTTGGGGGTAATCAGGGTTTTCTTCCCGGTGGCCGCATCGATCGACCAGAGGTAGCTTTCATTGATCGAGACATATTCGATCGCCAGGATCTGCGCATCATCGGGTGACCAATCCAGTACGCCCCAGCCGCCGCCCGGATTCTCGGTGAGCAAGCGGTTTGATTCCGGCTTCAACGGGTCGATTACGTAAAAATCCGTGTCCTTGCCCGTGCGGCGGGTGGACGAATACACCATCCGATGACCTCCGGTCGGTCGGAGAGCATCGCCCCGATTCGACCAAGCCCCGCGACCATTCTTCGATTTGCCGTCGGTCAACAGCGTCACGTCGCCCGTGGCCAAGTCGTAGCGGTAATTCTGAGCAAATTCGTTGCCGCCGATGTCTTTGCTGAAGACGAAATATTGACCCGTAGTCGGCTGGTACGAAGCCCCACTGACGCGCTCTGGGAAAAACGTAAGCTGCTGCCTTGCGCCCATCGGCATTTGGACTTGGTGAACCTGGGCCACATCGGCGAAGCGCGTGGAAATCAGCATTTCCCGCTGGGTGGGATGCCAGGTGGACAGACTCGCCGATCGGAATTGGGTGTAGCGATCGACCGATTGCGCGATCGTCCCCGGAATGGCGGGAATCCCTTGCACCACGAGATTTTCATTCGGCTGGATCGGGTCAGCGGTTTGGGCCATGGGCATGGGGGCGGGCAGTGAAACCACGGTAAAGAGCGTCGCAAACAGACAAAGGGCAAAGCGCATCGCAAATCAGTCTGGAACAGACCCGGCGGATCGAACTATTGCTCCCAGTGTAACCAAGAAAGTGTCGCCAAGAAAAAGGCACCCAGGTAATCTGGGTGCCGATATTGGAGTTAGTTTGGAGTTTGGCAGCGCATCGACGGCGTCGCCTTGAAGTTCAAATAATCTGGACAGCCACCTGGCACCACTGGCAGTCTACATCCACTGCACATCCCGCAGCCATTTCCATACGCCCGTGGCCCGACGACGGATCACCCCTTGGCTTTGTTCGCTGACGATCGTCTTTAGCTCCGTCGTCGTGAAACAATAGCCCAACTGATCCGACAACCGCACAAATTCGTCCGGCGTCGCCACACCCAAGAACCGATCGCGAATCGTCTGATCGTGGGATGCGGCACAGAGAAAACGGGCTGCACTTTTAGCTGACATGGATGAACCTCCTCAGATTGCCGCTGAATTGCCGAACTGATTCAGTTCCACGTTGGGCATGTGTCTATTATGGACGACTTTCTACGTGTTTATATGCAGGAATGATGAAGTCTCAGCAGAATTCCTTAAACAATTGCTGAACCGCTGGCCCGTCCCAGCGGAAATCACCCACCGCAACTTTGACAATACCTCCTGGGATAGATTGATTACAGGCGATTCATCAGTATGCTTAGGGGTATATTGTGTTTCCTCAAAGACTTACGTACTGAGTTGGCTAGTTGTGTGTCCCACGTTGATCGGCTGGGTTGAGTCGATTTGGATTGGGTGTTTCCTCGCGGTTATGGCGCGATGTGGTGCGAATTCTCTGGAAAAACACTGGATTTCCCGGAGGTCACACCGATCGTCTCCCGCCTACTCTAGGGACAGGGACGTGATACCAGAACGTTGGTGCTCTTAAAAATTATTTAGTTGGATTTCAGTTGCGATCGTGTGGTTGGCCCGAACGATCGTTCTACGTCTGCCCAAACATTGTGTTGCATCTACTACTCGTAACCATTGTTTGCAGCTGAAGCCAGCGAGGATTTGCTCATGGCGATTGACAGTTTGTATAGTAATCCCACGACCCACATGGCGATTACCCCCGCCTCGGATTGGTTTTTGCAGACGGTGATTGAGAGTTTGAATGATGGCATCATCATCACTGACCTCAATGACCGGATTTTGCACGTCAATTCGCGGCTGGCGAAGCTGGTCGGCTGCCCGATCGCCGATATGGTCGGTCATCCGGCCCAGCCGTTTCTGGAACTGATTGAGGGCTGGTTGTTTTTCCATCGGGAACTCGATCAAGCGATCGACGCGGCCGTGCCGCCCCAGGCCGAATGGCGCGAACGCCAGCTCAAACGCCAAGACGGACGGCAGTTCTGGGCCGAAGTCGATGTGACGCCGCTCTACGATCCGGCGGGCCAGCCCATGGGCAATTTGTTGCGGGTAAGTGACATTACGGAGCGCAAGTGGCTGGAGGAATACCTGCGGCTGCTGGAATCCGTCGTCGTCAATGCGAATGAAATGGTGATGATCGCCCAAACCGAGCCAGCCACCGACCCGCTCAACCTGCGGCTCATCTACATTAATAATGCCTTTCTCAAGGTCACGGGCTATCGGGCGGGCGAAGTAATTGGCCAAACGGCGCAGTTACTCGTCGGTGAGGAAACCCTGCCAGCGGAACTCGATCGACTGCGGCAGCAGTTGGCGGAAGGCGCATCAGCGCAGGCCGAGCTGCTGTTCTATCGCAAGGATGGCAGCACCTTCTGGGCCGATATCAATACCGTGCCGATCCACAACGAGCATGGCCAGTTGACCCACTACGTCTCCGTCATGCGCGAAGCCACCGAGCGCAAAGCCGCCGAGGAGCAACTGCGCCGCAACGCTTTCCACGATTCGCTCACAGGCTTACCGAATCGGCTGATGTTCATGGAGCGGCTGGCCCAAACCGTGGACTACGCCAAGCAAGATCCGGGATGCAATTTCTCGCTGCTGTTCTTGGATCTCGATCGGTTCAAGGTGATCAATGACAGTTTGGGCCACTTAATTGGTGACCAGTTGCTGATCGCGATCGCCCGCCGTTTGGAAGCCTGTCTTCAGAAGTCAGATTTGGTGGCCCGCTTGGGTGGGGACGAATTTACGATCCTCCTCGAAGGGATGAACGAGTTGGCCGATGCCACCAGTGTCGCCGATCGGATTCACCGCGCCCTCGCCGAACCCTTTGACCTGAATGGGAATGAAGTGTTTACCAGCGTCAGTATCGGTATTGCCCTGAGCGGCAACATGGATCTAACCAGTGCGGAAGACGTGCTGCGCGGCGCGGACATCGCCATGTATCGGGCCAAAGCCCACGGCAAATCCTGCCATGAAGTGTTCGACAACGAAATGCATCGCAGCGTCGTCGCGCTGATGCAGATGGAAAACGATCTGCGCCGCGCCGTGGAACGCCAGGAGTTTGAGCTGTTCTATCAGCCGATCGTCTCGCTGTCCACGGGCCGCATTGCCGGATTCGAAGCCCTGGTGCGCTGGCCCCATCCCGAGAAAGGCTACATTTCACCCGGCGACTTTATTTCCCTGGCGGAAGAAACGGGACTGATTATGCCCTTGGGCGACTGGGTGCTGCGCGAAGCCTGTCGGCAACTGTGCCAGTGGCAGGTGAAGTTTTCCAAACATTTGCCGTTGTCGATCAGCGTCAATCTGTCCGGGCGGCAGTTTTCGCAGCCCAACTTGCCAGAGCAGATTCAGCAGATTTTGGAAGAGACGAACCTCAACCCCAGTTCGCTCAAACTCGAAATCACTGAATCCGCCATCATGGAGAACACCGAATCGGCAATGGCCATGCTGATGGCGATCAAAGCCCTGGGCGTGCAGTTATCGGTGGACGACTTCGGCACGGGCTATTCGTCCTTGGGTTATCTCTATCGGTTCCCGATGGACGTCCTGAAGATTGACCAATCCTTCGTCAGTCGGATCGACGTGGATGGCGAGAAGCTGGAGCTGGTGCGGACAATCACGACGCTGTCCTGGAACCTCGGCATGGATGTGATTGCTGAAGGCGTGGAGACCACCAAGCAGCTCGCTCAGCTCAAGGCCTTGAAGTGCGAATATGGCCAGGGGCATCTGTTTGCCGCCGCGATGAGTGTGACGGACATGGAGAAATTTTTGAGTCATCCGATCCATCCGCTGCATCATTTGGCGCAGGTTTTGCCGATCGACATGGCCAGTGCGGTGGATCGGTAAGAAATATCAGAAAAAGTCCAGCGCCGGGGTCGCTTTTTGCTATGCTATGGAAGTCTACGTCATGTAGACGAATGCGCGCGGATGTGGCGGAATTGGTATACGCGCACGCTTGAGGTGCGTGTGGCATAGTCCTTACGAGTTCGAGTCTCGTCATCCGCATATTTTGCAAAATCCCTGGCGTCGTTTGACGCCAGGGATTTTGTTTGGCCCCGATCTATTGCATATTGCGTTTCATCTGCTGAAGTTCTTCGTCGGCCTCCCATTGGGCAAAGCTCGTTTCCAACGGGTCCATGGCCTTGGGCGGGGCAGCGGCGGTACTCCAAGCGCCATTCCAGGGCGATGGGGCGGCGGCTCGCTGGTTTTGGGCTGGGGTTTGGGCGACTTTGGCTTGGGCGATCTTGATTTTTAGGGCTTGGCGCTGCTGGTGGATCTTTTGCTGGACGGTTTGGGTTTGGGCAATCCGATCGCGCAACCCCTCCATCTGGCCCCAGTGTTGATTTCCCTGGCGGAGCAGCTGAGCCTCCTGGGCCTGGGCGGGTTCAACCAAATCCTGACGACCCGCCGCTTTGGCTTTCTCGATCCGGCCATGCCAGCGTTTAATCTCGGTGGCGGTGGTGATGATCTGTTGCTCGACGCTGGTTTGGCGAGCTTTGAGATCGCCGATCAGCCGCATGGTTTCGACCTCTTGCTCCCGCAGTTTTTCGTCGAGGGCTTGCAGCTCTAAATGGGGATTGTTCTTGAGAAACTCATCAATCCGACTTTCCAAAAACTGGCTGACATCATCAAATAAACCCATTACGCGCTCCACGCTAAGCCTGTATTCCCATAAAAAATCGGGGAAGATGCATTGCACCTCCCCCTATTATCACCTGATTATTTCGCTCAGGCCTTAGAAGAATTCCTGATCCGAGAGCGTCCGGATTTCGCCGTTTTTGCGGAAGGTCGCGGTGGTACCCTTCACATCGATCAGCGTCCAACCCGTATTCCCCACGGGTTCACCGATGTAAACCCGCTGGGTCGAGCCGTTGTACTCGATCGTCACCACCGATTTGCCCCCGCCAAACTCCACCACACCACTCAAACGCCGCTTCGGTTCGTTCGATGGTTGGGCCACTGGGGCAGATTTCACCGCCGCCGCGATCCGCACGGGCGCTTTCGCGGCCTGAGATGTCCCGGCTGGCAGCGGCAATCGATTCGAAACGCCTGGAGCCACGCGTTCGAGCATCCCGACAATCCGATTCATCACTTGATTCAGCTCCGATCGGGTGACCAAATCGGGCTGAGTTTGCGGCCTCACAGGCTGATAAATCGGCGTGACTGCACCCGATCGATTCCCCGGTTGGCTCGACGCAATTTTCAGTTGACTGGCATTGGGCTTGGGCAACATCGTTCCCGAACCCGTCGGTTGGGCCGACTTCGCACCCAAAGTCGCGGCGGGAGCCGTCGCGACCATTTGGGGATTCGCCGCCGCATCCCGATCGAGGGCTGCCAGCGATCGCAACACATATTCCGAGAATTGCACATCAGCGGGACTGACCGTCGTCGCGGGAGCCGTCACCACAGCGGGCGTCGCCGCCAGTTTGCGACTGAGGAAATTCGCGCCCTTCGTCACCAAACCCTGGCTAATCAGCCACACCGCCAAAGCCGCCACCGCCGAGGCGCAGCCCGTAAAGATCATAAACCGCTCAAACAAGCTCAATCCGCTGGGCGTCGGTGCCACGGTGCGGCGCGCCGCCGGTTTGTGCAACGCCATATCCGGCCCCGGCAGATCGGGAATCGGCTCCGCATTGGCTTCTTCTAGCTTCTGGGCCAACAGCGGATAGCGCTCCGCCAACATATTGGCAATGTCAAAATTAATATCCGGCTTGGCAAATTGCACCTGCACGGGTTCATCCGGCGGCAGCAAACTGCCATCCAACACCTGCTCCACCTCATCAAAGATCTCATCCATCAGGTGATTGGCATAGCGATCGGGCGGCGGCATCGTCGCCGGACGGGCCATCGCAGAATCGATCGCGCGGGCGAGGGTTTTGGGATCAGAGCTGACAGTTTGGGACATAGCACTTTCACTGATGATCGTGAGGGATCAGTTACGCGGGTAGAGAATATTTAATTATTAGTCTACTCCAAAAAGCCGAAAGCGCTACCGGTTGAGTCAAAAGATCCAGTTTTCTTACAAACGACACTAATCAGGGGTCAGACCCTGTGTTCAAATGGGCGCGATCGCCAGCATTCCCGTTTGACCCAGACGATCGAGCACCTGATCGGCACTGATCAACCGTTTCAGCACCACTTGACCGATGCCCCCTGGTCGGTCGTTGACCATCGCTGTGGGAGAATTTGCCGTGCTGGGTCGGACTTCGACCATTAGGATCATTGGCTCGACCCGATAGAGCTGTAGCCGATCGCCATTTTCGGCAATGACGATCGGCAGGCGTTCGATCTGGGGTTGGCGTCGCCATTGGGCTTCACTCCACAGTCCCTCCGTCGACCAAACCCGACCCGTGACCCAACCCTCGGTCAGAAAAAAGTATTTCATCAACCGCCAATCTCCCGACATCCCAAAAGCTTGCTAATCTGTCTATACCCTTCGCCCACGTGCCACCATGTCTGCAACTTTCTCGATCGGTGACACCGTCCGGCTGATTGCCCTCCCCGCCTACGTCAAAACCGCCGAACCCAAGCCCATGCTGCGCCCCCCGCAGGTAATCCAACTAGGGGAGGAAGGCATTGTGATGGATCGCCGTCCTGGCAATTTTTGGGGAGTGAAGTTTGCCAATGGCGTCTTCCTGATGGAAGCGCAATATTTGGCCGCCGTCGCCGCCGATTAAACTCACCCTACTTTAACGGCAGCAAAATCTCAAACTCCGTGGTCAAATCCCCCACCAACGGCTGATCCAAGGCCGCCGCACAGGTGACCCGAAACCGCCCGCGATGCCGATCGGTGATAATCCGATAACTATTGGTCAGCTCCGTTTCCTGGGTCAGCGGCTTCACGTCAGCAAAGCCCGATTCGATCTGCTGGCGCAATTCCACGGGCATACTCGGCGCGTTATGGCCGATCCGCACGGCAATCCAGCGATTGCCACTGCCATCGATCGAGCAGGTTTCCGTCTGGATCCGAATCCGGGGCTGGAAGCCATGAACGTTCTCGCGCTGGCCCGGAATCGCAAACTCCGCCGCACATTCGGAATTTGCCACATAGTAAAGCAGCGAATTCATCGCCTGGGTCAGGATATTCATAAACACCTGACTGATCTGGCCGATAAAGCAAGGCACTGGCGGCAAATGGCCATAGACCTTGACAATATCAATCTCATTGTTCAACCGACTTTTGAGCAGCAACAGCACGCCGTCCAAGCATTCATGGACATTCGCGGCTTTGGGATAGACCTCATCAATGTGGCAAAAGTTTTGCAGGCTGGTGGCGAGTTTGGAGAGGCGATTCGATCCGGTGCGGAGGCTGTCGAGGGTGCGGGGAATATCTTCGCGCAGGTAGTCCAGCTCGATTTCGGTGCGGTAGTCTTCCAGTGCGGGCGGGACGACGGGCAATTCGGCTTCGTAGAGCGTAATCAGGCCCAGCAAATCGCGAATATAGTTGGTCAGGTGACTGAGATTGCCCCAGATGAAGCTGACGGGATCCAGGATTTCGTGGGAAACGCCATCCACCAGCCGCCCCAAACTGGCCATCCGATTATGCCGCAACATTTCCAGGTGGGTTTTTTCGTACCATATTTGGGTTTCGATGCCGCGCAGTTGCCAGGCGGCGATATTCAGCTCATGAAAATCCAGCAGCCGATATTGGTCATTTGGCAGTTTGACGATAATCGGTTCACCAATCAATTCCGGCGATCGGCGCAATGCCTGTTGGGCCGCGATCAAAATCAAACTGTCTCCGCCCAGGATCAAATTCTGGCTGCGGGCATAGCTATGGATCACCCGCACGGGCTGCGCCAAAAACAAATCCGCCCCATGGGGCCGCAGCAAATAGTCCGCAAACCGCTGGCGGGAGATCATCCCCACGAGTTCGCCCGCATCGCGCAGCAGCACACCTGGGAGCGTCGGCATCCGATCGAACACATCGGCCAACTCACTGGCCGCCGCATCGATCGCCCACTGAAATTCATACAGCGGCAGATCGAGCAGGATCGAATCGGGTTGCAGCGGCTTCAGGCTGCCGTCATGTAAGCGGGGCATAACAAGGGGGGCAAAGGCGTTCACAGCAGTACCGACGGATGGACTGGGACATGC
Source organism: Cyanobacteria bacterium VAR_4_metabat_243 (assembly GCA_031415035.1). Taxonomy (GTDB): domain Bacteria; phylum Cyanobacteriota; class Cyanobacteriia; order Leptolyngbyales; family Leptolyngbyaceae; genus Romeriopsis. The sequence goes on from JANOQX010000216.1 coordinate 42,812, forward strand.
TCACTGTGCCCATTTTTGACCCATTTGGCTCACGCTGACGCCGATCCAATTCACCGATGTATCATGACCAGGACAAAATCTAAAGTCAAAATTAAATGTGTCATCCATCCGGATTCTCGCTACCTTAGAACGGAACTGGATGATGAATCGATCGGTCTACAGTCAAATCGCCCTAACCACACACACATTCAACGGTGAAACGCTATGCGTCGTTTAATCCTATCGCTGGCCGCAACATCCACTCTCGTGGGGGGCGCACTCTGCTGGATGATGGCGCTGCCCGCCGCCGCCAGTGTCACGACCAGTGGCGTCGTCCAACAGGTCTCGGAACCGATGCTCGACATCAATGAAGCCCAAGTCTGTGTGATGTCCACCCACAGCCGCTTCAACTTGGTCTGTAGCCGATCGCAAGCGATCGCCAAGCAAGTCGAAATTGGTCAGCCGATCGATCAGGCAGCGGATCCACAGGCATCGCCCCAGGAATTTGTCTTCTCGGAACAGGAAAGCAACGCCGCGATCTCCCTGTTTGGCTGTGACTGTCCAACTTGCCTCAATGCCCTGCGGAGTTTGCGGCTGATGGCTGTCAGTTAGGGAGCGCGCCGCGCCCGGTTAACCGTAGAGATGCGCCAACTGAAGCTGCTGCTCGATCAACATCCACATGATCACCAGCAGCAGGGCCAGCACGCCCAGCTTGATCGAAACGTAGAACGTAATATGTTCAAAATCGGTGAACCAACGCAACATACCGATTACCTCCAAGTCAATGGGTGTAACTAATGGGTGTCATTAGTGTAGAGCGATTTTCCAGTCTGGTCGAGGATTCCACCGAGCGCGGGCGATCTTTTCACGCTTTGTTACAAAATCGTGGTTACGACATCGCAGTTACAAAATCCCGCCCAGCCCAATAGCAAAACACGATCGGCAATTGTCAGAATGTTTCCGCCACCGGAAGTTCCACTCAATTGTCGATCGCGGTCATTTAGATCATGTTTGGGCTTGCCCCATGGGGCGGACAAGCCAGAGTCAGTATGCCTAGCGCCATCGATCAACCACCGGGAACAACGCTCCCAGCCCTCGATCGACCCCGCGTCAGTCTTACTTCTTCGCTTTCGCCGCCGCCGCCGGAGTGCCCTTATTTGCCGCTGCGACCATTTCCTTGAAACCTTTACCAGCAGAGAATGCGGGCACCGTAGTTGCAGGGATTTTGATCGGCTGGCCAGTGCTCGGGTTACGACCTTCGCGGGCTTGGCGCTGACGGGCTTCGAAGGTGCCAAAGCCGACGAGCGTGACTTTGTCGTTGCTAGCAACGGCTTCCATCACAACGTCGATCATGGCCGACAAGACCGAATCAGCTTCTTTTTTGGTGACATCCGCTTTTGCGGCAATTGCGTCAACGAGTTCTGCCTTATTCATGGGGGCTTTCCCTGGTGGTTTACAAGGTGTGCGATGCGATTATAAAGCAGATTTTCCGCATGAACACACGGTTTCAGCCATTTTCCCGAATTTAATTTCAAAAGAAACCCCTGAAACGCTGTTTGAGTAAGCATTTCAGGGGTTTTGAAAAAGTTGAAAATTTTTCGATCGGGGTAGGTCTGGGGCCAACTGGGAACTGACGAAAGGGTGACTCAGTGGTGATGGCAACCATCCAAACAATCAGCTTGACAATCCTCAGTACAACAGGTACCACAACCAACTAAACGGCACTCACCTTAACGGCGCTTCACTAAAATCGCGTCAAAATATAGATCAAGCCAAACAAGACGATCCAGATAATGTCCACGAAGTGCCAGTAGATCTCCGCCATCTCCACGCCCGTATGTTTGTGGTCGGAGTAATGGCCGGGCTTGCGCGATCGCCACACCACACCGAGAATCATCAGGACGCCCAACAGCACGTGCAGGCCGTGGAAGCCCGTCATGATGTAGAAGCAGTTGGAGAACAGGTTGGTGCTGAGACCATAGGCTAGGGTGCTGTATTCGTACACCTGGCCCGCCAGAAAGATGATGCCCATCAAGGCCGTCAGGCCGTACCACTTCTGCAAGCCGGGGATGTCATTGCGCTTCACCGCACTGTCGCCCAGGTGAATCACAAAGCTGCTGGAGACCAACAACACCGTGTTGATCGCCGGGAGTAGCAGTTCGACCTCCGTGCCTTCGGGCGGCCATTGGGCCGCCCCACCGCGATAGCTGAGATAGACGACGAACAATGCGCCGAACATCAGCGATTCGGACAGCAGGAAGGTCACCAGGCCAAAGGTACGGAAATCGGGATGTTCCGTGGTTTCGGCCCCTTCAAGGTTCAGGTCGAGGTTGAGGTTGAGATTGGTATCGATCGGGGTTTGGGCCATGGGTTTTGCCTGTGATGTGCGGGATTAATCAGCGATCGCTGATCTAAGTCGATCGGGCCGCCAGTGCGGCATCGATCGCCGCCCGTTCCTCATCGCTAACGCCGTAGTCGTAGGGACCAACGGTCACCACGGGCAGTTTTTCCCAGTTTTCGATGATTGGCGGCGAGCTGGTGGTCCATTCGAGGCTGAGGGCATTCCAGGGATTGTCGCCCGCCTTTTCGCCTCGGATCCAACTGTTGATCACGTTGTAGTAGAACGGCACCACGGAGATCGCCAGGAGGTAAGCGCCCATGGTGGCAATTTGGTTGTAGTGCTCGTACTGCGGGTCGTACATGGCAATCCGGCGGGGCATCCCTTCGAGTCCGAGGTTGTGCATCGGCAGGAAGGTCAGGTGCGTCCCAACGAAGGTGAGACCAAAGTGCAGTTTGCCCAGCTTCTCATCCAGCATCCGGCCCGTCATTTTGGGGAACCAGTGGTACATCCCGGCGTAGATCCCGAAGACGGAGCCACCGAACAAGACGTAGTGGAAGTGCCCGACGATGTAGTAGCTGTCATGCACGTGCAGGTCAAAGGGCACCGCCGCCAGGGTGACGCCCGTGATGCCGCCGAAGACAAACATCGACACCAGCCCGATCGCGAACAGCATTGCACTGGTATAGCGAATCTTGCCATTCCACAGCGTGGCGATCCAGCTAAAGATCTTCACCCCGGTCGGCAGGGCCACTAGCAAGGTGGAAATCGTAAAGAACGTCCGCATCCACGGCGGGGTACCACTGGTAAACATGTGGTGCACCCAGACAAACAGCCCGACGAAGCAAATCGCCAAACTGGACACCGCGATCGCCTTGTAGCCAAAGATCGGCTTCCGGGCATGGATCGGAATCACCTCGGAAATCACCCCAAACACGGGCAGCACCATCAGGTACACCGCTGGATGGGAATAGAACCAGAACAAGTGCTGATACAGGACAACGTTGCCGCCTTCATCGGGTTTG